>JAVERW010000008.1:0-64404 GCA_034006915.1 Desulfuromonadaceae bacterium | reverse complement strand
GGGGCGGACGCCATCAGCTGCGAAACTTTTCTGGATATTCGTGAGCTTAAAGCCGCAATCATAGCGTGCCACACCTACTCTACTCTGCCGGTAATCGCTATGATGACCTTTGACGACGGCGGGCGCACCGTGCTGGGGACTTCGCCTGAAGCCGCTGCGGTAACCCTGGATGGACTGCAGGTAGACGTGGTCGGGAGCAACTGCGGCCTGGGAATAGATGGCATGTATGAGGTGTTGCGCAAAATGCGCACCTGTACCAGCCGTCCGCTGATTGTTCAAGCCAATGCTGGATTGCCGGTTCTTAAGGATGGTGAGACCCTATTTCCTGCTACTCCAAAAGAGATGGTCCAATATCATGAGCGCCTGCTTGAGCTCGGGGTGCGAATTATCGGTGGGTGTTGCGGCACAACCCCGGAGCATATTCGGGTAATGCGTGAAGCCCTCAATCAGTTCAAACAGGGCTGGGAAGCACCCGTGCGTCGCCGAGGGTTTGTGTCCAGCCGCACCGAGGTGTGTAGCTTCAGTCCTGAAATCCGCTGTGCTATTATAGGTGAGCGGATCAACCCGACAGGGAAAAAAGGTTATAGTGCCGAACTGCGTGAAGGCAAAACCGCGTATATTCGCCGCGAGGCTCAGGCCCAAGAAGCTGCTGGAGCGCATCTGCTCGATGTCAATTGCGGTGCTCCAGGGGTAGATGAAGCTGCGGCTCTGGAGCGCGCGGTGCTGGGGATAAATTCTGTGTCTACCCTGCCGCTGGTTCTTGATTCCTCCGATCCTGCGGCGTTGGAGCGGGGGCTGAAGGCTGCAGATGGTAAGGTGCTTATCAATTCAGTCAATGGTGAAGAGAAGAGCATGGAGGCCATTCTGCCGCTGGCGCGCAAATATGGTGCTGCGGTTATCGCCTTGTGCCTTGATGAACAGGGCATCCCCACAACTGCGAGTGGTCGTATCTCCATTGCCAGGAAGATTGTCGCGCGCGCGCAAGAGTACGGCATCGCGCGCAGTGATGTGATGGTGGATTGTCTGGCCCTGACGGTTTCCGCTGAGCAGGATCAAGCGGCGCAGACCTTGGAAGCGATCCATACCTTGACCCATGAAGATGGTCTGACTACAGTTCTTGGAGTCAGTAATATTTCCTTCGGACTCCCGCGCAGACCTTTGATTTCATCCACATTTTTTGCCATGGCGCTCAACAACGGCCTCAGTGCGGCGATAATCAACCCCAGTGATGAACGTATGCAGGACGCTTACCGTAGCGCAATGGTGCTGCTGGGGCACGATCAGCGCGCTGAAGCCTATGTGCGGGCTTACGCAGATAATTCTGCTGAAGATATTACTCCGGTGACCTCTGATGCTGCGCAGCAGAGTGCTGAAGACATTATGGCGCGCTTGACCATGGGAATTATCCGCGGCGAGAAGGATGAGATTGTTGCCCTGGTTGAGCAAGCGCTCGAGCAGGGGCATGCTTTGCTGGAGGTCAGTAATAAAGGGCTTCTGCCCGGGCTCGAAGAGGTAGGACGGCGCTTTGGTGCGAACAAGATTTTTCTGCCACAGGTGCTTTTGAGTGCGGAGACCATGCAGACTGCGTTCAAACGCTTGAAGCAGGAGATGGGCGGCGCTCCGATGCAGAGCAACGGCAAAATTCTGATGGCTACGGTCGAAGGGGATATTCACGACATTGGCAAGAATATTGTCTGCACCCTATTGGAGAACTATGGTTTTGAGGTGATTGACTTAGGCAAGAATGTCTCTTCCACGCGTATTGTTGAGCAGGCTGTGGCTCACGAGGTCGATGCCGTAGGACTTTCAGCATTGATGACCACCACTTTGCAGCAAATGCAGGTGACCATTGATGCTTTACGCGTCGCTGGGGTCAAGGTGTTCACCATGGTTGGTGGCGCCGTAGTAACCCAGGACTACGCTGACCAGATCGGCGCGGATATCTATGCCGATGATGCCATGGAAGCGGTGGAAAAGATCAAAAAATTTATGGCACAGTGACTAGGGAGCAGCGTCCTTGCACTCTCTTATGGTTCCCCGCAATTTTGAAGGAGTACGAAAATGGTAGGTGGATTTAACCATAACTTCAAATACAGAGGACACATGTATCACGTCCAGACAGAAGACAGTGGGGTGGCGCGAGCACATGTGACAACCCTGCTGTATCGTGGCGGCTCTATCATTGCGCGCGAAGTTGAAGATTACCATGACATATCCAGTGCACCTGATCTTGTCGCCCAGGTTGAGCTTATGATGAAAGACCAGCATCGCACGATGCTGCAGAAACTTAAGGATGGAGCATTTGACGCGCGGATCGATCAACTGGACGCTGGAGAAACTGGACACACAGAGCTAACGCAAGCAGAGGTTGTCTCCATGCCTGCCCGCGAAGAGGAGCTTGTTGCGCAAGAAGAGTCTGTTGTTGCGCAAGCGGAGCCTGATCGGTGCACCGATAAGCTGGACAATATGGTGCGCACCTACCTGGACGCAGGGCGTTGATCTGTATGTAATGTGTTTAAGCTAAAGCTTTCGATACCGCTCACCTTCCTATGCGGCAAACAGTACTGTAAAATTTCAGATACGGGTTGAAATGCGCAAAAACAGCCTCATCATCCGCATCATTGTTATGAACGTGGTTTTGCTCACCTTCGGGATAGGGGTCTTCGCCATGTTTCACTATCAGCGTGATCGTAGCAATATGCTCAAGTTGACCCGTGATGGTGCCGAAACGCTCATGGTAACCGTGGTGAATTCCATCTTTAATTCCAAATGTCAGGGAGACCCGGAAACGCTTCAGCATACGCTGGAACTGATAGCTAGTGGACCGAGCTTGCGCACCGTGCGGATTTTCAACCCTGTCAGCGGCATCATCGCCAACTCTTCATTCGCAGCAGAACTGGGCCAACCCATGTTAACGCGCGAATTGGAAGCATATCTCCGCGGGGATGACGCCGTAATGCTCGACTACGATGGCGAGGATGTGCTGAGCATTCTGCGCCCCATTCAGAATAAACCCATATGCCACCAGTGCCACAGCTCTGAGTCAGACGTATTGGGAGTGCTCAATCTAAATTATTCAATTGCTGGTACCAACGAATTACTGAGCCGCTCGTCCCGCTGCTTCAGTATATCCATGATTTTTATCACCCTGCTACTCTCTGTTGGAGTTGCGTGCATCCTGGTACGCTATGTACGCAAACCCATCAAGGTTCTCACCAACCTCATGGCTCGGGTTGAAGCAGGAGAGAAAAATGTCCGTATGGTGCCCAGGTATAATGATGAAATCTCGTACCTGATGCACAGTTTCAACTCCATGCTGGACAAACTTGAAGCTGCGCAGTTGGAACTGGAACAGTATCACTTCCAGCAGATGGAGCAGGCTGACCGCTTGGCGGCTATTGGTGAGATGGCCACCGGAGTGGCACACGAAATCAAAAATCCGCTGGCCGGTATAAAGGGGGCACTGCCTCTGATCGCGGAGGATTTTTCCCCTGAAGATGAGCGCCTTCAGGTGGTAAATGATATAATGGCCCAGATTGAACGCCTGAATAAAACCGCTACCGATCTGCTCAAGTTCGGGCGCCCTGGCACTCCCCAGTTTGACTGTCTCAATGTAAATGACGTGATCGGTGAAACCCTGTTTTTTGTGGGGCAGCATCCAGAGGCTAAAAAAGTTGAACTACGCAACCAACTCGGGCATGGTATTCCTTTAATTTGGGCCGACTGCAAGCAACTCCAACAGGTGTTGCTTAATATCCTCATCAATGCGCTGCAGGCGACGCCTGCAAAGGGACGTGTGTTAATGTCTACCACGCTGGTCCATGAGGGGGAGCGTGAGTATGTGCAGATACAGATTGCTGACGATGGACCCGGTATATCCGAGTCCGTGCGCGAGAAAATTTTTACTCCATTTTTTACTACCAAAAGCCGGGGTACCGGCCTTGGACTGCCTATCTGCAAACAACTGGTAAAACAAAATAATGGTCGCTTAAGTGTTCACAGCGATTCGTCTGGAACAACATTTACCTTGCTGTTCCCTGCTGCTGTAACCTCTGAACTGACCGCGACAAAATCTGAAATCCAAGGGCTGGAATGAAACAAAACCAACAGATTCTAGTAGTTGACGACGAGCAGCTTATCCGCTGGTCGTTGGAGAAAAATCTACTTAAGCATGGATTCGTGGTGCAGACCGCAGAATCGGGCGAGCAGGCTTTGGAGATAATTGCGCAAGATACTCCCGATCTGGTTCTGCTCGATATCAGCATGCCTGGCATTGACGGACTTGAAACCTTGCAGGAGATCAAGAAGAATGACCCTGCCACAGTTGTCATTATGATAACGGCGCTTGGAGTTCTGGAGACGGCCGTCAAGGCAATGCAATACGGTGCCTACGACTATATCCACAAGCCGTTCAATATGGATGAACTTTTTGTCGTAATCGACAAAGCGCTGGAAAACAGGGCACTCAAGCAGGAAGTAGAGCATCTGCGGCGCGAAAACAAGCGTAACCTGGGAATGGGAGAGATTATAGCCGTCAGTTGGCAAATGGCTCAGGTTATGGAGGTAGTGAAAAAAGTTGCCCGTAGTGATGCCGGCACAGTATTGGTGCAGGGTGAAAGCGGAACCGGAAAAGAGCTGATAGCCAGAGCGCTTCATGACGGCAGTACCCGGGCGGATAAGCCCTTTATGGCGATAAATTGTGCCGCCGTGCCAGAAACTCTGCTTGAAAGTGAGCTGATGGGGCACGAGAAGGGTGCATTTACCGATGCCAAAACCCAGAAGAAAGGGTTGTTTGAAATGGCCCACGGTGGGACGGTCTTTCTCGACGAGATCGGGGATATGCCTCCTGGGATGCAGGCAAAACTGTTACGCGTCCTGGAAGAGCGTTCATTCCGGCGTCTGGGTGGGAGCAAGGAAGTGTGTGTCGATGTACGTATTATTGCTGCCACCAATAAAGAGCTGCTCCAAGGGATAGAAGATGGTTCCTTCCGCAAGGATCTCTACTATCGCGTTCAGGTCATACCAATTTATCTACCACCTCTGCGGGAACGGCGTGAGGACATCTTGCCCTTGGCGCGCTTTTTTATCGAGCGCTTCAATCAGGAATTTGGCAAACATATCAAAGGATTCACCCCCGAGGCACAACGCTACCTGCAGACCTATGCCTGGCCGGGCAATATTCGGGAGTTACGTAATATGATAGAACGCGAGGTGATTCTGGAAGATGCTGAATATCTCAATCTCAGCACCATACCCCGCAGTGCAGAGGCTCAATTCAGCTGTGGCGGAAGCAGCAGGTATGACTTTGTCCTTCCTTCAGAGGGGGTTGATATCGAAGTGGTGGAAAAACAGTTGATTGAGCAGGCTCTGGAATCGTGTGGCCACAATCAGTCACGCGCGGCCCGCAAATTATCTCTTGGAATCGATGCTTTCCGCTATCGCATGAAAAAATTCGGCCTGCTGTAATTGAGTTTCTGGCTTTCTTACCTGCTTTAAAAAGGGATTTAACCTTGGCGCAAAACCACCCACATCTGTATATAGTCGACGCATCTTCCTATATTTATCGTGCCTATTTTGCCATTCGCCATCTCTCCACTTCGCGCGGACAGGCGTGCAACGCGGTGTTTGGTTTTACTAAAATGCTGTTGAAGGTGGTGCGCGAGTGTAACCCCGATGAGTTTATTGTGGTGTATGACGCTAAAGGGCCTAACTTCCGGCATGAACTCTATCCGGAATACAAAGCCAATCGTGCGAAAATGCCTGATGATTTGGTAGAGCAGATCCCGTTGATAAAACAGGTCGTAGCCGGATTCGGATTTGCCTCTCTAGAGACGCCCGGGTACGAAGCTGACGATATTATTGCCACCATTGTCCGGCATTACCGCGCGAAAGATCTGCCGGTTACCATTGTCAGCGGGGATAAAGACCTGCTCCAGCTGGTAAGTGAGAAAGTGATTATGCTCGATACCATGAAAGACAAGGTGTTTGATCTGGCTGCGGTTGCGGAACGTTTTGGGGGAGGGCCGGAACTGGTGGTTGAGGTGCAGTCTTTGGCAGGGGATAGCTCTGATAACGTGCCCGGTGTGCCAGGTATAGGGGAAAAGACCGCACGTGAGCTTATCACCCGCTTTGGCAGCCTCGAAAATTTACTGCAGAATATTGATGCGGTGTCCGGGCCAAAGCGGCGGGAAAATCTGAAGGAATATGCCGAACAGGCCAGACTGTCACGTCAACTCGTCACTCTTACAGATGACCTTGAGCTCGATCTTGCAGATTTGGATTGCACCATTCCGGAGCCGGATCGAAAAGAACTGGCACGAATTTTTCGCGAGCTTGAATTCCAGCAACTGTATGATGAGTTTGCAGAGCATGAGCCAAAACCGCAGCAGGATTGTGACTACACCTGTGTAACCACCGTCGCTGCGTTGAAGGAGCTGGTCAGGACTCTTGAAGTCGCAGAGTATTTCAGCATTGATACTGAGACCACCTCAGTTGAGGCCATGAGCGCCGACCTTGTCGGGCTCTCCTTCAGTGTCAAAGCCGCTCAGGGTTGGTATGTCCCGGTGGGCCACTGCCTTGAGGATGATACCGAAACCCAACTGGAACGGGATGTTGTATTGGAGACATTACGCCCGGTTCTTGAAGCACGGCACCGGCCTAAAGTGGGGCAGAATATAAAATACGATGCTTTGGTTCTGCGCCGTGCTGGGGTTGAATTGCGCGGTATCGTGGCGGATACCATGCTGCAATCCTATCTGCTGTTTCCGGCTTCCCGCTCCCACGGACTCAGCGCCATGGCACTGGAGCACCTGAGCCATCGCATGCTTGAGTTTTCTGAGGTTGCCGGTAGCGGCAAGAAACAAATATCCTTTGCCCAGGTACCGCTGGCACAGGCGACTACATATGCGGTGGAGGATTCAGATTACACTCTGCGCCTGTATGAGCTCTTTAAAGGGAGATTTGACGCTGAAGTGAGTGCACTGCTCAGCGACGTGGAGTTGCCTCTGCTTGGTGTTCTCACCGATATGGAGTGGGATGGGATCAGTCTCGACAGTGAGCATCTGCAGGCCCTTAGTAGTGATTTCGGCACACAGATAGCGGCACTTGAAACCCTGATTTACGCTGCGGCTGACTCGGAATTCAACCTAAATTCACCTAAGCAGTTGGGCGAAGTGCTGTTCGATAACCTTGGGTTGCCTCACGGCAAAAAAACCAAGACCGGCTGGTCCACTGCGGTAGATGTACTGACACCGTTGGCTGCGGAACATGAAATTGTGGCGCGCATTCTCGAATATCGCTCCCTCGCCAAGCTCAAGAGCACCTACACCGACGCCTTGCCGCGTCTGGTTCATCCAGAAACAGGGAGGATTCATACATCGTTCAATCAAGCGGTGACCGCCACCGGGCGTTTGTCGTCGAGCAACCCTAATCTGCAAAATATCCCGATTCGGGGCAGCTACGGTCCGCGCATCCGCGAAGCATTTATCCCCACGCAGGGGAATATGCTATTGGCGGCCGACTATTCGCAGATTGAGCTGCGCCTGGTAGCGCATATGGCCGACGATGCCAATATGATTCAGGGCTTTAATGCCCACGAGGATATCCATCTGCGCACGGCGCAGCAGGTTTTCAACGTGTTTAGCGAGATGGTTACTGAGGATATGCGGCGCTATGCCAAAACCATCAACTTCGGATTGTTGTATGGTATGGGGGCGTACAGCCTGAGCCGCGAACTCAAAATATCTACTGCTGAGGCCAAAGAGTACATTACCAGCTATTTTGCGCGCTATCCGCAGGTGCTGGAGTTTTTTGAACGCCAGAAAAACAGTGCGCGCCAAGATCTGTATGTTAAAACCCTGCTGGGGCGGCACTGTGCAGTACCGGAAATCAACAGTCGCAACGGCCAAGTGCGCAGCAATGCCGAGCGCAACGCGGTTAACTATGCGGTACAGGGCTCGGCGGCTGATATCATCAAAGTGGCAATGGTGCGGATATGGGAAACCCTGCGAGAACGCGGACTAAAAACCCGCATGCTGCTGCAGGTTCACGACGAACTGGTATTTGATGTGCCACGCGCTGAGTGCGCGGAAGTTGAAACACTGGTGCGCCACTGCATGGAAAATGTTATGCAGTTGAAGGTGCCCCTGGATGTCAGCCTCGGGTGGGGAAAAAACTGGGCCGAGGCACATTGAGTATTGCCATATGGGGCGTGCTCGTTTAATAATCAATGTCTGTTGAAAATCATGTGTAAATCCGGCCAATTCGAAGGATGGCAAAAAGTAACACATATGGGCGAAGCAGCCACGGATAAAGGGATCTGAAACGCTGGTCGCCTGCTGAGTAACGCAGACGAGGAGAAAAGCTATGATCAAGAAAATCGGATTCATCGGTCTCGGTACGGTTGGCAAGTCAATGGCGCAAAACCTGCTTAAGGGTGACTATGATCTGACCGTGTTCGACAACAAAAAAGAGGCGGTAGAAAAACTTACGGAACAGGGCGCCAGGGGAGCGGAATCACCTCTGGAGGCGGCCGAAGATAAGGACATCGTAATTACGGTTCTGCCGTATGAAGATGAATTGAAACAGACGCTTTCAAGCGAAGGTGGCTTTCTTAGCGGATGTAAGCCAGGAACCATTTTGTGTGCCATGGGCACGCATTGTCTGGAAATGACTCAGGATGTAGCGCGAGAAGCCAAAGCACGCGGCATTGATTTTCTCGATGCCCCCGTGTGGGGTACCCGCGAACATGCCGCACACGGATTGTTGACAGTCCTTGTGGGTGGAGATAAAGGGGTAGTGAGTCGCTGTCGTGAGGTTCTGTCCCACGTAGCCCTCAACATTATGCATGTAGGGGAAATCGGTGACGGCACTAGGATGCGGTTTGTGGTAACCCTCATGCAGTCGAATCTCATGGAGGCGCTGGCGGAGAGTTTGGTTCTGGGACAGCGTCTCGGATTTAATAACGACCAGATTATGGAAGTGCTAGATGCCGGTGGCGTTGTTTCGCCCATGTTGCACAAAAAAGGGCGCTCCGTGGCCCGAGGTAACTTCCAACGCAACCTAGCGTTGAAGTACGTGTATGAAGGGCTGTGTGATGCAAAACAAGCTGCTGGAATTGTACGCACCCACCTGCCAGGGCTAGATGCGGTGATCGACGTGTATAAGGAAGCGATGGAGCAGGGTTTAGGGGAGGAAGATTACTCCGCAGTTATAAAAGTATTGCAGAAATAGCTGCATCACTTTGAGGGTTAGATCTGCAGGCGCCAACACCACCAGGTGTGTTGGCGCCTGTTTTAGTTGGGGGTCTGTCATCAACCCTAGGCGAAGAATTTAAAAGTAGAGCGTATTTCAGATGCGCCAGGATATCCCTCCTTGGATCCAGCGCCCTGGTGCCGGAGCGAAGCCAGCTTCTATATAATCGGTATCAAACAGGTTGGTGACTGAAGCCTTAAGGGTCAGTGACCCGCTGATCTCCCATCTCAGGCTCGTGTCCACCACCGTACTGGAGTCTCCGTGCAGGCGCTGCTCATAGCGTAACGCAATACGCTGCCGTATGTTGTTGCGCCAGCCTAAATCTATGTATGTGTGCAACTGGTGACGTAGATTGTTCAGGACATACTTTGTCTCAAGTCCTTTAGCGTCCTGCTCTGTATCGATATATGTATAAGAGCAGGAAAATTGTTGCAGCAGCGGAATCTGTGCTAGAGGCTGCTTGATGCGAATTCCAGTTTCTACGCCGGTGGTGGTGCTACTGGCGATGTTGTGGACCTCCCAGGGATGGTCGGAGTCGCTGCGTACCCACTCAATGAGGTTGTCACTGTCGCGCCGAAACAGAGCGAAGTCTACCTCAAGATCTTGGCGCACGTAGCGCAGCCCTGTTTCCCAAGTCCAGGCTTCTTCCGCTTTTAAGTTCGGGCTGCCGATGTTCATCGGGGTGTTGTAGTACATCTCGGTATAGGTGGGGATGCGAAATGATTTTGCTGCAGAAATAAACCAGTTGAGATGTTTAGAAACCTTCAGGTTTAGATCCGCGCCGGGCCAGTATTCCCAACCCCAGTCAGAATAGTGCACTGCTGAAAGGCCGCCTCCCAAGGTTGTTCTGTCACCCAACGGCAGACGCTGATTGATAAACACGCTTTGTTGCCCGCGATTGTGATCACCCAAACTGTTACTGACAATCCTCTCCCATTCAAGGCTGGTCCCGATGCTGGTAAGTCCATAAGCTGTTTCTGCATCCATTGTAAGGGCAGTGACAATCTTATCCGTAGTGCTGCTATTGGTATCCCATTGCCCAGAACTGGCAAAAGTGTAGATATCTTCGTGGCGTTGATAACTTACATGGGGGCGCCAGTGCAGGTTGCTGGTGTATATATCGATTGCGCTGTAGCCCAGCAGGGTTTTGGTATGCTCTTTCTGTTCTGGAGCGTCAAAATAAAAGCGGCTGGCGCCAAAATTTTTATCCAAGTAGCCAACACCTATCTCAAGGTCGCTATTGCCGATGCTGCCTCGGCTCGTGGTACTTAGACTTTTGATGTTGAGTCCGGTGGGCTCGTCGGCATCAAAACCGGAGGAATATCTGTGCCCAGCGCTGACCCGGTGCTTCCACTCCCTAGTATTGAAGGTGCCGGAAAGATTGGCATGGGTGTAGTTATGGCTGCCACCATCCAATTCGATTTGCATTTCTGGCTCAGCCGTAGTGCGGGTGATGATATTTATTACGCCGGACATGGCGTTGGCTCCGTACATGCGGGCGCTTGGGCCTTTTATTATCTCTATTCTCTCTATATCGCTTACGTGTACCGGTATATCCATATTATGGTGTCCGGTCTGGGGATTGCTCAAGCTTATGCCATTGAGGAGAATGAGGGTTTGTTCAAAACTACCACCCCTGATGCTGACATCTGCCTGTGCCCCGGGTATCCCTCTGGATCTGACATCCACGCCACTTGCCTCCATCAGAATCTGGGAAAGGTCTGTGGCAGCGCTGGCTTCAATATCTGCACGTGATATAACCTGGACCGACTGGCCCGTTTCCTCGATGGGTTCTGGGGTGCGTGTGGCGGTAACAACAATGGTTCCCAAATTTGTCTGTTCTGCAACACATGGTGAAACCAGAATTAGTTGCAGTGCAAGGGTGCCTAGAATTAGCGGAGAATTAAACCTGGTAGCGCGCTTCTGATGTTGGCGGTGTGTGGCAGGGTGCATACTTAAACTCCTTTTGTTAACCTGTTAATTGCGAAAGGTTGACGAGTTTTACCTTCCATACACGGTCTGTGTCAATAGATTGATTGAAACCGGGCCAAAGAATCTTTATAATAAAACATATTTTTGCTATTAAATTCAGGATGTAGATGTTTAAGTTGATTACGATAGACTAAAGCATGTACTCCATGTTTTTCTGCTGCACGCGCTGGCAGAGTTCTTCCGGAGGAATGGATGACACATGACAAAGAAGATGGCCGCTTGCTGGAAATGCTGCACCGGCGCAATGAAGAACTCGAAACTTTGGTGCAGATCGGCAAAACCCTTACCTCCACCCTCGATATAGAGGAACTCACCAATATCATTATTGAGAAATCAAACCTTTTGTTTAAATCCAGGGCGTGGTTTTTGTTGCTGTACGATAAAGAAAGCAATACTTTTGTTTACGACGTAGTCGTTTCAGACCTGACGGCACAACTCAAAGGCAAGTATTTGCACATGGGACAAGGGATCGCGGGCTGGGTCGCGCAACATCGACGTCCGGCTCTTATAGCCAATGCTGTGGCGGATGAGCGTTACAGTGCCAGCGCTGAAACCCAGATAGGCTTTGACGCCGGTTCTATTGTATGTGTTCCGGTGCAGATTCAGGGGCAACTGCTCGGGGTAATGCAACTGGTGAATGGGCGTACAGACCCTGTATTTGACGAAAACGATCTTATGCTACTCAGCACCATAGCTGATTATGTGGCCATCGGCATATCCAACGCGCGAAATTTCAGCCGTGTACGCGAGCTGGTGATCACCGATGACCTTACCGGTTTATTCAATGCCAGATATTTTGACGAAGTGCTCGATATTGAAATTCGGCGAACCCAGCGTTTTGGTACTTCAATGGCACTGGTGTTTATGGATTTGGATCACTTCAAGCTGGTAAACGATCGGCATGGGCATCTTACCGGTAGCAGGGTTCTGGCGGAAATCGGTAATTTAATTAAAAGACGGATTCGTGATATTGACTGCGCAGCGCGTTATGGTGGAGACGAGTTCGTCTTGATCCTGCCGCAGACAGATAAGCGAGGGGCCTTTGAACTGGTTTCAGATCTGCATGAGCGCATCCGCAGTAATGTGTTGCACACAGAATGTGGAGCGCAGATTCGGGTTACTGCAAGTTTTGGAATCGCGTCCCTGCCTGAAGACGCGGATAACAAGCATGACCTCATTCGCCTTGCCGACAAAATGATGTATCAGGTGAAGGAGACAACGCGTGACGGAATTATGATGGCCTAGTGTTTTGAGCGTCCAGAAACAGGGTGGTGGGAACCTTTTATACGGGAAAGATGTCTGAGACATGGGAGCGGGAGCTGAAATAGATACAGAAGCTGGGGTAGGGACAGAAACAACCGCAGGATTACATTCCGCTTCACAGCCGGATTCATACATTGACCTCTATCGTCGTACCTTGGCGTCTTGGGGTGAACAGGCTCAGTACGATCAGAGTATAGAAGAGTGTGCCGAACTCAGTGTAGCTTTGCTCCATTATCGGCGCGCTAAAGCCTCACGTCAGGCAGTGATTGATGAGATGGCAGATGTCATATTGATGCTTGGACAACTGCGCTGGATGTTTGGTTCCCAAGAGGTGGATCTTGCGGTGGAGCGCAAACGTGCCAAGTTAGAACGTTTGCTGTGCGAGACTACAGCTTCTGATACACGCGAGGATGTATGATTCTGCCGCAGATGCAAAGTGGAATTCTTCGGCGGCGCTATAAGCGTTTTCTGGCAGATATAGAGGTTGAAGGTGGAGAAGTTATCACTGCCCACACCCCCAATACTGGTAGCATGAAACAGTGCTCTGAACCTGGTGCGCGGGTCATGTTTTCCTGCAGCGAGAATTCTGCGCGTAAATATCCCCACACTCTGGAACTGATCGAGGTGGGGGGCTCTTGGGTTGATATCAACACCCAGCGCAGTAATAAAATAGTGGCAGAAGCGCTGACACTAGGCAGCATTAAAGGCTTTGATACCTATCAGATACTGTCTGAGCAACGTTTGGGTGAGAGTCGCATAGATTTTCGTCTTGAGCATGGCTCAGATACGGTTTGGATAGAGGTCAAGAATGTGACCTATATGGGCACCCCCGCCTGCGCCTGTTTTCCTGACGCCGTTACCCAGCGGGGGCAACGCCATTTACACGCATTGCGCCAAGCCTGTGAGCGTGGTGAGCGTGGTATCATTCTGTTTCTCATTCAGCGCGCCGAGGCGCAGGTGTTTGCCCCCGCGGCAGATATCGATCCCGATTACGCCTGCATCTTACGTGAGGTGCTGCACGCTGGAGTTGAGCCTCTGGCGTATCAAACCAAGACCAGCCCCAAAGAGTGCAAAATAACCCGGCGTCTGCCGGTGATCGTGTAGTTGTATATGCGCGCTGTCGGTTTAATTACCGAATACAACCCCTTTCATAACGGCCATGCCTATCATGTGGAGCAGGCCAGAAGGTGCAGCGCTGCTGACGTGGTGGTGGCGGTCATGGGGGGGCATTTTCTCCAACGCGGAGAACCCACCCTATTAGATAAATGGGAACGGGCGCGCATGGCCTTGAGTTGCGGGGTCGATGTGGTTGTGGAATTGCCATTTCCCTGGGCGTGTAACAGCGCACCCCATTTTGCTACCGGTGCGTTAGAGGTGCTCAATGCTTTTTCTCCCCATCTGGACTGTTTCTGTTTTGGCAGCGAAAGTGGGAAACTGCAGGAACTACAGCATCTGGCGACAGTATTGACCGCCCTTGAATCTGAGGAGCAGGGCGGTGCTGGGCATTTTCGCCAAGGGCTAAATTACCCCGCCGCACGCCAACAACGATTGGAACGGCGCAACTATGATCTGTACGCTTCGGGTTTGAATGTCAACGGGAATGTGGACTTGAATGCGCCTAACAATATTCTTGCTCTGGCGTACCTGCGCGCCCAAGCTGCAGCTACGCATATACATCTACAACCGCTGACCATCCCCCGCATCGGGGGGAGTTTTCATGCCTGCAGACCATCCACAGAATATATTGCCAGTGCCACGGCAGTGCGCCATATGCTCAGCGCGGGTGAAGATATCACCCCCTATGTTCCCGCGGTATGTGGCAACATATTACGTAAAGCGTGCCAGAACGGCTACCTATGTGATATGCAGCGCTGGTTTATGCTGGTAGCGGGGAGTTGTCTGCGCGAAGCATCTAAGCACGCGTCTACGCAAATTTATCAGTATCAACCGGGGGTGTATGAGCGGATATTACAGGCAACTCTGCAGGCGAAAACCTATGTCGAATTGGTTGAGGGGGTAAAAGCCCGCCACCTTACCCGCACTCGAGTACAGCGGATGTTGAGTTACACCGCCCTTGGGATAACCACCGAGGAGATGGAACCACAGCTTAGCGGGGGGGTACCGTTTATCCCTCTGTTGGGGGCAACCGCCAAAGGGGAGGCGTTTCTGCGTCAGTGTCGTAAAAGTATGGATATCCCCTTGAGTGGGAATTTCTCCCGCCTGAACGCCATGCTCAAGCGCCACTACCGTGCGCGCCCCACGCGTTTAACGCAGGCACAGCGCCTTCTTGAGTTGCACAAACGCACGACGCGTATGTATACCTTGCTATTGCCGGGCTGGAACGAAGTGTCACGCCATTTGGACTATCATCGTGACCCCTTGCGCCCTGATTTCCGTTTTTCGGAGCAGCCTTGAGCTGGATTGAACTGGCAGAATGCAGGCTTAGGAACGAGAGGGGATAATCAGGTCGGGCAGCTCGTTGATATCTGCGCCTGCAGTTACCACGTTGTGGGGGAAATGGGCGACTAGCAATTCTTCACAGTGCGAAATGGCGGAGCACAGGGAAGCGCATGCAGTACCCTGTCTAAGACCCACGGCAATTTCATCCGCAACCTTTTGCCACTCTGCCGAATCAATCATGGCATTGATCCCTTCATCTGCCAGGATTTCAACCCGATGCTCGAGCAGACAGATGAGAATTAAAATGCCGGTTCTTGCCTTGGTTTTGTAAACCCCATGGCGGGCAAAGTTCTCAAAACTGCGAGTTTGCATGGCAACATCAATTTCGCTCTGGGGCAAAAGGGCACGTTTGAGAGCTGGAATCTGTTCGATAATAAAACAAAAAATGGCGAAAGAGATGGTGCTCCCAAGCGGTAGCTGCCAGAAAAGGTGGGTGCTCCCCGCATCGGGTATTATCCATAAGGTCAGGGCGGTAAGAGCCATGGTCAACATGAATGCGATGCGAGCAGTGGTGCGAGAATAGCTCGAGGCTTGATCGATAATGACAGGAACCACCTCCCCGCTACTCCGCTCTTCCGCACGGGCTACTGCCGCACGTATCTGGTTTTGTTCTTCGAGACTGAAAAAATCATGTGCCGCTCGTGGTATCATTTCATCTCCTGTGGTTCGATCTATCCCTGCTTTCTCTTGTGGGAGGCGTAATCAAATTGGTACAGTGGGCTTTACCAACTGCCGGATGCACCGCCTCCGCCGAAGCCTCCACCGCCTCCGCTGAATCCCCCTGAACCGCCGCGTCCACCTCCAAAGCTGCCGGGGAAAAAGATGAAACCAGACCGTCCGCGCTTTGAGCCAAGGGAAAGCAGGCTAGGAGCAAGGAACAGCAGTATAATCAGCCAACCGTAGGGATTACGTTCCTCCTTTGTGGACCCTTTGTATTCTCCACGAATACTCGCAACTATCGCTTCCACTCCAGCCACAATTCCTGCAGCAAAGTCCCCTTGTTTGAAGCGCGGTACAATCTCGGTATCGATGATGCGTCCGGCGCGCAAATCTGTAAGTTCCCCCTCAAGGCCCTTACCCACCTCAATTCTCACCTTGCGCTCAGCACGCGCTACCAGCAGCAGGACCCCGTTGTCCAGCGTCTTTTGTCCTAGGCCGGAGTTGGTCGCAAGCTCAATACTGTATGCACTTATTTCGCGCCCCTGCAGAGAAGGTACTGTCACCACGACCACCTGAGTTGAGTCACTACCTTCGAACTGGCGTAGAAACGCAGTGAGTTTTTGTTCCAGCTCCTTATCAAGCATCCCGGCCTGATCCATTACATAGGCATTAATTCCGGTTGGTAATGGTGCGGCTACCGGGGTGCATGGCATGAACAGGGTCACCGCACCAACTAGCAATGAGGGGAGCAGGCGCAGGTATGTAAGAACGGGCAAAGTCAAAATGACACCTTGGGGGCAGTCTCAGCGCCAGCGGCTGCGCTGAAGGGTTCTTTACGTTCAAGTTTGAGCAGAAATTTATTGGTTAAGTTGTTGGGAAAGGTACGGATGGAGGAGTTAAACTGTTGAACTGCAGCATTAAAACGCTGGCGCGCGACACTAATGCGGTTTTCTGTCCCTTCCAGTTGATGCTGCAGGTCACGGAAGTTTTGGTTTGCTTTTAAGTCCGGGTAGTTTTCCGCTACGGCGAGTAAACGCGATAGCGCTCCAGACATCTGTTGCTGCGCAGCCGAAAAGCGTTGCATAGCAGCGGGATCGTTCAAATCTTCGATGTTTATAGTGGCTTTGCCTACATTAGCACGTGCCTGAGTGATGTTTTCTAGCGTCTCCCGTTCGTGGGAGGCGTATGCTTTAACAGTTTCAACCAGATTTGGAATCAGGTCCATGCGGCGCTGGTAGGTGGCTTCGACATCAGCCCAAGCCTGAACCACGGCCTCATCATTGCGCTGGATCTGGTTGTAGCCGCATGCACTCAGACTCAACGCTAATCCAACCCCAAGTATGCTTGTGAGCAGCTTCGCAAATAATTTTTTCATTTCAGTCTCCTTAAACCCCGCTTGCGGTATATGGCTAGTTTTAGCGTAACATACGCATAAATGCCAGAGACGGCAGCGAAAGTAAACAATGTTAGTTTATTAGGATTGTTGACATTTTATCCTAACCGTATGTAAAGATATAATAGAACAAGGTTATGTTTTATCGACATGTCGCTCACGACTACCGTACCCTGTTACTTCGGCATGTAATTTCAACCTGATTTCATTTACGTTTAGGGGGAGTTTACCATGCACATTCCGACTTGCACCACTTCGGCGATAGATTTCAATGCTTGGGGTCAAAGCCTGATTGTGCAATTTGGCGCGCATGTTACGGGTGCGCGCCCGGAGGCGCTGCAGTTGGAGGAGTTTCTCTGCCAGATTGAAAAGGATCTTAGCAACGGGCTAAGTGTAGAGGATCGAAGCCACATCGCCTGTGGGGCTGGGTGTGGGGCTTGTTGCTGCATTAATGTAGCAACCCTGCAGCCCGAGGCACACAATATTGCAGCCTATCTGGGGCGCACTTGTAGCACCACTGAGTTGGATGAACTGAGTACCAGAATGGGCCAGGTGTTGGTAAGGATTTGTGGGTTGGACGATGAGGAACGGATTGCAACCTGTCAGCCCTGCGTGTTTTTGGATCAACAGGGGAGCTGTTCCATTTATCCGGTTCGGCCGCTTTTGTGTCGTTCAGTAACCTCAACCTGCGCTAGTGCCTGTCGTGCAGCGTTACAGTTCGATATGTTTGAAGAGCCACAACCCATCATGATGAATATGTTTCAGAAAGAACTGATGGAAACCGCTTTTACTGCTCTGGCGCGAATGTGGCAGGAGGGCGGCGGTGACGGCCGCAGCCAGGAACTGACTGCAGCCGTCTATCCGTTGTTACACTATTGATGCACTGAAAGTGTAGAGGCTTAGCTGTTTAATCTTCTGAGGTGTTCCCCTGCTGGAGCGCGACAAACTGCATGAGTTGGTGCAGATCGATCCCACTTTTTTTAACCATGTTCAGCATCACCGGCAGCAGACGCAGCATAAATCCGGAATCCTGCAGAGCCTCTTCCGCCATATCTGGCAGCGCTGAGAGGATAAACTCCTGTTTTTCCTGGGTAGACAGCTGCATAACTTCCTGTTTTAGTTCTTCGACGCGCATACATTTTTCTCCTGATCTGCGGTGAAAGCTACATTGTAGACATCATTATAGTTTTTGGCGTAGTGAACCTCTAGCCCTTCGCGCAAGTGCTCGGGGAGGTCTTCGAAATCCTTGCGGTTGCTTTCGGGAAAGATCAGAACCTTCAGCCCGCTGCGACGCGAAGCAATGGTCTTCTCTTTGACCCCGCCGATAGGGAGCACCTGCCCGGTGAGGGTGAGCTCGCCGGTCATCCCCAGCTTTTTACGTACCGGTTTCCCCCCAATCATCGACAGCAATGCCGTAGCCATGGTAATGCCTGCAGATGGGCCGTCTTTTGGGGTTGCTCCGGCGGGGACATGCATGTGGACAAAATGTTGGTCAAAGAAATCCTCCGGCATGCCGAAACGTTGCAAATTCCCCATTATGAATGAGTAGGCAATCTCCGAGCTTTCAACCATAACCTTGCCCAGTTGCCCGGTCTGTTTGAATCCTTTATTGTTGGTTTTAACTGCGGTGGCTTCAATCTGCAGGGTAGCACCACCCATGCTGGTCCAAGCCAGGCCGGTTACCACACCGGGAACACATTCAAACATCTCATCTGGGCTGAATACCGGTTTGCCCAGATACTTTTCCAGGTCGTTTTTATGCAGAATGATCTTATCCGTGTGCTCGGAGCTGAAAGCCATTGCGGCCTTGCGCATAATTTTTTTGATACGGTTCTCTAAGCCACGTACCCCTGCTTCGCGTGCGTAATCATCAACAATGGCCTCAAGTGCATCCTTGCGGATACTCACCTGTTTGCGGGTAAGACCGTGGTTTTCTAACGTTTTAGGAATCAGGTAGCGTTTCGCAATTTCAACCTTCTCCGCCATTATGTACCCCGATAGACGGATAACCTCCATGCGGTCCAGCAGTGGCGCGGGAATGGTATCCAGCTGGTTCGCAGTGGCGATAAATAATACGTTGGAGAGGTCAAAGGGGACATCCATGTAGTGGTCGCGGAAGCTGTTGTTCTGCTCTGGATCAAGCACTTCGAGCAATGCCGAGGCGGGATCCCCCTGAAAAGAGGCACCAATTTTGTCAATTTCATCCAGCATCAGTACCGGGTTGGAGCTGCCGGCCTGTTTAATGGCCTGGATGAATTTACCTGGCATGGCTCCGATGTAGGTACGGCGGTGTCCCTTTATCTCCGCTTCATCGCGCATCCCCCCGAGGGAGAAGCGGTAAAAGTTACGTTTCAGTGCGGAAGCCACACTTTTACCGATCGAGGTCTTGCCCACCCCCGGCGGCCCCACCAAGCACAGAATAGATCCAGAGATGTTCCCCTTCATTTTACCGACCGCAATAAATTCGAGGATGCGTTCCTTAACGTCGTCTAGACCGAAATGGTCAGAATCTAGTGCCTTGCGAGCCCTGGAGATATTGTAGGAGTCCTTGGTGTTTTTGCCCCAAGGCAATATCGTTAGCCAGTCAAGGTAGTTGCGACTGACGTTGTATTCTGGAGAACTTGGGTCAATCAGCTGTAGTTTCTCCAGCTCTTCATCTATGGCGTTCTGAGCTTCATCGTTGAGTTTAAGAGTTTTGAGGCGTTCAGTGAATTTTTCAATTTCACTGGTCTTGCCTTCTTTCTCGAGCCCAAGCTCTTTTTTTATGGCTTTAAGCTGTTCGCGTAGGAAAAATTCACGTTGCTGGGCAGAGACCTTTTTTTCTATCTGTTTGGATATTTTGCTCTGCAGGCGTGAAACCTCGAGCTCTTTCTTAAGCAGTGTCAGCACTTCGTCGATACGCTTATGCACATCGAAAGTTTCCAGCACAAGTTGCAATTCCTGCCCGTCTGCTGAGGTTAGGTTGGCGGCAAAGTCGGCTAGTTTGCCGGGATCATCCAGGCTGGAACGACCGAGAAACATTTTTATTTCTTCGGAATACAAAGGGTTGATCTGCACCAGCTCCTTGAGGGTGGTGATAATCGCCATGGAGTAGGCTTTTAGTTCTTCGCGTTGGGCATCATCTGCGCTTTTGAGGTATTTTACGCTGCCTATCAGTCCATCTTCGGTTTCGTACAGGTGTTCGATGGTGAAGCGTTCCAGGCAGTTCACCAATACTTGGATGTTTTCTTCTTCACTCTTCATTACTTTAACGATTTTACCCGCAACCCCTACACGGTGTAAATTGTCTGGCGCATCGTTGCCTTCGATATTGCGCACCAGCACCATGCCGATAGCGTGCGACTGGCTGTCGGCAGCTTTTCTGATGATATCCACTTTTTCCTTGCCGCTGATACTCATGGGTATGAGTATATTGGGGAAGGCAGGGCGTGGCCGCAGTGGAATGATAGGAATCCGTTCGGGCAACACATCGGTAGCCAGAAGAAGCGCTTCGCTTATCTCCCCGATATCCTCAAGTTCGTCATCATCCTGAAACATCTCGTCTTCATCTATATTATCGAATTCATCGTTCATAACCCCAGGGTTCCTTTCAACGCGTGATTTGTGGTGTGTTCAGCAAACAGTAATCATTGGCAGGGGGCATGTCAACCGCTGTACCTGTGCTTTGCCACCTAGGTTACTAGAATGGTTGAAGGACTTTCTTGAGTTAAAGGTACACGGATAACAGCTTTAGCGCAGATAAGGTTGACCCAAACGTCCACTCAGGCGGAGTAAGTATCCATCGGCATTTTTACGCACCCCTGCCATACTCAGGAGTTCTTCGAGTTGTGCGTATTCTGGGGGCATGCTGCCAATACGGATCTCAATGTTCAGGCGCGCCACCGGGGTAAGTTGTGGCGGGGCAATAAATCCATTGGCTTTAAAACCGAATTCTCCCTGCGGGTTAATGAGTTCCAGCTGTAGCCGCTGGTTTTCAGTGTGTGCCGTTAGAGTGAAGTCGCCGAGGTTGATTTCATCTTCGGGAAAGCCGAGCTTTTTTAGGCCGGTAAGTGTCAGCGCTTTTAAGGATACAGTCCCTGTGCGAACTTCTACATCCGTTGCCAAGGTGGCGTTAATTTCGGCAGAGTCGAGGCGGGTTTGGAAGGTGATGGAGCTAAACCCCGGGATGGTACCGCTTATGTGCATATTGCGGGCATTTATTACGGTGGCACCGCTGTCTGCGGTATGCAGGATATTGAAGGAACCGCCAAACATTTTGCCCGTTACGCTTATACCGGGCTTAAAACGCAGCACTCGGCTCCATGCGGGCTTTAATTCCAGTGGGGCAATCTCTATAGGGAATTGCTCCGACTCAATACGCACGTGTGCGCTCGTCAGCGTCAGGGGGAAGCGACATTTGAGTTGTTGCATCTTTACCGGCATAGGCAACTGGTGCGCCAGCTCTGCATTGAGCCTGCGTTCAAGGCTGGCGGCGGGAAACATGAACCACATCCCAAGGATAAACGTTGCCCCGGTCAAGGCAAAAAACGCCGCTGCATATTTAACCTTCTGTTGTGTACTCAGGCCATGGTCACTCTCTTTTTTAGCCATGTGTTACCCTTTGCTGAACGTTGAAATTAACATGGTGGCATCAAACAGGGCTTTATCTTCAAAGCGCACTTTGAGGTCTAATCCCTTTATACGTACTGTACGACGCGCTTGTTCCAGACGTTGGAGCATATCGACTATTTGACGCAGCGTGACCCGTTCTATTCTGACTTCTACCCCCTCTTCAAGCATATCGTCATGGCGTATTGGAGCAATGGGACGCATAGAGGTGAGTTTGTCGCGACCAGCCACCTGCTGTACTTGGTTTTCGACAAAACTGAGCAGGCCTGTGGCGTTATCGCGTGAATCGTTGCCGATCTGGGTAATCTGATGCTCAAGCTGTTGGTATTGCTCCTGCAAGGACTTGAGCTCGTGCAATTGGATTTCGCCGGCGCTGATTTTGCGTTCCAGAGCCCGCAGTTTGCTGCTGAACGGGGAGATGAGAGCCATATACAAGAGTATAAGCACGCTTAAGAATATTCCACTGGCGAGGATCACTTTTTCCCGCATCGAAAGATTACTGATCACTGTTGGCCTCCGGTGGCTGAGAGGGTAAGCTGCAGTCGAAAATCTACCTTGTTACCTTCCAGCCCCATTTTCGCATCGGAGATTCTGACTTCGGTAAACAGAGGTGTCTGTCGCAGTTGCGCGCCCAAGCGATTAACACTGTCAAAATCGGTTGTTACCCCGGTGAGTTCAAGTTTGTCAGCCTCGTATTTGAAGCGTTTGATGTCCACCTGAATATCTTCTGGTGTCAGGCGGGAGACTTCACGTAGAGCCGTCAGTGCTGAAGCTGAATTGCCGATACCAAGCAGGCGTGCTCGTTTTTCGAGCTGGTCAAGTTCAGCCTTAAGCTGACGCGGGATATCAACCACAACGCCGACGTGCGGGAGGGTCTGGTGAAATATCTGGTTCATCTGTTTTCTGTAGGTCTCTGCTTGTTGTTGTTTGTGTCGATAGGTGACAACCGCAGTAGTTACCGCCAGGATCAGGCTCAGAGTCAGCAATACCCCCCCCGTGTATAGGTGTTTCTTTATGGAGCTCCATCCCCCTTTGAGGGCGAATCTGCCGCGGCGCAGGTTTATGCTTTTATCTTCACGGGCATGGGCGAGAGCGCATACTGGCAGAAATTCAGGGGCGACAGGAGAACCATTCAGACTCCATGGCAGTTGGAGTAGTTCATGTCCCATTTGCTCAAGGGCGGTGCTCAGCACGTCGGTGACGTGTTCTCCGATAAGCAAAAGGGGTTGAACTTCGAGCTTGCCACTGCGCCATAGCAATTCGGCCTCCAGATGTATGCGTTGCGCCAGATCAAGCACTGGAGTTGTCAGAGGGCCACAGTTTTTATACCCTCTGATGTTGCCAGCGTTTATGCTGCACATGAGTAGGTTGGTAGCGTGTGCTTTCACCAACAGGACATTTTGGTGAAAGTGGGTTACCCCGTCGGCTTCCGCGAAAGGACTGAGCCCGAGCATCTGAACCGGCAAACGCAGATGATCCAAGGGTGCCAGTGCTGCAGCTATATCTGCCTCAGGAACTGCAACACTTATGGTGGAAAATCCTTGCTCTTCTTTCATGGCCTGAAGCGAGGCTATGATATAGGTGCTGATGTCGGTGGGAACCCGGCTTTCAAGTTCAATACGTGCCGCAGCGTCAATCTTGCTCTTTTCTTTAAATGGGAAATGCAAGGTACGGACAAAACATTTGCGCCATGTAAGTGCAGTTGTAAAATGATCGGTAAAGCGGGGGGGTTGTTCTAACATCTCCAGCAGGATCTTTTCGATATCACTTTCAGGGGTTATATCTCGCTGCATTACCGCGGTAACTTGGCCTGGAGTTTTCTTGGCATCGAAGATAGCTATGCGCATGCAGTGTGGCAGTATTTCGAACCCGACGTTGCGTTGTGTCATAGTGATTTACCTGTTCTGTTGAGGTCGTGGTATTTAAGGGTGTATTTGTGTAACTGTTTAAAAAATACGCACGTACAGTATTTTATCCGAGGTTTTATCCACCACGGCCTCCATTCTGCTGGGGCTGGAGCCTACATATGCAGTGCCTTGTATGGTGTAGATGGCAGCGGTAACCTTAAGATAAGGGGTGATGGCCCAGTAAAAGCGTTCCCAGCTCGGCAACTGCTGCAGTTCTTCGAGAGTGCGGTAGGGGCGTTCGCGGCTTTGTTGTGTCATCAGTATGGCTGTGTCCATATCCATTTCGTCCGCCAAGGCGTATAATACCTCAGGAGTGGCGGAATTGAGGTGGATTTTGTCGGAACCGAATACGCTGACATGGGGGCGCAGTAATTCAACATCTTCTGCACTGAAACCTGCTATCACCTTGAGTTCGTCGAGGGTATCAAGGGGGGCGTTTTTGCAACGGACGTTGTCGGGCTGTGAGGCGTAGTAACCCGCTTCGGCACCAGCCGGGCGCGGGTCATCGTCTTGGTCTATCCAGTCGATAAGCGCATCCACCTGTGCCTGCGGGTTCGCGATCCCGACAATATCAAACAGGCGTTCGCAGCGATCTACTACCACCGTATTTGGGTTGCCACTTGCCGTTACCAGCGTATTGAGGTTTATTTTCCCATCTTCTGCTTCAATTTTTACGCTGACAGAGCCGATATCCCCGACCGGATAATTAGGAATTCCCTGCGCCCACGGCTCGGTAGCGCCATCATAATCGTTGGTGTCGCTGCTCAGCAGGTAGCGCCCCACTTCGATACCGCCGCGGGCTATATACTGTGCCCTGGTCTGGTCGCGAAAAGTCTCCACCAGGCGCAGATCGACGTAGGAGTTAAACGCAATCTGTACCACTAAAGCTGAAAGCAGAGCTGTGAGGGCGAGAACAAGTAACAGCGCCATTCCTTTCTCTTGCCGTAGTCGGTGCATCAGGAGCGTCCCGCCATGAAAAGGTCGAAGGCTGTCACACTTTCCACTTCGTGCCCGGCGCAGGAGAGAATAAGGCGCAGTTCTACGGTTTGTGGCAGGCCATTACGGATATGGCTGTCCCATGAGTCATTCCACTGGACCCCGTCGTGAAAGCGCCATTCTAACTCAACCACCTTTGAACTCAGACGTCGCCACTGTGGCTCATCCTGTCGCGCAAACAACGCAGTACTGTAGCGCTGCAGCTTCATGGTTTCACTTACGTCTTCGGCGCGCTCATTGTTCTGCACCCTGTAATGCACCTGTTGGAGCGAAATGCTTCCATCTGCCCCAGGGACAGAGGTTGAGGTGAACGTCAGCTCTCCATGCTCTGCGGTTTTGAATTCAGATTCCGGCACATCGGCCAGCAACACTGCAGCGCCTAACTCTTTCCCCAGACGATTGAAGATGCTGCGGGCGTGGTGGTAGCATTCCGCTCTGGCGCGGATCTCTTGTTCGGCTGCACTTACGCGGGCAAACACCCCGTATACTCCTGTGAGTACCAAGCTGGAGATGGTGACGGCCACCAGAATTTCAATGAGGGTGAAGCCACCGCAGCACTGCAGGCTGTTTTTATATGTGCGTCCGCGCCTTGCTTCGGCATGCGGTTCAGTTATACCTGAATGAATCAATAACGACCTCTTCGTTGTGCTCTGTAGCGCCCCAGCGCACACTTACGCGGATTTGCTGTACCCCTTCAAGTGGGGTGGAAAGATACTCAACTTCCCAGGCATACTGGCTGTAGGGCTCGTCGTAGGCTCCAGATTGTTCTGAACTGGTGGAGTCCCCGCGCCGCGCCCGCACTTCCAGTTCACTCATTTTATGTCGGGCCAGCAAGGTGGCGGTGGTTACGTTTTCCACCCGTTTCTGGCTGTGGATAGACTGATTGACCAGGGTCAAACAGGCAACAAATACCGTACCGACGATAACTACGGCCAACATAACTTCGAGCAGGGTAAAGCCAGATTGTGCCGGAGCATAGGCGCGCACTTTAATCCTCGAAATCATGGTAGCCCTCTTCAATTTCGGCGATCCCACTTAAGGGCAACAGATGGATGCTGAGCTCTATCGTTTTGGCACCCGTGCCGGTTTGAAGGTGAATGGTGGTGGCCGGCATCCAGCCTTGTGGATAGATGTTTATGGTCGCGCTACCTTTGCTTATCTTGCCCCTATCCTCGATCCAAATATCTTGGACGTGGACACTGTCTTTGAGAGTAATGGTGTTGCGTTTACCTTCTATGCCGCGCCATTCTCCAGCCCCATCGACAAATTCGAGGGTAAATACTCCTGTCTCCAATTCACAGCGCAGGCGATGCTCTGTGCGGCTGATAGCCGCTTCGTTGTATAGGTAGCGCACCGAAGTTGCTATTTTGTGGGCCTCGCTGCGCAGATCATCATTAGTGTTGGAGTATAACAGCGGGATAGTGAATACTGCGAACAGTGCGAGAAGAAACAACACCATGCCCAGTTCCACAAGGGTAAAGCCGTTGCTGTTATTCAATCTCCCAGCTTTTGATGTCTGCATCATTGCCTTCACCGCCTGCTTCACCGTCTGCACCGTAGGAAATCAGGTCGTAGTCACCGTTGATCCCTGGCGACAGATATACGTAGTCGCTATTCCATGGATCCTTGGGAACTTTATCCAGATAGCCCCCTTCCCGATATTTGATGGGGATGCGCCCTTTTACCGGTTTTTCCACCAACGCCTCAAGACCTTGGCTGGTCTGTGGGAAGGTGCCGTTGTCGAGTTTATACAGGGCAAGGGCCTCTTCGATGCTCTTGATCTGGAGTACGGCTTTGGTGCGGCGCGCTTCTTCGGGGCGATCAAGTAATTTGGGCACTACCAGCCCGGCCAGAATGCCGAGAATCACGACAACCACCATAACTTCGATTAGAGTGAAACCACTCTGAGTAGATAGTTTTGGCTTTATGTGTTTCATATTGGACGCTCCTTTAGGTTTTTCGTATAGGTGTGTGTAAAGGTTGCATATGTGTAAGTGGATTAACCTAGTCCCTGACTTGCCTGAAAAATAGGCAGCAACACTGCTAGAACAATAAACCCGATCACCGTTCCCATCACCAGAATCATAACTGGCTCCAGCAGGGACAACAGCCCCCCTAAGGTTATTTCAATTTCACGCTCCTGGTTATCGGCTACCTTGAGCAGCATGGTGTCGATATTACCGCTGCGTTCGCCAATTGCAGTCATCTGTGCCATCAGGGGTGGGAACAGCCTCGTTTCCCTGATTTGTTGCGCTAGGCTTGCTCCTTCACGCACGGCTTTACTGCTGCGGACCATGCTTTGGTGCAGGCAGCTGTTTTGCAACAGGCTGTTGCTGATCTCCAGAGCCTGCAGAAGCGGCACACCGCTTTGAAGCAGGGTTCCCAGGGTGCGGCTGAAACGTGCGGTGGCGATGGCGCGCACGATATTGCCAAATAGCGGAATTTTCAGAATCAGCTCGTCAAGTTTGAGCCGTCCTTTAGGGGTGGTGCGGTAACGCAACAGCGCTACGAGCCCCAGCCCTAGCAGCAACAGGCAAATCCAGCCGTATGAACTCAGAAAGTCGCTGGTTGCGATGAGAAACCTTGTGGGGCCTGGTAAGGTCTGCCCCATGTCGGTCAGCATCCGAGTCACTTTGGGAACCACAAATGTGACTAAAAACAGCAGTACTCCTGTCCCAACCAAGGCCATCAACGCTGGATAGGCAAGGGCTGCCATGGTTTTGGATTTAAGACGCGCCTGCTCTTCCAGGAAATCTGCTAAGCGCATCAGTACCTTGTCCAGTGAGCCGCTACTTTCGCCAACCTGTACCATATGACGGTACATCTGTGGGAAGGTTCTGCCCTGATCTTCCATAGCTTTATGCAGAGATATCCCCTGCAGCACCGAAGCGCGTATCTGCTCAAACAAACGCCGATGGGTGCTCTTCTCACTTTGTTCCACCAAGTACACCAGCGCCTCATCTAGCGGAACTCCAGCTTCGAGCAGGGTGGCAAGCAGACGGGTGCTTGTAGCCAGCTCTGCGGTGCTTAGGCGCACGGAGCCGGGGTGCAAAAATCTGCTCAGTTTTGCTTCACTGCGTTTGCGTTGCTGCTCGGCTATATTGCTGACATAGATGTTCTGTCGCCGCAGTTTTTCGAGCGCTGCGCGTTTTCCGCCAGCCTCTATTGTCCCTTTGGTGTTTTTCCCCTTCTGGTCGAAGCCAGTGTAGTCAAACAGCGCCACGCTAGCTTTCCTCCTGAGTAACCCGGACTATCTCTTCTAAGGTGGTTATCCCCTGCAATGCCAATTCAATCCCGGCGCTGCGTAGTGGTTGCATGCCATCCTCTATCGCCATGTTACGAATGGTGCCAGCATCAGCATTGGCCAGAATTGCCGCTCGAATTTTTTCGTTTATGCGCAGTAATTCATACACCCCAGTGCGCCCGCGATAGCCGACTTGCATGCACTTGTCACACCCGTGTCCGCGGTAGAAATTCTGTCCTGCGGTGATATCGATATTCAGCCGTTCGAGGGTGGCAGCATCTGGGATAAACTCCTCCCTGCAGTGTGGACAGATGGTGCGCACTAGGCGCTGCGCCAGGATCCCCACCACCGATGAAGCGGTCAAGAAGGGCTCGATCCCCATCTCTACCAAACGCGTCAGGCCACCAGCGGCATCATTGGTGTGCAGGGTGGAAAATACCATATGCCCGGTTAACGCTGATTGAATCGCAATTTCTGCGGTTTCCCGGTCGCGGATCTCTCCGATCATGATTACATCGGGGTCCTGACGCAGAATAGAGCGCAGACCGTTGGCGAAGGTGAGGTTTATCTTGGGGTTAACCTGGATCTGTCCTACGCCGCTTAATTGGTACTCAATTGGATCTTCCACTGTAATGATATTTTTTTGTTTGCGGTCGAGGCGACTTAACGCCGCATACAAGGTGGTGGTTTTCCCGCTGCCGGTGGGGCCGGTTACCAGAAACACCCCGTGGGTGGCAGAGATCATTTTCTCCATCTGGAGCAGAAGTTTATCCTTCATGCCGATATCTTCGAGGGCCAGGACATTGCTGCTTTTATCCAGCAAGCGCAGCACCAAGCGCTCACCAAAGGCAGTGGGGAGCGAAGAGACACGCACATCAACATCCTTGGCGGCGATGCGAACCCGAAAGCGTCCGTCTTGCGGCAGACGTTTTTCTGCGATGTCGAGACCGGACATGATTTTTATCCGTGAGCTGATACTGGCAGTGGCGCTCACTGGGGGGCGCAGAATCTCGTACAGAATACCATCGATGCGGTAGCGTATCACCAGCTCGTTTTCGAACGGTTCGATGTGGATATCGCTGGCGCGTTCTTTATATGCCTGTGTGATCAGGCTGTTAACAAAGCGAATTACCGGGGCTTCGTCGCTGCTGTCTAGTAGATCATCTGGTTCTAGACTAGGGGGAGCTCCAGCTTGCTCGGCGTCCATATCCGCCACCATCTCTGATGCGCCGCCAGCATGAATTTCGTAACTGCGGTTGATTATCCCCATTACGGCATCGCGTGGTGCCAAGCAAAGCTTCAGGGGCGCGTCCACCAACGCTTCCAAGTCATTTATCGCCGTAAGGCTGAAAGGGTCATCTACTACAACCTGCAATACGGCGTCATTCCATCCCAGTGGCATGATGCCGTGTTCTCTAGCGTAGGTGAGTGGCAGCAGTTCCAGCAGAGACTCTTCAGTCACCACTTCAGGCAATGTGTCGGCGCAGGGAATGCCGGACTGGAGCGCCAGCGCGGTGCACAGCTGTGCTGCTGTCAGACTGCGTCGGCGGACGAGGATTTGCCCTAAGGGTTGGTACTCCTCCGCTTGCTTGAGCAGAGCAGTGTCGAGATCATCTTGGGTGATACTGCCCTCGCGTAGCAATATCTGTCCCAGAAGTTGTGTGTTTTTCATACCTACTTTCGCTCCGTGACATCGGTCCCATGCCCCATCTTAATGCGTAGTTCATCAAACTCGGTTTGTTTGTCTTTAGTGATATCATCCAATACCTGCGCGGTTTCGATGATGGTTGGGGTTATAAAGATAAGCAGGTTGGTCTTCTTGTCTTCGACATAAGAGGTCTTGAATAGATATCCGAGCAATGGGATATCCCCAAGAAAAGGGACTTTGGTTATGGTGCGCTGTTTGTCCGTTGAAATAAGGCCACCCAAGACGATATTTTGGCCATTGCGCGCCAGCACCGTACTTGTCAATTTGCGGGTTGTGAACGTCGGCCCCACCTCGTCGACATCGCCAACGGTATTGGTGTTGTCGATGGCGGTGCTCTCTTGATAGATCTTCATGCGCAGCTGATTTCCGTCGATTATCTGCGGGGTTATGCGCAGGATCAGGGCTACATCCTTGCGTTCCACCGTAGAGCTCTGAGCCAGACCGGTACTGCCCGTATCGGTCAGAGTTGACGTGATGATAGGGACGTTACTTCCCACTACGATCTCAGCTTCTTCATTGTCAGAGGTGAGCAGGCGGGGCGCCGAGAGGATGTTGACATCGCTATCGACTTTAGACAACCTCAACAAGGCAGAAAAAGCCGGAATGCTGACGATGTTACCACTTGCATCCGTGTAGGATATCAATTTACCGAAGCCCCCGGCTATAATGCCCTGAACGGAGCTGTTCAAGAGGCTGGCGCCAGCGGTGCCATCCATATTGATGCTTCCGCCGATAACGCCATCACTTCCCGCTTCAAAGCCACCCTGCAGTCCGATGCCCAGATCCTCCGTAGCCTGCATGGAGAGCTCAAGAATCAGTGCCTCTACGTACACCTGGCGTCGCTGGATGTCCAGTTTACGGATAATGCTCTCTATGGCGCGGTAATCCTCCGGGGTGGCGTTGACTATCAGAGAGTTGGTGGGTTTGTCCGCAGAAATGCTGATAGCGTCGGAGAAAGCAGTTTTGGCCGCGTTAGGAGTGGCTTTGGCAGCGGCGGGTTTTTCGCCGCTAAGCATGGTGTTCAGACTCTCACTTAAACTGACGGCATCAGCGTTTTTAAGCGGATACAGGTTAATGCGGGAGTGCTCCTGAGTGGGTTTCTGATCCAGCTCTCTTATCAGGCTGGTGATAAGGGTCATTTCTGCACTGGAGACGGCGGCGATAAGTTTGTTGGCGCGCTCATAGGCGATGATTTTACTTTGTTTCGTTGTAGGGCTGGTTGTAACCTTGCGATCCCGCCTGGCACGCGCGGCGGTATTGTTGCTGCTTTCGAGTAAGTCGTTGCAGATCTTTGCGGTCTCAACGGCGTCGGCATATTCCAGTGAGATGACCTGCATCTCACTATGCTCACCCGGCTGATCCAGCTCGCGTAGAATAGTGGCGAAACGCTGAATGTTGGCGGCGTTGTCGGTAATGATAAGTTTGTTTGAGGGCTCATACACCACGATATTACCGGTCTGCGCCATCAAGGGGCTGATTATGGCGCTGGCAACATCTGCCGCATCAATGTACTCCAGAGTCAGCATTCGCGTGACAAACTGGTCGCTGCTGCTGCCACGCATGGTTGTGGGCAAGCTGTTGACTCGTGCATCCTTGATTTCAATAATCTTATTGGTTCTACCAGACGGCACTACGGTGTAACCCTTGATGTTCATAACGGTTAGAAATAGCTGGTATGCTTCTTCTTTGGTCATGGGCTGGGAGGAGATAATTGTAGCCTTGCCCTTCACATTCTGATCGTATACGAAGTTTTTACCGGTGAGTTCGCTGATGGTCTGGATAAAATCAGAGAGTTCGATATCTTTGAAATCAAGGGTGATGGCTTCCGCTGGGGCGCCTAGGGCGTCAGAGCGCGGGAACCAGCTGCCGGGTACGAGCAGGGCCAGGGTCAGAAATGTGGCCACCACCAGGCGGCAGGTATATCGGGTTAACACCATAAGTCTCCTTTTGTATCTATCTTATTTCGTACGAAAACGTCATTGGAGTAGAGTTGCGCTCAATGCTCAGGCTCATGGTCTTTGCTTCGCGCAATTGCTGAAATACCTGCAACCCTTTCTCTGGGCTGTCCAAGGTTGTGTCATTAACACTTTTTATCACGTCGCCGCGCATTATTCCCATCTGGGTGAGCAGCGTACCGGGCTGGATATATTTTACGACAAACCCTTGAGTTTGTCCTTGTTCCACTACCGGTTCTAGCCGAGCCTGCCGGACAATATTGCCGATGTCGCCGCGAATCTGGGCGGCACGCTCCGTGCTGATGTGCCAGTTGGTGTCATTTATCTGCCGCACGCCTTCACCTTTCGCAGCAGCACTTCTGGCGGTTCTGGAGGCAGTGGCAGGGGAAGTGCCGGGGCTGAATTCTGTCTCAAGCTCCAAGATTGATATCGATCCATCGGTGTTTTCTATGTAGACCCGCAGGCGCTCAACTTTTACAACCTTGGAATTGGTAGCGATAAGGTCGCCGGGGCGGTATATGTCAATTTTCCCGTTGACATCAACAACTGCAATGGTGACAACCTTGTCTCCCTGGGCGGCAATGGTGCCGATGAGCTTCATGTTGTCTGCCTTTTTGAGCGGGCGTCCGGCAAGTTCCGTATCGGAAAGAAGGTTGTTTTGTCTCGTTGTGTCTCCGGTAACAGGTGTCTGAGGCGCGGATGTTGCCGTAGTAGTATCCGCGTGGACTTGAGATGAGTTGAAGATGTTGCGCTGTAAAATTATTTTGTTGTCCGCAGGCGGGGTGGGTCGAAGCTGCGTACGTTGTTGTACCATGGTTTGGGTGACAGCAGGGCTTGCATCCAAATATAACGCCATAACACTGCTGAATGCCCATGCCAGAGAAAGTCCGAGCAGAATGCTTAGAAGAGCGTAGTAGCAGGGGAGGATCCGGTGCAGGTAGGCAAACATTCCAACTCCATTCGGGGTTACATTTACGCAAGAACAGTCATTCTAACAGAATTAAGTAGGGGAAGCAGGGTAAAAATATCGGCCTTAATGTGTCTGACGCTTTTTATTCATTATAGACTCAATATGGGTAGACCGTAAACGCAGATGTTGCCTGTGGGTGCGCATGTGTTTCAGGGCATAGATGCCAGAGGGCAGCAGCGTTTACAGGCCACCATGATATTGTTGGCCATACCGCGCCCAAGGGCTAGATTGCTTCCCTTGACGGAGATAACCATCGGTCCGCGGCCGCACGAAATGATGCGGATCTCTTCTCCTGGGATGAGGCCCATATCCTGAAGGCGTTTACGCGTATGCGGGCAGCCGGAAAACCCTCGGATGTAAACTACTTCACCGCATTTGCATTGAGATAGAGGACACATGACGCATCACTTTTCGCTGGTTGTATCTACAATTATGTCTGTAAATTTGAGGTGCAATTTTTTTTGTCGGGCAGTTTGACGCCGTCAGTGTAGTGAGGTGGATTGCAGGCGTCAAGAGCATAATCGGATGCCTGATTCCGGGGTCTTCTACCGAGGTTTAATCCAGCAGCCCCAGGTTTTTTTAATGCTTACTGCACCAAGATATACTGCTCCACTTAAAATAGCCGTACTGGCTCCAGCGGGGAGGTCCCAGGTGAAGGAGCATGCCAGTCCCAGTGTGGTAATGGTCGCACCCAGTAGGGTTGCACCAAGCATCATCACAGCCAGAGAAGGAGAAAACAGACGCGCGCTGGCTGCCGGCAGGGTCAACATGGCTATAACTAGAATAAGACCAACGATCTGAATAAGGATAACTACTGTTAGAGCTACCATGCACAACAGCATGGTGTGGATTGCTCCCACGGCAATACCACGGATGGTGGCAAATTCCGGGTCGAAGCATACCAGCAATAGCTGACGGTAGAACAGAATGGTAATGGTGAGAATGGCTAGATCCAAGATGGCGATAAACCACAAATCTTGTTGTGAAATCATCAGCACATTGCCAAACAGGTAGCTCATCAGGTCGACGTTGTAGCCTGGAGTTTTAGCGATAAATAGGATTCCTGTTGCCATGCCGACGGCCCAGAGGGCGCTGATGAGGGTGTCTTCCTGTTCGGCTGCATTGCGACTGACTATACTGACCAGGAGCGCTGCCACCAAGGCACTGATAAGGGCTCCGGCCATGGGAGATTTGCCGAGATAGTACGCGATCCCCATGCCGCCCAGCACTGCATGTGCGATTCCCCCTGCCATGTAACCGATACGACGCACCACTACAAGAGCCCCAACTATACCGCAGGCTACGCTGGCAAGCAGGCCTCCAAGCAGGGCGTGGGTAAGAAATTCGAAGCTGCCTAAAGCTTCCAGAAAACTCATATATGCCCCCCGCTATCGATATTGGTTTCGTGTTCCACCCTGGATAGGGGCATGCCATATATCTGCTGGAGTAGATCATTTTCGACAGGTGAGGTTGCGTGACACACCAGGCTGTGGTTCAAGCACGCCACTCGGGTGACACAGCGGGTAATAAAGCCGATATCGTGTGAAATTAGAACAATGCTTACTTCATCGTGCAGACGGTGCAGTAGGCCGAAAATATTTTCCCCGTGGTAGGGATCGATGTTCGCAGTTGGTTCATCGAGCAGCAGTAGCTTGGGGTCGCAGGCAAGCGCTCTGGCAATTAGTACGCGCTGGCGCTGTCCCCCGGATAGAGCGGTCATAGGGCGGTCCTGCAGATCGAGGATATCGGTACGTTCCATGGCCTCTGTTGTTTTTAGATGATCTTCGCGGGAGTAGAAAAGTTGATGTCTGCGGGTGCCGAAGCGTCCCTGCAGGACGGTATCTTTCACCCGGATGGGAAATTTGCTATCGAAGGTGGCAAACTGCGGGACATAGCCCAACATTGGGCGCGCCGCCTTGGGAGCCTGTCCCAGCACCCGGATAGAGCCCTTGTCCGGTTTAAGCAGGCCCAAGATCAATTTCAGTAGGGTGCTTTTCCCCCCGCCATTGGGGCCGACAATGCCGAGAAATTCATCGTTATGCAGGGTCAGATTTATATCGTTTAAGACCTGAAGTTGCGGGTAGGAAAAACTGAGATTTTCTATTTCTATTGTGGGGATACTCATGGCGTCATACTCATAGCCAGCCTGTCTGCAGCATGGCGCAGGGTGGCGGGTAGGTCGGACGCTAGAGGATCGAGGATTTCTATCCGCGCACCGGTCTGCTTAGCCATGGCCTGTGCCGCCTTGGTGCTGAACTGACGCTGCACAAAGATCACCTGAATGTGTTCTCGTCTAACCTGCTCTATCAGTTCCACCAGATGAGCCCCACTGGGCTCCTTGCCATCCTTTTCGAGAGCGATCTGATGCAGATTGTAGCGCGCAGCGAAGTACCCCCAAGAAGGGTGGAAAACCATGAAAGTACGGTGCTTGAGCGGGGCGAGGATCTGATTGATGTCGTGATGGAGGTGCTCTAAGCGCAGAGTCAGTTGTTCCAGACGTGTAGCATAGAAGTCTTTGTGCTCAGGATCGAACTGTTGCAAGGCAGCTGCCATGTTTTTTGCCATGGTTATGCAGCGTAGCGGATCGAGCCAGATATGCGGGTCTATGCTGCCGTGAGAGTGACTATGGGCGTGATCATCTCCGACATGCTCAGTAGGGGCTGTTTGGCTGGAGTTTAAGGAAATATGTTCCGCAGCCGCTGGCTCTTCGCTGAATTTCAGGTACTCTATTCCAGAGAGGGTGTCAGCAAACACTAGATTGGGGGCGCGCTGGCGCAGACGTGGAAGCCACACACCCTCGAAGGGTACTCCAATAGGGAACATGATGTCAGCGCTGACAATTTCCTGCATCTGGCGCGGGGATGGATCCCAGGTTGTTGGATTCTGCCCCGGTCGAATCACCACGGTTACCGTGCTTTCGGAAGTTTTAAGTTCATTGAGCAGATACTCTTGCGGGGCCACGCTGACTACCAGGCTGAGCCCAGTCGCATGCAGAGCGGTCGGCCCCGTCAAAGATAACAGGAAAAGTATTAGCAGGGTAAGGGTGGGTGAAAATCTGCAGATGAAAGGCTGAGTCAGGTCATTCTTGCGAAAGGTCTCTTGGCTAGCACAATCGTTCCCTTTGAGCGGGGAGATTATTGATCTGGTATGTTTGTGGTTGGCAACAGGCAAAATTGATTGTAGTTTCAGGTGCACAATATTCAGCTCCACTTCACTTTTTGTTTAAGGAAAGGATCGATTAAAGTTATGCAAAAAAAAATCTGGGTTACGGGCGCAATAGTATTACTCTTACTAGTTGGATGCAAGGAAACACCATCAACGACCGGTAACGTAACGGGAGATTCTTCTGCTAAAAATGTAGCCCTGGATAGCCAAGAGCGAAAGGTCAGTTATGCGGTTGGTCTGGATATCGGCAGCAGCTTTGAGCGTAACGGCGCCGGTTTGAATCTCAATGCGCTGTTGATGGGAGTAAGTGACGGCTTGGAACAGAAAGAACCGCGTCTTAACGCTGAAGAAATCGGTCAGGCCATTATGACATTTCAGCAGCAGATTCAGACAAAACAGATGGAAAGGCTTGAGACGCTGATAACAGAACAAAAGAAAGCTTCGGCGGATTTTCTCGCCGAATTCTCCCGCAAACCAGGAGTCGTTGTCCTCGATAGCGGTCTTATGTACCTAGTGGAGCAGGAAGGTAGTGGGGCGCAACCGAGCAACAGCGATATGGTCAAGGTTCACTATCGGGGTACGACTGTGGACGGAACGGAGTTTGACAGTTCTTATGAGCGTGGCGAGCCGGTGGAATTTCAGGTAGATCGTGTTATTGCCGGCTGGACTGAAGCATTACAGTTGATGAAGGAAGGGTCAAAATGGCAACTGGCCATTCCTGCGGAACTCGCCTATGGGGAGCATGGACGCAGTGGTGTAATCCCACCAGAAGCGGCACTGATATTTGATGTTGAGCTGCTTGAAGTAAGCCCTGTTCAAGAGTAACCAGCCCTGCCCAAATCGTGTATTGTGTTGTGGTTGCGACGAGTAAGAGCTTTCGCAGGAGCTAAATTCGTCGAGTAAAGAAGCGTGAAGGTGGGACGATGTCGCCTCGGATCAGATATAATGTCTGGTTCGGGGCGATACTCATTTATATGCTTGGGATCCGCTAGTTACTAGCTCAGGCTCTTGGTTTCGTCTTATGCTTTGTCTGAACGGAGGTGTCGGGAGGGGAAGATAGAGGCGCAGGTACGTACTTCAGCGAAGTGCTCCTCACTTGTCTTGAGATCGTAGGGTGTGTAAATAAAAAAACAGGCAGATCTGTTAAATACAGATTTGCCTGTTTTTTAAGTCATTAGTGACCGGAGTCACGGACTGTCACTTACTTAACGTGGCAGTCTTTGCAGCCTGTAGGGCCACCGTCTGCCTGATGGCAGCTTTTGCACATGGCACCGTGAGCAAGCTCTTTGGTCACTTCGATAGGACCAGGCGCTGCATCACCGTGGCAGGCAGCGTTGTTGCAGCCGCCAGCATACTTAGCATGTGCAGTATGGTCGAAGCTGACAGTACCAATTTTGCTGCCTTCTGAGTAGGTGTAAACCTTGCCAGCAAACGCAGGGGCAGCTACCAGGGCCGACAATACGAGAGCTATAACTACTTTTTTCATGGTTTTTCCTCCTAGTGTAGAAAATAAACAGACAATACCAAGCGCACCCTAAACGAAAACCAAAAACAGGTCAAGCCAATTGTCTACGATAACCCAACAATAATGAGGTTTGCTAGCGTATCCTGCTCGCTTGAGCTGTGGGGTTTAAGTGAACCGGTCACGCGCGCATTCTCCTTTCTAGCGACCACCTATAAGCTGGCACTATTTGTATAGAATTTGCGCAGGATGGAGAAATCTGGTACGGTGAAGGGTTGGTTATTTGTTAGGTAAGCGTTGGTAGCTTGAGGTTTGTAGGGGCACATATCTGATAGGCGTATGCTAGCGCAAAACGTAGGGACCAGTTCGCCCATGGTGGTCTGGAAAAGTTCTGGAGGAAGTACGTATGGATCGAAAAATACATGTATTGCTTGATACGGTGAAGAGGCTCTTGCGGCGCAATGCGTTTCCGAACCTTACGAATTTACTACAAAAAACCCATCCTGCAGATATAGCCCATTTGTTTCGCTACCTGGATTTTGTCGATCAGCAGAAGCTTTTCAGCCTTATCAAAGACGTTAATGACGCGGCCGAGGTTCTGGCAGAAATAGAGCACAGTATCAGCGCAGAACTCCTGGATGAACTCGCTACGGAGAAAGCTGTAGAAGTCCTGCAGGCGATGTCGCACGATGACTCCGTTGATATAATCCGCAATATGCCTGAAGAGATGGCGGACAAGATTCTCGATCTGATGCAGGACGAACGCTCACATGAGATCGAGCAGCTCATGCGATATCGCGAAGACAGCGCCGGTGGAATCATGTCCACCAACTATTTTAGTCTCAATGAAGAACTTACAGTTAAACAGGCCATTGAAGCACTGCAGGAAGCCAAGGATGCGGAGATGGTTTTTTATGTCTATGTGATAGATGAATATCGCCATTTGGTCGGCGTGATGTCTCTGCGCCAGCTGCTGACCGTGCCTCCTAATAAAGTGTTACGCGATATTATTGGAGGTGACGTCATCAGTGTCCACGCCGATGCGGATCAGGAAGATGTGGCGCGCTGGGTTGCCAAGTACGATATCCTTGCTATTCCGGTTGTAGATGAACAAAACAAACTTCTGGGCATTGTAACGGTGGATGACGTTATTGACGTTCTGCGTGAAGAGGCCACCGAAGATATCTACAAGATGGTTGGTGCTAGCGAAGATGAGCTACTGTATGGATTTAGAGCCTTTAAGGTTGCCAGTTTACGTTTGCCGTGGCTGCTGGTGAACCTGCTTGGCGGCGTGGTGACCGGTTATCTGCTGTGGTGGTTTCAGGCCACCCTGCAGGAGGTGATTGCTCTGATCTCGTTTGTCCCTGTCATAACCGGTATGGGAGGGAATATCGGCGGGCAGTCATCTACTATAGTGGTACGCGGATTCACTACAGGGCGCATTGATTTTTCGACCTTGTCGCAAGTGTTTTTCAAAGAACTGCGTGTTGGCATGATTATGGGGGTGGTTTGCGGAGGTGTGGTTGGAGCCATAGGCTGGATATGGCACGGCAACATCTATCTCGGTCTGGTGGTGTGTCTGGCTATGATGATATCCATGACGGTAGCGGCCACCATGGGGGTTCTGGCACCTGCATTTTTTAAGCGCATCAATATCGACCCAGCCATTGCTTCGAGTCCTTTCGTGCAGACTGCCAATGATATCACAGGGATTTTGATTTATTTCAGTACCGCGACTCTCTTTCTTAAATACTTAAGCCCGGTTGCGGCTTGAATCTGTAGCGCAGGATTTTAAAACTATGGCGCTGCAGAGTTCTACAATATCCGAAGCGTTGGTGGTGCGCTATGTGAACTATGGCGAATCAGACCGCATTGTCACCATTCTCACCCCAGACTATGGTCTATGCAGCGGTTTCGCCCATGGAGCCAGAAATAGCCGTCGCCGTTTTGGTCCGGCTTTGCAGCTATTTAGCCGCATAAATATCCTCTGGCAGGAAGGGAGATATGGTTCTTTGCGTCTGCTGCGCGAAGCTGAGCTGCTGGAGCCCGCCGAGCGCGTCATGCCAAATCTGGAAGCGTGGGCGCTGGCGGCGTATGCCAGTGAACTGGTGGTCGCTCTGTTTCCCGAGGAGCAGGCCATTCCTGAAGTATATGCGCTGTTGCGTTCTTGTTTTGATGTTTTGGCGCAGGGACGTGGACTAGGGCAGATTCGCTTAGTGTATGAGCTGCGCCTGCTCAGTGCTGCCGGTTTACTGCCACACTTAAGTCATTGCGCGCGTTGCTGGTGTGCACCAGCAGAGGCTGGGATGTTCTTTGATCCGCAGCAGGGAGGAGCTCTGTGCGCTGGTTGCAGCGGTGCTAAGAACTTGTTGCCGGTTTCACACCTGTCCCTTGGGAGTTTGGCGCGTCTAACCCGCCTGGAGATGTCCAAGATAAATGGAGTACGTCTGAGCCCACTTACCCTGCAACAGGGACGCGCCGTTCTTGATGCGGTGCTCAATGTTACCCTCCAACGTACACCTCGCAGCGCACCGTTTATTGATCTTTTTCACCCCTTTTCCTGACCTCGCTTTCTGACTTCTTTTCCTTGCCACAAATATCAAGTACACTGAACAGATTAATGCCACAGATTTTCATTCTAAGGCGCGGTGTATTTATGCGCGTAGCGCTTCGCGGTAAACAGCTGCATAATCTGGGTTTTGTCTTGACAGTTCCAAGCAAAAGGTCTAGTAATTTGGGCTTTTAGCCAAGGGAACTTCTATTGCGATGGCAAGTCCTACAGCGCCGCGCGCATCGAAATTTTCACACTGATACGGAGGTTTAGCCGTGACGTTTCAGGATCTGATTCTGTCTTTGCAGAACTATTGGGCACAGAAGGGCTGCATTATCCAGCAGCCGTACGACATAGAAAAGGGCGCCGGAACCTTCAATCCTGCGACCTTTCTGCGCTCATTGGGGCCAGAACCCTGGAATGTGGCCTATGTGGAACCTTCACGCCGCCCCACTGATGGACGTTACGGGGAAAACCCCAACCGCCTGCAGCACTACTATCAATTTCAAGTTATTTTAAAACCCGCCCCGCTCGATATTCAGGACCTATACCTCGATTCACTTAGAAGCTTTGGGATTGACCCCGCCGCACACGATATTCGTTTTGTCGAAGACGATTGGGAATCACCTACGCTGGGGGCTTGGGGTTTGGGCTGGGAGGTGTGGCTTGATGGCATGGAGATTACCCAGTTTACCTATTTCCAACAGGTGGGCGGTATTGACCTGAAGCCGATCCCCGGCGAAATTACCTACGGGTGTGAGCGCATAGCCATGTACCTCCAAGGGGTAGATAATGTCTACGATCTCGAATGGGTAAATGGGATTAAATACGGGGATATTCATCACCAGACCGAGGTGGAGTTTTCTACATATAATTTTGAAGAAGCCGACACTGATATGCTGTTCAAGCTGTTTGATATGTATGAACAGGAGAGCATCAAGCTTGCAGAAAAAGAGCTGGTGTTCCCCGCATACGACTTCGTCATGAAAGCATCTCACGCGTTCAACCTGCTCGATGCACGTGGCGCCATTTCGGTAACCGAGCGCGCCCATTACATCGGGCGGGTGCGTAATTTATCCCGCCGCTGCGCCCAAGGTTATGTGGCTCAGCGCGAGAAACTCGGTTTTCCTCTGCTACAGCAGAAAAAATAATATCAAAAACGCTCTGTCCCGCAGAATCCAGTAAAATTTATCTGTAGCATAAAATCCAGGGTTTATGCCCTTGAGTGCTGCGGAGTGTAAATATGTGGAGTTTATATAACCATGGCGAAAGAACTTTTTCTTGAAATAGGCACCGAAGAGATCCCCGCCGGGTTTATCCCCGTCGCCCTACGCGAGTTGGAAAGAATGTTCCGCGCTGAATTTGCCCAAGCGCGTATTTCGCATGGGAAGGTAGCCACCGTGGCTACTCCCAGGCGCTTGGCCATTTGTGTGTTCGATGTAGCCGAGGTGCAGCAACAACAGCACATTGAAGCCACCGGCCCTGCCCTTAAGGTTGCATATGATGCACAGGGTAACCCAACCAAGGCCGCCTTGGGGTTTGCGCGTTCTCAAGGGGTAGATGTCAGTGAGTTGGGAGAGAAACAGACAGAGAAGGGTGCCTACCTGTTTATCTCCAAAGTGGTTGAAGGGCAGGAGGTGAAAGAACTTCTACCTGCGATTATGCAGCGCATAGTGAGCAGCTTGAGTTTTAAGAAATCCATGCGCTGGAAGGATTTGGATATCCGCTTTGCGCGTCCGGTTCACTGGTTGGTTGCCCTCTACGGTGGTGAGATAGTGCCGTTTGACTACGGAAATCTGAATACGGCAGATGAATCCAGAGGACACCGCTTTATGGCGCCGGAACGCTTCAAGGTAAGTACTTTTGCTGAATACCAGAATAAATGTCGTGCCCATTACGTCATTGTAGACCCACAAGAGCGTAAGAAAATCATAGCAGACGGCATTGAGCAGATAGCTGTCGAGGTTGGGGGGATCCTCAATCCTGATGCGGAGCTGCTTGATGAAGTGGTTAATCTGGTTGAATTCCCGGTGCCGCTGTGTGGACGCTTCGACGCGGAATTTCTCCAATTGCCCTCAGAACTACTTATCACCAGTATGAAAGAGCACCAGCGCTACTTTACTCTCAGTGACTCTGCTGGCAAACTCCTACCCCGTTTCATTACCATCTCCAACATCAGAGCCACCGATCCAGCAGTGGTTATTAACGGCAATGAACGGGTTCTGCGCGCGCGTCTGGCGGATGGGATGTTTTTCTGGCAAGAGGATCAGAAACAGACACTTGAAAGTCGCCTGGAGTCCCTCAAGCAGGTGGTGTACCAGCAGCAACTGGGCACCAGTTACGCAAAAGTAGAACGTTTTACGGCCTTGGCGCGCTATCTGGCGGAAACCCTAGATCCTGATACGCTTGAACTCACCACACGGGCCGCGACCTTGGCCAAGTGTGACTTGGAGACCGGCATGGTGAATGAGTTTCCCGAGCTCCAAGGGGTAATGGGACGCGAATATGCCCTCATCGAGGGGGAAAATGAGCGCGTAGCCCGTGCCATTTATGAGCATTATCTGCCTATTCAGGCCGGCGGCAAGCTACCCAGCGATAATATTGGGTCGTTTGTCTCTATTGCAGACAAAATAGACACCATCAGTGGCTGTTTTGGGGTGGGGCTTATCCCCACCGGCACCGCGGATCCCTATGCTTTGCGCCGCAGCGCCATCGGGATCCTGAATATTATTCTGGCGCGTGGATTTACCATTTCTATCCCTACATTAGTGCACAGAGCTGTAGTCCAGCTTGAAGCTAGGCTTACCCGCCCCGCAGACGAAGTTGAACGTGATGTGATGGCATTTATTCGGCTGCGTTTTGTCAATATGCTGACCGGACAGGGGGTAGCTGCCGATGTGGTTGATGCGGTACTGAGTGCAGGGTTTGAGCAGATTGTAAATGTCCGTCAGCGCGTTGAAGCTCTGAATACGCTGAAGAGTCAGGCTGATTTTGAACCTCTTGCCGCTACCTTTAAACGTGCAGGCAATATTATCAGCGGCGGGGTTGAAGCCAAAGTGAATCCTGAATTGTTTGAAGCCCCTTGCGAAAATAACCTGTATATAGCGCTGGGCAAAGTGCGCAGTCAGGTTGATATCGCCATGCGTGAGAGTAAATACCTTGAGGCTCTGCATGCCATCGCAGCTTTGCGTCCGGCAGTGGACTCTTTCTTCGATGATGTTATGGTAATGGCTGAGAACGAGCAGGTAAAGACCAATCGCCTGGCGTTACTTACCGATGTTACTTGTCTGTTCAGTGGCCTGGCAGACTTTTCCCGTCTGGCGGCGTAGAACAGGCGTCAGGGCAATTATCCAAAGTATTAATTTACTCGATTGAGGAGGATGTACGATGGCAGTCAAATATGTGTACTTCTTTGGCGCTGGCGAAGCTGAAGGCACTGCGGAAATGAAGAACTTGCTGGGTGGTAAAGGAGCCAACTTGGCAGAGATGACTTCAATCGGTTTGCCTGTTCCCGCTGGGTTTACCCTAACCACGGAAGTATGCACCGAGTTCTACAAGAACGAGAGCGACTATCCCGCCGGTCTACGTGAAGAGGTGGAGCAGAATCTGCATCGGGTGGAACAGCTGATGGACAAAAAATTTGGCGATGTCCAAAATCCTCTGCTGATTTCCGTACGTTCCGGAGCGCGGGCTTCTATGCCGGGGATGATGGATACCGTACTCAATCTTGGTCTTAACGATGAGACTGTCCGGGGTATTATCAGCCAGAGCGGGGATGAGCGTTTTGCCTACGATTCGTACCGCCGTTTTGTGCAGATGTACTCCAACGTGGTCAAGGGGCTCGATGGTGAGCTTATGGAAGATCTGCTGGAGCAGAAAAAAGAAGAACGCGCCGTAGAACTTGACACCGATTTGACTGCCGCCGACTTGCAAGATCTAGTAAATAAATTTAAAAACGTATATAGCGAAGAATTGGGAGAATCATTCCCCGACGATCCCATGGAACAGTTATGGGGTGCTATCGGAGCGGTTTTCGGCTCCTGGATGAACCCGCGCGCCAAAACCTACCGGCGTCTGAACAATATCCCAGCAGAATGGGGAACTGCGGTAAATATACAGTCCATGGTGTACGGAAACATGGGCGATGATTGCGCCACCGGTGTGGCCTTTACCCGCAATCCTGCTACAGGTGAAAAATACTTTTATGGAGAGTTTCTCGTCAATGCCCAGGGTGAAGACGTAGTTGCGGGGATCCGTACCCCCCAATCTATCAACAAAGCGGGTAGTGATGGTAAGTTACCCTCCATGGAAGAGGTGATGCCTGAGAGCTATGCACAACTGGTGGAGATTCAGCATAAGTTGGAGCAACACTATCGTGATATGCAGGACATAGAATTCACCATCGAAAAGGGTCGCTTGTTCATGCTCCAGACCCGTAATGGGAAGCGTACAGCTGCTGCTGCGGTCAAGATAGCTGTTGATATGGTAAAGGAAGGGTTGATCGATAAAAAAGAAGCTGTGCTGCGCATTGCCCCGGAACAGCTCGATCAACTCCTGCATCCATCTCTGGACCCTAAAGCGCATAAAACCGTCATTGCCAAGGGTTTGCCAGCTTCACCCGGTGCCGCTAGCGGTGCAATAATCTTCTCCGCCGACGAAGCGGAAGCAGAGAAGAAGCTGGGGCGCAATGTAATTCTGGTGCGGATTGAAACCAGCCCCGAAGATATTCATGGAATGAATGCGGCGCAGGGTATTCTGACTGCACGCGGTGGTATGACTTCCCACGCTGCGGTGGTTGCGCGCGGGATGGGCAAGTGTTGCGTTTCCGGTTGTAGTGGCATCAAAATTGACTATGCCGCACAGCAGTTTGCCGACGTCAATGGCAAGGTGTATAAAAAAGGGGATATCATCACCCTTGATGGCACTAGTGGTGAAGTAATGGAAGGCAGCGTCCCCATGGTCAACCCTGAAATGACCGGTGATTTTGCCTCTATCATGGAATGGGTAGACACGTTCCGGAGTATGAAGGTACGCACCAACGCAGATACGCCGGCGGATGCGGCCACTGCACGCGGTTTTGGAGCCGAAGGAATAGGCCTGTGCCGTACCGAGCACATGTTTTTCGAAGCTGATCGGATCATGGCGGTGCGCGAGATGATTCTTGCTGCAGACGTGGAGGGGCGCAAAAAGGCTCTAGCCAAGATCATGCCCATGCAGAAAGAGGATTTCCTCGGTCTGTTCCGCGAGATGAAGGGACTGCCAGTCACCATTCGCCTGCTGGATCCGCCATTGCATGAGTTCCTTCCCCACGAAGACAAGGAACTTGAGGCCATTGCGCGGGATACCGGTTCTACCGTTGAGAAGCTTAAGGCTAAAAGGGATTCTTTGCATGAGTCTAATCCCATGCTTGGTCATCGTGGCTGTCGTTTGGGGATAACGTTCCCCGAAGTGTATGAAATGCAGGTACGTGCCATTATGGAAGCAGCGTGTGAACTCGTGGTTAACGAGGGCTACACCATTGTGCCTGAGATCATGATCCCGCTCATCGTCGAGGAAAAAGAACTCAAAATTTTGCGCCAGGATGCCGAGCGTGTCGCTAACGCGGTTATTGCGCAGTACAATGCCAAAGTTGAATACCTGATTGGCACTATGATTGAGCTACCGCGTGCAGTCCTTACTGCAGATAAGATCGCGCGTCAGGCCGAGTTCTTCTCCTTTGGCACCAATGACCTGACCCAGACTACCTTCGGTCTTTCCCGTGATGATGCGGGTACGTTCCTGCCCTACTATGTCGAGCGTGAGATTTTCCCCGAAGATCCGTTTGTCGCCTTGGATCAGGCCGGAGTTGGTCAACTGGTGGAGATGGGTTGCATCAAAGGGCGTCAGACTCGCCCAGACATCAAGCTGGGCATTTGTGGTGAGCACGGCGGCGAGCCCTCCAGCGTAATATTTTGTCACAAAATCGGGCTTGACTACGTATCTTGTTCTCCGTACCGCGTCCCCATTGCGCGTCTCGCAGCAGCGCATGCCGCCCTGCTGGAGGAGCGGGAGAAGTAACTTTTACTCCTTCCCCATAAGTAACAAAGCAAAGTTATAAAACGAAAGTAGAGTTCGCCCAATTAGCTAAACTTATACAGCCCGTTCGATTCTGCAGCATCACGGCAGCGTTCGGGCTGTATTTTTTGTTGCGTGGGAATATTATTTTAAAATTATGCGTGTAAGTCTGAAGAACTCAAAGAAGGCTCTTTGGAATTCCAAAGAGGTTTACTTCGACATACGTTATGGAAAACACTGTGGCAAATGACCTGGCTTCGGAATCAGGAGCAGGAGAAGCGCCCCTTTTAGGGCAAGTCTGTCCCCTGTGTGCCGGTAATGAGACATCGTTGTTTTATCGGGATACTTTAGGGAAACGTAGACGCAGGACGCGCCAATCTTGTAGCAAGGTGATGCGTGACTACTATCGTTGTACCAGGTGTGGGTTGGTGTTTGTTCCGCCGGAGTTTCTGCTTGAACCAGAGGGAGAAAAACATATTTACGACCAGCATCAGAACTCGCTGGCTGATCCTGGATATTGTCGTTTTTTGGCGCAGTTGTGTGAGCCCATGTACGCGCGTCTTTCCGCGACTGCACATGGGCTGGACTTTGGCAGCGGACCGGAACCTGCTCTAGCCATGCTGTTTGAAGCACGTGGGCACCAGATGCACATTTATGACCCGTACTATGCGCCGCAGCGGTGGGTTCTGGAACAAACCTACGAATTTATCACCTGCAGTGAAGTTATCGAACATATCTACGCTCCGGCGGAGGCGCTTGATAGTCTTTGGGGCAGCCTTGCCCCAGGTGGCTTGCTGGGGATCATGACCTCCCTAGTGCCGGATGCCGCTGCTTTTGCCACCTGGAGATACAAGGACGACCCCACCCATGTACGCTTTTACTCCAAGCGCACGTTTGAATGGTTGGCACATAAGTGGAACGCCTCAGTTGAATTTGTGGAGCATGGGGTCATTGTTTTTACCAAAGAATGAATGCTTATCGGCGCGGCATCCCATACGCCAGAGGCTCATTGTTGGGGGTTCAATGGCAAGGGTGAAATCCGAAGCCTTTCAAGCTGCTTAGCGCCGGATGCGAATATAGAACCCTGGATTTTAAACGGAATCTTCCTGCCGCTTTTGCAACATTTCATCATGTTCATCCATATTCCACGGGAGCACTCCAGGAGAAACATGGAGAAAATGTAGGTATTTCTCAAACTGGCCGAGGATATCGTCAATAATTTGGTCACTCTCAAATCCATAAATATCGTATTCCTGCCCACCGCGGCGCAAAAACACCTCGGCGCGGTAATAATGACGCATCTCGCTCTCAGCGCCGGGGAGCTCTGGGTAGGCAAAGTCCGGCATGAGGTATTCACGCATGCGGATGTCGTAGATAAAGTCAAGTTGGGTGCTACGCACAACTTCGAGATAAACGCGCCCGTTTTCTTCTTCAAATACAACTGTAGCTTCCCAACCCTGCGCGCGTAGTTCGTCACGCACGCGGTTCATGCTTTGCATCACTGTGCCGCTAATAAACTTCATGACATCTGCATGACTCGGGAAGCGTACTATCTCGCCTAGACGTGCCTTCCATCCCCCTTTGTGTTTATCCGCGCCATGATGTTCGCGCTGCATGTAGTTCTGCAGGCTGACTTCGGTATGGCCCTCAATAATAAGGGCTCTCCACATCCCCACCGCAGCTATTAACATGACAATTGCAAATGGAAGTGCGGTAGCGATCGCCATGGCCTGCAGTGCCTTCAAGCCGCCAGCCACGAGCAGAACTGCAGCTACAACCCCTTCTGTGATGGCCCAGAACGAGCGGTGCCATATGGGAGATTCTTCCCCTTTGCCGCCGACGGAAAGCGAATCAATAACCAAGGAGCCGGAGTCGGATGAAGTGACGAAGAATGTTATGATCAAAATTACCGTGACAAAGGAAACGAGCGACGACCAGGGTAGGCGCTCGTATAGTTTAAACAGGGCGATGGCCTGGTTGCTCTGTACTTGGGTGATCAGCTCTGTGTACCCCTCCTCCATAATCATATGCAAAGCGGTATCGCCGAAGATAGAAAACCACAGAAACGTAAACAGTGAGGGTACAAGCATAACCCCAAATACAAACTGGCGAATAGTGCGTCCTCGACTGATCTTTGCGATAAATAGGCCGACAAATGGAGACCATGCAATGGTCCAGCCGAAGATAAACAGGGTCCAGTTGCCGATCCAGTCATTGTGCACGTAGGCCTGCAGGTTAAAGGTGCGCTCAATGATGTTGTTGAGGTAACTGCCGGTGTTCTGTAGAAAAGTTTCCAGGATAAACAGCGTGGGGCCGACGATAAACACAAAGGTCATAACGACAATGGCCAGCACCATGTTGAGAACCGACAGGCGCTTGATCCCTTTTTCCATGCCGGCCAGCACGGATGCCAGGGCAGCGGCGGTGATCAGAATTATAGCTATAACCTGCACCGTTATGGACATCGGTATCTGCGGCCATAGATAATTTAAACCGGCGTTGATTTGGGCCACTGAGAGTCCCAGAGATGTCGCGACCCCGAACAGGGTGCCAAGAATGGCAAAGACGTCTACCGCGTGACCGATTGGGCCGTAAATTTTATCCCCTATGAGCGGATATAGGGTAGAGCGCATGGAAAGCGGCAGCCCGTGGCGGAAAGCGAAATAAGCCAGCACCAGTCCCACCAGACCATAGATCGCCCAGATGTGAAGCCCCCAGTGAAAGAAGGCAATCTGCATGGCTTGTTTAGCTGAACCTATCGTGGCAGCAGCTCCAGCTGGAGGCTCTGCATAGTGGAGCACAGGTTCAGCAACGCCAAAAAACAGCAGGGCGATGCCGTATCCGGCGGAAAATAGCATGGCAAACCAGACCGGAAAGCTGTATTGGGGTTCGGCATGGTCAGGCCCGAGCTTGATCTTCCCCCAACTGGACAGAGCTACCAGAGTGATGAACACCAGGAAAATGGCAACAGACAGCATGTAAAACCAGCCGAAGGTGCGGGTAATAAAATTAAGTGCTGAGGCAAAGGCGTCCCCAGCCAATTCCGGGTTGCTGATGGTTCCGGTTACAAGCATAACGATCACTACAACGGCGGGGATAAATACCGGCAGCGTTATGGAAGCGTGCCAAGGTTTTTTACTGGGCATGAATTCTCCTTTCACATTTTGTGAGCGATGACCTTGATTATACCACTCAATTTGCTGTTGAAAACAACCTGCAGAACCCCTGAACGGGAGTATAAAGAATAAAAAATCTGCTTTATAAGTGACTAATTAAGGTGGGTGTTTTGTGTGACTTTTTCACCCAATAAGCGTTCGTAGGGATGGATTTAGCGTGGAACGAGATAGTGTCCTAACATGAATTTTCAACCTAATCCACCCCTTCCGGGCATAAAAAATCATTGTTTAATTTATCCGAGGCTGCAAAAGCACCTGTTTTGGGCAGGTTGAACCTGTATAATCTGGGAGAATAGTGGGTAGATATTGCTGGCACAGTATTGAGCTTATGTGGTAGGTAGGGCGTGCTGAAGACGTCTAGAAGACGCTTGTTCAACAAGAGATATGCTTCAGTTAAAAATATAGTTATGGCAGAGGTTGATATGCAAAACTTCAATGCCTGCACAGGTTTAAGTGGGGAAATCCAATGTTTAATCTGTCGGAAAAAGGGCACGGAATTCGTGCCATGTTTGATGATATAGCGCCGCGCTACGATTTGCTCAACCGGGTGCTCTCTTTTGGTATAGATCGGCGCTGGCGCCGTTTTGCCGTGGGCCAGTTGGATATCCCGCCTGGTGGTAAGGTGTTGGATATGGCGACCGGAACCGGCGATGTCGTGCTGGAGATTGCGTCGCGCACCCCCGATTCTGTGCAGATAATCGGCGAAGATCTGACTCAAGGGATGCTGATCCAGGGGCAAAAAAAGATAGCCGCATCGCCATATGCGCACAGAATACAGTTGATCAATGCACCGTGCGAAGCCATCCCGCACCCCGACGCTGTTTTTGATGGGGTCACCATCGCCTTTGGGATCAGAAATGTAGTTGAACGTGAGGCCGGACTGCGCGAGATGTGTCGGGTGCTGAAGCCCGGAGGACGCGCGGTGGTTCTGGAGTTTTCTCAGCCCCGCAGTCGCGTGTTCGGAGCGGTATATGACATCTACTTCAATCGCATCCTCCCCTTTGTAGCCGGGCTGTTATCTACTCGTTCAGCCTACAAGTATCTGCCTGATTCGGTGGCGGCATTTCCTTCTCGGGAGGAGTTCAAGGTAATGATGGAGGGGGCGGGCTTTACTTCAGTGCGTTGTCATGATCTCACCTTTGGTATCGCCAGCGTCTATGTCGGCACCTGTCCCGCGCGAAACGAATAAAACGGGAGCGGTTATCGCGAGGGTTTGTCCCGAATCCGTTTTGAGCCTATTGCGCGGGTTCTTCCAAAACAGGATCTTCTTTATCTTTCTGGCGTAAAATAACTTTGCCTGGAGCAGTCAAGGTTGTACCGGGCAGGAGTAAGGTGCGCTTCAGGATACCTAACACCTGATTCGATACACTCGAAAGAGGATTCATGCTGACTATGGGGTCCTGCACTGGGCCTTTGATGGCAAACTCCACCGTGATAAGAGCGTTTTTATCACCAGTTAGAATCCAGCCGGCAACAGGTATTTTTGAAAATACACTATCCACCGTCCCCAACGGGTTGACCCCCATATCTACATCAAAGTGCATCTGCGGCAGGTTGAAATTTCCGGTAAGGGCCAGATTCATGGCGTCGCTACGGATTAAGAGATTGTCAGAATAGAGCACCCCATTTTTCATGCTCAAATCGGCACTGAGATGACTAAATGGCATCCCTTCCACGGCCATATCCGGCAGACGCATTTTAAACAGCTGCGCCACGTTGAGCAGCGAAAACGCCTTGGAAAGAAATTTGAATTTGCGCAAAACTCCATCGCGGATTTCCACCTTGAATATCCCATTTGCGTTGGGGATGAACTGAGATCCAATGGGACCGTGCAGTGAGAATGCACCAGTCAAGCTGCCGGTAATCAAACCCAAATCTTTAAAAATCTGTGAGTAAACCTTGTCAGCATCTATGTTGTTCAAGTTCCCCTGGATTTTTATATAGCCCACATGGGTATTCACCAGAATTTGACTAGATCCGGTGCCGTCATCGGCACGAAAATTCAAAGGCTCAATCCGCAGCTGTCCTTCTTGGATGTTGATTTTTCCAGTTGCCTGCTGAAAGCCAAATCCAGAAAATACTCCTGCGTCTACGCTAGCGTGTATAAACATGGTTTCGTCAAATGGCAGCGTAGGGGCAATCCCATTACTGGGTGCGGTCTCATTCTGTTGCTCTGTTTTGTCCTCGGCAGAGCTCCACAAGGCAATTACTTCATCGATATCTGCGTAGGGTGCGTGGATGTCCAGATCCAAGTTCGGAGTGGCAAATCTGAGTATCCCGCTAACTTCGGCATGGGTGCCCTGCTCCAGATCGACACTTGCGCTGACAAAATCTATCCCTGTTGCATGGATCTTCAGGTGCCCGCGCAGATTGTGCAGCAATGCATCTTTCGAGCTGAATATCAGGTCATTGGCCACTATTCCGTCGCCAAAGGCATGAATGTCGGCAACGGGGCTGCGCAGGTCGGCAATATATGCTGTAGCACGCATGACGGGAGAGTCCTCGCCCAGTTTTAAGTTTAGCTCAGGGGCGAAAACCCGCAGGTTGTCCAGTTGTGCTACGCCGTTGATGTGGTGAATGCGCCCGAGAATATGAGCCGGAGCTATGCTGCAATCATGGAGTGAAAGATCACCGTATCCGTGCCAGTTGGAGGCAGGGGTGTTTTTAATGTGGTAGTCAAGGTCTACTTTGCCTCCAAGCTCCATCTTTTCCAAGATGCGGATGCGCCTGCTAAGGGAGTCCAAGTCAAACGCTAGCAGCTTGAGATGTATGCTCGGCGTTAAAGTGCCCAAGTCCGTGCCGCTGAAGGAGGCATCTATTTCGGCAGTGCGCAGGATGCCATCGGAAAGGCTCCATCCGTGTGCTTCACGCTGCACAAAGACGGTTAAGTGTGCGGGTTCTGCATCATTTTTAATCGGGATGTTGGCCACCTTCGCGCTGATCTTGCTCAAGTCCATTTCAATCTTGTAGGCATCCCGTTCGATGTTCCATCCTCCCTGAAGGTCAAGAACCGCGCTGCCTACAAAAGTGGGAGTATCCCATTTCAAGGGGGAACTGCGGATTTTGAACTTCCGGTCCCGGTGTTCAAGCACGAGGTTGAACGGTTGTGAACTCTGCGCTAATGCAGGCCCAGGTATTAAGTTGGGTAGGTCAATATTCCAACGGCTAGATTCTACCCCGGACGCTGTCGGTGGAGCGATGGGACCGGAGTAGCGCAGGTCGATACATGTTATTTTACTGTCGAACAGCCGCTTCTGTGTCTTCGCTTCACTTTCGGGAAGCCACGGCTGCAGTTTAGCTAGAGAGATGGGGGCGCTGCTGCACCTGAGCTTAGCGTGGTTGTGCTCTGGGGTCACAGAGAGGTCCCCATTGATTTTGAACAGAGTGCAGGAAAGAGCAAGGTCTGAGATGCTCAGGAAATCGGAGTTGTAAGTAACAGTTGCGCGTAAACCTATGGGGCCGGGAGCTATTTCAGACACTGCTTCATCATTCGTGTAACTTATAATAAGGGCGGATCTTCCCTCCCCCGCCTTACTCGCCCGGATATCTGCAGCGAGCTTCAGGCCCGAAGCAAAACTGCCATCGAGGCTTGCTTCAATATTGATGTCTCCTCGCACTTTCAGAGTTGCAAGAGAAGAGGGCAGATATTTGCTGATTACCCCGCCATGGATCGAGTCGAGGCGTAGCGAGGTGTGGCTTTCTACTTCGGCAAGGGTGACAGTAGAGGCTGAATTTGTAGATTCGATGGTTGAGCGTAGTACTATATGTGTTGGCGGGGTTGCCGGAGCCTGTGAATTGATATTCAGTAGCGCAGCTACATCTAGGCGCAGTGGTGCTTGATTTCTTATCTGCCGCAAGCTTACGTTTGCTTCACTGAACACCATGGTGGGCTGATGGGGCACATGGATCTCAATTCTGGCTTGGTCGCACTCGATATGGCGCCACATTGAAATAGCGGACAAGAATTGGTTGAGCTTCACCGAAGAAAGTAGCTGCATCGCGTCGTGAAACGTTAGCGTTTCCACCTGCGTATTAGGGGTAGACAGACGCCATAAGATCGAAGGTTCGCGTAACTCAGCTTTGGTGCACACTATTTCCCCTTTCAGTAGGGGGAGCAGTGCCAGTCTGATATGCAGGCGCGGAGCTTGGAGGGTAAAGTCTTCTGTTTCCGAGTGTACCCGGATGTTGAGCATGTCAAAGGTTATCCCTTGGCGAAAACCGATGCTGGTGTCTGCTATGTCGATCTCAATATTGGTATGCGCGCGTACTTGTTTCGTAACATATGTGACAATATTGTTACGATTATGGTGCAGCAGATACACGGCGCCTGCACTGCCCAGCGTCACTACTATTAAAATGATACCTGTTATTTTAGCTAAACGCCGGAGCATCTGACATCCTTGTGCGCAGGGGAGCAGTCTGCCCCGCAGTTTGTATGTGCTGTGTTATTAGTTTGGAAAGCAGCAAAGTTCTCGGTTTAGTTTTGTATGTAAGGAATAGCAGGTGCAAGATAATTTACAATGCCCCCCACCCCTTGCTAAGATGCATCGGATTAGCGTAAGTGTATATCTTGAAAATATAGCAGAATTGGTCAGAATTGGTATGTAAATGAAAATACGACGACTGGAAATAGTAGGCTTTAAATCGTTTGTTGACCGCACGGTATTTACCTTTGATCCCGGGATCAGCGCAGTCTTAGGACCTAACGGCTGCGGCAAAAGTAATGTTGTCGATGCTATTCGCTGGGTGATGGGGGAGCAAAGCGCATTTAACCTGCGGGGACAGGCGATGGAAGATGTGATTTTTGCTGGCAGTGAATCACGGCGTCCCTACGGCATGGCCGAGGTGAGCCTGACGTTCGAAAATAGCGGCACCCTTGAACATCCACCCATAACCCACCCGTTGGTGAAAGATTACGCCGAAATCATGCTGACCAGGCGCCTGTATCGGAGCGGGGAGAGCGAGTACCTGCTTAACAAGACGCCCTGTCGGCTTAAAGATATGACTGAGTTATTTCTCGATACCGGCGTGGGAGCGCGCGCATATTCGATTATTGAACAGGGTAAGGTGGCGACAGTGCTGCAATCACGGCCAGAAGAACGCAGAAGCCTGATAGAAGAAGCAGCCGGAATTAGCAAATATAAGGTGCGGCGCAAGGCAGCGTTGCGCAAAATAGAGGCGGCCCAGCTTAATTTACAGCGTGTAGATGACATCATTACCGAAGTGGGAGAGCGTCTACAGGGGCTTGAGCGTCAGGCTAAAGAAGCGCGGGAGTTCCGTGAATTGCGTGGTCGTTTGCGCCATCTGGACATAGGCTTGAGGTTGAAGCACTGCCAGAATTTATCCAAAAAGGATGACGAATTAACTAAACGCGAGGAACAGAGCAATATAGAAGTGGAACGGGTTGATGCATCCCTGCACCAGTGCAGTCTTGGATTAGAGCGCGCTCGACTTGAACGCGACGAAGCCGAAAAAGTTCTTGCACAGAAAAGACAGCACGTACATGTCTGGCGCGATGAACTACAAGAGTATGAAAATAATTGCAGCCTTGCACGTCAACAACTTGACAATCATGCGCGCTACAAAGAGGAAGCAGAGAAAGAAAAACATCAACTAGAAGTACAACTTGCAGAAGATCAGAAACGTCTTGTGGCCCTGTGCCAGCAGCGCAACGCTCACGAACAGATTACACAGCAGATGCGTTCCGAACATGAGCGGGTGCACAAGGAGTTGGATGATGTGGTGGCGGCGGAGCAACTGCTCAGTGGCAGGGTGAAGTCAGAGCGGAAGGAGTTGAATCAGGCGGAGATTGGTCGCCAGCGTTTGGGTCACAGGCTTGATGAAGTTACGCGCGAACAGGCAGTACTGGATGAGCGGGTAGCACGCTTTTTGCACGAAAATGAGCGTGTCCTTAGTGGGTTGCGTACAACACAACACGAGAAGGAAGAGCAGGAACAGCAGCAAAACGAAATAGCAACCAATGTCAATGCTGGTGAGCTTGAGTTGGAAGAACGCCGCAAGCAGCTGCACCAAAACAAGGCAGAACTGAATATAGCCCAGCGGGAGCGCGACACCGCGCAGCAGAAATACACTCAGTGCGCCTCTCGCCTCGAATCCCTGCGCGAGTTGGTAGAGAATCGCGCCGACATTGGCGCTGCGACCCAGCAAATCTTGCAGGACGCAGCACTTAGCTTCGGTTGCACCGGAGTTCTGGCTGACGCCATCAAGGTAGAACCACGCTATGAAGCCGCGGTGACTGCGGTGTTAGGAGAGCGCCTTGAGTCCTTGTATGTCAGGGCCGGATGTGAGGTCGAGACCCTGGCGCTGCTGCGTACCCACTCCGAACGCTATCTGTGCCAAGTAGAGGTTGCAGCAACACAAACAGATTGGGGTGAGGAGGTTCCGCTGGCGCACCGGGTTTCATTGCCTGAATCTTTGCAGGGGCTTTTTGCTGGCGTCTATCTGGTCGAGTCGATAGATCCCTACCTCAATACGAGGCTGCCTGCCGGTACGATGCTGGTCACCTCTGAAGGAGAAATTCTCTCGTGGCAGGGGCTGGTAGTGCTTGGCCGGAAAAGCGGTGCCGGAGCCCACCTCCTGAGTAACCGCCGCCGCATTGAAGAGCTTGCACAAGAGTCGCTTGAGCTGCAAGAAGACCTCGAGGGAAAACAGAAAAGCCTCGCGCTATGGGGCGCCAAATGCGAACAGGCCGATTCTCTATATCGAGAACAGCAGCTTCATTGTGAGCAGCTGCGTCTGCTCCAGAGCGAAGCAGGGCGCGGCCTGAAGAAACTCGAACAGCGCTGTGTTGCTCTCGAACGGGAACATCAACAGCATGTAGCGCGCCAGAGCCAAAGTGAAGATAAACGTACCTCTGTGCACCGGGAACTGATTCTTCTCCATGAAGAGCAGGAGCATCTGCTTCGGGATATAACTGCTGCGGCAGAGAAGGTGGAAGAGTCAGAAAAGAGCTGGCAACAAAAACGCGCAGAAATGCAGGAGAAACAGAGAGAAAGTGCCACCTGCAGCCGTGACTATACGGCGCTCGCAGAGCAGTACAAGTCTTTGTGCAAAGACAATGAATATGTAGAGCGTGATATTGCGCGCCAGCACGAGCGCATGGAGGTACTGCAGCAGCGTCAGGACGAAATCACCATAGAAGTAAGCGCACTGCAAAAAAGTGAAGTTCAGTACGCTGCCAGAATTGAGGTGATGCTTGAGAAACTTCGCGCAGGCAAAAAAACTGCAGGACTGGCGCAGCAACAGCTGGATAGTCGCAATGCGAATCTGCGCGCTTTAGAACAAAAAGAACATGCGCAACGTTCAGCGCTGTACCAGGTGCGACAGAAACTCGAAACAGTGCGCCTTGAGTTGCATCACAATGCACGGGAGCTGGAACAGCAACAGCGACAACTAGAGGAGACATACGGGATAGGCGTGGAGCAATGCGCCGCGAGTCTAGAAGAGCTTCCCACTGACGCCCAGGCCCAGTTAAAACGGCTGCAACTCCGCCTCGAGAGCTTTGGTGAAGTAAATCTTCTGGCGGTGGAGGAATACGACGCCCTGTACGAACGCCATACGCATCTACAGGAACAGCAAGCCGACTTGCTACAGTCCATTGTCGATCTGCGTACAGCGATCAATCAGATCAATCGCAAATCTCGCAGCCGCTTCAAAAAAGCCTTTACGCTGATCAATGAACAGTTCGAAAAAATATTTCCTCGTCTGTTTTCCGGGGGCAATGCCAGGTTGATTCTTACCGAACCAGACGACATGCTGGCTACGGGGATAGATATAGAGGTGAGGCCTCCCGGGAAAAAACTCCAAAATATTAACCTGCTCTCCGGCGGGGAAAAAGCGCTGACTGCTGTAGCTCTCATTTTTGCCATATTTCAGGTAAAACCTTCACCGTTTTGCCTGCTTGATGAAGTTGATGCTCCTCTTGACCATGCCAATATCGGGCGTTTTAATGCCATGATCAGAGAAATGGCAGCCACTTCGCAATTTGTAATTATCACCCACAACCCGAGGACCATGGAGATTGCCGACACCCTCTACGGTGTTACTATGGAGGAGCCGGGCGTTTCCCGCTTGGTTTCAGTGGATATGAGTGCTTATACTGCCTCCGCTGGTCGCGCCTAAGCCTGAAACCGCTGCTGAGCAATAGCAGCAATGCGTAACCTGAACATGCTTGGATATAAAAATAATGCCAATTTTTGAAAAAATTTTAGCTCCGCTGCTGGCACCTGATTATGATTTACAGTGTGCAGTGGTGGCAGACTTAGATGGGGAAATGATTGCCCAATATGGGCAATATAGAGGCGCTGGTGATGAAGCCAGTGGCGCGTATGCCACTGCACTTTTTGGCGCGCACCAGGGAGTAATCCTGATGCATATGCTGCATGCGGGGCCGCAGCGCTACAGTGGGGCATTGCGGGAAGTCTCTGTCCGCTGCGAGACGGAAGACTGGTTTGTGTTTCCGCTTACAACAGAGTATTATTTGGCCGTTGCCGGCGCGCACGGAGTGCGTATAGGGCGAGCACGCGCAGCAATACAGGAATGCGTTCTGCGTTTATGTGCTGAAATCAAATACTGAAATCAAGGTGCCAGCCAGGGTGTGCGTTTAAGGCTTTGGTCGCGACATAACAAGAAAGAATGTTTATGGATAATAGTCAAGGTTTAGGGAAAGTTTACGCTTTTGCGCAAGAGTTGATGCAGTACAGCGCTTCTAGTTGGCAGGTGCTTCTTCTGTGGCTTAAGCAGCAATTTGTCGCCTTTGCCGGATTGCTGGAACGCTTGGGAGTGCCGGCAGATAAGAGCCTGACGTTGGCATATACGTTTGCTTACATAGGTCTGACGCTGTTGTTTATTCTTTGCATCTGGCGCCTTGTGCGGATAAGCCGGCTGCGGAAGAAAGGTGCGCCCTCCCTCGACGCTTCGCGTCCAGCTGCGGATATCCATGCGCAGGGGGTGGACGAGCAGATAAGTTCGGCGGAATTGCATCCGGAGCTACCCGCAGCTAGGGACCAACCGATTTCAGTGTATGAACGGATGCGCACTGGCCTAGCGAAAACTCACAAGTCTTTGTTTGGAAAACTTGACGCCGTTCTGGGTTCGGGTGCGAAAATAAATGCGGCCACCATTGAAGAGATAGAAGAAATTCTGGTGAGTGCTGACTTCGGGGTGCGCACCACACAAAAGATCGTAGCAGCTCTGCAGGAACGTTTGACCCGTGGGGAAATGCAGAAGCCAGAGCAAGTGCGCACTGCCCTGCGTGAAGAGATCCTCAGCATACTTTCCTCTACCGTGCATACCGTAGATATGGCTGCGCATAAACCCTATGTAATGATGGTTGTGGGGGTTAATGGCGTGGGTAAGACTACCACCATCGGTAAACTGGCGCACCAGTATAAGCAGCAAGGGCAGAAGGTGATTCTCGGCGCTGCCGATACGTTCAGAGCTGCTGCAGCTGAACAGTTGGCAGCGTGGGGAGAACGGGCGGATGTGGGTGTAGTCCATCACAGTGCAGGTGCCGACCCTGCAGCGGTAGCATTTGACGCGGCGAAAGCCGCTCTCGCACGGGGAGCTGATCTGCTGATCGTGGATACGGCGGGGCGTTTACATACAAAGATAAACCTCATGGAGGAGATGAAGAAAATTCGCCGTGTGCTTGAACGGGAAATCAGTGAAGCTCCTCACGAGACCCTGCTGGTTCTTGATGCAACAACCGGACAGAACGCATTAGAGCAGGCGCGCTTGTTCCGCGAAGCTGTTGCCATAGACGGTATAATTCTGACCAAGCTAGATGGAACGGCTCGAGGGGGAATGGCTGTTGCCATCGCCTCTGAACTTCATCTGCCGGTACGTTTTATCGGCATAGGTGAGGGGGCAGAAGATCTGCGACCATTTGAGCCAGAATTGTTTGTCGATGCCCTGTTTGAGAACCGTTAAGTTTCTTGACATTTTGCCGTCCATTGCATAACCTGCCGAGACGAAGAGAGATCAATTAATGAATCTGGAAAATCTGGTTCGTTTAGAAGAGAAAATAGAGCTTTTAATAAAGCGCCAACAGCACTTGCAAGAGGAAAACAGCAGACTTGTCACCGTGCGGGAAGACTTGGAGCAGCAGCGAGACGTTGTCGCCCAAGAGCTTGACAGGTTAATCGATAAGCTGAGCTTTCTTGACCAGGAGCCTGATTGAAACACCGAGTAGAGGTAAATATTCACGGACATGAATATGTGATCCGCAGTCGGCGCAGTGAGGCCGAAGTTCAGCGAGTTGCAGCTTTTGTGGATGAGAAAATTGGTGCAGTTACGGCCGCAGGTGCCACAGCAGACAGTCTGCATGCAACCATACTCGCTTTTATGAACGTAGCGGGACTTTACCTCGAGCTGCATGAGCAATCGGTGCAAGCAGAAGATGCCGTCGAAAGAATTAAGGTGCTGAACCAGAAACTGGAAGCTGCCCTGAAGTGACAGTGGATAGCTTTTATGTTACAGAATGTTTGATCCCTCTTCGATTCGCAACGGATCGGGGGGTAGTGTGCAGATGCAGCAGGGCTAATATCATTCTTTTGGCTCTGGATATTCAGTAAATTACATGTTGATGTCAGCGTGGGCCACTATTCAGGTCTACGGTGAGTCTTTTGACTTATTCTTGTAGAAGGTTGTGGAGTATCAGTTTTAGTGGTGCTTTCGGATGTTTAAGGCAGTTGCCTTGCTGAGTCAACCTTCCTGAATTTCACGCGTGCAAGTCTCCATAGAACACCACCTGGCTGTGGCTGTTTCCTTTCTCCCCAAGACGTAACACCTAAGATCGACTAAGTGGCGTGTTGTCCAATAATGTAGCGAGTGCAGAGTGTGCCGTCGCTCTTTCTGGAACAACGCCAATGCAAGGTCAGGCTTGCGATCGTCTGCTGCGGGATATCGTGCTTTCCGCGCTAATTTGACAAAACTTACCAGAGTAGATTCATATGCTTTGCAACTGCACCCTTCTAGTGGTGCCGTGGGTAGTGGCAAAATGGGTGGAGTTAAAACAACTCTGCGGCAGAGCCACCTCAAGCAGCGTAAACAGCTTAGTGCACATCAAGTGTGCGTCCTGAGCCAAAAAGCGCAGCAAAGGGTCATGGCTCTGACAGCATTCAGTGGTGCGCGTACTGTGGGGTTATATGCTCCACTAGGCAATGAAGTGAGCACCGGATTGTTATGTGGCTTTGCACAGGAGTCTGGGTCTGTAGTTGCTTACCCCCGGATAGTGCATGGAACTATGGAGTTTGTCCGGTTCGATAAAGAATGCGCTTGGAAGCCAGGTAAGTTTGGAATTCTTGAGCCTTCGGTTGAACCTCAGCGGACACGTCTCTGTGAGGTGACTCCGGATGCGTTTGATGTGGTTGTGGTACCCGGGGTTGCGTTTGACTTTGGGGGAAATAGACTTGGATACGGCAAGGGGTTCTATGACCGATTCTTGGTGCAGTGTGCATCCCGATGTGTCTTTGTGGGCCTTGCATATGATTTTCAACTGGAAGATAAACTGCCGCGCGAAGCGCACGATATTGCCCTTGACTATGTAGTTACGGACACAAGGTGTGTTGTGTGCCCTGCATCGAACAGGGCTTGAAGGCGGATTGTATTCTTCAACAACTAAGCGCTTTTGCGCTGGAGGTTATACGGTTATGGATATAGGGATAGTATTTTTCCTATTGTTACTGGCGGTGGTTGGCGGCGGTTTTGTCGGCGCGATTCTTCGCCAGCGTATGGATGAATCACGCACCGGTAGTGCTGAGCAGCTGGCGCAACAAATTATCACCGATGCAAAAAAAGAGGCCTCTACTCTGCGCAAAGAGGCAGAGCTGCACGCCAAGGACACGGTATTTGAAGCAAAGTCAGCCTGGGAGAACGAAGCACGGGAGCTAAGGCGGGAACTGCAGGCGCAGGAAAAACGCCTTAATCAGCGCGAGGAAAATCTGGACCGCAAAGACCTGGCTTTAGAAGGGCGAGATCGAGATCTCCAAAAGCGCGAGCGCGACCTAGCTTCACAAGAAGGGCGTGTGCGCAAGATGGAGAGCGACGCTACGGAGTTGCTAGACAAGCGGCGTGAAGCGCTGGAGCAAGCATCGTCACTCTCATCTGAAGAGGCAAAAAAGCAACTTATACAAGGGCTGGAAAGCCAAGCACGCCATGATGCAGCTAAAAAGATAAAACAGATCGAAGATGAAGCTCGGGAGCAGGCAGATAATAAGGCGAAAGAGATTCTATCCCTGGCGATCCAGCGCTATGCAGGCGACTATGTAGCCGAGAAAACCGTCAGCGTCGTCGCGCTACCATCCGATGAAATGAAGGGGCGCATTATAGGGCGTGAAGGGCGAAACATTCGGGCCATCGAAGCTGCTGCCGGTATAGATCTGATTATTGACGACACTCCGGAGGCGGTCATAATCTCCGGTTTTAACCCGGTGAGACGTGAAATCGCACGGATAGCGTTGGAAAAACTGGTTGCAGACGGGCGTGTACACCCAGCTCGGATAGAGGAAGTTGTCAGCAAGGCTGAAGAAGATGTGCGTCAGTCTATTCGTGAAGCGGGAGAGCAAGCGACCTTCGATGTTGGGGTGCACGGAATCCATCCAGAGGTGGTGAAACTTCTGGGTCAACTCAAATATCGTACTTCCTATGGGCAGAACATCCTGCAACACTCTCTCGAAGTAGCTTTTTTGTGCGGGGTCATGGCAGCTGAGATCGGAATTAATATCAAACAGGCAAAACGTGCAGGCCTTCTCCACGATTTGGGCAAGGCAGTGGATCATGAAGTAGAAGGATCGCATGCCAAAATTGGCGCTGATCTGGCACGTAAATATGGTGAAAGTGATGAAATTATCCACGCTATAGCGGCACACCATGAGGAGGAAAAACCTTCTACTATTCTTGCGGTGTTGGTGCAGGCAGCGGATGCATTGTCAGGGGCGCGCCCCGGGGCACGGCGCGAAATGTTGGAGATGTATGTAAAGCGTCTTGAAGATCTTGAGCGCATTGGCACCTCGTTTGAGGGTGTTGAGAGTTGCTATGCTATTCAGGCTGGGCGAGAAATTCGGGTGATGGTCTCCAGTTCTGATGTTTCTGACGAGCATGCGCATGTCATAGCACGTGAAATTGCACATAAGATAGAGGAAGAAATGACCTATCCAGGACAGATCAAGGTCAATGTTATTCGCGAGACCCGTGCGGTGGGTTATGCGAAGTAGCCAAATCCTGTCAGCGGTGCGGAGAGATCGATGAAACTGCTTTTTGTAGGGGATGTAGTGGGTCGGGCCGGGCGGAATATTCTGTCAGAGCGACTGGGGGGCCTTATTGACCGTTTTGCGGTGGATTTTGTTATAGTCAACGGCGAAAATGCCGCCGGCGGTTTTGGCCTTACCGATGACGTGGTGCGAGAGTTTCGCAAGTTGGGGGTACATGTGATTACCTCGGGCAACCACATCTGGGACAAAAAGGAGTTTTATCCTTCCTTGAACCGCTTCGAAGATGTGTTGCGCCCGGGCAATTATCCACTGGGGGCTCCGGGGCGTGGTTATGGTGCATATGAAACCAGTGCTGGCATCCGGGTAGGGGTTGTAAATCTGCAGGGACGTGTGTTTATGGGAGAGCTTGACTGCCCTTTCCGAGTCGCGGATATGCTGCTCGAAAAACTGCGCCCCGTGGTCGATGTCATATTTGTAGATTTTCATGCCGAAGCTACCAGTGAGAAAATGGCATTGGCACACTATCTTGATGGACGAGTTGCGGCAGTGATCGGCACCCACACCCATGTGCCTACTGCTGATGAGCACATTCTTCCTGGTGGCACCGCATATCAGAGTGATGCTGGCATGACCGGTAGTCGTGACTCTGTAATCGGGGTACGCAAGGAAATTGCGGTGGAAAAATTCATAACCCAGCTGCCCGCTCGTTTTGAGGTCGCCAAAAAAGATCCGATACTATGTGCGACATTGATAGATATTGACGAGGCCAGTGGCAAGTCTCGTGCGATCGAGCGGGTTTTCTGCAGAGGTTAGGTGCGCCATTTATACATGCTGTAGTCAGCATGTATTGCTGACGCGAAGAGCATTATGAGTACACAGACAGAAAGTAGTGGAATGAAATCAGTTGCAGAACAAATGGCCGTTATTGAGCGCGGAGCGGTTGAGGTCTTGGTAAAAGAGGAACTTAAAAATAAGCTCGAACAGGCGGTGGAGAGCGGGAAGCCTCTGATCGTCAAAGCCGGATTCGACCCCACTGCCCCTGATCTACACCTGGGGCACACTGTTTTAATTCAGAAGCTCAAACAGTTTCAGGATCTTGGCCATGAGGTTCATTTTCTTATTGGAGATTTCACCGGCATGATCGGCGACCCCTCGGGAAAGAATGAGACCCGCAGGGCTCTGACTCGCGAAGAAGTTGTCCGCAATGCTCAGACATATAAAGAACAGGTGTTTAAGATTCTCGATCCAGAGAAAACCAAGATTGTCTTCAACAGTGAGTGGATGAGTAAGATGTCGGCTGCCGACCTTATTCAGCTAGCTTCAAGCTACACGGTTGCCCGCATGCTTGAACGAGACGATTTTCACAAGCGCTACTCAACTCAGCAGCCCATAGCTGTACATGAATTTCTGTATCCGCTGGTGCAGGGATACGATTCCGTTGCTATGCAGGCAGATGTGGAACTTGGCGGTACCGACCAGAAATTCAACCTGCTGGTCGGGCGCGAGTTGCAGAAGCAGCGCGGGCAGCGCCCACAGTCTGTGGTGATGATGCCGTTACTTGAAGGCCTTGACGGGGTCAACAAGATGAGCAAATCGCTCAATAACTATATTGGGATAACAGAAGCGCCCAAGGAGATCTTTGGAAAGATCATGAGTATCTCTGATGAGCTTATGCTGCGTTACTATGAACTGGTATCCGATGTGGATCTTGATACGCTGCAGCAGGTGAAAGACGGGGTGGCCGGCAAAGAAGGTGGCAGCCATCCCATGGAAAGCAAAAAAGCTCTGGCGCGCGAGATCGTTGCTAGGTTTTATGATCAAGAGCAAGCGGCTGAAGCGGAAGCGGGTTTTTTGCACCAATTTGGCCAAAAAGAGATCCCCGCCGACATTCCAGAATATCAAATTCAAAGTTCTGAGCCGATTTGGATCTGCAAACTGTTATGTGATGCCGGGCTGATCAAGTCCAATGGGGAGGGGCGCCGCCTGCTTAAACAGGGCGCGGTCAAAATCGAGGGAGAGAAAGTTGCCGATCCGGATCTGGAGTTGGCCCCTGGCACTAGCTTTGTAGTGCAGGTTGGCAAGCACCGCTTTGCTCGGATCGAAATTCACTTAAGTTAGATGTTGACATAAGCGGAGGGCAAGTATATAACTCGCCCTCCGCTATCGAAAACACACCAAAGTCTTCAAGGGTTTTACACGGTGTGGCGAGTAGACAGAGCAAGAAACAGGTAAAGAGCAGAAGAAATAAAAGCGCACAAAAGCGCTTGACAGCAAGCAAGTGATTCGTTAGAGTTCATTTCCGCTGCCAACGGGCGGCGAAAAAAGAAGCACAAAACAAGCAAGCAGCAGTAAGCAC
>JAVERW010000007.1:0-64441 GCA_034006915.1 Desulfuromonadaceae bacterium | reverse complement strand
TTAAAGCCAGCGAGGGCTTCCGTATCCGTGACAGATACGTATTCCGCCCGTTTGAGCTCGTGGAGCAATGCGTGCTCTGGCCCCACGCCAGGATAATCGAGTCCGGCGGAGATAGAGTGCGCATGATCGATCTGCCCATCTTTATTCTGCAGCAAGAACGTCTTGTTGCCATGCAGAACCCCAATACTGCCGGCTCCAATGCTGGCCGCATGTTTTCCGCTTTCGATTCCGTGTCCGGCTGCCTCTACCCCCACCATACGTACCTGCAGATCGTCGACAAAAGGATAAAACAACCCCATCGCATTGGAACCGCCGCCGATACAGGCCAGCAGGACATCGGGCAGACGCCCAGTTTGCTGCAGCAGCTGTTCTCTGGTCTCACGTCCGATGACCGCCTGAAAATCGCGCACCATCTTCGGGTACGGATGCGGACCAGCGACGGTGCCGATTACATAAAAGGTATCACGCACGTTGCCGACCCAGTAACGCAGTGCATCGTTCATGGCATCCTTCAGGGTCGCGGTGCCACTACTGACAGGATGCACCTCGGCACCCAGCAGTTTCATGCGAAACACATTGAGTGACTGGCGCCTGATATCTTCTTCTCCCATGAACACGTCACACTGCAGGCCAAAACGCGCTGCCACCGTAGCCGTAGCCACTCCATGCTGTCCCGCTCCGGTCTCGGCAATAACCTTACTTTTGCCCATTCGCCGTGCCAGGAGAATCTGCCCGACAGTATTGTTGACCTTGTGGGCACCGGTATGATTCAAATCCTCCCGTTTGAGATATATCTGCGCACCACCAAGGTGCGCGCTTAAACGTTCGGCATGATACAGTGGGTTGGGACGTCCGACATAGTTATGCAGATAATAGTGCAGCTCCTGCGCAAACGCGGGATCCGCACAAGCTGTTGCATAGCCTTTTTCCAGTTCGAGCAACGCCGGCATCAGGGTTTCAGCCACATAGCGCCCGCCAAAACGGCCAAAATTCCCGTATGCATCCGGATATGTATACATCAACACTCTCCTGTAAAACCTTCAGTGTCCAAAAAAGCAGATGAACGTGGCAGGTTAATAAAACTTTGTAGCCGCACTCCAGAAGACACACCGCGCATAGCCAGAAAGCACTTAAGCGGATTTGTGCCTGCGCTGCACCTCGCCAACAAATGCATGCATTTTTTGTACATCTTTAACCCCGTCACTACGTTCAACTCCGCTGGATACATCCACAGCATAGGGTGAGACTTGCTGAATAGCAACGCCAACATTGTCAGCCGTCAGCCCTCCCGCCAAAATCACACACTGTTCGCGGGCGAGCTGCGCCGCCAGCTCCCACGCTGCACAAACACCTGTACCCCCATAGGCATCTTGCACCCATGCATCCACTAGAAACGCCTCAACCCCGGCAGCGCGAAATTCTCGGCATTCCGCGGAATCAATGCTATCTTTTAAGCGCAGAGCCTTGATCACTCTGACGCCAGGGATGTGGCACTGAGCAGGTGTTTCATCACCATGCAGCTGCGCTATATCCAGCTTGCAGTAAGACATCACATGCTCAACATGTTCCGGCGCGGCATTGACGAACAACCCCACCCGGGTGACAAAGGGAGGGATGGATGCACTTATCTGCCTGGCCTGCTCAGGGGTTACACATCGCTTACTCCCAGGGTAAAACACTAGACCAAGCGCATCGACTCCGGCAGATACTGCTGTACGGGCATCCTGTGTTGAGGTGATACCGCAAACCTTGACTCTGACTCGAAACGGTTGCATTACAGTTGTCCTCTCAATCTCCACATCACTGCCTGACGCCGCGCAGTTCATGCAATTTAGCCATGTAGTCAGGTTCACGCATGAGGCTTTCCCCTACTAGAAAAGCATCAGCGCCGAAACGCTGCAGGGTTTCAATGTCGGATCTGGAGTTAATACCACTTTCTGACACCACGAATCTGGTGCCTGCAATAAGTGGAATCAAGCGCTCGGTAACACCGATATCTGTTACAAAAGATTTCAAACAGCGATTATTGATTCCCACCAGAGTGCAGGGAGTCTGCATTACCGCCTCTAGTTCCGCCTCGTTATGTACCTCCATGAGTACATCCATCCCCAACTCACAGGCGAGGTTGTAATAATCCACCAATCGAGCAGTTTCCAGCGCTGCAGCGATTAGCAAAATCGCGTCGGCACCACTGGCGCGTGCTTCGTAAATCTGGTATGGATCTACAATAAAATCTTTACGCAGCAAAGGGATAGAGACCTGATGGTAAATTTTCTCTAGGTTATCGAGACTGCCGAGAAAAAACTCTGCATCGGTCAAGACCGACAGACAGGCGGCTCCCGCATCTTCATACCCTCTGGCAATCTCAAGCGGATCAAAGTCCGCTCGGATTAACCCTTTTGACGGCGAGCCCTTCTTCACCTCGGCGATAATCGCTGTGCCTACCTGTGCCACTTGGCGTAGGCGCTGTTCAAAGCCGCGACAATCCGGTCGCGAAGCACTGTGTCGTTCAAGTTCATACTGCGATGTTCTGTCTTTCGCCTTGCGTACTTCCTCTATTTTATGCGCTATAATTTTTTCTAGTATCATGTATTGGTGATCCTTATGAGATCAGCGAGTTTCGCTTTGGCACTACCATCATCAATAGCGGCGCATGCCATGCGTATCCCAACCTCGATGGTGTCGGCTCTCTGCGCGGCAACAAGAGCATACGCACTGTTCAACACCACAATATCGCGTTTCGGACCAAATTCCCCCGCGAGGATACGTTCTATAATGTTGGCATTGCATGCCGCATCCCCGCCCCTGATATCATCCATGGTGCAGAGTTCAAACCCAAGTTCCGTGGGGTCAAGCAGAGAGACTTCAACCTGGCCTTCCACAATACTGGCAATGCGGGTCGAAGTTGTGAGGGTTATTTCGTCCATCCCATCGAGGCCGTGCACCACAAAACCGCGACGACATCCCAAACGCACCAGCACGTGCGCAATAGGCTCGACCATATCTTCGCGGTAGACACCAAGGACCTGACGGTTGGCCGAAGCCGGATTGGTCAGGGGGCCAAGGGTGTTGAATATGGTTCGTATACCAATTTCGCGCCGGGGGCCGATAGCAAACTTCATGGCTCCATGCAGCGCTGGAGCATAGAGAAATCCGACGTTGATCTCGTTTACAGCTTTCTCTACTGTGGCCACCGAAACATCTAGATTGACTCCCAAACGTTCAAGGACATCGGCACTGCCACACGCTGACGAGACACTGCGGTTACCGTGTTTAGCCACTTTAACCCCACAAGCTGCGATAACAATCGCAACCGTAGTGGAGACATTAAAAGTTTTCGTGCCACTGCCACCAGTGCCACACGTATCTATGATGGTCTCGCGTTCGACGTTAATCTCTTCACGGTCAATACCGACGCCTGCCCCCACCTGAATAGGGGTCGCCCGTGCGCGCATAACTCGTGCCGCGCCACTAATCTCTTCGACGGTTTCACCTTTCATGCGTAAGGCGGTTATAAATGAGGCTATCTGCGCTGGGGTGGCTTCACCCCCCATAATCTGATGCATCACCTCAACCATCACTCCTTCACTCAAGTCTTCACCTTCGACCACCTGAGCTATCGCCTCTTTAATCATGTCTGTACTCCGTTGCGTCCGCTAGCTTCAGGAAATTCTGCAACAACTCGCGCCCTGCCTGGGAAATAATTGACTCCGGATGAAACTGTACCCCCCATACTGGCAGCGTGGCATGCGCCAGCCCCATTATGGCCCCATCCTGTGTGTGTGCTGTCACCACCAGTTCAGGTGGCAAGCTCTGCTTATCAACTACTAAAGAGTGATATCGAGTAGCTTCGATTGGGTTGGGCAGGCCATGAAACAAGTCTGTATCAAAGTGATAAATTGGACTGGTTTTGCCGTGCATCAACTCAGACGCATGGATGATTCTCCCCCCAAAAGCGCGCCCAATTGCCTGATGACCCAGGCATACACCAAGAAGGGGAATCTTACCGGAAAAAGTGCGGACAACCTCCACGGATACGCCAGCATGATCGGGATCGCACGGCCCCGGAGAGATTACAAGCCTATCCGGTTTGAGCATCTCTATACCGGCGACATCAATGGCGTCATTACGATACACCACCACCTCTTCGCCCAGCTCTCCGAAATACTGCACCAGATTATAGGTAAAAGAATCGTAATTATCAATCATGAGCAGCATCAGATCAATCCCCTGCGCGCCATACGAATTGCCAGCATGACCCCCCGTGCCTTATTGATGGTTTCATCATACTCCGCGCTTGGGTCCGAATCGGCCACAATTCCGGCACCGGCCTGTAGGAATATCTTTCCATCCTGGATAAGTAGAGTCCGAATCGCAATGGCCATGTCCATATTTCCGGTGTAGGAAAAGTATCCGACCGCCCCGCCATATATGCCGCGACGCTGTGGTTCCAACTCGTCGATTATTTCCATGGCGCGAATTTTAGGCGCACCGCTTAAGGTCCCGGCCGGGAAAGTAGCACGCAATGTATCGAAGGCATTAATCTCAGGCCTGAGCTCACCGCTGACATTGGAAACAATATGCATTACATGCGAATATCGCTCGATATGCTTAAACGTACCGACTTCGACGCTTCCAATACGACAGATACGCCCCAGATCATTGCGCCCCAGATCAACCAGCATGATATGTTCCGCGACCTCTTTCGGATCAGCAAGCAGTTCACGCTCCAGTTCACTATCTTCCTGCGGCGTAGCTCCACGTCGGCGTGTCCCAGCAATGGGACGCACATCCACCCTGCTCCCATCTTTACGTACCAAAACTTCAGGAGAAGCCCCTACCACCACCGTTGTATCCATACACAAATAAAACATGTATGGCGAGGGGTTGATGGTGCGCAAGCTCCGATAAATATCCAAAGGATCGACATCGGCCTCTCCACTGAAACATTGAGACAAGACCACCTGGATCACATCACCATTGCATACATATTCCTTCGCCTTGCGCACCGCCGCTTCAAATGTTTGGCGGGTAAAATTGGCCTGAAGATCAGTATCTGCAATCGGAGGCGCTGGAGGCTTATACTGAAGCGGAGCGCGGAGCAGTCGAGTCATAGACTCTATTTGTTCACAAGCGGCTGCGTATGAAGAATCAAGGTCATCAGCACCGTGCAAGTGAACATTGTGGATAATTTTTATTTTGTGTTCTTTATTATCAAAGATAAGTAAGGTATCGGAAAAAATAAAACAACTATCCCACGCATTATGTACCGCAGGCTTTAAGTCTGGAAGTTTTTCAAAGAAACGCACCATGTCATAACTACAATAGCCTACAGCACCCCCAAAAAAACGAGGCAATACCGTATTGACAACAGGAACATACCGCGCAAAAAGGGTTTCTAATTCACCTAGGGGGTCAGGACATGTGCCAGACTTGTAGACCGCATCATTACGCAAAAACTCAAAATATTCTCCGCGTGAACGAAATACGTTCGCATCTCCAGATCCTAAGATAGAGTAACGTCCCCATTTTTCACCACCTTCTACACTTTCAAGTAAATAAGCCCATTTGTCTTGCTTTATTTTCATGAATGCAGATACCGGGGTTTCAAGATCAGCAAGCAACTCTGTGTAAACAGGAACAATATTACCTAGGCATGCCAACTGTTTAAACTCATCTAGGGATGGAAAGATTTGCATAACTCTGTCACCTGGAATTGATCAGATAAAAAAAGGCAAGGGTTCCCCCTTGCCTTTTTAAAAACATATGTACATATGGATTACTCAGCCGCAGCGACCGTTTGATCTTGCTCAACAAGTTCTATAATAGAAACAGGAGCATTGTCACCCGCGCGGTTCCCAACCTTTATTATCCGGGTATAGCCACCGTTGCGCTCAGCAAAACGGGGTGCCACACGATCAAACAATTTAGCCACTACGTTTTTATCCTGCACAACAGAAAGAGCCTGACGGCGTGCATGCAGATCTCCTTTCTTGCCCAGGGTTATCATTTTTTCTGCCAACTTACGTACTTCTTTTGCTCTGGCATCGGTAGTAGTAATTTTTTCTGCATCGAGCAGTGATGTTACCATGTTGCGCAACATCGCCTTACGGTGACTGCTATTACGCCCTAAACGTCTGCCACTTTTATTGTGTCGCATATCAGGTTGTCCTTTCCTGTATCACTAAAGAAATCAGATCAAAAGATCAGACTTCTTCGCGCCCCTTCTGCAAAACCTTGAGATATTCAGGATCAGGAAAATTTTCCAGTTTCATCCCCAATGTCAGACCCATTTCGGCCAGAATATCTTTGATCTCATTTAATGATTTACGCCCAAAGTTTTGAGTTTTGAGCATCTCAGCCTCTGTCTTCTGAACTAAATCTCCAATAAGAGAAATTTCTACGTTCTTAAGACAATTGGCACTACGTACTGAAAGTTCGAGCTCTTCTACACTCCGGTAGAGATTCTCGTTAATCTTATGAACTTCTTCTTCCTCCGGTTCCTCGTCAGGAATCTGCTCTTCATCAAAATTGATAAACATCTGCAGGTGCTCCTTGAGTATCTTAGCTGCATACGCTATGGAGTCTTCCGGTTTGACACTTCCATCTGTCCATACTTCCAAGATCAACTTATCGTAGTCGGTTATCTGCCCAACGCGAGCATTAGTAACCGCGTAGCTTACCTTGGATATGGGAGAATAGATTGCATCAATGGGGATGGTGCCCACAGGAGCCTTGTCATCACGGGTTTTGTCCGCAGTAACATATCCCTTACCCATGGTCACAACCATGTCAATTTCAACATCGGCCTCCTTAACACAGGTAGCAATATGATGCTCAGGGTTCAGGATTACAACATTGGAGTCGGTAATGATATCTCCGGCGGTTATTTCCCCTGCACCTTTTTTTACAATCCGGACATTCCTGCTCTCATCTCCCTCAAGTCTAACCAACACCGATTTAAGATTGAGAATGATATCAGTGACGTCTTCGGTCACCCCGGGAATTGTTGTAAACTCGTGCAAAACACCCTTAATTCTAACAGAGGTTATCGCAGCGCCCTGCAGAGATGATAACAAAATTCTGCGCAGGGAGTTCCCAATCGTAGTACCAAACCCACGCTCAAACGGCTCTGCGGTAAACTTCCCGTAACTATCGGTAAGTGTACGGCTATCTACCTGTAACTGCTTAGGTTTGATAAGGTCTCGCCAGTTCTTATACATGTATCAGCTCCATTGAAAAGGGTTGTCGATTGTAAAAAATGATTTACTTAGAGTAAAGCTCTACAATCAACTGCTCCTCAACAGCTGGGGAGGTGATCTCAGCACGCACCGGCGCTGTCTTAACTGTACCTTTGAACGCTTCACGTTCGAGCTCAAGCCATGTAGGAATTCCACGACGCATAACTGCTTCAAGCGCCCCAACAATCTTCTCTACCTTGCGGCTTTTCTCCTTGACTTCGATAACGTCCCCTGAATCAACAAGAGCTGAAGGAATGTTGACCTTACGCCCGTTTACCAGGTAGTGGCCGTGGCGGACAAACAACCGAGCTTCTGCTCTAGTTGAAGCCATACCAAGGCGATACACCATATTGTCAAGACGGCGCTCGAGGATTTCGAGCATATTATGACCCGCAATACCCTTCATCGCTTTAGCTTTAGCGAAAACACTGCGAAACTGCTTCTCGCTCAGTCCGTAACAAAAGCGTACCTTCTGTTTCTCAAGCAATTGGCGTGCATAATCTGAGGGCTTCCCGCGACGGGCTGCACCATGATCTCCTGGTGGAGTTGGCCGGCGCTCGAGCAACCGGTCATATTTGGGGTTGCCGAAGATGTTGGCGCCAAGGCGACGAACGATTTTCCCTTTAGGTGTAAAATTTTTTGCCATTTATAAATCCTCTAATATCTAGCGTCAGTGGTCCGTATGTGCCGATTAGACGCGGCGACGTTTGGGTGGACGACAGCCATTGTGCGGAATGGGGGTTACGTCCTTGATCAAGGTGACATTCAGGCCAGCCGCTTGCAGAGCACGTAGTGCAGACTCACGCCCTGAACCAGGTCCCTTAACACTCACTTCCAAACTGCGTAGCCCGTGCTCTTGGGCTTTCTTAGCTGCTGTTTCTGCAGCAACCTGTGCTGCAAAAGGAGTGCTTTTCCTAGATCCTTTAAATCCCATACCCCCTGCAGTTGCCCAGGAGATAACGTTACCACTGACGTCGGCAATCGTTACAATTGTATTATTGAATGTTGCTTGAATATGAGCAACACCGTTAACTATATTCTTCTTTACCTTAGCCTTACGTACGACTTTTTTCCCGGGCTTAGCCATTGTTCCTCCAATTATTTCTTCTTGCCTGCTACTGTTTTGCGAGGCCCTTTACGAGTACGCGCATTAGTTTTAGTTTTCTGCCCATGTACTGGCAAACCACGGCGATGACGCAAGCCACGATAACAGCCTAGATCCATAAGGCGCTTGATGTTCATAGAAATCTCACGACGCAGATCTCCTTCAACCTTATGCTCTGCATCAATCACTTTCCGAATCAAGCCCACCTCAACTTCAGTAAGGTCATCGGAACGTGTATCAGGATTGACTCCCGCCTGAGCTAATATTTTCTGTGCAGAAGAAAGGCCAACACCATAGATATAGGTCAGCGCCACCTCAATACGTTTATTCCTTGGTAAATCAATTCCTGCAATACGTGCCAAAGTTTTATCCTCCCCTGACCTAGCCCTGCTTCTGCTTATGCTTAGGATTAACACAAATCACGCGCAAAACACCTTTACGCTTGATAAGTTTACATTTATCACACATTTCTTTTATTGACGCACGAACCTTCATAACTACCCTCTACATTTTTATGTATTAAAATTTAACCTACGCCCTTCACAAGCACCCCTTAGACGCAGGTAAGAATCTCGTACCCTTCGTCAGTAACTGCTACTGTGTGCTCAAAGTGCGCGGACGGACGTCCATCTTTAGTTACTGCTGTCCAACCATCGCTAAGAATTTTTACATGTCGCGTCCCTGAATTTATCATGGGTTCTATAGCCAGCACCATACCCTGCTTGAGCACAGGCCCGGTTCCAGGACTTCCATAATTGGGAATCTGCGGGTCTTCGTGCAATTCTCTGCCGATGCCATGTCCAACGAATTCACGAACTACGGAAAAACCGTCCCGCTCAGCCATCTGTTGTACTGCAGCTGACACATCGGATAGATGAGCCCCAGGTCGAACCTGCTCTAGGCCAGCATAAAGTGAAGCTTCGGTGCTTTTAAGCAGGCGCTGCTTCTCAAGGCTGATATCCCCAACAGGAAGCGTTACTGCCGCATCGCCATAAAATCCATCATACAGCACCCCAAAATCAATGCTGATAATATCACCATCTAGCAAAGGCTTATCTGTAGCAAAACCGTGTACAACCACCTCGTTAGGAGAGGAGCAGATTGCAAAAGGAAATCCTCCATACCCCTTAAAGGCAGGAACGGCATTATTACTTATGCAATGCTGTTCTGCTAGTTGATTGAGTTCAAGAGTCGTTATCCCTGGCTTGACAACTTCTCGTATTGACTGAAGAAACTCTGCCACCATGCGACAGGGAACGCGCATGCGCTCTACTTCCTGTTGCGATTTGATTACAATCAAGGGTTTTTCCTTAATACCGCCTCAATACTGGAACGGACTGACTCTATGCTATCCATGCCGTCGATTTCATGCAAAATACCGGCATTTTTATAGTACTCAATAAGAGGCAAGGTCTGCTCGGCGTACACCTGCATGCGGTTACGCACCGTCTCTTCTTTATCATCATCACGCTGAACCAGAGCTGCACCGCACTTGGAGCACTCTCCTGTTTCACGTGGAGGATCATAGAGCAAATGGTAACCAGCACCACACACTGAGCAGGTACGGCGTCCAGCCAGACGCTCAACCAAGGCATCAATATCGACAGTCAAGGCAATAGCAGCATCAATTTTCTTATTCATTTGCTGTAGAGTTACGCTAAGAGCATCAGCTTGAGGCACTGTTCGAGGGAATCCGTCCAGAATAAACCCCTGGTCGCAGTCATCTTGTTGCAATCGCTCCCGCACAATGCCGATTACCACTTCATCAGGGACAAGATTGCCCCCATCCATACAAGCCTTTGCCTTCACCCCCATGGGGGTGCCTGCTTTGACTGCAGCTCGCAACATGTCGCCAGTGGAAATCTGCGGAATACCGTATTTATCTATCAGATGTTGGGCCTGCGTACCTTTACCTGCACCAGGAGGCCCTAGAAGTATTAAATTCATATTTTAAATCCTAACCTCGTCTCCCCTTGATGGATGCTCCACGCATAAATCCTTCGTAGGAGCGCGAAATCATATGTGACTCTATCTGCGACGCGGTATCCAACCCTACACCTACAACAATCAGCAACGATGTGCCCCCGAAATAAAACGGCACATTGAACTGGCTAATCATTACAGAGGGCAATACGCATACAGCAGAGACATACGCAGCACCAGCAAAAGTGAGACGACTTAGCACGGTATCTAGATAATCAGACGTAGCTTTCCCTGGCCGTATACCGGGGATATATCCGCCTTGATTTTTAACGTTTTCGGCCACATCTACAGGATTAAAAGTTACAGCTGTGTAGAAGTAGCAAAAGAACACTACAAAAGCAACAAAAAACACATTATACAGCCAATGAGTAGGAGTCATCTTTGCCGCAAGAGCCTGAACCCACTGCACATCAACGAAGTTCGCAATCGTTGCAGGAAACATGATAATGGAACTGGCGAAGATAGGTGGTATAACCCCACTCATGTTTATTTTCAACGGTAGATGACTGGTCTGGCCACCCATGTTGCGCATTCCGACTACACGTTTGGCGTAGTGTATGGGTACGCGCCGTTGAGCGCGCTCCATGAAAACAATAAACATTACTACAACAATCATGAGAATCAGCAAAAACAGTACAGTAAACAGTGGCATTGCGCCGGTCTTTACTAGCCGCAATGAGTTAACAATTGCGGCCGGCATGTTGGCAATGATTCCTGCAAAGATGATCAGGGATATTCCGTTGCCAATACCGCGCTCTGTAACCTGTTCACCGATCCACATTATAAATGCTGTGCCTGCCGTGAGTGTGATTACAGTCAGGATAATAAACCCAACGCCCTGATTAGTTACTACCGGATCTCCAGCAGGACCGCGCATGGATTGCAGGCCAACGGCAATGCCGGTCCCCTGCACAACCGAAAGGATAACGGTCCCATAACGCGTCCAACGTGTGATGACCTTCCGTCCCTGAGCTCCTTCTTTTGACAGTCGCTGTACTGGCTCGGACACCACGGTTAACAACTGCAAAATAATTGACGCGCTGATATAGGGCATGATCCCCAAGGCGAATATAGTCATCCGCTCAAGGGCACCACCGGTAAATGCACTAACGAGACCTAGCAGGGTTCCCTGCGTCCCCTCAAAGAAGGTTGCCAACACCTGACTGTTAACCCCTGGTGTAGGGACATGACAGCCGATGCGATATACAGCAAGCATCATCAGGGTAAACAGTATCCGCCTGCGCAACTCGACAATACTGAAAATATTCTGCAGACTCTTCAACAAGACTAAAGCACCTCTGTCTTACCACCAACCGCTGAAATCTTAGCGGAGGCGGCTGAACTAAACTTATGCGCTTTAACCGTCAGCGCCTTGGTGAGCTCACCATCACCCAGAATTTTTACGCCATCGTTGAGTTTCTTTATGAAACCAGCGCGCATAAGTAATTCAGGATCAACAGTGGAATCCGCTGCAAACGTCTCAAGGTCCTTTAGATTTACAAGGCTGTAAACCTTTTTATTTAGCGGGTTGAAGCCACGCTTCGGCAAACGTCGCTGAAGGGGCATCTGTCCACCCTCAAAGCCAGGCTTAACTCCACCACCTGCACGTGAGTTCTGACCCTTATGGCCTTTGCCAGCAGTTTTTCCGTGTCCGGACCCTGCCCCACGACCAATTCTTTTTCTATTTTTCACTGATCCCGGTGCGGGACTCAAATTGCTTAAATCCATGTTATAACCCTCTATTTACCCTCTTCTACTGCGACCATGTGGCTAACCTTGGCAATCATGCCGCGTATCTCCGGAGTAGCAGGAAGAACTACGGTTTTATGCAGCTTACTAAGACCAAGACCCTTCAGAACCTTACTGAAATATTTGTCACGGCCTATGGCACTCTTTTTAAGCGTAACTTCAATTTTTTCACTCATTTGGCGTCTCCATTGCACTTCGATCAAGCTTTAAGGCCGCGACGCTCCATGATCTCTTCTCGGCTCTTGAGCTGTTTCAGTGCATTCATCGTTGCACGGATAACGTTATGGGGGTTATTAGAACCAAGACATTTAGACAAAATGTCTTCAACTCCGGCGGATTCAAGAACCGCTCGCACGGGACCACCAGCGATGACCCCGGTTCCCTTTGATGCAACCTTAAGTAATACACTGCCAGCTCCGTAATGACCAAGGATGTCAAAAGGGATAGTAGTGTCATTCAAAGGAATTCGGATCATGTCTTTCTTCGCCCGCTCAACCCCTTTACGAATCGCTTCAGGAACTTCCTTGGCTTTACCTTTTCCAAATCCAACCCGGCCTTTTCCGTCTCCAACCACAACCAGGGCTGAAAAACTGAAGCGACGACCACCTTTAACCACTTTTGAACAGCGATTAATCTGGATCACGCGATCTACCAATTCTGCTTCATTTTGTTCGTTTTGTCGCAAAGGAACCTCCTACCAATATTTAAAATTCCAGGCCCGCTTCGCGCGCAGCATCAGCTACTGCTTTTACCCGGCCATGGTACACAAAGCCATTACGGTCAAAAACAACGTTTTTAACCCCCTTCTCAAGGGCACTGCGGGCTATCTTCTCACCAACAGCTTTGGCTGCATCAACATTGCCAGTATAGGCAAGCCCGTCAGCAAGATTCTTAATCTGTGTCGATGCAGATGCAACAGTCACACTCTGCGTGTCATCTATTATTTGTGCATATATATGTTTTGAACTGCGGAACACACAAAGACGCGGCCTGTCAGCAGTACCAGTAACCTTACGTCGCACGCGCGCTTGTCGTCTTTTTCTCGATTCCGCTCTTGAAATTACGCCAGCCACTATGTATCTCCTGTTATGAATTATTTCTTCCCAGTCTTGCCTGCCTTACGCAGGATACGCTCTTCTGCATATTTGATCCCTTTACCTTTATAGGGCTCAGGCGATCTGAATGAGCGAATTTTAGCTGCAGTGGCCCCGACAAGTTCCTTATCGATACCCTTCACAGTCAACTTTGTTTGTTTTTCGACTTCAATCTCTATTCCTTCGGGAACAGGGTACTCGATAGGATGCGAGTAACCGAGAGCGAGACTCAGGGTTTTCCCCTTCATGTCACCACGGTAGCCAACACCATTAATTTCCAGAATTTTCTGAAAGCCGGTGGTGACGCCTTCGAGCATGTTAGAAATCAATGTCCGATACAGCCCTTGCTTGGAAGTATCGACTCGTGCTGTTTCGATAGGCTTTACCACGATTTCATCTGCTTCTATAGATACCAAAACCCCATCACAGATCTCACGCTCAAGTTTCCCTTTCGGGCCCTGAACCTTGATCAATCCGGGGGTAAGATCGACCTTAACTCCTGCCGGTATTACAACCGGTCTTTTTCCGATTCTTGACATTGCCTACACTCCTTACGTTATCTACCAGACGGTGCAGACGAGCTCACCACCAACTTGAGCCTCACGTGCAGCGACATCGGACAAAACCCCTTGTGACGTTGAAACGATTGCACATCCTAGCCCGTTTTTCACCTGGGGAATATCCGAATATCCAACGTAGCAGCGACAACTCGGTTTCGATACCCGTGTAATTTCATTAATAACATGCTTGCGCTCTGAGTCGTACTTCAAGTAGACAACCAGCGAGTCTTGAATGTCATCGGTGATTACTTTGTAGTTTTTGATATATCCCTGACTTTTCAACACCTCAGTTATCGCTACCTTCATTTTACTTGAAGGAATCGCGAGCTTAACATGTCTAGCCATGCCCGCGTTACGTATGCGGGTCAGCATATCCGAAATAGGATCAGTCATTGCCATGGAACAACTCCTTAAATTATCTACCAGCTAGATTTGAGTACGCCAGGAAGTTTACCTTCCAGCGCCAGTTTACGTAAACAAATACGGCACATATCAAACTTGCGATAATACCCGCGCGCACGCCCGCAAATTGGACACCGGGTGTACTTGCGTACTGCAAATTTCTGTGGACGTTTTGCCTTGATCCTCAACGATTTCTTTGCCACATCTTCCTCCAATTGGGCTGATTATTTTCTGAATGGCATTCCTAGCGCACTCAGAAGGCTACGCCCTTCTTCATCTGTGCGGGCGGTTGTAACTATAGATATATTCAGCCCACCGATCTTTGCAATTTTATCCAGTTCAATTTCCGGAAAAATTATCTGTTCACTGATGCCGAGAGTATAGTTCCCACGACCGTCAAAAGCTTTAGGGGATATACCTTTAAAGTCACGTACGCGCGGTAACGCGATATTAATCAACCGGTCTAAAAACTCATACGCCATATTATTTCGCAGTGTAACCATGCAGCCTATGGGCATACCTTCACGCAACTTAAAACCGGCAATCGATTTTTTAGCTTTGGTAATAACGGGTTTCTGGCCTGTTATATGACCAAGTTCTTCAACAGCAGATTCCAGTAATTTTGCATTCTGGATTGCCTCGCCAACACCCATATTTACGACTACCTTCTCCACCTTAGGAACCTGCATCACATTTTTAAGTTGCAGACTCTCGAGCAGTTCAGGTGCCAGTTCTTTATAAAATTTTTCCTTCAACCTGGCCATTTGTCACTCCGTTACTTGTCAACTATCTCATTGCATTTCTTGCAAAAACGGGCACGTTTGCCGTCTTCGAGAACGCGAATTCCGGTACGGGAAGGCTGATTACACGCGCTGCACACCAACATGACGTTTGCTGCGGCCATGGGAGCTTCCTTCTCTACAATACCACCTTCCTGGTTCATCTGTGAAGGGCGAGTATGGCGCTTGACAATATTAAGGCTCTCTACTGTAAGACGGCCTTTAGCCGGGAAAACCCGAACCACCTTACCCTGTTTACCTTTTTCCTTGCCAGCCATTACCTGAACAAGATCACCCTTTTTAACATGTAGCATATTTACTGCCATTTCATTCAATCTCCAGCCTGCTGTTAAAGCACTTCGGGTGCAAGGGAAATGATCTTCATATATTTACGTGCACGCAACTCTCGAGCTACGGGGCCGAAGATACGCGTGCCAGTAGGCTCACCAGCGCTATTAATAATAACTGCAGAGTTATTATCAAAACGGATAGAAGATCCATCCGGGCGCGCAATTTCTTTGGCTGTGCGAACGATGACTGCACGCACGACATCTCCCTTTTTAACTTTTGAATTGGGCATTGCTTCTCTTACGGAACAGACAATTACATCACCAATTCCAGCGTAGGTACGCTTCGAGCCGCCCAGAACCTTGACACAGCACAGTTTTCTAGCGCCTGAATTGTCTGCTACGTCAAGTGTAGTTTGCATTTGAATCATTATCTATCTCCCAGTCTATACAGACTTTTCCAGCACCTGGGTAACACGCCAGCGCTTATCGCGGGACAGTGGGCGCGTTTCCGTAATAAGTACTTTATCACCTACGGCGCAACTGTTACTCTCGTCGTGTGCTTTGTATTTTCGGCTGCGCTTCAGGTACTTTTTATATACCGGATGCTTAACAAGATCCTCAGTCTTAACGACTACGGTCTTGTCCATCTTGTCACTTGTAACTACTCCAACAACCTTCTTTTTATTTCGACGCTCTGTGGTCATACGATCACCCTAATATTCCTAACCGGCAAGTTTCTGATGCAGAATTGTTTTTGTCCTGGCAATATCCTTGCGCAACACGGGAACCTTGGCTGTATTATCAAGATGTCCTGTGTGCAACTGGAACTTAAGGTTGAACAACTCCTGACTCAGTTCATCAGATTTTTTTTGCAGTTCTTCCACACTGAGGCCTGCAAGATCCTTAGCTTTCATTTTCGACGCCTTCCCTGATAACAAATTTGGTTCTTACCGGCAACTTGTGTGCCGCCAGCCTGAACGCCTCACGTGCTGTCTCCTCGGTCACGCCCTGCATTTCATACACCATCATGCCTGGGCGGATAACAGCTACCCAACTATCAGGAGAGCCTTTACCTTTGCCCATACGGGTTTCGGCTGCTTTACGTGTCAGAGACTTATCGGGGAATGCACGAATCCATATTTTGCCGCCACGTTTAATGTAGCGGGTCATAGCGCGCCTGGCTGCTTCAATTTGGCGCGCGGATAGCCAACCGCAATTAAGCGCCTGCAATCCATAGTCTCCAAAATTGATGTCAGTTGCGCCTCGTGCAGCGCCTTTCATGCGCCCTTTAAACTGCTTTCTAAATTTGACCTTCTTGGGCATTAACATATCTTCATACTCCTATCTGGCTAACTTACTTCTTTTCCTGAGTGAGGACTTCGCCCTTGAAGATGAGAACCTGAACTCCGATGATGCCGTATGTAGTCTTTGCTTCCGCAAAACCGTAGTCTATATCGGCGCGCAATGTGTGCAGAGGGACTCTGCCTTCGCGATACCATTCAGTTCGGCTCATTTCAGCACCACCAAGTCGGCCACTGCAGGTGATCTTGATCCCTTCGGCACCAAATCTCAGAGCCTGACCAACACTGCGCTTCATTGCACGGCGGAATGCTACACGCCGCTCAAGTTGAAGAGCGACACCTTCAGCCACCAGCTGTGCTTCAACTTCAGGCTTGCGGACCTCCTGAATATTAAGGAAAACCTCTTTATCGGTGAGTTTGGCCAGCTCCTGCTTGAGAACCTCAACCTCGGAACCCCTCTTGCCGATAATAATTCCAGGACGAGCCGCGAAAATATTTAACTTCATTTTGCCTGCAGCACGCTCAATCTCTATTTTTGAAATACCTGCATGGTACAAACGCTTTTTCAGATAATTCCGCAGTTTAAGATCCTCGTGCACAAAGCTTGAGTAATCATCGTCAGCATACCATTTCGAATCCCAGGTCTTAATAACTCCCAGGCGAAAACCTATTGGATGAACTTTCTGGCCCAAACTATCACCTCCCTATTGGCTATTTTACGTCCAGTACTACCTGGACATGACTGGTTGGCTTGCGTATCTTGCTGGCGCGACCCTGTGCTCTTGGAATAAACCTTTTAAGCACTGGACCCTGATCGACTGATATTGTTTTAATAAACAATTTATCTACATCAGCGACCCCGGCCTGCTCTGCATTTGCTACGGCTGATTTCACTACACCCGAAACAATAGCCGCAGGCTTCTGGGGTGAAAACCGCAAAATATTCAGAGCTTCCTGTACATTTTTCCCGCGCACCATATCCACAACCAAACGAGCCTTCTGCGGTGACATGCGGACAAATTTTAACTTAGCTTTAGCTTCCATTCTGGTACTCCGTAGCTATTATTTTCTCTTGGATTTCTTATCTACTCCATGCCCGTAATAAGTACGAGTAGGAGCAAATTCACCAAGTTTGTGGCCAACCATATTTTCGGAAATATAAACTGGCAGAAACTTCTTGCCATTATGAACCGCAAACGTATGTCCGACAAACTCAGGAATGATTGTACTACGTCGTGACCAGGTCTTAATAACTTTGCTGGCGCCGGAACCTGCAGTGAGGTCTATCTTGCGTAGCAATGATTTTTCGACGTAAGGGCCTTTCTTAATTGATCTTGGCACAACTGTCTCCTTTACTTGTTCTTACGGCGCACAATAAAACGATCAGTACGTTTATTAGTGCGGGTTTTGTAACCTTTAGTCGGCACACCCCAAGGGGTAACCGGGTGGCGTCCGCCTGAACTCTTGCCCTCACCACCACCATGTGGGTGGTCTACAGGGTTCATGGCTACGCCGCGTGTCTGAGGACGTTTGCCAAGCCAGCGATTACGCCCTGCCTTACCAATTTTAACATTTTCATGCTCAACGTTACCAACCTGACCTATGGTAGCGCTGCACTCCTGCAGTACCAGACGAACTTCGCCTGAAGGTAGACGCAGCTGTGCGTATTTACCCTCTTTGGCTGCCAGTGTCGCATAAGCACCAGCACTTCGTGCGAGCTGCCCACCTTTGCCAATTCTGAGTTCAACATTGTGGACCCAGGTGCCAAGCGGGATAGACCGTATTTGCAAAGTATTACCAGGCTTAATATCAGCAGTATTACTTGTAAGAACACTACTGCCAACCTCAAGACCCAGCGGGGCAAGTATATAGCGCTTTTCACCGTCTGCGTAACTGAGCAGTGCAATTCTTGCAGAACGATTGGGGTCATACTCTATAGATACAACTTTGGCTGGAATCTCTTTTTTGTCCCGCCGGAAGTCAATGATACGGTAACTACGCTTATGCCCACCACCGGTATGGCGCTTAGTAATTCGACCATTGTTGTTGCGCCCGCCGCTTTTTTTCAAAGGCTCTAAAAGAGACTTTTCCGGTGACGCTGTTGTAACCTCATCAAAAGACGAGGCCGTCATGTGGCGCCGCCCTGGCGAGGTTGGCTTAAACTTTTTTATCGCCATTATCCTACTCCGTATTCCTTAAACTGTCATTACACGCCAAAGAAGTCGATGTTACTACCTTCAGCGAGAGTAATATACGCCTTCTTCCGATTGGGACGCTTACCAAACTGCCGTCCGACACGTTTCACTTTTCCGGCGACAATCATGGTGTTAACCTCTACTACCTTGACATCAAACGCCTTTTCAATAGCCTGTTTGATCTCAATCTTATTGGCATCCCGTGCCACTTCAAACGCTACAACCCGACCATCTTCCTTCTGCATAGTCGTTTTCTCGGTCAACAGCGGCTTTTTGATCAACTGATGCAAAGGCCTCATTGTGCTAACGCTCCTTCCAGGATTTCGACGGCACCCTCTGTCATCACGAGATTGCGATACTTCATGATATCGTAGACATTAATACCTTCGGCACGCAGCACTTTAACATTATGCAAATTACGTGCTGACAACTCTACTTCAGGGTTGGTTCCATCGATAACAATCAAGGCGTTCTCAAGTTCCAGACCGCGCATAATTTGGGCAAACGATTTTGTACTAATTGAGTCCAACTTCATCTCTGACAGTACAAGCATCTCGTTGCCCTGGTAACGCGCTGAAAGCGCTGAACACAAAGCTGCACGACGAACTTTTTTGTTGAGTTTGAACCCATACTGACGTGGAGACGGACCGAATGTAACCCCACCACCTACATAGTGAGGAGCGCGGATGCTTCCTTGGCGGGCATTGCCCGTTCCCTTTTGCTTGTAGGGTTTTTTACCCCCACCAGCTACCATGCTCCGCGTCTTTGTCGACGCTGTCCCTTGACGGCGCGCGGCCAACTGACTGCGCACCATATCGTGAATCAGATATCCTCTAACTTGTGTATCAAACACGATGTCACTGAGCTCACGCTCCGACACCGGATTTTTCTGCATGTCATATACAGTTACTTTAGCCATTGTACTTCTCCCGTATCACCTTGGCCTAGGCCTTCGCCTTCACCGCTTTGCGAATTGCGATCAGACCATTTTTCGGACCAGGGATCGCACCCTTAATCAGAACCACATTCTGATCGGCACGCACGTCAACAATTTCAAGGTTCTGAACTGTTACCTGCTCATTACCCATCTGACCAGCCATCTTTTTGCCTTTAAAAACCCTTGACGGCCAAGCACTGCAACCAATTGCACCTGCAGTACGATGAAACTTTGACCCATGAGTACTGCGACCACCAGCGAAATTCCAGCGTTTCATAACCCCCTGAAACCCCTTGCCTTTACTGGTGCCAACAATATCGACAACATCTCCGGCATTGAATATGTCACTGCACTTTATTTGGGCACCAACTTCATACTCAGCAATATCGCCACCAACTTCGCGCAGATATCTAAAAACACCTTGGCCAGCCTTGGCAAAGTGTCCGGCGAGGGGCTTATTAATACGCTGGGCCTTCTGTTCGCCAAATCCGAGTTGCACTGCACTGTAACCATCAACCTCAGCCAGTTTCTTCTGCACAACAGTGCATGGACCAGCCTCGATCACTGTGACCGGGATACGCGCACCGCTCTCGGTAAATATCTGGGTCATTCCCAGCTTTTTTCCAAGAATACCGTCTACCATCTCTCTATCCTCATCTTCTGTATAGTAACTTGTACTGTGTACTGTGCTTACAGCTTAATCTCTACAAACACACCGGCGGATAGATCCAGCTTCATCAGCGCATCTACTGTCTGCTGTGTCGGTTCGAGTATATCCAACAGACGCTTATGCGTGCGGATTTCAAACTGCTCTCGACTCTTTTTGTCGACGTGCGGTCCCCGCAGGACACAGTACTTGTTGATTACTGTAGGAAGCGGAATTGGCCCCGCCAAACGCGAGCCGGTACGCTTCACCGTATCTACAATTTCATTAACTGCCATATCAAGCAGTTTGTGATCATACGCCTTCAGGCGAATTCTTATCTTCTGACTAGACATCTGAATCCTCTACTACTCAATAATTTCGCTTACGACACCAGCGCCTACGGTACGTCCACCTTCGCGGATTGCAAAGCGCAACTCTTTATCCATGGCGATGGGGGTGATCAGGTCAACAGTCATGGAGATGTTGTCTCCTGGCATTACCATCTCCACCCCTTCAGGCAGTTCTACGATCCCAGTCACGTCTGTGGTACGGAAGTAGAACTGGGGACGATATCCCTTGAAGAACGGGGTGTGACGTCCACCTTCTTCTTTAGTAAGGATGTACGCTTCGGCCTTGAATCTGGTGTGCGGCTTAATGCTGCCGGGAGCTGCCAGTACTTGGCCACGCTCGATATCCTCGCGCTTGAGGCCACGAAGCAGGATCCCTACGTTGTCACCGGCCTGGCCCTGGTCGAGCAGCTTGCGGAACATTTCAACGCCAGTAACTGTGGACTTACGCGTTTCTTTCATCCCGATAATTGCTACTTCTTCACCAACCTTGACGATCCCCTTCTCTATACGACCGGTGGCGACGGTGCCACGACCGGAGATGGAGAACACGTCTTCTACTGGCATGAGGAACGGCATGTCGATGGCGCGCTCAGGCTGCGGAATATAAGCATCCACTTGTGCCATGAGGTCGATAACGGGCTGCTCTTCTGGAGCACCGATTTCGCACTGCAGGGCCTTGAGAGCGCTGCCGATCACCACGGGGATGTCGTCGCCGGGGAAGTCATAGGAGCTTAAGAGCTCACGTACTTCCAGCTCAACAAGTTCCATTAGTTCTTCGTCGTCTACCATGTCGGCTTTGTTGAGGAACACTACAATGGCGGGCACACCTACCTGGCGCGCAAGCAGGATGTGCTCGCGAGTCTGGGGCATGGGGCCGTCCGCAGCGGATACAACCAAGATGGCGCCGTCCATTTGTGCGGCTCCGGTGATCATATTTTTTACGTAGTCGGCGTGACCTGGGCAGTCTACGTGGGCGTAGTGCCGATTAGCGGTCTCGTATTCTACGTGCGAGGTGGAGATGGTAATGCCGCGCTCGCGCTCCTCAGGTGCGTTGTCGATTGTGTCGAAGGCGCGGGCTTCACCCCCACCCTGACCAGCCATTACTTTGGTGATGGCGGCTGTGAGGGTGGTCTTGCCATGGTCAACGTGCCCAATGGTTCCAATGTTGACGTGCGGCTTGCTTCTATCAAATTTCTCTTTGGACATAACGTACTCCTTAGCCTTTGACCTTGGCAATGATTTCTTCGGAAATCGCCTTTGGCACCTGTTCGTAGTGATCAAACACCATTGTATATGTGGCACGGCCCTGGGTAGAGCTGCGTAAATCAGTTGCATATCCGAACATGTTAGACAGCGGCACGTGGGCATTGATAATTTGAGCCCCACCACGCGCGTCCATACTCAGAACTTTACCACGTCGGCTGTTGATGTCGCCGATGACATCTCCCATATACTCTTCGGGTACAACAACCTCAACAGCCATAGTGGGCTCGAGAAGTGCAGGATTAGCCTTGGCAGCTCCAATCTTGAATCCCATGGAGCCTGCTATCTTGAACGCCATCTCTGAGGAGTCGACATCATGATAGGAACCATCGAAACAAGTAACCTTGACATCCACAATGGGATACCCTGCCAGCACACCAGAATGAGAGGCTTCTTCAGCACCTTTGCCGACCGCAGGGATGTATTCGCGCGGGATTACCCCCCCCTTGATTGCATCAACGTACTCAAATCCAGTACCTGGCTCACCTGGTTCAATACGTAACCAGCAGTCACCGTACTGTCCACGGCCACCGGACTGACGCACAAATTTACCCTGCACTTCAACAGTCTTGGTTATGGACTCACGGTACGCTACCTGGGGTGCGCCAACGTTGGCCTCGACCTTGAACTCACGTTTAAGCCGATCAATTATTACTTCAAGGTGCAGCTCACCCATTCCCGACAGTATGGTTTGGCCTGTTTCATCATCCGTGCGCACTCGCAAAGATGGATCTTCGGCCAACAGCTTTCCAAGAGCAACTCCAAGTCGTTCTTGGTCAGTTTTGGTTTTGGGTTCTACAGCGATATGAATTACAGGCTCAGGGAACTCCATGGCTTCCAAGAGACACTCATGAGCAGGGTCACATAGCGTATCACCAGTGCCTGAATGCTTAAGGCCAACCGCAGCAGCGATATCCCCTGAGTAAACCTCTTTTATCTCTTCACGCTTATTAGCATGCATCTTCAGAATGCGCCCGAGACGCTCTTTCTTTCCTTTTGTGGAGTTAAGAATAGTGGAGCCGGTAATGGCCACCCCAGAATAAACTCGAAAGAAAGAAAGTTGCCCGACAAAAGGATCTGTCATGATCTTAAACGCCAAGGCGGCGAAGGGACCGTCGTCTCCAGCAGGCCGAGTAATAGGCTCGCCTGCTGGGTTCACCCCTTCGATAGGGGGGACATCGGTGGGGCTGGGCATATAATCAACCACAGCGTCCAGCAGATTCTGAATGCCCTTATTTTTAAAAGCACTGCCGCAGAATACGGGATTGATCTGGAGAGCAATGGTAGCGCGGCGGACCGACGCCTTAATCTCGTCGCTGCCCAGCTCTTCACCTCCCAAATACTTCTCCATCAGAGCATCGTCATAGGTGCACAACTCTTCGAGCAAGGCCTCACGGGCACTTACCGCATCATCAAGCATATCAGCAGGAATATCACCAATATCAAATTCCGCTCCGAGAGCCTCATCATGCCACAAAATCGACTGCATGGTCACCAGATCAACAACGCCACGGAAGTTTTCTTCTTTGCCAATGGGAAGTTGCATCGGAACTGGATTAGCACCGAGGCGGTCACGCATCATTTCGACGCCGCGCGTAAAGTCGGCACCAATCCGATCCATTTTATTGATAAAGGCGAGACGGGGCACACCATATTTGTCGGCCTGGCGCCATACAGTTTCTGACTGAGGCTCAACGCCACCGACTGAGCAGAACACAGCTACAGCGCCGTCGAGCACGCGCAATGAACGCTCTACTTCAATGGTGAAATCTACGTGACCAGGAGTATCAATGATGTTTACGCGATGATCTTTCCAGAAACAGGTAGTAGCTGCTGAAGTGATAGTAATTCCGCGCTCCTGTTCCTGCTCCATCCAGTCCATGGTAGCTGCGCCGTCATGGGTCTCGCCGATTTTATGAGAAATACCTGTATAGAACAGGATACGCTCTGTCGTGGTGGTTTTACCGGCATCAATATGGGCCATTATGCCGATATTTCGTGTTTTATCTAGCGATACTTTACGTGCCACTGCTCAACTTCCTCCAGACTCAGTTCGCTACCAGCGATAATGGGCAAAAGCTTTATTCGCTTCGGCCATGCGATGGGTGTCTTCTTTTTTCCTTACCGCTCCGCCACGACCATTAGCCGCATCGAGAAACTCTGCAGCCAGACGCTCGCGCATAGTGCGCTCTCCGCGTTTACGCGCGGCATCTAGCACCCAGCGAATAACTAGAGCGTTGCGCCTGTCGACACGAACTTCAACCGGTACCTGATAGGTGGAACCGCCAACACGGCGGGATTTGACCTCCAGAAGGGGGCGTATATTCTCAAACGCCTTCTTGAATACTTCCAAGGGCTCTTCACCACTGCGCTCAGCAATCAAATCAAAGGCACCGTACACAATCGTCTCGGCAACGCTCTTTTTGCCCCCAAGCATCAGGTGGTTCACAAATTTTGTTACAACGCGATCATTATACTTGGGATCAGCGAGAACAATTCTTTTTGCAATTTCTCTTCTTCTAGGCATCTTAAACGACCTCTTTTATAGCTATGTCCTACTTAGGACGCTTAGCTCCATACTTGGAACGACCCTGCATACGCCCCTGTACGCCAGCAAGATCCAGCGCACCGCGAACGATATGATAACGCACACCCGGCAAGTCTTTAACTCGCCCACCGCGCACAAGCACGACGGAGTGTTCCTGTAAGTTGTGCCCCACTCCTGGGATGTACGATGAAACTACAATCCCGTTTGTCAGACGCACACGGGCAACCTTCCTGAGCGCCGAGTTCGGCTTTTTTGGCGTAGTCGTATATACCCTAGTACATACTCCACGACGCTGCGGATTGGATTGCAACGCACGGGAGGCACTTTTCCGCACCTCTTTTTTGCGCCCTTTATTGATCAATTGATTGATTGTCGGCATTTCTTACTCCCGAAATTACTATTCACAGAATTGAAAGAACTTTACCCCCGAGAGGGGAAAACTCGCGGACAATAACAATTGCTGGAACCAAAGTCAAGCAGTTGTTATTCCTCCACCATTTATTTTCACCCCGGTCCCGCGCATATATGCCTGAGAAGGACCGGGGGGGGGTTATCTATACGGCTGTTACAGACTGGGCCTCCTTTTTTTGCTTTTCTGAGTCATTCTCAAGTATTTCACCTTCAACTGCATCGTCAGGCTCTGGGGCTACTAGCTTAACCGTCCGGTACTCAGATATACCGGTTCCTGCTGGTATCAGGCGCCCCATGATAACGTTCTCCTTGAGACCGGCCAGGTTGTCTTCCTTGCCTTCGATAGCTGCCTGCGTCAAGACCTTTGTCGTCTCTTGGAAAGATGCGGCAGAGATAAATGACTCGGTAGACAGCGAAGCCTTGGTAATTCCGAGCATTATCGGCTCACCAACTGCGGGCGCGTTCCCTTCAGCTACAATGCGCTCATTCTCTTTTTCAAATTCGGCACGAGACACCTGATCGTCAATGAGAAAGTCGGTATCACCTACCTCGCGAATCGCAACGCGACGGAGCATCTGGCGCACGATAGTTTCTATATGCTTATCGTTGATACTTACTCCCTGAAGGCGATAGACTTCCTGAACTTCATCAACAAGATACTTGGCCAGCTCTTTTTCGCCGAGCACCCGCAGAATATCGTGCGGATTTCTGGAGCCATCCATGAGGGGATCACCGGCTATAACCAGATCACCCTCCTGCACGCTGATATGCTTGCCCTTGGGAATCAGATATTCCATGGGCTCGCCAATCTCAGGAGTAACCACAACCTTGCGCTTGCCTTTAGTATCTTTGCCATAGGTGACGATTCCGTCAATCTCGCTGAGAATGGCGAATTCTTTTGGCTTACGTGCCTCAAACAGCTCGGCTACCCGCGGCAGACCCCCGGTAATATCTTTGGTTTTTGTGGTTTCTCGCGGGATCTTTGCCAGAATATCCCCAGGCGAAACGTCAGCATCTTCGGCCACGTTGATATTCGAACCCACCGGCAGCATGTAACGTGCCACCATGCCATTAGGAAGCTTGACCGACTTGCCTTCCTCATCCTTAAGGATGATGCGGGGACGCTTGTCGGAGGCCTTCGACTCGATGATAACCTTACGCGACAACCCGGTTACATCGTCGACTCTTTCATCCATGGTCTGACCGGCAATAATATCGCCATAGTGCACACGGCCACCAACCTCAGTGAGAACCGGCATAGTGTACGGGTCCCACTCTGCCAGATGGGTTCCTGCTGTAACTTCTGCATCGGGGCCAAGCAGCAGTTTGGCGCCATAGAGCAACTCATGTCGCTCACGCTCACGTCCGGTCTCATCTACTATGACAACCTGACCTTTGCGGTTGGTTACAATATGGTGTCCGTCACGATTGAGAACTGACCTCAGGTTGTCGAAGCGCAACACCCCATCGTAGCGTGCCTCAAGGGATGTCTGTTCAGCACTTCGGGATGCCGTACCACCAATGTGGAACGTACGCATGGTAAGTTGAGTACCCGGCTCGCCGATGGACTGCGCTGCTATTACGCCGACAGCTTCACCAAGGTTTACCATATGCCCGCGAGCAAGATCACGCCCATAGCATGAAGCACAAATCCCTTTCTTGCTCCTGCAGGTCAACACTGAGCGAATTTTTACCCGCTCGATGCCGGCGTCTTCTATCGCGCGCACAAGGGTTTCCGTAATCTCTTGATTCGCCTTTACGATAACCTCACCGTTAACTGGATCACACACATCGTCAAGGGCGGATCTGCCGAGAATACGATCCCCCAATGACTGGATTATCTCGCCGGAATCAATTAAAGAAGAGATCACAACACCGTCAAGGGTATGACAGTCGTGCTCGGTTATAATGGCATCCTGGGCAACATCAACAAGACGGCGAGTCAAGTAACCCGAGTTTGCCGTTTTAAGAGCGGTATCGGCTAAACCTTTACGCGCACCGTGAGACGATATAAAATACTGCAACACCGTCAGTCCCTCACGAAAGTTCGCGGTAATAGGAGTTTCGATAATCTCTCCAGAAGGTTTGGCCATGAGACCTCGCATACCCGCCAACTGACGAATCTGCTGTGCGCTGCCTCGCGCTCCAGAGTCTGCCATCATATGAATGGCATTGAACGAGGGCGCTTCCACAACTTCTCCATCTTCGGACTCAAATCGGTCAGTAGACAGGTCTTTCAGCATGGTGGTTGCAATATCTTCGGTACACTTTGCCCAGATATCCACGACCTTGTTATAGCGCTCCCCATCAGTAATCAGACCGTCTGTATACTGATTCTGGATCTCTTTTACTTCTGTCATTGAGGCATCGATATAGTCCTGCTTGCTCTCCGGCACCACCATGTCATCGAGACCAATGGAGATTCCCGCCAAGGTCGAGTAACGATAGCCGATCTGTTTGAGCCTGTCTGCCAAAATTACTGTCTGCTTGTTTCCTGCAAGACGGAAACTGGCATCAATAAGCTCTGCAACCTGCTTTTTGGTCATTACTCGGTTGATCTGATCAAAGGGGATCACTTCCGGGAGAATCTCACGCAGAATTACTCGCCCGACTGCGGTGTCGATAAGCTCCGGCTTTCCACCTTCAACCGGGCACATACGCACCTTTACTCCAGCCTGTAAGTCTGCCGCTCCAGAGTCGTAAGCAATGCGTACTTCCTCAGGAGAGCTAAATATCTTGCCCGTCCCCTTAATAAAAGGGCGAATACGAGTCATATAATACAACCCAAGAATCATGTCCTGTGACGGCACAATTATGGGCTTACCACTAGCCGGAGAGAGGATATTGTTGGTTGACATCATTAGCACACGTGCTTCGATCTGACTCTCGATGGAGAGCGGCAAATGCACTGCCATCTGGTCTCCGTCAAAGTCGGCATTGAAGGCGGTACATACCAGCGGATGCAGCTGAATAGCTTTCCCCTCAATCAGCACGGGCTCGAACGCTTGGATACCCAAGCGGTGAAGGGTCGGGGCGCGGTTAAGCATAACTGGGTGCTCGCGGATTACATCTTCGAGCACATCCCATACTTCAGATTTTTCTTTCTCAACCATTTTTTTTGCACTTTTAATGGTAGTGCACAACCCCAGTTCTTCGAGCTTGTTATAAATAAACGGTTTAAACAGCTCCAAGGCCATCTTTTTTGGCAGGCCACATTGATGCAGCTTGAGCTCTGGCCCTGCAACGATAACACTACGTCCCGAGTAGTCAACCCGCTTACCCAACAGGTTCTGGCGGAAACGTCCACCTTTTCCCTTAAGCATATCTGACAGTGATTTCAGTGGGCGCTTGTTAGGTCCAGTAATGGCACGACCGCGCCGGCCATTATCGAACAATGCATCAACCGCCTCCTGCAACATCCGTTTTTCGTTGCGGATTATCACCTCAGGCGCATGCAGGTCCATAAGGCGCTTGAGTCGGTTGTTGCGGTTAATGACGCGTCTATATAGATCATTGAGGTCAGAGGTTGCAAATCTGCCCCCATCAAGAGGCACCAAAGGACGCAGCTCCGGCGGCAACACCGGCAGAGTTTCAAGAATCATCCACTCAGGGCGGTTATTGCTGCGTAGGAATGCATTGACCACCTTAAGGCGCTTGGCTACCTTTTTCTTTTTGGCTTCGCTGGTCGCTTCACGCATCTCGATACGCAGTTCCTGCGCAATACTTTCGAGGTCAAGCGCGGCAAGAAGCTCGCGGATTGCTTCTGCACCCATACTCGCGACAAACTGACCGGAATATTCAGCCATCAGTTCATTATACTTGTCTTCAAGCAGAATTTGCCCCACCTCAAGCTCGGTATCTGCGCTATCGAGAACGATATACGCCTCAAAATACAGAACCTTTTCCAGCTCCTTGAGGGTCATATCCAGTAACGTACCTATACGGGACGGTAGCGACTTCAAAAACCAGATATGTGCTACGGGGCAGGCCAAGTCGATATGCGCCATGCGCTCACGCCTTACCTTGCTGGGGATAACCTCAACCCCGCATTTTTCGCACACTATCCCGCGGTGCTTCATGCGCTTATATTTGCCGCAGTTACACTCATAGTCCTTCACGGGGCCGAAAATCTTGGCACAAAACAGGCCATCTCGCTCCGGCTTAAAGGTGCGATAGTTTATGGTTTCGGGTTTTTTCACTTCCCCAAAGGAGCGCTCGCGGATCGTTTCGGGTGACGAGATCGACAAGCGGATGGTATCAAAACTCAACGGATCCTTGGGACGCTCAAACAGGTTGATAATATCTTCCAAAACTCATCTCCTTAAGGGATGGCAATACTATTCTTTTTCATCTTCGAGCAGTTCGACATCGAGACACAGAGCCTGAAGTTCTTTCAGCAGTACGTTGAATGACTCTGGCAACCCGGCTTCCAGGGTTTGACGGCCTTTAACAATAGCCTCATACATTCTGGTCCTGCCGGCCACATCATCCGACTTGACGGTGAGGAACTCCTGCAACGCATGGGCAGCCCCATAGGCTTCCATGGCCCACACCTCCATCTCACCCAAACGCTGGCCACCAAATTGCGCCTTGCCGCCGAGGGGTTGCTGTGTAACGAGGCTGTAGGGCCCGATACTCCTGGCGTGGATCTTATCATCAACCAGATGGTGCAACTTAAGCATGTACATGATTCCGACGGTGACCTTTTCCTTAAACGCCTCACCCGTCCTGCCATCATACAGCGTCATCTGGCCAGATGTGTCGTAGCCGGCTTTTGTAAGCTGTGCCTTTACGTCCTCTTCGCTCACCCCTTCAAATACCGGGCTCGCCATTGGCACTCCGCGGGACAGGCGCATAGCCAGCTTGTTCACGTCGCGAGCAGACAGATTATCCACAAACGGATCCAGCTCTTTATCTGCGTAAACGTCTTTAATTTTGATACGCAGTTCATCGCTACTGGCTCTACGATCGAGTTCCGCCTGAATCTGAGCACCCAGTCCGCGAGCCGCAAGACCCATGTGAACCTCAAGAATCTGGCCGATATTCATACGTGAAGGTACCCCCAATGGATTCAAAACAATCTCCACAGGTGTTCCGTCTTCGGTATACGGCATATCCTCTTCAGGGAGAATCCGTGACAAGACCCCCTTGTTCCCATGACGCCCGGCCATCTTGTCTCCGACCGAGAGCTTACGCTTAATGGCTACGTAGACTTTGACCATTTTTATCACGCCTGGTGGTAGGTCGTCTCCACGCCTGATCCGATCAATTTTTTCGGCAAAAATTGCCTTGATCTGAGCATCGTGCTCTTTGAGATGTTCCAAAACGCCAGCAACCGATGCCTCGGCCCCAGCATCATCCAGCAGGGATATTTCGTTCCAGCGTTCCATGGGAAGCACAAGAAGTTTACTCGCCTCAATGGGTTCACCTTTGGGCAGAACGATCCGGTCTTTTTTATCCGTTATCGAAACTGCCGTAAGCTTACCCTTAAGAATATCTGTGAGTTTATTGCGCGCGGATTCACGCACAATTCTGATCTCGTCATTCTGATCCTTAAGAAGCTTTTCAATCTCCTGCTGCTCTATCTTTTCAGTACGCGCATCCTTATCTGAACCTTTACGGGAAAACACCCGCGCTCCGATAATAACTCCTTCAACTCCGGGAGGTACCCGCAGTGAAGTATCGCGTACATCTCCTGCTTTTTCGCCGAAGATAGCTCGAAGCAGTTTTTCTTCCGGCGACAGTTGGGTCTCACCCTTCGGTGTAATTTTCCCAACCATGATATCGCCCTGCTTTACTTCGGCACCAATACGAATAATGCCGCTCTCATCCAGGTCTTTCAAGGCATCATCGCCAAGGTTAGGGATATCGTCGGTAATTTCTTCTTTGCCCAACTTGGTATCCCGCGCAACACATTCAAACTCTTCAATGTGCACAGAAGTATAGCGATCGTCCTTGACCAAGCGCTCCGAAATAAGAATGGAGTCTTCGAAGTTGTACCCTTCCCAAGGCATAAATGCGACCAGGATATTTTGCCCGAGGCCGAGTTCCCCAAACTGAGTGGAAGGACCGTCAGCGATTATGGCGCCACGTTTCACTCGGTCACCAACTTCAACCACAGGCTTCTGATTCAGACAGGTGTTTTGGTTGGAGCGGACAAACTTAGTGAGGTTATAGATATCGACCCCAGTTCCGCTGGTTTCTGCCTGTCCTTCATCTACCCTTATTACAATGCGGGATGCATCGACTGAATCGACTACACCATCATGCTGAACCACCACGGCAGCACCAGAATCGTGCGCCACTTTGCGCTCCATGCCGGTTCCCACCAGCGGTGCATCGGCGCGCAGGAGAGGCACTGCTTGTCGCTGCATATTCGATCCCATAAGGGCTCGGTTGGCATCGTCATTTTCCAGAAATGGAATCAGAGCCGCAGCAACAGACACCAGCTGCTTTGGAGAAACGTCCATTAACTGGACCTCTTCACGTTTAAGCAGCAGAAATTCGCCGTTCTGACGCACGTTGATGAGATCGTTTACAAAACGCCCATCTTCATCCAGAATCGCGTTGGCCTGCGCTATAGTGTTATTCTCCTCTTCTAAAGCTGAAAAATAGCGTACTTCTTCAGTAACACGCCCGTCTTTTACCACTCGGTACGGGGTCTCTACAAAGCCATGCTCGTTAATCCGAGCATAAGTGGACAAGGATGCAATCAGGCCGATATTAGGGCCCTCTGGGGTCTCGATAGGGCATACGCGCCCATAGTGTGTGGGGTGTACGTCACGCACCTCAAAACCCGCACGTTCACGGGTCAGACCGCCTGGTCCCAGAGCGGACAAGCGCCGCTTATGGGTAATCTCGGAAAGCGGATTGGTCTGGTCCATAAACTGCGATAGTTGAGAAGAACCGAAGAACTCCTTGACTACGGCTGAAACTGGCTTGGAGTTGATTAAATCATGGGGCATGAGACTGTCAACTTCTTGCAGACTCATACGCTCCTTTATAGCGCGCTCCATCCGCACCAGACCGACGCGGTAGTGATTCTCCAACAGTTCACCCACAACCCTAACGCGTCGATTACCCAGATGATCAATGTCATCAATAGAACCACGTCCGTTGCGCAACTCAATCAGGTAACGCACCACTTCAAGAATATCTTCCCTGGAAAGAGTACGCTCTTCCAGTGGCTTGTCTAGACCGAGCTTGTAATTCAGTTTAAGACGTCCGACGATGGAAAGATCGTAGCGCTCCTCACTGAAAAACAGATTTTCAAACAGGGTGTTGGCACTTTTTAGTGTGGGAGGGTCACCGGGCCGTAGACGCCGGTAAATCTCTATTATTGCATCTTCAGGGTTTTTCACCGAGTCCATCGCGAGGGTATCGCGCAGATAAGACCCAATGTAGTGGTGGTCGATAAAGAGCAACTCCACCGACTTGATTCCCTTTTCACGCAACACCTCAAGAGCGGATTCAGTAAGCTCTTGATTGCACTCCAACAGCACTTCGCCACTCTCTTCGTCCACGATATCTGTCACAAGGTAGCGTCCAACTACCTCTTCGTGCGTAACCGGAATGGTTTGAAGTCCTGCTGCAGCAATTTTCTTGACCGTACCCTTGGTGAATTTGCGATTAGGACGCACCAGCACGTTTCCTTCAGAGTCCTTGATTTCAAGGACTGTGCGCTGCCCTGCCAGAAGATCCAGGTTTAACTCTTTGGTGAAACTGTCCTCCCCGATATGCACCACTTCAGTATCATAGTAGTAACGCAACAACTCTTCGGCACTGTACCCTAAAGCTTGCAGCAATACTGTTGCAGGCAGTTTGCGCCTTCTATCGATGCGTACGTACAATAAATCCTTATGATCGAAGTCGAAATCCAACCATGAACCGCGATACGGGATAACCCGCGCGCTATATAAAAACTTTCCGCTGGAATGGGTTTTGCCCCGGTCGTGATCATAAAAAACTCCGGGTGAGCGATGTAGCTGGCTTACAATTACACGCTCGGTACCGTTTATCACAAAGGTACCGTTTTTAGTCATCAACGGTATTTCGCCGAAATATACTTCCTGCTCCTTGATGTCACGGATAGACTGAACTTCTGTGTCTTTGTCCACATCCCACGAAACTAGGCGCACGCGCACTTTAACTGGTGCTGCATACGTCATACCGCGCTGATGACATTCATCTACGTCGTACTTTGGTGCTTCAAGCACATACGACACATAATCAAGCGAACAGGTCTCGTTGAAGTCCTTAATCGGGAAGACCGAGCGGAACACTGCTTCAAGTCCGATAAGCTGCCGCTGATCCGCAGGTATATCTTTTTGCATGAAGCGCTTGTATGAATTTTTCTGAATATCGATGAGGCTAGGCATCTCAATGACGCTCTTAACGTCAGAAAAACGCTTACGCAACAGCTGGTTATTCGCAATCGAATAAGCCATGATCACTCCTTAGGAAAAGAACGAAGAACAGCCAAGGCCGCATTGCGACCTTGGCTTTCAAGCAGGGAATATACGTTTGCTCTGCTATTTAAGTTCGACAGAAGCGCCAGCTTCTTCAAGCTGTTTCTTAATATCTTCAGCTTCGTCTTTAGAAGCTCCTTCTTTAACAGTATTAGGTGCACCATCAACCAAATCTTTGGCTTCTTTCAGACCGAGACCAGTGAGAGAACGAACTACTTTGATGACATTAATCTTTTTCTCGCCTGCGCCTGTAAGTACGACGTCGAACTCTGTTTGCTCTTCTGCAGCGGCGGCTGCCTCAGCAGGAGCACCAGCGGCTGCGGCTACGGGTGCTGCAGCAGAAACGCCAAACTTCTCTTCGAGCTCTTTTACGAGACCAGCCAGTTCGAGAACTGTCATGTTCTCTATAAATTCAATAACTTGTTCTTTAGTGATATCAGCCATTTTTATCTCCGTTATGTAGTATGTTGTCTTTAAAGTATAAATTGCTCAATCATGGGGCACTCAGGCGTTTTTCTGTTCCTGTATAGCACCAAGAACCTGCACCAGCGAACGCGGAATAGCGGCCAGAACACCGACAAAATTGGATGTCGGAGCATTAATGGAGCCGAGCATCTTACCCAGAAGCACTTCTCGACTAGGCAGCTTCGACAATGCTTCAATGTCATCGACGCTGAGCAAGTTCCCATCCAGTGCACCACACTTAAGTTCAAACGTTTTACTTGTCTTTGCAAACTCAAACAGCACCTTTGCAGGCTGTACTGGATCTTCTAGCGCTATAGCAAGGGCTGTGGGACCGACTAATTCGTCCTGCAGGCACTCGAAATCAGTACCCTTGCATGCCAATGCAAGCAGGGTGTTTTTTACGACGCGATACTCAACCCCGGCTTGGCGCAGTTTGATGCGCAAATCGTTTGACTGCTCCACGGTAGTACCGCGAAAGTTTGCCAGAAAAGCAGCTTTAGAACCCTTGAGCTTGGAACTCAGTTCGGCAACTAGTTGAGCCTTTCTCTGTTGATCAGACATTCACTTCTCCTCCTTTCTTAAGATTATATTGCCTCGAGAGGACTTGAAGGAGGCTCGAAATGGCTCCAATCAGTCTCGGCAGGTGCGTTTTTGTGCATTAAACCTGATCGGTACCTGCTGTCTACAACGAGGAATGTTGCCCTGTGCAGGGCGTCTTGCTATGTCGCCAATGTCAATCCAACCGGATAACGACGCGGTGACAATAATATTTACCTATTTCACCAGAGCCTGAATGTCGGGTACATCAACCTGTACTCCAGGTCCCATGGTGCTTGAAATACTTACTTTACGCAGATATATACCCTTTGCCGTCGATGGTTTTGCCTTAATCAAAGCATCCATAAGCGCCAGTACGTTCCCCTGCAGACTTTGTGCATCGAAGGAGACTTTACCGACCGGAGCATGAATAATCCCGGTTTTCTCGGTACGATACTCGATCTTACCAGACTTAGCCTCGTTAACTGCACGACCGACATCAAAAGTGACAGTACCAACTTTGGGGTTAGGCATAAGGCCACGGGGTCCGAGAAGACGCCCAATTTTACCCACTACACCCATCATATCAGGCGTTGCAATCGCGGTATCAAACTCAAACCAGCCATTCTGAATTTTTTCAACCAGATCGTCGCCGCCAACGTGCTCAGCACCTGCTTGCTGCGCTTCCATCGCCTTCTCACCTTTGGCGAATACAAGCACTCTGACGCTCTTACCCAGACCATTGGGAAGCACAACTGCTCCGCGCACCATCTGATCAGCCTTACGCGGGTCAACCCCAAGACGTACGGTCAGATCTACAGTTTCATCAAATTTGGCGTAAGCCGTTTCTTTAACCAGTTCCAAAGCATCGTTCAAGGAGTATTTAATCGACCTGTCGACCTTGCCTTCAGCAGTTATCTTATTTTTACCCATAGCCATCAGCTCTCACTTCAACTTTATACGATATCAAGGCCCATACTGCGCGCCGTACCTTCTACGCTCCGCACAGCAGCATCTTCAGCGAATGCATTAAGATCCGGCATCTTGATGCGTGCGATCTCCAGTATCTGATCTTTAGTAACCTTGCCAACTTTTTCTTTATTAGGAACACCAGACCCCTTATTGATCTTAGCAGCCTTTTTTAGCAGCACTGCAGCAGGCGGTGTTTTGGTTACAAATGAAAATGATCGATCAGCATATACGGTAATAACGACCGGAATAACCATGCCCTCTTCGCCCTGCGTTTTGGCGTTGTAGGCCTTGCAAAATTCCATTATATTTACACCATGCTGGCCCAATGCGGGACCGACGGGAGGAGACGGATTTGCCTTCCCAGCCGGTATCTGTAGCTTAATCTGTCCTGTTACTTTTTTGGCCATCAGTTACTCCTTAAATTTTCATCCAGCCTAACTGGTCTTCTCAACCTGTATAAAATCCAACTCAACAGGGGTTACGCGGCCAAAAATACTTACCATGACCTTCAATTTACCCTTGTCGGGCTTAACGTCTTCCACAATCCCGGTAAAATTAAGAAACGGGCCATCTATGACCCGTACAGTTTCGCCCACTTCATACTCGACCTTCGGTCGTGGACGCTCGGCACCTTCTTCCATCCGGGCGGTGATCTTTGCAACTTCAGCGTCGGGAATCGGTGGCGGCGCAGTCACGCCTCCAACAAAACCGGTAACTTTTGTCGTATCTTTCACCACATGCCAAGTTTCACTGTTCAGTTCCATTTGAACCAAGATGTAACCAGGGAAAAACTTACGTGTAGATGTCTTCCGTTCCCCATTTTTGAGCTCAACTACTGTCTCAGAAGGTACCAGAATATCGCCGAACTGATCCTCCATGCCAAGCATGCGAATTCGTTCTTCAAGGTTTTGCTTTACCTTGTTTTCGTATCCTGAGTACGTATGCACTCCATACCATTTCATTGTTTGTTCACCGCTTTCTATCGACTCAGTATTGTTTTAATCAGGGTCGAAAGAATTGTGTCAACACCCCAGAGATATACGGCCACCATAAAGACAAATACAATTACCACCAAGGTCGATGCATATGTATCTTTTCTTGTAGGCCAGGTAACTTTCCTGAGCTCATCTTTGACATTACCCAGAAAACCGCTAACTTTTCCCACTGCATGTCCTCTCTGATGATTGCACTTTAACTGGCAGGCCAGGAGGGATTCGAACCCCCAACACCCGGTTTTGGAGACCGGTGCTCTAGCCATTAGAGCTACTGGCCTGCAGTATCTATACTTTACATACTACTTCGTTTCGCGGTGGAGCGTATGGCGCCGGTCGAAGCGGCAATACTTCTTAAACTCGAGTCGATCCGGAAGATTGCGCTTGTTTTTAGTGGTGGTGTAATTGCGCTGCTTACACTCCGTGCATGCCAGCGTTATAATATCTGCCATAATTTTTCTCCGTGGAGTCTCTATCCAGAGCAGTCTGGATAGAAATTACTCAATAATTTCGCTTACGACACCAGCGCCTACGGTACGTCCACCTTCGCGGATTGCAAAGCGCAACTCTTTATCCATGGCGATGGGGGTGATCAGGTCAACAGTCATGGAGATGTTGTCTCCTGGCATTACCATCTCCACCCCTTCAGGCAGTTCTACGATCCCAGTCACGTCTGTGGTACGGAAGTAGAACTGGGGACGATATCCCTTGAAGAACGGGGTGTGACGTCCACCTTCTTCTTTAGTAAGGATGTACGCTTCGGCCTTGAATCTGGTGTGCGGCTTAATGCTGCCGGGAGCTGCCAGTACTTGGCCACGCTCGATATCCTCGCGCTTGAGGCCACGAAGCAGGATCCCTACGTTGTCACCGGCCTGGCCCTGGTCGAGCAGCTTGCGGAACATTTCAACGCCAGTAACTGTGGACTTACGCGTTTCTTTCATCCCGATAATTGCTACTTCTTCACCAACCTTGACGATCCCCTTCTCTATACGACCGGTGGCGACGGTGCCACGACCGGAGATGGAGAACACGTCTTCTACTGGCATGAGGAACGGCATGTCGATGGCGCGCTCAGGCTGCGGAATATAAGCATCCACTTGTGCCATGAGGTCGATAACGGGCTGCTCTTCTGGAGCACCGATTTCGCACTGCAGGGCCTTGAGAGCGCTGCCGATCACCACGGGGATGTCGTCGCCGGGGAAGTCATAGGAGCTTAAGAGCTCACGTACTTCCAGCTCAACAAGTTCCATTAGTTCTTCGTCGTCTACCATGTCGGCTTTGTTGAGGAACACTACAATGGCGGGCACACCTACCTGGCGCGCAAGCAGGATGTGCTCGCGAGTCTGGGGCATGGGGCCGTCCGCAGCGGATACAACCAAGATGGCGCCGTCCATTTGTGCGGCTCCGGTGATCATATTTTTTACGTAGTCGGCGTGACCTGGGCAGTCTACGTGGGCGTAGTGCCGATTAGCGGTCTCGTATTCTACGTGCGAGGTGGAGATGGTAATGCCGCGCTCGCGCTCCTCAGGTGCGTTGTCGATTGTGTCGAAGGCGCGGGCTTCACCCCCACCCTGACCAGCCATTACTTTGGTGATGGCGGCTGTGAGGGTGGTCTTGCCATGGTCAACGTGCCCAATGGTTCCAATGTTGACGTGCGGCTTGCTTCTATCAAATTTCTCTTTGGACATAACGTACTCCCTTTTGTTCTTTTCTGAATAATTATTTAATCCTGTTCGGCTTTGTTCGGGCACCGAGCCCTTCCTGTCAGCCCATCAAAATCTACTAATAAAAAACACTTCAATACCGAAAAGACAAGACCGATGGAGCCCACAACCGGAGTCGAACCGGTGACCTCTTCCTTACCAAGGAAGTGCTCTACCTACTGAGCTATGTGGGCGGATGTTACATCCATGCTTGTATTAAAATGGAGCGGGAAACGGGACTCGAACCCGCGACCCTCAGCTTGGAAGGCTGATGCTCTAAGCCAACTGAGCTACTCCCGCTCATACTGAAACGCTTACTTTGGGTTAGCTTGCTCCCGTTCCGCAGTTGACGCCCCAGGCTCCTGCAGTAACTAGGTAACATATTCACCCGAAGTGAAATTTTGGTGGAGGGAGGAGGATTCGAACCTCCGAAGTCTACGACGGCAGATTTACAGTCTGCTCCCTTTGGCCACTTGGGTATCCCTCCAAAGGACTTTCGAAAGGCTTGCGCCTATTTTTTCTATGGAGCTGGCGAGAGGAATTGAACCCCCAACCTACTGATTACAAGTCAGTTGCTCTACCAATTGAGCTACGCCAGCGCAGAGTTGCAATGTGTACACTATCTCAGCGCGGGTTGCAACCTTTTTTACCACTTTTCTGTTGTGTGAGAACGCAGTGGGTTATAGTTGAAATGACGTGGAGTGTCAACCATTTTCCTTGCTTTTCTACGCCTCAATTTTTTTTTCTGCTCCGAGGCGCTGGCGCACTGTTTCAAACAGGGCAACACCTGTAGCCACGGAAACATTGAGTGATTCAATCTTCCCCGGCATAGGTATTCGCAGAGCAGCATCACAGACCTGCAGCACTCCAGGGCGCAAGCCACGCCCTTCGCTCCCCGCGACTAGGGCGATATCTCCACTAAGGCTGGTTGCATAAATGGATACAGCATCTTCCAGCGCCAGTCCGTATACCCATACACCCTCGGTTTTGAGGGTTTCAATAGTACGTGCAAGATTGGTAACCTGACATAGGCTGACGGTATCAACGGTACCCGCTGCAGCTTTTTCCACCACCGGCGTTACCTGGCAGCTGCGATCTTTTGTATAGATTACAGCTTGGCATCCGGCAGCTGCCGCAGAACGGATCAGGGCACCAAAATTGTGTGGATCGGTTATGCTGTCCAGCAGCAAAAAGAAGCGCCCACCAGGTGGATTTTCCTGCAGAACCTGTGCCAGGCTCTTGTGCACTACGGGCTCTATATATGCAGCAATGCCCTGATGTCTATCTGTAGCGCATAGGCGTGTAAGTTCACTGCGCTCGAGCTGTTTGATATTTACGCCGCGCTGACGGGCGTAGTCGATGAGTTTCTGCACTCTCAGATTCGTGCCCTCACGCACATATACCAGAGAGTGGACGCGCGAACACGCATGGCGCATCTGCCCATCTTCAGAATCCAGAGCTGCGGCAACCACATTAACCCCACATACAATTCTATGCTTTGCCAAGAGCACCTTCCATTTCTGCAACTATGGCGCGTGCAGCCGCGATCGGGTCTTCCGCAGTGGAAATTGGACGACCAACCACAATGTAGTCAGCCCCCGCGACCATAGCCGCTGCAGGAGTAACAACCCGCTGCTGATCGTCCACCGTCGCGGATGCCGGCCTTACGCCTGGAGTCACCACAACAAAGTCTTTCCCGCAGGCCGCTCGAATAAGCTCCACCTCGCGTGCGGAAGCCACCACCCCAGTAAGCCCTGATTTTTTAGTCAGAACTGCCAACCGCGCCACCATTTCATCCACCGGGCGTTCAATCCCAACTGCGCGCAAATCTTCAGTGGTAGAAGAAGTCAGAACCGTCACTCCCAAAGTCATTGGAATCTCCCAGCCCTCGCTCTGTGCCACTACGCGCAAGCGCTCCTGCATGGTGGACATCATGTTAGCTCCCCCCAGTGCATGCACATTGAACATCTTCACTCCCAGGCGTGCCGCTTCAAGTGCCGCAGCTGCCACAGTGTTGGGGATATCATGATACTTGAGATCGAGAAACACCTGGATTCCTGCAGCGTGGATCATTTCTACAACCGCCGGACCACAGCGGGTGAACAGCTGCTTGCCTACCTTGAACATTCCAACTTCATTTTTGAGCACGTCAACCCAGTGTGCTGCAGCTTCAAATGTATCTACATCCAGCGCAAAGATAAGCCGGTCTTTCATAAATGTTCTCCATCAATACAGGCCATGCCGAAGGGGATAGTCGCCGGCTGGGTCACGTTATCACTCAAGCAACTTGCGTGCACGCATGGTAAACTCCTGCACTCGGCGCACCATTTCGGTCGCGGCATCGGCACCTAGGTCTCTCCTGGCCATGGAACATTCCTGATATACAACTTCCGTGAGCGCCTCCACCAACAGACGCTTTTGTTCTTCCAATTCCAGCCCGTGAAGATTTTCTGCCAGGGCACGCATATCCAAGGTGCCATCGGGATGGATCTGTACCCCACGGAATACATATATATGTGGATGGGGCAACTCACGAATAAAACGATTAATCTCAACAAGCATGTCGCCGTTGCAAGGACTAACCTGCACATAAAGCAGCGCTAGCATTTCGTTGAATACAGCAAGTATTGTTTCGAGCTCCGGTGCCAGTGGCTGCAGGTGCTCTTCGCGGTCAGTTACTTCCAACATCCCCTTTTCCACTAGCTGATGCAGGGTTCTAAGGGTGTCATATTCCGACATTTCGCTCGTACCGAGAAGTTTGCGCACCGATTGCCCCGAGACATACAGCTGACGCATCAGATTTTTTTCTTCAGAGCTCAACTCCTGCGGCGCTTTTCCACTGTAACCTAGCATCGCTTCCGGCCCACGCAATCTACGCCAATACAGCGCCTTTTCATCCACACGACGCAACCCCTCCATGATGAGGTTCTGCGTACTCATGGACAGACGCACAATATTATCCTGCTCCGGGTCGGCCGGGACAAAGAAGCAGCTGCCGCTGTCGCATGCAAACAGTCCATAAACAATGGATTCAACCTGCTGGCGCGTTGCCAGCCACAGATCACGCGCTGCCACCAACTGCCGCTTTACCAGTACCTGACTTAAGTTTGCGTCGCTGCTGATCTCAGCACGGGCACCGCGGAGCTCTTTGCGCTCAAGCTTGCCCATTTCACACAACACTTCCCCCAGATCATCTTCGAGTCGATCGCTGGTAGCGAAGATAATTTCTCCATCTTTGAAAAACAGGCGCCGCATACCATCCGCCAGATCAAGATGCAAGATACCGGTCTTGCGAAACATGTTGAAGAAAGACAACACATCTGGAATGCCCACAGTTTTGAGGGTGATAACAATTTCTGGACTTTGTGCTCCATGCACGCTAAGGAGCACATGCCCCGCAGAGCACGATTCCACCTGCAAGCTTGAAGCTTCAAGTCCCGCGACTACACGACGCGGCAGCGCCACCCGTCCTCTGTCGTCTACCTCCACCTGATACATAGCTCAACTATCCCCGTGTGAACTGTGCGTAGATGGTGCGGTATGCAGACCTTCCTGCATGGCCTCCTCCACCTGTTCAACCAGCCACTGAACCGCCTCACCCACAGGCACCATACTCTTGTCCCCAGAGCTGCGCCAAGAAACCTCAAACGCACCCTCTTTCAGTCCGCGCGTGCCGACCGTAACCCGCAGAGGTATCCCGATAAGATCCGCATCTTTAAACTTACTACCCGGACGTTCATCACGATCATCCAACAACACTTCTACTCCGTTATCCTGTAGTTGACGATACAGAGTTTCGCCAGCTTCCGCGACCTGCACATCCTTAGGATTGAGCAGAGTAATCAGCACTTGGAACGGCGCTATCGGCATGGGAAATATGATGCCGTTGGCATCGTGATTCTGCTCAATAGCTGCGGCCACACTGCGACCGATACCAACACCGTAACACCCCATCACCAGAGTCGCTTCCTTACCCTCGGCATTCAGCACTGTAGCACCCAGTGCTTCTGAATACTTGGTTCCAAGCTTAAACACGTGACCAACTTCAATGCCGCGCCAGCTCTGCAGAGTACCATGACAATCACAGCGTGGGCACCTGTCTCCCGCTTCGGCTTGACGTAGATCAGTAAACGCACTTACGGTAAAGTCACGTCCGTAGTTGACGCCGCAATAGTGTGCATCTACTGCATTGGCACCGGCAACACAGTCCGCCATTAAGGCAACCGCATTATCCGCTAAGACTGGGCAATTTAGTCCAACCGGGCCAGCGAACCCACGCGGTGCACCGCTCAAGGCTTCAAGTGTCGCTTCGTCCACCAACTTCGCCTCATTACACCCGAGCTTGCGGCACAGTTTGATCTCATTGAGCTCATGGTCGCCTCGCAACACCACCGCGACATGCGCACCCGTGTCGGTCTCAAGCAGCAGAGTTTTAAGCATCTGCTGCGGCTGTATGTGTAAAAACTCAGCAACTTCAGCCACTGTTTTCTGCCCCGGGGTTTCAATCTTCTCCATCTTCAACTTAGGTTCCGGGGGCTGTCCTTCAGGTAGGAGAAGGTGCGCCTTTTCCACGTTGGCGGCGTAATCACAAGTGTCGCACGAAACGATGGCATCTTCACCGGAGTCCGCCAGAACCATAAACTCATGGGAGAAAGATCCGCCAATATTGCCGGTATCGGCCTCAACGGCTCGAAAATTCAGGCCACAACGGCGAAAAATATTCTGATACGCGCTATACATCTTTGCGTAGGACTTGTCCGCCTGGTCTGAATCCAGATCAAAAGAATATGCATCCTTCATAATAAACTCGCGCCCGCGCATGAGTCCAAAACGCGGACGAATCTCATCGCGAAACTTACCTTGGATCTGATACAGGTTTAGGGGCAACTGGCGATACGATTTCACCGTATTGCGCACCACATCCGTAATCACCTCTTCATGGGTGGGGCCAAGACAGAATTGCGCATCCTTACGATCGCGTAAACGCAGCAGCTCGCGTCCATACTGATTCCAGCGTCCGCTCTCTTCCCATAGTTCCGCCGGGATAACCATAGGCATTAGCAGCTCCAGACATCCAGCCTTATCCATCTCCTCACGGACAATCTGCTCCACCTTGCGCACACTGCGCAATCCCATGGGCATGTAGGTGTAGATCCCGGCAGCAACCTTGCGGATCATACCGGCACGCAACATCAACTGATGACTGACAATTTCCGCATCAGCTGGAGTTTCCTTGAGAGTTGGCATTAAATACTGGCTTAAACGCATGATATGAATTATCCCTGAAGCTAGAATGAAAAACTGATAGAATAAACGCACTGGGAAAAGCTAGCCTGTTTCTAGCTTGTTTTGTCCCAAATTGCAATAAGTCCATAGTTTCAAACCAGATGCGACCCGGAATAATCATGCACACGGGTATTGCTCCCCTAAAATAGAAAATACGCCAAAGGACTCACCCATGAAGGAAACCCTGACTCTCGCCAATCTGGTGCAACACATTATTGCGGGCACCCCCATCCTCACGATCAACACTACCAACGAAGCGCGCAGCATCCGCTTGATACAAAGTGCGGTGGCACGCGGAGTTAAAAATATAGATGTACACCAGTGGAGCTGCCTCGATGATGCCGCGAAAGTTTCCCAAGGGGCAGTATCAGGAGCTGATAAGGGTAACTCAGCTGTGGAGGCTCTGACCAATGCAATCGGGCAACAGGCTGCAGGGGTGTTCATTTTCATGGACATGCAGTGGTTCTGGCACAATGAGGCTAAAATCCAGCGCCTGTTGCTGGATTTTTCCCAACAACGTGCTCAAAGTGGGCATAAATGCCTCATCTTCCTCGGACGCGAGTTGGAAGCGCCTAAAGCTCTGCAGAACCATGTGGTTCAACTGTCACACCCTCTGCCTAACGCTGCTGAGCTCTCCTCTTTTCTGGAAAAACTGGGTTCCAGCGACCCCTTTCTAGATAAACTTCTTAAGGAACCAGACGCCATGGAGCTCATGGTTCGCGCCGCCCTGGGCCTCGACATAATCCGTCTGGAGCGCGCTCTGCGCCTAGCTCGGGTGACTCGCAGCGACCAGTTAGAGGAAGTGGTTTCGGCTCTGCACTTGGATAAAAAACGCGCCGTTCAACAATCAGGGGTGTTGGAGTTTGTCGACAACAACCTGCAGGGGGATCAGATCGGGGGGATGGAGAACCTAAAGCACTGGATGGAAAAACGTGAGCAGGCATTTGGTGCGGCGCAACTCACTGCGGGAGAAAACCTCCCCAGTGGAGTACTTCTGATGGGAATCAGTGGCTGTGGCAAGAGCCTGTTTGTAAAGGCAATCGCCGCACGCTGGGGACTCCCTCTGCTGCGGCTGGACATGGCTACCGTATACGCGGGCACCTACGGATCCCCTGAGCAAAGTCTGAATCAAGCCTGCGAGCTTGCGGAAGCCATGGCGCCCTGTGTGTTATGGATCGACGAGCTCGAGTCGGGCATCTCCACTCAGGGATTCAAGTCGGGAGGCGGCGCTTCTTCGCGCGTATTGGGGTATTTTCTCACTTGGATGCAAGAAAAAACCTCCCCGGTGTTTGTTGCCGCCACGGCCAACGCCATTGAGATGCTGCCTGCAGAAGTACTGCGCAAAGGGCGCTTTGACGAAATCTTCTACATCGCCCTCCCAGCGTTGGAGGAGCGCAAGGCTATCTTCTCCATCCATCTGCAACGCCAGGGGTTTAAGCCGGAAGGATTTGAGCCGGAAACCCTGGCCCATTCAAGTAAGGGGTTCTCCGGGGCGGAGATCGAGCAGGCGGTGGCCAGCGCCAGATTTGAAGCACTAGCACAGCATCGCCCCATGTCTCAGAAAGATATCATGGAAGCCCTCGGTCGAACCGTGCCCATCTCGGTCACCATGGCGGAGCAGATTAAAAAAATCGAAGCTTGGGCATTTAAACGCGCGGTTCCAGCCAGCGCTGCGCACAGCGCATAAACACATCTGTTGCTCTTAAACCACTACTTCCCTCGCAGCTGCGCATCCAGGTCTAGAGCCTCAGCTACCAAAGCATCCGCCAGCTGATCCTGCGGCACTGAGCGCAGCTTTGCACCGTGACGGAACAGCAGCCCGATATCTTTACCCCCAGCGATCCCTAGATCAGCTTCACGCGCTTCACCGGGACCATTGACCACGCACCCCATTATCGCAATAGTCAGGGGAGTCTGCAATCCAGCCAGACGCTGTTCCACCTCTTCAGCCACATCGATCAAGTTGATCTGGCACCGCCCGCAGGTGGGGCAGCTTATAAACACCGGGCCGCGCTGGCGTAGCCCTAGTGCCTTGAGAAGCTCCCAGCCAACGCGTACCTCTTCCACCGGGTCACCAGTAAGGGACACCCGCAGGGTATCACCAATGCCATCACACAACAGCGCCCCCAGGCCGGCCGCACTCTTAATGGTTCCGGCCCAAGTCGTTCCTGCCTCAGTTATCCCCACGTGTAGAGGATAATCCACCTTGTGGGCCAACATGCGATATGCTTCTACAGTGCGGCGCACATCTGAGGTCTTCAGGCTGACCTTCAGCAGCGGGTAGTTCAAATCCTCCAGAATATGGATATGTCCCAGCGCACTCTCCACCATGGCCGCAGCGGTGGCATGCCCATAACGCTCCAGCAATTCCGCCTCTAACGAACCACCATTAACCCCTATTCGGATCGGCACCTGACGATCCCGGCACGCTTCCACCACCTCGGCCACTTTCCAGCGTGCCCCGATATTGCCTGGATTGATGCGCAGACAGGCTACCCCAGCGTCCAGCGACTGCAGGGCCAGACGGTAATCGAAGTGAATATCTGCCACCAAAGGCATGGGGCTGATGCGCACCAGCTCTTTCAGGGCAACAGCCGCTTCCATGTCAGGCACGGCGCAGCGGATAATCTCACATCCAGCCGCAGCCAGCGCCATAATCTGCGCCCCTGTAGCCTCAAGATCGCGGGTATCAGTATTACACATGGACTGCACCGACACCGGCGCACCACCACCAATGGTGATATTCCCGAGGCGCAGAGTACGGGTAGTATAGCCTTCTGCAGGGGGTAACAACATATACAAACCTTGAAATTATGGGTGAGCGGTGAATAAATAGGGGTAAAGAATAACAACGCGTCAAATTTTATGCTGAAGTATAAAACCATACACGTACTTCAGGTCAAGTGCCAAAAAGAGCTGTGAACTATCCTTACACCGCTCCTCTGTTGACACCCTCACGCGAAGACGTTAACGTGCAGCGGCGAGAAAAACTCGCCCGAACTCTTCACATCACTTTTTGCCTAGCAGCAACGAAAAGACTTCTAATCCAGATGGCATCTACACGAAAAAAAACTAGCAAACGCCCCACCTCCAAAGCACCCCTTCAACCTCCATACGAGACCACTATTGAATCTCTGAATGGCGATGGTGTTGGAGTTGTGCGAGAGCAGGGTAGAGAACTTTTGGTTCCCAGCACCCTGCCGGGCGAATTGGTCCGGGTTAAAATACTGCGTGAAGGACCGCGCAGCCGCGTGGGTGAGCTCATCAAAGTGGTACGCCGCAGTCCGCAACGCACTACCCCAGCGTGCGCACTAGCAGGCAGCTGCCCCGGCTGTCCTCTTATGCACATGGGCTACTATCATCAGGTGCAGCATAAGCAACAGCAGGTTAAAGACGCGCTACAACTCTATCCCGAACTTAAAAACGTCTGCGTGACCGCAGTACATAGGGCAGATAACCCCCTAGGGTACCGTACTACCGCCAAGCTGGCACTGGCTAAGGTAGGTGGTAAAGCCATGGTTGGGCTGTATAAACGTGGCACCCATGAAGTTATTGACATCGGCAACTGTCCTCAGCATCACCCCCTGATCAACGCCATTGCCCAAGCCGCGCGTGAAGAGATCGAAAAACAAGACATCTATGTCTACAATCCAATCAAAAAGAGGGGACTGCTGCGTTATTTGGCGGTGAGGGTGAGCCCGCAGTTTAACAAAGCACTGGTGACCCTAGTCACTAGCGAACGCAACTATCGCGAAATCACCCATTTAGCCAAGTGGCTACGCAAAAAGGTGCCCGAGGTGATTGGCGTCCATCAGAACATTAACCCTTCAACCGGTACGGTGATTTTCGGTCCCACGACGGTGAAGGTCCTGGGTGCAAGCGACCTAATCGATCAGGTGGGAGAAGTCTCGCTGCGCCTATCACCAAGCTCATTTTTTCAGGTCAACCATGAGCAGGCAAGCTTCATCTATACCACCATTGCCGAGTGGGCCGAGCTCAAACCGGGGATGCGCGCCCTTGATATCTATTGTGGGGTGGGAGGCATCGCCATGCACATGGCCCGTAGTGGCGCTCAGGTCACCGGCATCGAGATCAACCCTGAAGCAATCTCCAACGCCAAAGCTGCCGCCATGCTCAACCAATTGCCCAACTGCAACTTTGTGGTCGGGGATGCCAAAGATGTGATGTCCAAGATTGCCAGTTCCGCACATCCCGCCGATGTTGCGGTAATCAACCCACCGCGCAGCGGTTGCGACGATGCCGTGCTCGATGCCCTGCTCAAGGTCCAACCACAGCAGATTCTGTATGTTTCGTGCAACCCTCACAGCCTGGCGCGCGACCTGCACCATCTGAGTAAAAACGGCTACCGCATTAAAATGATCCAGCCGGTGGATATGTTTCCCCAAACTCCACATGTGGAAACCCTGGTGCGCTTGGTACGGAACCAGACTGTGGCGTAAAATACAGCCAAAACCCAAGACAGAGAAAACCAAAGCACCATAGAAAAAACTCCCCACAAGGAGAATCTCTCATACATTAGGAGAACCGTCCATGCACACCATTGACTGCCGCGGCATGCAGTGCCCCAAACCGGTACTCGAAACCCGCAAATACCTGCTCGCCAATCCCGGTGTCGGCGCCGTAGTTCTGGTCAGAGACGAAATTGCCCAAGCGAATGTTACACGCCTGGCTACCAAAGAGGGTTACACGGTTGAAAGCCAAAGCATGGATGACCACATGCGCCTGACCCTTGCCCTGCAGGAGGGCTTGGAGTGCCAACTCCCCCCCGTGGGGAACTCTGTGGAACGAGAAACTCAACCAGCTGGAGCTACTACAAAAAGCCCTAATCACATTGTATATCTCGCCAGCAACTGCATGGGTAAAGGGAGCGACGAACTCGGCGAAATACTGATGCGTAATTTCCTCTTCACCCTCTGCGAGGTGAATCCGCTACCCAAAACGATTCTGTTCGTCAACAGCGGAGTCAAGCTCACCTGTGCAGACTCGCAGGTACTCGAACCCCTGCAGCATCTGGAGCGACAAGGGGTGGAACTGGCCTCGTGCGGACTCTGTCTCGAATTCTTTGACCTTAAGGAACAACTCAAGGTGGGCGAAGTGTCAAACATGCTCGATATCATCGAAACCATGACCGCCGCAGGCAAAATCGTGCAACCCTGAGTCTTGCGCTTAAGACAAAGCCCTTGATACAAACAGGTATAACTGATATAAAACCTCGCACCAATCCACAATATTTCAAATGGGAGTAGTTAGTAGCCTGGTGGCGCTCACGGTCTTCAAAACCGATGGAAGACGTATCCCGTCTTCGGTGGGTCCGATTCCCATCTACTCCCGCCATTAACCATTCAAGACAATCCAATAACGACCACAAAACCGCTAACCCAGCGGGTTTTTCTTCATCTAGCGTCTTTTACACATCCGCACACATCCAAACATTTTGTTGGCATTTCATCTATCTGCAAAACTCTGTATCAGGCACAAATTCTTCAGTTAAAAAAAAGATTGCTTCCTCATATTTTAATAGGTCGCCCTGCCATGTTTTGTGTGCCGAACGGCCCAAAGCTGCATAGCTAAACGCGCAGCTTTGGGCAGGGCTCTTCAACCTAGCTTTTTAATATGCCGATATAGCAAGCAAACCCCACTCAATTGAAATTGAAAAACATTACCACTTGTGACCAAGGTCACAATTGGCTTCTGGCGAATATGGCATTGTACTTAGCCGTAGCCAGACCACCATCCTTTCATACAGAAAAAACATTGTACATGAATCTGCTTACAGGCTCACCCATGGCGAATTAGGAAGATTTTTTTATCAGGATGACCTCGTTTCTAAAAAAAACAAAAGCAGGGAACATAGATGAAGTCCCAGTTCTGCTAGTTACGCTCCTTCCTGAAATTCAGTGGGTGTCAAACGAACTGAAGGCGCCTTGCAGCTAACTCAGGCAATGCCACTTAAAAAAAGCGTGCACAGAAGCGGTGCGGCATCTTGTAGCGCAACCAATGCAGGAGAACTTCAGTCAAGGAGCCAATTTTATTCCGGCGCATCCAGATGTAGCGCTACCTAAGCTCTATACACAAAATAAACAGTCGCTGTTTTGGAGCGGATGGGATGATTTTCTGCGCATGAATTGAACCCCAGACCTCGGTCTGAACATCCAAACGTAACCTTGCAAACAAACCCTTAACTGCTTGATTCTAGCTGAAAAGGAACTCCCCCATGTCCGGCACCAAAGACTACAGCCTCGGCTGCGATTTAGGCAGCTCTGCGGTAAAAATAGCCCTTCTCGACGCGCACAACAATCGTGTCCATACTCGTTATAAGATGCACAAGGGGAAGTTTCTGCCCGTATTCCATGAATTGCTGCGTGAAGTTCTGCTGCTGCATGGGGATCAGATTGCCTGGGCGATGGTGCAGGGTTCGATGGCCGCAGGGTTTGACACCTCTTATATAGCCAATGAAATAGCCACTGTGGTAGAAGGCGCGAAGATCGTATTTCCCACCTGTCGCTCAATCGTCGATATTGGCGGCGAAAGTGCCCGCTTCATAACCGATCTAGAGAGTGAATCCATCCGCTTTGGCGTTAACAGTTCCTGTTCGGCTGGCACAGGCTCCTTTTTCGAAGACCAGATGACGCGTCTTGACACCGATCTTGAGAACTACAACACCATGGTGGCCGAAGCCCGTACGATACCCCGCATTGCGGGTCGTTGTACGGTTTTTGCCAAGACGGACATTATCCACCGCCAGCAGGAAGGAGTTGCAACGGCGGATATTCTCCTCGGACTCGCTTACGCCGTGGTGCGTAATTTCAAAGGTACCATCATCCGTAATCTGCCCGTTAAGAAACCGGTGCTGCTCTGTGGCGGAGTATCGCTCAATGCAGGGGTTCGCAGCGCGGTGCGTGATATTCTGAAACTCGATACCCTGTACTACGGTAATGAAGCCCCGTGCCTGGCAGCCATTGGCTGTGCCGCGCTGGCGCGCGAAAAAAGGGTCACCTTCATACGCCAAAACTTTGCGCCCCGCCCACGGTGCAGCCAAAGAGCACAGTTTCCCCCTCTGCCCGAACAGGCTTCAGTCAAAGACTACCATCGCGTATACCCGCTCGAAACAGGTGAGCCAGCATATCTGGGGATCGACATCGGCTCCACCAGCACTAACTTGGTGCTAGTGAATGCACAGGGGCAGGTGGTGGACTACCAGTACCTGCGCACCAGCGGAGAGCCGCTTGCCACTGCTAGACGGGGTATTCTAGAAATTTACCGTCGCTTAGGGGCAAACCTAGATATCGCTGTCATCGGCACCACCGGTTCGGGGCGTTCTCTGGTTGGAAAAGCGCTAAATGCTGGGGTGATCAAAGATGAAATCACCGCGCAGGCGCGCGGAGCACGTGTCTCAGTTCCTGAGGTGGATACAATTTTTGAAATCGGTGGGCAGGATTCAAAATTTATCCGTCTAACAAACGGGCAGGTCAGTGATTTTTGTATGAACAAGGTCTGCGCCGCCGGAACTGGCTCGTTTGTAGAGGAGCAAGCCGAGCGCCTGGGCATTCCTCTGGAGACATTTGGTGCTCTGTCGTTGAGTGCCAAGGCACCGTGCGAGTTGGGTGAACGCTGCACCGTGTTTATTCAATCTCAAGCGGAAAAAGCCCTGGCTCAAGGAGTAGATAAGGCTGAGGTGGTCGCCGGAATTTGCTACGCTATTGTCCACAACTATCTGCACAAAGTTGTCGGTAACACCAACGTGGGCAAGAATATCTGCCTTTCCGGCGGTGTTGCCCACAACCCTGGGATTGTTGCGGCGTTTCGCCATTATTATCCCCACCTGCAACTTACCCCTTATTTTTCTGTGTCTGGCGCCTATGGTATCGCGTTGATTGCCCGCGAGCACTCCCTGCAGAGTCACGCAACAACAACGGTTGCAGCATGCAGCGAAGAAATTGAACACAATATTCAGCTCTACCATAACGCTGAACGTTACTTCTACAGCTCTTACACTGGGCACCGCGATCCGAGAAAAAAGACCATCGGCATACCTCGCGCACTAATGCTCTATAAAATGTTTCCCATGGCCTACAACTTCTTCCGCAAGTTGGGCTACAACGTACTATTGTCGCCTGAAACAGATGAAGATACTATTCGTCGCAGTCAAGAATTAGCCGAGGAAGAAACCTGTTTCCCGGTAAAGTTGATCTTAGGACATTTATCTTGGTTGGAGGAGCAGGGCTGCGATGCGATTTTCCTCCCTTCCGTATACACCATGCGCCACAAGGGATCGCACCTGAGGCATAACTACGGCTGTGTATTTATGCAGAATGTCGCCGCACGTTTCGCCGCGCAGATGCAACTACACAAAAAGGGGATCGAGTTCCTCAACCCGGCCCTAGAAATGGACATGGGGGCCCCGCAACTGGCAAAAGCGATGCTCGGCATTGGCCGGCGCTTGGGACATTCAACGGTGCGCTCTGTGGCTGCCATGGCCGCTGGCGGGCATGCGCTGAAGCAATTCAGCAATAAAAGTGAAGAGCAGGGCAGACAGATTCTCGCCAGTCTGCAACCGGATGAGCGCGTGCTGGTACTTATCACCAGAGCCTATGGCATCGACGATGCAACTCTGAGCATGGGTATTGCCGATCAACTGTTGCAACGCGGTTGTAAGATGATAACTCTTTCCCATCTGGAGGACTCTCACAGCGCCGATTTAAGTTGTGACCACCCTAATCTCTACTGGCCTTTTGGGGCTCATATCCTCACCGGCATGAAAACCGTGCGCAATGACCCGCGCCTGTTTGCTGTATATCTTACTAATCACGGCTGTGGACCAGACTCTATGCTCGCGCATCAGGCTGCGGAGATTATGGGAGACAAACCCTGGCTCCATTTAGAGGTGGATGAGCACTATTCCCCTGTCGGCCTAGTGACCAGGGTTGAGGCGTTTTTATCTGCGCTGGAATCGCATAAAACCGGTTCTGAAGGGACGCGTCAGGATGATCCTACTTTCCCAGAGCGGTTTCTGCTGCGTAATTTTTCCAATATAGACGCGCATGCACCTCTGCTGATGCCAGAACTTTTCCCCTACAGCACCTTGGTCGCTGCCCGTCTGCGCCGTACCGGCTATCTTTGCAGGGAATTGCCCGCGACAGATATCACCTCGCTGCAGTTGGGGCGTAGTGCAACCCGCTCCAAGGAATATGTCACCTTTACTGCGGTGCTCGGTGATGTGCTCAAATGTGTGGCGACCACCCCCGGACCACATCAGCTAATTTTGGCGCAAAATGCTGGGGCCGAGGCAGACGGTCAGTTCAGTCGCACCATTCGCAGCCACCTGGATACCATCGGGCGCAAAGACGTCGTTATATACAGCCCGTTGTTAGAAGAATTGCACCACGATAAAGCCTTGTGGCTCGATGTTCTCGCCGCAGACGTGCTCATGTGTGCCCCGCCAGACAGACGCGTGCATTTTCTCCATCACCTTACAAGTGTACCCATTTTAACGCTTAAAACCATCAGAGCATGCGCGGAAGAAATCGGCCGTGGCGAAGATGACAAGCCGATCATACTCCTTCAGGGCGAGCCGACCTGCGTATTCAACACTCAGGTAAATGGACATCTGTTTACGCCACTAGAGCGCGACTACCGTATCCTGCGTCTTCCCATGGCGGAATACCTGCTATTCCTCTGGCAGGATAACGGCACAAACTGCAGCAGTTACCAGCAGGAGATGCGCACTATAGCTCAGGCATTAGGGCGCTTCAGTCCCTACTCTGCAGCGGTTCCCCTCCTGATACAAACGGCAGACGCGAAGATCGGTAAACTCGCGGGGGCCAACGGGCGCTACCGCATGGCCAAAAGTATTCTATCCGCTCCAGAAGCCGTCGCCACTATTGAGGTCGCTCCTTTGTATGAGAACGTCGCCACTCTGCTGAGCCTTGCTACCACGGAGGGCGGCAAGCCCCTATTACGATTGTCTGTTAATGGCGAAGGGACGGAGAAGCAAAAAATAGACACATTCCTCCACTTTTTAAAAGAGGAGAGACCCTTCAGCAAATGAATACCGCTTATAGCAGACAAACTTAGGTGCACAGACGCACGGATGGTTTCATCTTTGTTAAATGTGGAACACGTGCTGTTTATTCGAAAAGATCTACTTCTTTCATAATTTTCGTCACAGCCTGAAAATTTCTTGTCTTGCGTAAGGCTCTTGCCTCCAAAATTCTTACAATATCATCAGAAGAAACATCCCATCATCACTGCAAATATTTCCGACATACAGGCAGCTAGCAGACTACCCTCCGCACCGTCGGATAATAAAGCCCAGAGACACAAGACCACCACAGAGTAGTAGGAATGTAAAGAGGTCTGGAATCGGTGCTGGGCTAACACCGGCAGCCAAGTTATCCAGTTCAAACAGGATGCCTGCTGTCCGAAATTTAAAGACCAAGAGCGCTATTCAACAAACAAATGTCTCGCCTTTTTAATACATAGCAAGCCAGTCTGCATGTATGGCTTGCAAAAATCTTTTTCTTTGGAACAATCTAGGAGACACCTGTTACAAATCAGGACGTAATCTCATAGCAGCAACCCACCCTGCTATTCTTGCGTGTTGAATCCTGGTTCTATCTATCCATGAGGCAGACGCATGAAAATATTGCATATCCTCAGTCAGATCCCGTCGTTTACCGGCAGCGGCACGTATCTGCAGGCCACCATACGACAGGCCGGTCGACATGGGTACGTCAACTATCTGCTTGCCGGTGTGCCAGCGGATTTTGAATTTGCCGAACACTGTGACTCGCTTCCATGTCTTGAACCGGAACTGATTCGCTTCGGGCTTGATATCGACCTGCAGATCGTCGGGATGAGTGATGTCATGCCTTACCCCAGCGCCAGATTCTGCGACCTTGATACTGATGAACTACTGCGCTATGAGGCTTGTTTTGATACGCGTCTGCAGCAAGCTGTGGCGCGCTGGAAACCAGACCTGATCCATGCACACCATCTGTGGCTGTTGACCTCATTGGCGCGCCAGCGATTTCCCGATATCCCGCTGGTGGCAAGTTGCCACGGCTCTGATCTACGTCAATTTCATGCCTGTGGACACCTGCAGCAACAAGTTATGCACGGTTGCAGCAAGGTCGATGCGGTGTGTGCTTTAAGCTTGGAACAGAAGCTACAGATCATTGATACCTACGAAATCCCCAGCGAAAAAATTCATATCGTAGGGGCTGGCTACGACAATACTCTATTTCAAACAGAAACCTTCAATCCCGCTGTCGACTACTCTACCAGCACTCGTTCCAACCCCACTATAAACATCATCTATGCTGGCAAACTCAGTCGTGCCAAGGGGGTCCCGTGGCTACTCCGAGCGCTGCATAAAATGACAGACACCTCATGGCACTTTCATCTAGTGGGAGACGGCAGCGGTGCGGAAAAAGAAGAAATCGTGGCACTGAGTAAAACATTGGGGACCAGAGTTACCCTGCACGGCAGCGTCAAACCAGAACGCTTGGCCTACCTGTTAAATGCCAGCCAATTGTTCGTCCTCCCCTCTTTTTATGAAGGAATCCCCTTGGTGGTGCTTGAGGCTATGGGGTGCGAGTGCCGAATTGTGACCACCAATCTGCCAGGAATCAAGGAGGTGTTTGGCAGCATGGACTGCAATTGGATTCAACGCATCAATCTGCCAGAAATGGAAAACATCGATCGCCCTCAACCAGACGCCGAAGCAGGATTCATCCGCCAACTTGAGCAAAGCATCCGCATGCAGATGGCTTCTATTCGAACTCAGCCATCCGCTCAACCGCCTAAAACTGCGCAGCGGATACTGTGCAATTATGCTTGGGACAGCACATTTCATCGCATAGAAAAGGTATATCGTCAGATATTGACTTAAAATCCATACCGCCCCGTCATACCACCTGCAGTATTAAATCTGCAAAAACGTTAAGGTATATCCACGCACAGATCGCGGCAAAGGAACCGAAGCTCCAGGTGCCTAAACCTTAGGCATAGCGCTATGAAGGCTGTTACTGCAAATGTTTAAGTATAAGACCACAACGTTATCCACAGGTGCCTGTGCATTACCCCAGCATTTACTTTGCATCTATATTTTTCTATCTGACAAAACAAAGCCCCGTTAGGCACAGATGACCAACGGGGCTTTGGTGTATAAGTTGGTACAATAATTAAACCGGTTCAAAATCACTTTTGGGTACACCACAAACCGGGCAAACCCAGTCTTCAGGCACGTCGGCAAAAGAGGTTCCTGCCTCCACTCCATTATCCGGATCACCTTCAGCGGGGTCGTACACATAACCACAAACGGTACATACATATTTTTCCATTGTTGTCCTCCTGTATCTGCTTTAGGCCTGCCATAACTACAACCCAGCCTGTTAGTTAATCGGACCAGCCCTTGATCCGAATCATTCCTATATAGACAAGCAATACCACGCAATCACAATTGCGCCAAACATTATCTACGCATCTTAGGATAAAAACATTATGCAATCCTTGCGATATTATGCAACCCTTGCGTCAAGAAATAAAAGCAGACTCTTCCTAATTCACCGGAGGGCAAAGGCGCTAAGATCAGATTGCAGAATCCACTCTAGTTCGCGCATATTGTCCGCTCTAGTCGCGCTGAACAAAAACCCAAACACATTATAGCTCCGGTAATCGACTGGGCGCAGCTCTACCACCTGCTCAAATTTGGAAGTCAACGCTGTATAGTCAAACGCCGCTATTTCGGCCGGAGCTAGCCCAGTGGAATTGTCCAGCACAACCAAGCTGTTAACCGTAGCATCTTTCTCTTTCAGGATGGTATTCCAGTCTGGCTCCTGCTGGGTATAATAGGCAACATACGGATTGAATCCAAACGCCATAGCGGTTGAATCTGCGGTGGTGCACCAGCCGCCGAAACGCATGGGGTTGATCTCAATGGGTAAGATAACTCCTCCCAGACGGCGCAATTCTATATGCACGGGAAAGTTTTGCACCCCGAGTTGGGTACCTACGGTCGTGGCGAAGGTGGTGAATTCATCAAGGTGCGTAGAAACAATCTGCTTCGAGGTGATGTATACACGGTCGCTGACATCACTGGCCGAAGCAAACAAATGTTGGTGGATACCAACCACCACCGCTTTACCGTAGGAATCAAAGTAGGCATCTACAGCAAATTCATCTCCTTCGATGCATTCTTCAAGAATAAAGGTGGCGGTGTCGAGTACCGCACGCGGATAGACTTGCTGAGTACTTGCAATCTCGGCATTTATGCGTATCAGTACCGACTCCCAATCACCAGGGGTATCAACCTTGTGCACCCCCATACTAAAAAACCCCACCGTGGGCTTGATAATAAAAGGAAATTTCAGTTCATCAATATTCAGCGCCGCCAAATCTGAGTGGTGTACCCCTTTAAAGAAAAGATCGGGAAACAACGCCCTAGTGCGCCGCCGGAATTCAAGTTTATCTTTAAACAGATTAACTGTTGCAGGTATAACAGTATCGGCCAGGTTGGTGGATATCCAGTCGAGAGCATTCTCAGAGGTGGTGTAAAGTGGAGAATACTGTGCTGAATTAGCTCTGGAGCTTGGCTGCGCGCTCATGTGCGCACGTATCTGCGCCGCTGCCACATCAGGATCAATCAAGTTAGTGCCGGGCAGTAAATCCATCTGTAAAGCAATAGGGGTAGCCACTACCGGAATGCGGTATTCTTTAAGGGTCTGGCGAAAAAAATCTGAAATATAGGGCTGGTCTATCAGGAACATCCGTACGTCCTTCTACCTAAATAGTTAATATGGGAGCGAACACGACTCGTTCAGAGGTTGTTTAGCTATGAATCAAGGCTGGGTTTGCAGCGCCTCGACAGCACTGGTTCCAGCAAGCCAGCCGGTAGAAAATGCGGCTTGAAGATTATACCCCCCGGTGTCGGCCTGCAGATCAAGCACTTCTCCGGCAAAATAGAGCCCTGGCACCAACTTAGATTCCATGGTACGAGGATTAACCTCGCGCAGGTCTATGCCGCCGGCGCTCACAATGGCTTCATCCATGGGAGCGTGTCCGCTTACATCAAGGGTGAAATGTTTGAGCCAGTGACGCAGATCTTTGCGCTCTTGTGCACTTACGCTGTGCCCGAGTCGAGCGTGATCCACCTGCGTACTCTCCAGACAAACCTCTACCAACTCGCGCGGAAGCAAACCACGCAGAATACTATGCATGGGTTCGTGGCTGCGTTTGGTGAAATCGCGAATCAGACGGGCATCAAGCTTCTTATCGTCCAGCGCGGGTTTTAGGTCGATTTCAAGGCTTACCCTACTGCCCGCGCGCAAGGCATCCACCGCTGCCAGACTCAAGGTCAGAATTACTGGTCCAGATACGTACTTAGGAATAAAGGTGAGCTCTCCGAACGCCTCGCTGTGTTTTTTCCCCTCAATGTACAATCGCACACCTACATTGCGCAGAGCCAGTGCGTTCAGACTAGCTGCGGCCCCGGATGCGGCAATCAGCAGCGGCACCAATGCTGGACGCACCTCCACGATACTATGCCCTGCCTCTCGCGCTAGACGGTAACCTTCTCCGGTAGATCCAGTCGCCGGATACGAAGCGCCGCCGGTGGCTAGAATTACCGCAGTCGCCGCATAATCGGTCCCAGCGCAGCGCACCCCAATTATCCCACTAGAGTCCTTAAGCAACTCATCTACACATGTCGTAGACTTTATTTTCACGCCACATTTTTCGGACCAACGCCGCAACGCGTGCACTACCTGCAACGCTTTACCGCTGGTGGGAAACACGCGTCCACCCCGTTCGATGGTGGTTGTAACCCCTGCCTGCTGTAGTAGCTTAAGCAACTCGGGGCTGAAAAATCGGTGGAACGCTTGACGTAAAAAGCGTCCGTTAGTTCCAAAATGTTTAATAAATTCAGAAATTTCAGCTACATTGGTAATATTGCAGCGCCCCTTACCGGTTATGCCCAGTTTAAGCAGAGTGCGTGGCATTTTTTCTAGCACCAGCACATCGGCACCACTTAGGGCCGCTTGTCCGGCCGCCATTATTCCAGCAGGGCCGGCTCCTACAATAATAATTCTTCTTTTCAAGTGTATTAATTCCTCTGGCAGGATGCAAAATCTAATCAACACGGAACTGCCTGCATAACCTGCAAATAATTGACATCCGCACGCTGCTAATTTAGTATGTTGCCCTTGGTATAATAATATTAACAAATGGAGTGCTAGGCTTAAATGCCGCAAGCATCCGTATTACCTAGGTTGACGCTTTGTACGCTGGGTTACTTTCGCCCCACAAAGTGCCCCCTACAACATACATAAGACCTCCACTTACAGCAACTAACACACGAGAGGTAACAAATATATTGGGAGTGTAAGTATACGTGCAAGAATTCCACGTGTACAGTCACGATCTTGCCTCCTTCGAACCTGCACTACAGACACGCCGTCCATGTTCTTCTGGCATGTTGTGCGGGATGCATGCACCGGGATATATACGCTGGTTCAAATATCGAAATCTGACCGAATTCGATTAACCGCACATATCTTCGCGAACATGCTATTAAAGACCTTAAACTCATATAAAGGCTGATTACTTATGCCACGTAAAATTCACTTCATTATATCCGGCGTTGAAGGCCGCAGCCGCGCGCTATCGATTAAAACTTCCCGTCTGAAATTTTACACCTCCTTTTGCATTATAATGCTGATATGTCTAAGCATTACTGCCGGCTTGGGGGTGCAAAGCATACTTCAGAATAAAAAACTGCAACACAACCTGAGCCAGACCAGAGATGATCTCGGCACCCTGCAGCAGCAGGGTTATCTTATGTTGACCGAGTTACAAGCACTCAGACAGCAGAAAGCCGAACTTTTTCACCATGAGGTGGCGAAACTCCGAGAGCGCAGCACCCAGATCGAAGAGATTCTAACCCAGGTAGGGGTTGAAGTCTCCACCAGTGCCAGTGCAACGCCTCCTGATACAGAGCAGAGTAACAGCCTGGGAGGACCTTATTATCCACTCCCATTGAATGAGCCTGAAGCACTCATGGATTTTGCCGGTGAAATGATAAATCTTGCTTCTGGCATACCCTTAGGTGAACCTACCAGTGGTTGGATTTCTTCTGGATACGGTGCCAGAACCGACCCGTTTAACGGGCGACGCGCATATCACTATGGCATTGACATATCCAACCTGCGTGGCACCCCAATTCTAGCAACGGCCGCGGGAAAAGTTGTGTTTGCTGGGACCAATGGCGGCTACGGTAAAATGGTAAAAATAAAACATCCTGACAACTACACCAGTATTTTTGGGCATCTTGACCGCTTCCAAGTAAAGGTAGGCGACTCCGTGGAGCGTGGCGCTACAATCGGCTCCATGGGAAACAGTGGACGCTCCACTGGTTCCCACCTGCACTACGAAGTCCGGCAGAATGACAAGCCCGTAAACCCGTATCCGCTGATCTTTCTGGGCGATAAATAATTTTGGAGTTAAACACTTAATATGTTCGGAAAAAAAACACGTCCCCACAAAACCGCAGGCGGCGCCCCGATTTCAACCATTCTCGGTGAAAAAGCCAGCATACAGGGTGAAATGAAATTCTGTGGAAGCATGCGCATCGATGGTACTTTCGATGGCACTCTGCACGGCGAGCACCTTATAATCGGCGGGTGCGGCTCTGTTACTGGTGACATAAGCTGTGTCAGTTGCATATGCCACGGACAAATACGAGGTCAACTTGCCGCTGACAGCACCGAGCTTAAGAACGGAAGTTTTTTTGAAGGGACCCTTCTGACTAGGGGCTTAACAGTCGAACCAGGCTCAACACTTAACGGCGATATTCGACAGCACGAAGAAGAAGTACATCTTATCAGTGAAGACAATATTGAAAAGATTGGTGTCGACAAAACTTAAAACAGCCTTGCATTCAACCATCCACATACCTATGGATGGTTGACAGATCTTCCCAGGACTAAACTTCGTCCACTGCAAAGAGGCAGTGCCCAGTAATATATCCAGGGTTTTACAGTACCCCTCCTTGGTGCAAGTAGAAACACAAACCTCAAGCAAAAACTTCAACGCCTGCTGAACTCCAGCTTTCTGCATAATTTACCACCTGCAATGCCTACCGGTGGCGTGCTGCCGTAGAAACACTGCCAACTGATCTGGCGGAAGAGGGGTAGAAAACAGAAATCCTTGCCCGTACCTACATCCGTTGGCACGCAGAAATTCGTGCTGTTCGTTCGTTTCAATCCCCTCTGCAATGACCTCTAGGCGCAAGTTGCGAGCTAGATCATTAATCGCCACAGCGATAGCCGCATCTTCGAGATTATGGGGAACATCGCTGATAAAGGAACGGTCAATTTTAAGGTAGCGAATGGGGAATTTTTTCAGATAGGCCAGCGATGAATAGCCGGTCCCGAAGTCGTCGATAGAGAGCTGAACTCCTAGACGGCTGATCTGCTCCATTATACTGATAGAGTCTTCTACGTTATCCATAAGAATACTTTCAGTAAGTTCGAGATCAAGCCAGCAAGGTTCCAGCCCGGCACGGCAAAGAAGGTCTTCCAGATCGTCAACCAATCCTGTCTGATGAAACTGACGGCCGGAGATATTAACCGCCATATGGATGCGAGGCAGGCCAGCTTTACACCAGGCAACAGCCTGTTCGCAAGCACACTCGAGCACCCATTTGCCGATGGGAACGATAAGGCCGGTCTCCTCCGCCAGGGGGATAAACTCACTTGGCAAAATCATCCCCCGCTGCGGATGGTTCCAGCGCAGGAGAGCTTCAACGCCGAAGACCTCCCCGGTTTGCATATCTAGCTGTGGCTGATAGTAGACAATCAACTCATCTTTTTCTATTGCCTGCCGCAGCGCTCCTTCGAGCATCAAACGTTCGCTGGCTCGCTCATTAAGACCAAAAGTGTAAAAACGATAGCAATCTCGACCCAGATATTTGGCCTGGCACATCGCCGCATCTGCGGCCTTCATCAAAGACTCAGCATCCTTTGCATCTTGCGGGTACATACTGATCCCAACACTGGCGGTAACAAACAGTTTGTACTCATCAACCTCAATCACTTTGGCCAGCTCACGCTTGATGGTCTGAGTCAGACGCACCACCTCCTCTGAGCTGGACACACGGTCTATCAGTATCGCAAATTCGTCTCCACTTATACGTGCCACGGTATCGCCGGACCGCACCACATTTTGCAGGCGTTCGGAAATACGTTGCAGGACAATATCTCCGGTTTCATGCCCTAAAGAATCATTTATCTTTTTAAAATAATCCAGATCGAGGAAAAGCACCCCAACACGCTGCCTAATTTTACATGCCCGTGCTACCGCGTGCTGGACATGATCACAAAACAGCTTGCGATTGGGTAGATGAGTAAGCTGATCATGGTATACAAGAAAGTCCAAGTATTCGCGGTTTTCCTGCAGTTTCTGATCCGCCTGCTGGCGCTCGACTTCAGCCCCCACCCGCGCAGCCATGATAGCCATCACATCCTCGGCGCGCTGCAAATTGTCAATGCGGTTGCGCGACAATATACTCAACACCCCGATAATGTTGCCAGCGCGTCCATAAATTGGAGTGCCCGCATAGCCCTCAGCCTGCAGCCTCGCCACCAGCGGTGTGTAAGGAAAGAGCTGCCGCAATCCTTCGCGCGCGATAAACATCCCCGAGTCGATAACCTGCTGGCACGGCGTACTGGTCGGATCAAAATCATATTCGTCCAGCGCCACCCCGTCCTGATATGACGCCAACGTTAGGATTCTGCCGTTACTCAAACACTGTCCTACGATGCAGCACGAAGCGCCGAACCATTCACACAATTGCTGAGCTACCCGCTTATAACACGCCGCACCTATGTATCCCAAAGTGCCCTCCACCAGAGCTTGAATGGCGGACTCAATCTGCTTGATGGTGGTTATGTCTTGGATAGTGGCAACCAGTCCATCCACCTGGCCACTGCTGTCAAAAAGCGGTGCCTTATTGAATAAAACATGTTTTGTTTCACCTGAAGCACATCTCAGGCTGGTTTCATAGGTGTGCGCTCGCCCTTCATGAAAAACCTTGGCATCGGTGCGGGCGCCGAGCTCCGCACGTTCGCCGGAATATACCTGCCCAACATTACAGTTAATCAGCGCTTCCCGTGAACTGTCCGCAATGTACTCGTAGCCCTTGTTGCAGCCCAGATAGTTCCCTCCCCGGTCTTTGTAAAATATCGGATTAGGAATTGCATCAAGCAGGCTCTGCAGGAAAAGAACTTCCTCCTCCAGACGGCGCTCGACCTTTAGACGCTCCAATTCTGCAGCTGCGCGGATAGCAAACATGTGCATGGCTGTCTCCAGCAGCTCCACATTCTCCATTTTGCTGCGACTGAACACAGCCAGTGGCCCTATAACCTTACCTTTGGAATTGAGCAAAGGTATCCCCATATAACTGTCAACTTCCAGTTCGATCCCAAGGTGATCAAGAGGAAATTTGCTCATCAAATCAAGGGGATAGTACTTGGCACCTTCTTGAATCACGTCAGCACATGGAGTATTTTCGAGGGGGAATTCAAAATTATCTACTATCTTGCCATCGGCATAAACCGCTTCAGTGAGGATACGAGTTTTTTCCGTATCGGAAAACTCCCCAATAAAAGCGTAGTCTGCCTGAGCAAAAGCGGTCAATTCCATCAACATTTGGGCAAAAAATTCCTGCCCCACAAACGCTGTTATCCGGCTATACAGTCGGGTTAAAGGAGATTTTTCCGGGATGAAACCCAATTGCATATCTGTCACAAAAATATCCTGATAAAGGGAGAAGATATATACTCCATCCTGCCTACCTTGCTATCCCCCGCACACATATAACGGCATTATATGTTTCTTTTTTCAAGGGTGCAGCCTGTTTATTAGATACAGAAACAGCCCAATAACGCAAGCGCGAATCGTGATATGGCGTAGAACTCCAGCATGTCATCGCCCTGCTGTGCAAAGGAAGAACCTCATGCTGCATCTCCAGTGCCTGCAGGGGGAAATTTAGCAGCTCATGTCTCGCAGGAAGACGCCAGTCTCCTTTACCACCAACGCTTAAATTCTTACAATACACTTGTGCTTCATCATATTGAAACAGCCCCTGTTTTTGCAAAAAAGCACTTATGTCACCAGCGTCACACTCCCATTCAAGAACAAACTCCTCTTGCTGACGCTCATTACATCCGGACAAGCCGAGCATCAACACCAGCGGTACAACTATCGTCGTCGCCCCTGTCACTACCTTTCTGAGTGTGTCATAACTCAGAGCTACCCGTGTATTTGCTCGTCTGCTTACCCAATTATCAGCGCAAATATAAGTCCGGATATTTTTCAAATTTTGTACGATAAAATCTCTGCTTTGCACCATGGTTCGTACTATAGGCAAGAGATGCAGAGGCGGTCTTAGCATCATCAACACTTTCCCGTTTGCCGAATTTGGGATACTATCGGCGAAAAAAATAATGTGTTACACTTGACAGTCTTGTGCATGCTTATGGCTTAGCATTACGTGGCTCTGGTTTGTTAAGTTCTTACTGGCTAGGTACCTCTGATTAACCTAAGGTGGCGTCGAAAAACCAAGTTGCGTTGGTATGGCGTACCTTCATCCAACCTGGCGTGGCCTGCAATGGGATTTTCGCACCAGATTTTTTTACAACAATGCTTTTACACAAACTTTACAGGACTCTAAATAGGCTTTTGCAACAAGCAGACCATCTTTCCCAAACATAAGCACTTAGGCTTTACGTTTCCCCTGCATTTTGCGCTGTCGTTAGCGCATAGAACCTGCAGGTTACCCCGAAACCACCCATTGAGTACGGTCAGCCACTGCCCCGAACACAGCTAGTGCCGCGCATAGCAAGTACCTATATCTACGTGGAAATAAAATATGGATGAAAAACAGCAAATATTGAAGCGGCTCCCCTCCGTTGATCTGGTTCTTGACTGCTCTGCCCTGACCACATCGAGCGCTCCACACTGTCTGGTACTTGAAGCCGCACGCGAGGCAATAGCTCAAGCACGTACAACAATCCTGCACGGTGCTACCGCCCCTGGTGCCATCAGCGCAGCTGAGCTCGGTGCTATCCGCGCTGATGCGCTTA
>JAVERW010000056.1:0-12755 GCA_034006915.1 Desulfuromonadaceae bacterium | reverse complement strand
TGTCGCGACCCTGCAGCGCATCGATCGTCTCACCCACCAGCTTATCTACCTGAAGCGTGGGGACGATGGCATGCCGCATATCGCATTGCCCGGTGCCGATGCAGGACAGAGCATAGATCTCACCCCGGATTCAAGGTGGGAGCGTGTGCTCAACTTCGCCTTCGGACACAGCCCCAACGATTTGTTTACCTCCTCCGGTTCAAGTGCGATTGTAGCGCAGGAGATTCTCAGCCCCAGCGTGGTGGACAATATCAAGCAAGCCCAGCTGGGTTCATTGAAGCTCGAATATCGCATGGAACGTCCGCCGCGCAGCCAGCAACAGGCGCTGGAAATACGTGATGACGCCATCAAATTATTCGCTGGGGCCAATGTGTTCAGCGGCGGGATGACTATACCTTTTTCGGCCAGTTTTAGGATAACACCAATGTTTACGCTGGAGTGCGTTATAGCTACTGAGCCGGCTAAATCACTCAAGTTGCAGACGGAGCCTATATTTACAGGCCACATCTGTGCAAAACGCCAGCAGAATTTCAGGACGGACTCCTTCCATGCCCTGCTTCCCAGCCAGCACTGTCCCACTGTTTGACGCCCACTGCCATTGTGGTTTGGTGTTGAACGAACATCCCCCGCCCCAACCGGGGCGCTACGAGCTTATCTCCAGTGTAGAGACGGCTCACTGGCACACGTTACTCCCTCTGCTTGAAGGTAATGCGCACCGCTTGGGGGCGCTTGGGCTCCATCCATGGTTTGCCCAGCAGTGGGTGCCCTCCTGTGAAGCGCGCCTAGAGGCGTTGTTGCACCGGGAAGAGGTTGTCGCTGTAGGTGAGGTGGGGCTGGATCCTAATGCCGAGACAGCGTTGGAAGTGCAGGAGCTGGTACTACGTGCCCAGGTTCGTCTTGCGCTCAAAGTGAAGAAACCCCTGATTCTGCATGTATCTAGAGGTTATCCGCGGATGTTGGCGCTCCTGCGCGAAGAACAAGCAGAGCGGGTAGGTGGAGTGGTGCACGCTTTCAACGCCGGGGCCAATATTGGACACGATTTTATTCGTCAGGGTTTCTACCTCGGAGTAGGACCGCTACTGCTCCGCCCGCAGGCACGCAAATTGCCCGCCGCGCTGCGTGATTTACCCCTTGACCGACTTGTACTCGAAACCGATGCTCAAGGGGGGATGCACGGCTATGCAACTGAAGCACAGCGTGCGGTGGTGTTGTACGCCATCGTGCAGCGGCTGGCTGCGCTATACGCTGAAACCTCCACCCATATCTGCCAGCATATGTGGCGTAACAGCAGGAATCTGTTTTTGCCATCTTAAGCCAATTCCAAAGCGCGAGGAGATTCACTGATCATGCCGGAGAATAACACCCAACCCTTCGAGCGTTTACAGTTGCTGGCCGGAACCGACCATGTAGCGCAGATGGGTAAGCGCCACGCCATGGTTTTGGGTCTTGGCGGAGTAGGCAGCTATGTGGTTGAAGCGCTAGTGCGCGGCGGAATCGGACATATAACCGTGGTAGATCCAGATTGCAGTGCTAGCGGAAACATTAATCGGCAGTTGTATGCCCTGCACCCGGACATTGGACAGCCCAAGGTTGAACTTGCAGCGCGGCGCTGTCGTGACATCAATCCGCAGGTGCATATCACAACCCTGCAGCTCAGTTACAGCGATGCCACCGCAGCGTATATCCTTGCCCATCCGGCGGATTGTGTATTTGACTGTATTGACACCATTTCCGCCAAAATAGATTTGATTGAACGCTGCGTCAACGCCCAGATTCCCCTCATTTCCTCTATGGGTGCGGGCAATAAAAAGGATCCGACCCAGATAAAGGTCGACGATATCTTCGCCACCACCACCTGTCGTCTGGCACGGATTATCCGCAAAGAACTTCGCCGCCGTGGCGTACATGCCGCAGTGCCGGTCGTCTATTCCACTGAAGAATTTCGTCCTTTGCACCACGCTCCCGCGCAGCGGCGCACCGGCTCAGATTGGTGCAAGGTTCCCCTCGGGACCTGTTCCTACATCCCTCCATTATTCGGATATATGATGGCCGGGCACATTCTACAGCAGTGGATAAGGCACGACATGCCGGCAGCCTGATAGGCATTTATTTTGTCTGCGTTCATTAAGGCAATTTACCCCCTGTTCAGCATTTTCATGATTTTTTATCCGCAGATAGGGCAGATTTTCTGCTTAAAGACCAAAGACAAAAAAGTAAGGTACAGCCATCCTTCACATAAAGAGAGGAATCCCTTTTCTCCCATTCCAATCTGTTGGAAAATAGTACATATAAGGTGTGTGACTGGCTTGCTGCGTGGCTTCGCTGACTATGGGTAATGTGTATTGTATACAATTTCTTTTGCAATTTTGTAAAACGGTGTTTAGAATGGTTCCCAATATTTGATCCCGCCCGCTGGGGCGTTGCACATCGCAACTTACTGTGTGCGGGTGTTATGTTTCTATATGTGTATCTAAGGGGGGGTATTATGTTACTGCAATGTGTTAATTGGAGGTCGCCACCACAAATGGACTGTTCCCGCTTCTTGCTGTGAATGGCGGTACAGAGTCAGGAATGCAGGTAGGGCCGATAATTTCGGCTAGTTAGTCTCTGTATTCATAACCAACTATTCAAGGATAGGTAACAACTATGCAAATGCTGCAAAACTCTGTTGGTAGAAAGCTTGTGATGGCAGTGACGGGATTATTCCTGTTTCTTTTTGTCACTGTTCACCTGCTTGGGAACTCATCAGTGTTTATTGGCGCTGATGGAATCAATGCTTATGCAGAGCATCTCCATGCCCTGGGTCCGATTGTGTGGATCTTCCGTTTGGGACTGCTCGGCCTTTTTGGCCTGCACATTTTCTTCGGTATTCAACTGACCCTGGAAAATCGTGCGGCGCGCGCAATTGAGTATAACGAAATAAAACACCCACGCACCTCGTTTGGTGCCCTGACCATGATCTACACTGGCCTGCTTATTCTCGCCTTTTTGATCTATCACCTGCTCCATTTCACTATGCACGTAACCAATCCGGAGATCTCCGTGGGTGCTCTGGCACCTGATGCCCTGGGTCGCGCAGACGTGTTTACCATGATGGTGCTCAGTTTCCAGAAATTTTTCATCAGTCTAGTTTATGTCGGTGCAATGGTAACGCTATTGCTGCACTTGAGCCACGGGATACAGAGTCTGTTTCAGACTGTGGGCTGGCTGGGGGCTGAATCTCTTCCTGTTATGGAAAAGGTTGGCCGTGCCGCTGCCGTCGTTATTTTTGCTGGCTTTATTTCTATACCGGTGTCCATACTTCTGGGCCTGATTAACGTTTAGGAGGGTACATCGTGATTTTAGATGGAAAATGTCCCAACGGACCTATTGAGAAAACCTGGGATCAGCACCGTTTTGATATGAAGCTGATCAATCCCTCTAACAAGCGTAAATTCAAAATCATCATGGTAGGAACCGGCCTCGCCGGTGGAGCTGGTGCTGCGAGTTTGGGTGAGCTTGGTTACAATGTAGAAGCTTACTGCTATCAGGACAGCTCCCGTCGTGCCCATAGTATCGCAGCACAGGGTGGTATCAACGCAGCCAAGAACTACCATAACGACGGCGACAGTGTGTTTCGCCTGTTCTACGACACCATCAAAGGTGGTGACTTCCGCGCGCGCGAAGCGGATGTATGGCGCCTGTCGCAAGTAAGTAACAACATTATCGACCAGTGCGTAGCGCAGGGCGTTCCGTTCGCGCGTGAGTACAGCGGGCTGCTCTCCAACCGTTCCTTCGGTGGTGCGCAGGTATCGCGTACTTTTTACGCACGTGGACAGACCGGCCAGCAGCTTCTTCTCGGAGCCTATCAGGCTCTGGCACGGCAGGTAAAAGCTGGAACGGTAAAGCTCAAGGCGCGCACCGAAATGCTTGATCTAGTTATGGTTGACGGTGTTGCCAAAGGGATCACCTACCGCGAATTGAGCACCGGCGAAATCAAGACCTCCTGGGCCGATGCAGTGATACTGGCGACTGGTGGTTACGTTAACGTGTTCTACCTCTCGACCAACGCCATGGGCTGCAGTGTCACCGCAGCATGGAAGGCAGCCAAAAAGGGCGCTTACATGGCCAACCCTTGCTACACCCAGATCCACCCGACCTGTATTCCACAAAGCGGCGAGCATCAGTCTAAACTGACCCTGATGTCTGAATCTCTGCGGAACGACGGACGTTGCTGGGTGCCGAAACGCAAAGAAGACACCGAAAAACTTGCCAGCGAAATTCCCGAAGAGGATCGCGATTATTACCTTGAGCGCAAGTACCCCTCCTTCGGTAACTTGGCTCCGCGGGATATCGCATCGCGTGCGGCCAAAGAGCAGTGTGATGACCAGCGTGGCGTAGGACCCGGTAAGCGCGGAGTGTACCTCGACTTTGAGGACTCTATCAATCGCGTTGGCGAGAGCACCATCCGCGAGCGCTACGGCAACCTGTTTGACATGTACGAGAAGATCACTGACGAGGATGCTTACAAGCAGCCGATGCGTATCTACCCTGCACCGCACTATTCCATGGGCGGGCTGTGGGTCGACTATAACTGCATGAGCAATATTCCTGGGCTCTTTGTCCTCGGTGAAGCAAACTTCTCTGTTCACGGCGCCAACCGTCTGGGTGCTTCTGCCCTGATGCAGGGTCTGGCTGACGGCTACTTCGTAATCCCTTACACCATCGGCAACTACCTTGCCGGGGTCAAGCCTGGTGAAGTTACCGATGAGCATCCCGCGTTCAAGAAGTCTCTTGAGGATACTAAAGCGTCTCTGGATAAACTCCTGAACATCAAAGGCAAGCGCTCCGTCAGCTCCTTCCACCGTGAGCTCGGTAAAATCATGTGGGATAATGTAGGCATGGCACGTAGCAAAGAGAGCCTTACCGAGGCACTCAAGGCCATTCCTGCCCTGCGTGAGGAGTTCTGGCAGAACGTCAAAGTCACCGGCGATACCAAAGGACGTAACAGCCAGCTTGAAGATGCAGGCCGCGTAGCTGACTTCCTCGAATTTGGCGAAATGCTGGCAACCGACGCGCTCCACCGTGAGGAATCATGCGGTGGTCACTTCCGCGTCGAGCATCAGACCGAAGATGGTGAGGCTACCCGTGACGACGAGAACTTTGCATATGTCGCCGCGTGGGAATTCAAGGGGGCAGGCAAGGCACCAGAGCTGCATAAAGAACCTCTCAAATTCGAAAATGTTAAACTTGCAGTAAGGAGTTATAAATAATGAATCTGACACTTTACGTATGGCGCCAAAACGGCCCTGAAGGCAAGGGCAAGCTGGAGCAGTACGAGGCCAAGAATGTCAGCCCCGACAGCTCCTTCCTGGAGATGCTTGATGAAGTAAACCAAGAGCTCATCGAGACGGGCGTAGAACCCATTGAATTCGACAACGACTGCCGTGAGGGTATCTGTGGTACCTGTGGCTGTGTTATCAATGGACGTCCACATGGCCCCCAGACAGAGACCACTGCCTGCCAACTGCACATGCGCCAGTTCAAGGATGGAGACAGCCTGACGCTGGAGCCGTGGCGCGCCTCGGCATTCCCGATTGTAAAAGACCTGGTTGTCGATCGCTCCGCTCTGGATCGCATCATCGAGTCGGGTGGCTACACTTCTGCCTATACCGGTGAAGTGGGCGAAGCGAACCAAACCCTCATCCCCAAGCCCATGGCAGAGTACGCCATGGACGCGGCCGCGTGTATCGGTTGCGGTGCGTGCGTGGCAGCGTGTCCCAACGGCAGCGCCATGCTATTTACCAGCGCCAAGGTAGCCCAGCTGGCATCCCTGCCTCAAGGTAAGGTTGAAGCGGCCGAACGGGTCAAAGCTATGACCACCACCGCAATAGCAAATGGCTTTGGGAACTGCTCCAATCACTATGAGTGTGAAGCTGCCTGCCCGAAAGGGGTTAGCGTTAAATTCATAGCGAAGCTCAACCGTGAGTTCATCAAGGCAATGCCTAAGTAATTCACGCAAGGTAGATAGAAGCAATAAAAGGGGCGAACCATATGGTTCGCCCCTTTTATTAGCGTACATAAGCGGACAGAGCCTCGCGTAATCTACATTGATGTATGTATGGGCATATTTTTCAGCGGAATAGCGGCAGGATTGAAATTATGCAGCGCCCAGCGCAATAGTCCCTCCGGCTGCGCGCCATCGGTACTGGCATAGCTAGAATTTGAGCCAAATAGTGCCGATGGAGGAGCTTGTCCAAGAAACTCAAGTACTTTGAAGAGATCTTCACTCCCGAACGGGACGGGTACTGTGGAGTTTATCTTTCTAAGTTGTTGCGTACTTTTGCTGATTTTGTTTCCATGCGCGTCAAGAACCAAGGGGATGTGACCAAAGGCAGGGATGGACGCCCCCAAACGCTGTAATAAGTAGATCTGTCGGGGGGTGGAATCGAGCAGGTCCATGCCACGAATTACTTGGCGGATGTGTTGGGCTGCGTCATCAAGAGGGGTAGCAAATTGATACGCAAAAATACCGTCGGCGCGTTTGAGGATAAAGTCCCCTGCTTCCAGCGCCGGCTGTTGGGTTATCTGTCCGTGAAGAATATCCGCGAAACTAATGAGGGTATTGTCTACCTTTAAACGCAAACACCCGCGCTGGTGTATATTTCTAGGCGTTACTTCCTCCACAGTATTCTCAAGGTGGCGGCAACGTCCGCTGTAGACCGGGCCTGAAGCGGTGTGACGCGACGCTGCAGCGGCAATTTCGCGCCTGGAGCAGGTACAACGGTACACATCTCCCTTACGTATAAGCTGACGCATGGTATCAGCGTAGAACTCCATGCGCGTGCTCTGGTACACCACGGGGTCGTCCCAGTAAAGGCCCAGATGCTCAAGTTGACGCAAAATTGCATCTGCAGCGCCTGGAACATTACGCTCAGTATCTAGATCCTCCATGCGTAACAACCACTTTCCACCTTGGGACTTAGCAAAAAGGTAGCTTGCAACCGCAGTTACCAGTGATCCGGTGTGCAGCATTCCCGTAGGGCTTGGGGCGAAGCGTCCCACGCTAGCACCCGGTTTAATGGCTGAGTTAAGCGGTAGCATGTGCAAGGGCATTTAGCGCTCCAACGATGGAGGCGGAAGAAATTAAAAGAGTAAAAGGGTAATATTTGTTTGACATCTGTGCTCATGTCCATTTAAGTATAGGTTTACAGTCTAAACCCGACTGATTTACTCTATTGCAGCAGCGTCCGCAGTTTCTCACGCATTGAAAAGTAGTGGCACAAGTCGAACTTGCGGACAATATATGTGCAAACCGGCAAAGTAAGTGCCGAATCAACAACATATATGGAGTTTCCATGGTAATTACCCGTGCAACAGAATATGCCGTGCGCGCAGTGCTGTACATGTCCAAGTTCCCCACCGGAGAGATAATCTTAAAAAAAGATATCTGCGCCACCCAAGAAGTAACCCCCGCGTTTTTGACAAAAATTTTTCAACCTTTGGTTAAGGCTGGACTAATAGGATCGCAGCGTGGAGTTGGGGGTGGTTTTTTTCTGCGCAAGGAGCCTGCAGATATCACCATTTACGATATTTACAGTATAGAGGAAGATCCATTGTACATAAATAAATGCCTGTGCGGGCGTGGCATCTGCGAACGCGACAGCTATTGTCCGGTACACGAGGCATGGAAAGAAGTGCGCCGGGGTATGATAGAGCGCCTCAAGGAATATGACTTTGCCCGCCTGGTTCGTCAGGAGGATATCAATCTGGCAGGCCTGGCTGATGGGGTTATAACAATGCGGGAGAAGAACTCCGACGCAAACTCCACGCCCAGCAAATAAAATTCCATGCGCTGTATTTAGCTACTACCCTGCGCAACCTGCACCGGCATCTGTACTTATTCTTGACTTGGCGCCAGTTAGCTAATATTATGAGCCGGTTTTTACGTGGTCTCTGTTAAGAGTATGGAGTGATGTTATGGAAAAAGTGAGAGCTGAAGAGTTCAAGGCTATTCTTGAAGAACAACTGGATACTTTGCTTCGCGATGCGGGTAAAACCGTAGCGGAGATGACTGACGAAAAAGAAAACTTTCCCGATCCTACCGATCGCGCCTCTATGGAGTCAGACCGCAATTTCGAGCTGCGCATACGTGATCGTGAGCGACGCTTGATTGGTAAAATTCGCGAAGCGATCAAACGTATTGAAGATGGGGAGTTCGGCATTTGTGAAAGTTGTGAGGAAGAGATTTCTGAGTCCCGCCTGCGCGCCCGTCCGGTAGCTACCCTGTGTATCGACTGCAAGGAAGAACAGGAGCGACGCGAGCGCATCGGCTGATTAAGGAGAAACACTAGCCTTACTTTCTACAGCAAGCAGCGCACATCACCGTTTTTATTTACAGGTTTAATGGCACCGGTTACCGAAAAAAGTTTTCGTTACCGGTGTCATTGTTTCTACTGTGCAGCTACGTAGGGCAGAATTCATTTCCGCCCATTTCATGAAAAATATAGGTTGCGTCGGTGTAGGCTGGTATAGGATAACCTCCTATCTAGTAAGTTTTTGATTTTATCGACGATTAAAGACCAGAAACAGTAGATTGCCCTCAAACCATCTCGGCATGAATCTAAATCCACGAGAACCAAGACCATGGAAAAAGATAAAATCTATTCAGACTCCCTTGGGCAGGTGACACCGTTCGAGTTCAACGAAAAGGTGGTACAGGTCTTTGACGATATGCTCCAGCGCAGCGTGCCTCTGTATCATGAAACCCTGCTGCGTCAGGCACAGATGGCCGCGCATTATCACGCGGCGGGCACCCGCATCTACGATCTGGGCTGTTCCCACGGCAATTTTGGTGTCACCGTACAGAAGTTGATGCAGACTCGCCCATTTGAACTCATAGGCATAGACCCATCGGCTCCCATGCTGGCGCGCTATCGCCAGCGTCTTGCCCAAATCAGCCTTCCAGCGGCGCAGAAGTTCACCTTGCTGCAACAGAACGCGCAAGCGGTATACTATGCACCATGCTCCGTTGTGGTGGCCAACCTTACCCTACAGTTTATGCCCCTTGAGGTCAGGGAAGATTTGCTGCGTCGTCTGTACACAGCGCTCGAGCCCGGAGGAGTGTTGCTCCTGAGTGAAAAGATTGAAGACGCAGATCCACATATGGCCGAAATAGAGCGTGAATGGTACTACAGCTTCAAACGCGAAAACGGCTACTCCGAACTGGAAATAAGCCAGAAGCGCGACGCCCTTGAGGATGTGTTGGTGCCTGAAACCTGTGAAGTTCATCAGGAACGTCTGCGCGCTTGTGGATTTTCTCAGGTAAGTATCTGGCTCAAGTGGTTTAATTTTGCGGGTTTTCTATGCATAAAGCGCTAATAGCAACTTCGCCAGAAGAAATCTTGTGGCGGGATTTAGAACATGCCAAAGCTGGTGCCTGGTTGCCTGAATTGCAGCAGGTTGTAAATCAGCGCCTGGAGCGTCATCGTCGCGATCGGAAATGTCAAATTTACACTGACCTGCTCGCTGCGGTGCCGCCTCTGCAAGCAACGCACCTGCGTTTGGACGCCGACCGAGTCGAAATTGGGCTGGATGCTGAGATAAGCGAGGCACACAAAGAAGCGCTTGAACTAGCGCTGTTCGGTTTACGTCCGTGGCGCAAGGGTCCATTTCGCATTTTCGGCATCGATTTGGATACCGAATGGGTCTCGTGGCGGAAGTGGCAGCGACTACAGCCACATCTTGCATCTCTGCGAGGCAGAAAAGTTCTTGATGTTGGCAGCAGTTGTGGCTACTACCTGTTTCGCATGCAGAACCAGAGCCCTGGGCTACTCCTCGGGCTGGAGCCATATGCCACCTTCTACTATCAATTTCGCTTCCTAGCCGCATTTGCCGCACAGGAGCGTCTGCACACCCTGCCGCTGAAGTTTGAAGAGCTCCCGCCGATGCCCGGATTTTTTGACACCATTTTTCACATGGGGGTGCTCTATCATGTGCGCTCACCCCTCGAGACTTTGACCGCCCTGCGCAACACACTACGACGTGGTGGCGAACTGGTGCTCGAAACCTTGGTGATCCCCGGCGACGAAGATGTCGCCCTGACCCCGCGCGCACGTTACGCCAAGATGAACAATGTATTCTTCCTCCCCACGGTGAAATGTCTGGAATGCTGGCTTGAGCGCACTGGGTTTACCAACATCCGCTGCGTTGATGTAACTAGAACCACCGAAGCGGAACAGCGCAGAACCGCCTGGATTCAGACTGAATCACTGGCTGACTTTCTCCACTCCGACGATCCGATGCTCACCATCGAAGGCTATCCCGCGCCACGCCGCGCTCTGATGCTGGCGCAGGTAAAATAAACCACCCCATCCGCACCCTACGTTCGCATTTCACGCCGCAAAAAATCATCAGGTTAAAAAAGGTACCAGCGTTTATACAAATTCATCTAGTTCTTGATCGAGGTTTGGCTGTTGTGCCGTAAGGACGCCTGCCTCCAGAATCGGAGCCGCTGAAATTGTTCCAGCCTCCAACATATCTACCACCTTCTCCAGCGCCAGCGTCACCGCCACCCGTTCCAACTCCGAAATCTCTTCGAGAGACTGCAGAAGGGTTCCTTGCAGGGGCATGGGGGCATTTTTCACCACTTCGCGCCCGGTCTTAGTTACATCCAGGAGAATCTGGCGCCGGTCAGTTGTGCTGCGGTCACGCGTGACCCAGCCCTTTTCCTGCAGGCGATCAATAATCCCCACAATGGTACTCGGGCTCAGCACCAGATGAGTCGAAAGGGTTGCAGAAGTCATCGGACCATGATCAATAATGGTATGCAGACACGCCAGTTGCGGGCCGGTAATTTTGTAGAGCTGCGCAATCTTGTGTGAGCGTAGTTCCACTGCCCGAATAATGCGGCGCAAGGAGCGTAAAATACGTTTTTCGTAACTTGGATTCTGCGGTTGGTCTGTCTGAAGGGTGAGCATAGCGTCTCCATCAATAAAGGCAACAGCACTGCGGCCGATGGCGGCACTGCCGTGGAATACATTAGGGAGCAAATAGTTTAACCTCTGATTATGCCAAGCGCATATTAACTTGCAACAGAAATGTTTTTCCGCGCACAACGGCCCACAGAATAAATAATCCACATGTCCCCATCCTGTCATCTAACCAGCTGCGTAATTGACTGAAATGAAACACGAAAAGTCACTTCAATTTGTTCGTAATCAATGCAATATATATTCATATAGGTCCATTTTGAATGTCAGTTATACCTATTTTAACGGCGCTTAAAATAGTCATTAAATGAAATACCCTTTGCTTTCAGTATGTTGTAAATTGGCGCCTGTGGTTGACAAGACCCCGCATTCTGTGTTTTAGTCCTTTGTTCACGAACTAAATTGTGATGTGTGAGCAATGTTATTAAGCAGCGCGAAGTAGCTCTGCGTCTAAGTAGATAACCCTGCCTGAAGTTTGTTCATCTGCTTAGGGAAAACCGGAATAAACCAAAAAGGGAGAATGTTTAATGTTACAGAGGGATGGCACTCCCATGAATTTACCTATGGGAGCATGGAGATGGTTATCTGGCGTGGCTCAGAGCGTTGCTATGTCTGCAGTTGTGTTTGCTGCCATCGTACAGTTCTGCCCTGCGTCGGCGCAGGCGGCGGACGACGCCACTATAAATGAAATAAATGCCCTGAAAGAGCGACTGTCACAGCTCGAAGCAAAAATTGAGGCCGATTCTGTTCGCGCCGAAACCACCGTCATTGACGTAACTGACGTAGAGCAGCAGAGCACCCTGCACGAAATGGTCACGGAGGCAGTCAATAGCAGCAAGCCTGATATTCGTATCGGTGGCGCGCTCCGCGTCAATTACGGCTACCAGGACTGGTCCGAAACCTCGAAAGATAAGGGGGGGGATTTTGCTTTTGATACCTTTCGCTTTAATCTCGACGGTTCCATCAAGGACATTATTTTTTCTGCGGAATATCGCTTTTACCCCGAGTATGACTTCAACACCATTCACCACGGGTATATGGGCTACAACTTTACCGATGAGCTGCAAGTTCAGTTGGGAATCCATCAGGTACCGTTCGGGCTTCAGCCGTTTGCATCGCATAACTTCTGGTTCAGCGGGTTGTATTATATTGGCTTAGAAGATGACTACGACATGGGGGTGAAATTACTCTATAACCCCGGGCAGTGGAGAATTAGTGGGGCGTTCTACAAAAACGACGAGCTGGGGAAACCCGGAAACGCTGACCGCTACTCTGTAGACGTAATAAGCAACGCCGATGGTGGCTATGCAGGGGCCCAGGCCGCGGGCAACGAAGAAACCAATCAAGGCAATCTGCGCATTGCTTATCAGTTTGAACACAGCGATAGCGCCAATACTGAGATTGGCGTCTCTGGCGAATACGGCCAGTTATATAACAACATAACCGGAAAAGATGGTGATCACTGGGCCAGTGCGATCCACTTGAACGGCAATTACGGCCGCTTCAACCTGCAGCTGGAATATCTGCACTATGAGTACGCCCCGAAGAACCCGGCAACGGTTAATGGGCAACAAGTGGATAAAGACCTCATCACCATGGGTGGTTACGGTAGCAGTTGGGGTGTGCCCCTCAAAGGGGATGCTGCAGTCTTCAACCTGGCGTATACCTTGCCGGTGAACTGGGGGCCGATCAGCGCTCTGACCTTCTACAGTGACAACACTGTAATTATTCCCAATAAGAGCCGGTTTGATGACATCTGGCAAAATGTCGTCGGCACCATGATAA
>JAVERW010000055.1:0-12820 GCA_034006915.1 Desulfuromonadaceae bacterium | reverse complement strand
CTTGAAGTTTTCCGCATGAAACTTGTTCATATGTACGGAGCCAAGGGGCGTCTGCACTAGACGATCTCTTGGTGTTTTGGTGGTCAAAGCGTAAATCCCCTCCATAATTAACCTGAATGTGAGTACAAACGCTAGGTAGTAAAGACATGTGTTCTTAAAAAAGACATGTATTTTTGCAGAATAAAAGTCTAAGACATCCCCTTCCGAAATCGCAGTGGGAGACTATCCGCTGTTTACCATGCTTAAAAAATGATTGTTTCCTTTTTTATCGACTCCTTCACAGGCATATACGCTGGTTTTTCTGCATACGTAAATCAGCGCTACAAAACCTCCATACCATCCTGTCACTTGGTTGCTTCGCACTTTTGGGGCAACAATTCCATCTAACCCTGCGCCATCATCTAGCTTAAACCCTTACAGGCTTCTGTATCTTTCAGTGGTGCTGGAACACCTATGCACTTCTTGCAGAAAATGGGTCCTTTGATAAAAATTTATCATTAATATTCTTGTCGAGAAACATTACATTTCACCCAATCAACACTTAAAATCGAACAATACTCCAATATAAACAGTAAGTTACATTTATGGAATACGAATTGCATCATGACAAGATGAACATCAATATGCAAATAAAGATGTAGAACTACATTTGGCGACGACACTCAGATCATGCCGATAGGAGCCTCGATGGTGTTGAAGTCGAAGCTTATTGAGGGTGCTACGCAGAAAATCTGCCTGGATGCTTCACACAAGCTGGCTGAAACGCACAAGGACTAGCGCCACGCTGACTTGCAGGCATTTCTCAGAGGCTAAAGCCATCTTTGCAGGTTGCGCAAGCTCAGTCGTCATCAACTCGTTAAAAGGAGACCAACATGACTGAAAAAGTCCGGAGAAGATCGAACGAGACCAAGGAAAATACCACAGGAAAAATGAAAGAGAAGACTTCAACAAATTCGAATAGAGAAGCCAACTTGGGAAATGGAGGAGAACTACACCAGGTCGCCGGCGGTAGTCACCCCATACACACAACCAACCAAGGCATCCCGGTTTCCGACAATCAGAACTCGCTCAGGGCCAATGCGGTCGGGCCGACCCTTCTTGAGGATTTCGTCCTTCGTGAAAAGATTACCCATTTTGATCACGAACGTATTCCAGAGCGGATCGTGCATGCGCGTGGCACCGCTGTCCATGGTTATTTCGAACTGACCGAATCGCTGGAGCAGTACACGACGGCGAAGATACTCACTAATGTTGGTGAAAAAACGCCTGTATTTACCCGTTTCTCGACCGTTGCCGGCGGGGCTGGTTCTGTTGACACTCCACGTGATGTACGTGGGATTGCTGTTAAATTCTACACCAAAGAAGGTAATTGGGATGTGGTCGGCATCAACACCCCTATCTTCTTCATTCAGGACGCGATCAAATTTCCCGACCTCATTCACGCCGTAAAAATGGAGCCGGACCGGGGATTCCCGCAAAGTGCGACAGCCCACGATACATTTTGGGATTACATATCGCTGACGCCGGAATCGATGCATATGGTGATGTGGATTATGTCCGATCGCACCATTCCACGTTCGCTCCGCATGATTGAAGGCTTCGGTGTGCATAGCTTCCGTCTGGTGAACGATGCGGGCGATTCTACTTTCGTTAAATTTCACTGGCGACCAAAGCTTGGTCTGCAATCCACCATCTGGGATGAAGCGGTCAAAATTGCCGGTGCCGATCCTGACTTTCATCGACGCGACATGTTTGAAGCCATTGTAAATGGCGATTTTCCCGAATGGGAATTTGCGGTGCAGCTCTTTACACAGGAACAAGCGGATAAGTTTTCTTTTGACCATTTGGATCCAACTAAGCTGATTCCAGAAGAATTGGTGCCATTGAAAACCATCGGTCGAATGGTATTGAACCGATGGCCTGACAACTTTTTTGCCGAAACTGAGCAGGTTGCTTACTGTCCTGCGAATATTGTCCCAGGAATCGATTTTTCCAATGATCCGCTGCTCCAAGGCCGTCTTTTTTCTTATCTAGATACTCAGCTGTCACGCCTGGGGACACCTAACTTCCACCAGATCCCGATAAATGCACCCAAATGTCCATTCGGTAACCTGCAACGTGATGGACATATGCAGATGATGCCGCAGAAAGGTCGGGTGAGTTATGAGCCGAATTCACTTTCCCAGGATAATCCTCGCGAAGACCCAGCTGTAGGTTATCGTAGCTCCAGGATAAATGAAAGTGGGGAGAAAGGTCGTATTCGTGCGGAGAGTTTTGCGGACCACTACAGCCAAGCACGGCAGTTCTATCTCAGCCAGACCGAATATGAGCAGGCGCACCTTGCTTCAGCACTTGTTTTTGAGCTGTCGAAGGTTGAACACCTTCACGTGCGCCAGGCAATGGTCGCCCATTTACGTAATATAGAAGAAGACCTAGCCAAACGCGTAGCCGCGGGTCTTGGGCTTAAAACGTTGCCAAGTGCTCCTAAGACTGCTGCACCAGTGCAAGAGCTGGATATTTCGCCCGCATTACAAACCATCGGCAAAATGAAGGATACCCTTGAGGGTCGAGTGGTTGGCATCCTTGTAGCTGATGGTTCGGACGGCGCTGTCGTCGACAAAATTCGTCAAGCAGTTATCGATGAAGGCGCAAGCGTAAAAATTATAGCCCCTAAAGTTGGTGGTGCGAAGCTTGGTGATGACTCAATCCTTGAGGCCGACGGACAGCTGGCCGGTATGCCTTCAGTGCTATTCGATGCGATCGCGGTCATTCTCTCTAAAGAAGGCGCTGATATGCTGTCGAAGGAGGCGGCCGCAATAGATTTCGTGCGCGATGCTTTCGGTCATCTCAAGGCAATCACCGTCGATAAAGGCGGCCAGGCGCTTTTGGAAATAGCGAATGTCGGACAGGATGCTGGCGTCGTCGATATCAACGACAAAGACGCATTTATTGCTGCAGCAAAGACACGCCAATGGGATCGGGAAAAGTCCGTTCGATCTTTGGCATAACCCCCAGCAGCGAAGAGCTTGGAGCAGGTAAGAGTTAGCGACTAAATGAAGGGAGGTGAAGAACTATGGGAACGAGTAATTGGGAAGAGGATAAAACCGGGGAATCAGCGCCAGATTTTCAATGTTCGGATAAGTCAACCGGCTTCGAACACGTAAAAAATTGTCTTGCTAAAAAGCTGCACGTTGCGGCCAAAAGCGTGGGTGAAAAAGCGGCACGGCAGGATGCACAATCCGACATGGCTCATTACAAAAAGCAGGCATCAGAGTGGCTGGACCAATCAGCCGAGTACGTTCGGCAATTTGACTACGAGCAGACAAATGCCAAAGTCCAGAAATATATCAGGCAGAGTCCTGGGCGCAGCCTCTTGATTGCTGGAACCGTCGGCCTGGTTATCGGAGCTATTTTGCGACGTAGGTAAGGAGGAGATTTCGCAATGAACAAGGCAGAAGTCAACAAAGACCCAACAACGCAACGCGAATCCTTCACTCAATTGTTGGGACAGCTTGCCCACAACTCAGCCGCGGTGGTTCACGACGAAATTGAGCTGGTGATCCAGAGAATTCGCGAAAAAGTGAAGATTAGTCGTAGCGGCGTCGTGATGGTTGTGACAGGTGTGGTCATCAGTTTTGCTGCCTTCTTGTCTCTTTGTGCTGCATTGATCATCGGACTAACTAGTTACATGAACCCAGTCATCGCGGCGCTAACCACCGGAGTAGCACTTGCTTTTATCGGTATTGTCATTGTCTTAATCGGCTATAGACAATTGAAGAAGGCGATCCCTGAAATATAGACAGAAACTCACCAAAAAGGAGGATAGCAAATGGCTGATACAGAGTTCCTAAGTGACACTAAGGAAACGAAGGGCGAGCGCAGTACCGAGCAAATACGTCATGATATTGCTAAAGGAGAAGAGATGTTTTCACAAACTGTCGAGCAAATCGGTGATCGTATCAAAGAAAAGCTCGATTGGCGCGAATATGTGAGTGACTCGCCTTATTGGGCGCTTGGGGCCGCCGCTGGTCTTGGCTATCTTGCCTCAGGGATATTTAAAACACGTACTACTCCCCTGGAACAAATCATGGATTCCATCTCAGAAAATATTCGCGACGCAAGGGGGGGGATGTTTGCCAGAGCCACGGGACCTGAACTGATTAAGGTGACCCTATTGGGTGTTGCCACGAAGGCTGCAGCCAGCTGGATAAAAGACGCCGCCACGACCTCTGTGACAAACCGTGATGCCAAGCTTCAATCACAGACAGGAGGAAGTCAACCATTGGATCGACAGAGAACCATGTAACAAATTGTCAAGATTAAGAGGTAACACCTAACCTTTCTTAGGAGAATATTATGGAAAACGAAAAAAACACATACGGAACTGATACAAAGCAACTGTCCGGTGAAACTGGCAGCGTCAGTGACAAGGCTCATAGCATTATGGACCAAGGAGCTAAGGTCTACGGACAAGCTGAGCAGGCGGCAAGTGATGCGTACGATAAGACTGTCGAGACGGTAAGCCAAACGTATGCGCAGGCCAAGAATTACAGTACTGAGAATCCCGGCAAGACAATTCTTATCACATTAGGGATAGGAATAGGACTGGGACTTCTCTTGGGTGCAAGCTCTCGTGGCTCACGTACTGGTCGGTATGCCCAACCCGTGATCAATGCACTATCCGACGTTGCACATGAGTTTTTCAGTTAACCCATTCTGTTACCGCAAAGTCCTGAAAGAAAAGGAGGATCACTATGCTTAACTCAGAAGATGGAAAAATTGGATGGGCTTTGCTTTGGCTCTTGGGAATCCCGGTTCCAATATTAGTGGTGCTGTTTCTATTTCGCGGCTGCACCTAAGACCAGCGACAGTGGTGCGCTGATGCACCGTTCGGTCGTAGGGTCCGTTTGAATATTCATGACTCCAGGAATGTAGAAACTTCGTAAGCCATCCCAAGGGCAGCTATTTGACGAAGTCTATGGGTGAATTGGTGAGTGAGATGATGAACAGGACTTTCGATATGAATGGTGCATGTGAGAGAAGCGGATATTCTTCAAAAGACATTCAAGCGCAAGGTAAAGGAAAAGAGGCATATATGGCTAAAAAGACAATGTTTGTAACGGTATTGATGATAGCTGTCGCATTTCTTGTCTACATCCCAGTGACATGTCTTGCACAGTCCGCTGATAATACGGGAATTAACAAACGAGATCAGGCAAAAAATGAACTCACCGCGGACCAACAAGGCGAAACAAAACAGGATCGTGATATCACCCAGAAAATCCGTCGTGCCGTCATCAAGGACAAGTCGCTTTCGATTCAAGCACACAATGTGAAGATCATTACAGTCGACGGAATGGTTACCTTAAAGGGTCCTGTCAGATCTGAAGAAGAAAAAATGTCTGTCGAAGAAAAAGCGGTCCAGGTAGTTGGAAGCGATAAAGTTAAGAACGAAATAGGCATCGCCCCTAAAAATTCATATTAATATAAGGAGGTTGGTTTATGTCCAAAAACATCGCAGTTTATGGAATCTACACGGATCGTATGTTGGTTGAGCGGGCAGTCGAAGAATTGAAAAATGCGGGTTTCCGCAACGAAGATATCTCGGTGTTGTTCCCCCAAGGTGGTGGAACGAAAGAATTTGCGCTAGAGAAAGAAACCAAGGCGCCTGAAGGGGCGGCGACAGGGGCTGGTACAGGTGTAGTCATCGGAGGTGCTTTAGGGTGGCTAGCGGGTATTGGTTTATTGGCCGTCCCAGGTGTAGGTCCATTAATTGCGGCAGGACCTATCATGGCCGCTCTTGCGGGAGCTGGCGCTGGAGGTGTGACTGGTGGAATTGCTGGTGCGCTGATCGGGCTGGGTATTCCCGAATATGAAGCGAACCGGTATGAAGGACGCATCAAAAAAGGGGGGATCTTGCTTTCTGTCCATGCCGACGATAGCGATTGGAAAAATAAAGGTAAAGAAATCCTGAAACGCACAGGCGCTGAAGATATAGGTTCTAAAGGCGAAGCGGATGCCGACTAAGATAAAAGCGACAACCCTTAGCTGATGGGGATCATTGAGGTTCTTGTGGCAAGGAGCAGGATTCCATTCGTAGTAAATTGAAAGGTAAAGTAAACCTACAAGCGTGGGGGGGGACCATAGAACTCCCCACGCTTGTAATGTATGTCATATAGCTATTGCTTGCCTGCTTGATAAAGCTACAGTTAGGTGTTGCAATGAGCAAGTGTGCAGAAGCTGGCAGAATTTATCAAGCAGCTGTCGTCAGTTTTCAAGAATAGATTGTTATGCTCGGCTTTTGTTTTCAGTTATTAACGATTAGATTAGATGTAAAAACGATGTCAGTAAGTGCGTGAAAGTCGAGCTGAATAAAACAAAAAAGGGGATTCAACTATGAGAACATTATTCTTACTACTATGTGTCGCCGCATTGAGCGCAAACCCGGTTTTGGCCGCCGACAAAGCTTCAACCGATCGAGGCAAGGAATTGTTCAACAGCACAGAGCTGGGCACTAATGGGAAAAGTTGCGCCAGCTGCCACGCAGAGGGAAAAGGATTAGAAAAATCCGCCGCACATGACGACGCAAAACTCAAGAAGATTACGAATTTGTGCATATCCCAGGCGCTTAAGGGCCACCCCTTGTCAACCGGATCTTCCGATATGGCCTCATTGGTCATGTACATGAAATCACTTGCCCCTGCAACAGCGCAATAACGGAACGTTAATGACCTGTTTGACGTTTACCTTAAGTCACGGCTTTGCAGGTCTGTTTGTGAAGCTTGGGTGGAGTGGCCCATTTCCCAGACAATAATCCATCAAGTTTAAGGTGGTGCCTGTCTGTCGCGTCAAAAACTCTGACTCGCGAGCAGAATAAATAAATTCGCTTATGGCTAAAGAAGTTCAGCCAGGGGGGAGGATGGATACAATGCATCCGTATCAAGATCGCGATGTTCTCGCTTCGGAACGGACGTTGCAAGCAGCCGAACGAACATTCTCCGCATGGGTTCGGACAGGTTTAGCCGGAGTGGGCGGTGGCTTGGCGATTACGCGTGCGCTTGTCTTTCAAGAGTTTGCCCACCAGGTGGTAGCTCGTATGGTCGGCGGACTGTTGGTAATTTGGGGCGCAAGCATCTTCGTTTTCGCGATCTTTGCTTACCGTCGCGCATGTATGAGGCTGGCGCAAGAGGGGGTGTCGAGAACTTCGCTGACAACCTTGATACTGCTCACGGTGACTCTACTAGTAGTCAGCGTACTGGTGTTTTGGATAACTATGCAGTGAAAGGGGTACAGCTCATGGCAAATAAAACATCACTCACCGTTGTCCAGCTCAATGACAGCCATGCCTATTTTGATCTACACCAGGAGTTGTTCTGGCAGGGTGATCGGGCGGTCTATCGTGCTACGGGAGGCTATGCCCGTATCGCCACGCTCATAAAACAGATCCGCGCTGAGAGCAAGGAGCGTGTGCTCTTTTGCGACTGCGGCGATACGTTCCATGGCACCTATCCTGCTCTGAAGACGCAGGGACAGGCATTGGTCCCAATCTTAAACGCATTGGGATTCGATGCAATGACGGCGCATTGGGAATTTGCTTTCGGTCCCGCAACCTTCAAGCAGCGCGCAGCGGAGCTCAACTATCCGACACTTGCAATCAATGTTTATGACCTGGCAACGAAAGAGCGCTTTTTCCCACCGTACAGCGTGAAGCGGATCGGCGGGTTGCGGGTTGGCCTCGTGGGTGTCGCCTCCAATATTGTAGATAAGACTATGCCACCCTCTTTCAGCCAAGGGTTGCGCTTTACCCTAGGCTTGGAAGAACTCCCTGCGATCATCGATATTTTACGCACCACAGAGAATGTTGACCTGATCGTTCTCATCTCGCATCTCGGGTTCCCCCAAGATATGAAGCTTCTGGCGGAGGTGCAGGGTATAGATATCTGTCTGAGCGGCCACACCCACAACCGCCTGCATAAGCCGGTTCTCCAAGGGAAAACGCTGGTGATCCAGTCGGGCTGCCATGGGTCCTTCCTGGGTCGTCTGGATGTGGAAGTAGAGGACGGGCAAATCGTTGACTATCGTCACCAGCTGATTGAAGTTGAAGCCAGTATACCCCCTGATCCCGTGGTAGATGACCTCGTGTGCCAGGCACTCGCGCCGTATCAAGATGAGCTCTCAGCGGTTGTGGGTGAAACAGAGACCGCGCTCAATCGAGCAACTATGCTAGAAACGACGATGGACAATTTCTTATTGCAAGCGTTGCTGGAAAGCACCGGTGCGCAGTTAGCATTCTCGAATGGTTGGCGTTATGGTGCGCCGATCGTCCCTGGGAAGGTTACCCTGAACGACCTTTACAACATCATCCCAATGAACCCGCCGGTCTCAACAGTTGACCTGACAGGGGAGGAACTGCTCGCGATGTTGGAGGAGAATCTGGAACGGACGTTTGCGCTCGATCCCTACGAGCAGATGGGTGGATACGTCAAACGCAGTCTCGGTCTCAGCGTTTATCTGAAAATCGAGAATCCGCCTGCGCAGCGCATTCAGCAGGTGTTTGTGGGCAATGAAGCGCTAGAACCGGGGCGCACTTACCACGTTGCGTTTGTCACCGAACAGGGTGTTGCTCAAAAATATGGACGGCAGCGCAAGAAACATTCTGTGCACGCCATTGATGCAATGCAGGCGTACCTTGCTAAACACCGCCCGCTACGCGCGGAACTTAGGGGCACGTTCGTCGTGGTATAGACCATCCGCGTGACATGGACGGGCTTTTGGCAATGCGAATTTTTTTATAAAATTCCAATACTTTTCGCGCCGACTGACTTAAATGGTTCGTCCACTGCCGACCCCGAGATCAGTCAACGCGGACGAAGAGGTGATGAATGAAGAACCTTAAGCTTGTGGCTCATTAAAGGTACAACCTTGTGGTGAATTGGTAATCATCGGCTATAATTATCGAAGTTAAAGTTAACTTTAGGGTTCGATAGATTATATCCGGGAGGAATTTATATGCCCACATCATCACAACATCCGTATCATCCAATCATCTATGTGCGCGGTTTTGCGGCGACGCAGAACGAGATCGAAAATACTGTTGCTGATCCCTACATGGGATTCAACATCGGCTCGACTAAGGCGCGCATGGCCTGGACGGGTGATGTAAAGCGCTTCTACTTTGAGTCGCCACTTGTGCGTCTGATGTCTGACTATGCTTATGACGATGTGTTTGTAGACGGTGAAGATCTTGTCGCATCCGATAATCCTGACCATTTGGTTGCGTACCGCAGCATCATTGTCTACCGCTACTACGATGAGGCCAGCAAAGACTTTGGCACAAGTGATACACCGCCTATTGAGCATTTCGCAAAAGGATTAGATCAGCTGATCCTGCGCCTGCGCAAAAAAATGTGCGCCAACCCGAAAAATAGAGTGAAGCCAGAAAACTTTCGCGTGTATCTCGTAGCGCATTCCATGGGGGGCCTGATCTGTCGCGCTTTCTTGCAGAATTCGAAGCTAGGTTCAGCAGAAGCGCGAAATGCAGTAGAAAAGCTGTTCACGTACGCGACCCCACATAATGGCATTGATATGCGCATCGTACGCAATGTGCCGGGTTGGCTTTCCTTTGGTGATATCAATAACTTCAACCGGAAGCGGATGTCCGAGTTTCTCAACCTGCCCGATACTGATGACGTCTCGACCGTGAGAAACTTCCCGCCGGAGCGCATATTTAATTTAGTCGGGACAAACCCTCGCGATTACTCCGTAGGTGGGGGCCTGTCAGCGTGGGCCGTCGGGGACGTAAGTGACGGACTTGTGCGGATTGAGAACGCAACCACACATGGACTTGGCCCAGATGGCAAAGATGTGGGTTCACCGCGTGCTTTTGTGAATCGCTGCCATTCCGGCCACTACGGCATAGTGAATTCGGAGGAAGGCTATCAGAATCTTACCCGGTTTTTCTTCGGTTCACTTCGTGTGGATGGCTTTCTGGATATTGACGACATTACGTTACCCATTGAGGTAGATAAAGAATTCAAGGCTGGGAAAAAAGTGGGTGCATCTTACCAGTTCGAGGTTGCGGTCAGCATCCGCGGATGTCAGTGGCAGATGACTCGCCGTGAGGTGAGAGAAAATTCTGCAATCTTCCGCAGTTACGCTGACTTATTCCCCGGTAAAGATAATACCAACCGTCCACCTAATCGCGATAACAGCCCGCATTTGTTTTCCGTTTTTCTCGATCAGAACAAAAGTGTTAAAGCGTCAGGCTCTGTCAGCTTCGCATTCGACATTAAAGTGCTCGTCCCAGATTATGAGATAGATGGTGTGCTCTTCATGAAACGCCATTACGAGGGTGGCTACATCATGCGTAAGTTGATTTTAGTTGAGGCTTTTTCCGACAAGGATGCTCCAGGGGGGTGGCGGATTAAATACGGCTACCAGGAGGTCAACCCCGGCAAACCAGGCATTAATGCGGATACGCGTAAGCTTAAAGCAGGGGCTGGTATAACCTTCGACATCCCCGTTGAACAGCAGACGCGCCCCGGCGTGAAAGGTACGTTGCGTATTGAAGCACGACCCGCCAATCAGCTTGAGAGTTAACAATAAACTAAGCACTTGCACCCAGTTAGGGAGTGAGTTGCTCCTGATTTTTAAGCGCTGCTTTCACCCCGCAGATAGGAACCTCAGGTAAGTGTTATGTAGATATGTCACAAAAATGGTTGACATTTGCTTGGCTATTTTGCCATGCTTCCAAAAGTTGACTTGAATGAAGGAACATTTTGATGGATGCAAGAACAAAATCTCACTGTGAGGCACGTGCGAAGATTATAAAAGCGTTGGCGCATCCTTCGCGGATATTCATGCTTGAGGAGCTCGCCAAAGGTGAGCACAGCGTCTGCGAGTTGACCGAGATGGTCGGGGCAGATATTTCAACAGTTTCGAAGCATCTTTCCGTGTTAAAGAACGCAGGTCTTGTCACGGATGATAGACGCGGCCAGCAGGTATTCTATACACTACGTGTGCCCTGTATCCTCAAGTTCTTCTCTTGCGTAGAAGCTGTGCTTCAAGCGAATGCACTGGAGCATAATGCGTTGCTAAGGTAGTTTTTTCGAAATCTTTGGCTATTCAGCCAAACCTGCAAAAGGTTTAAAGCCTGAACATGCTAGATGGAATGGAAAAATCAATGGGGAAAGAACAGTCAGGAGAACGGACCGAACGCCTAGCTCGCGGCAACGCAAGCATCCGAAATAATTCAGAAATATGCATATGAATTATATCAAAACAATATCTCTATCAGTCATAGCTCTGGCCTTGTTAGCGCTCAGCGGATGCACCGTGTTTGCACCTACCGAACCCTATACCACTTATCGTACCGCCCCTCATGGTTCAACTGCGTACGCGTACCAACCCAATTTTGCGGCATGTAATTATCGACACGAATCCCAGATTGCTGCCGCATCGAATAGTATTGAGGATCTCAATCTTGCCGAGGCAATCGCCATCGCTTTGGAACAAAATCCTGAAATAGCAGCTACTGGATATGATGCCGCAGCAGCCCGAGCACGCAGGGATGTGGCTTGGGGCGCTATGTTGCCGTCTTTTTCGGTGGAAGGGGCATACACGCGCTATCTTGATGATCAACGCCTCGTTCCGGTGCGGTATAACGGTGAAATGGGAACCTTTAGCGACTCGCTTTTTTCCGGTGACCTCGTTCTACGCGTCCCCTTGTTTTCCGGCGGTAAACTGATTAATGAAGAACGCGCTGCGAATCTCCTGAGTCAGGCTGCCGAACATCGTCTGAGTCGAACACGTGAAGAATTGATTTTCAATGTTACGAGCGTATTTTACGGAATTCTGACGCAGGAAAAATTCATCGGTTCTCTGACCTTTTCGCAGGAGATTCTCGCGTCGCATCTCAAGCGCGTCAACGACCTGATTGCAGCACAGAAAGCGGCCAAGGTAGATCGCTTGCGCACCGAAGTCCGGCTGGCCGATGTACAGCAAAAAATCGTACGCGAGACAAACACTCTTGCACTCCAGAAACGCCTGTTGGCAAACCTGATGGGAGTTGAATCCGCAAAAGCCGAATTGAATGTGCAAGGAACTCTATATGATTACATAGGCGATACACCCTCAGTGGAGGAGGGTGTATTCGTTGCATTCGCAAACCGTCCCGATCACTTGGCAGCGCGTAAGGAATTGGAGGCTCAGGCAAAACGGGTGGATGTAGCGCGGGCAGGCCATTCACCTACGATTAGTCTCTTAGGCACGTACGGGGGACGTTGGGCGACAGATACGACGAGTCAGCTGGATGCCAATGGGCAAGCTTTTTCCGGCAACAATTCCGAGGATGTGGGTAATGTGGGGATCGGCATTGATATTCCAATTTTTCAAGGTGGAGGTGTTGAGGCGCGTGTACATGAGGAGCGAGCTAAACTGGCCGCCGCTCAGGAAAGGTTGCGCTTGATGGAGCTTCAGATTCGCCTCGAAGTGGAGACCGCCATCCTTAATTTCGGCTCGGCAACAGAACGTGTTCAAACCATTAGGAAATCCGTGGAGCAGGCGGAGGAAAGCCTGCGCATTGAGCGCCAGAAATATGAGTTCGGTAAAGGTGCCATCGTTGATGTCCTTGATGCTCAGTCAGAACTGCTGGAAGCTCAGACAAATTACTACGGTGCACTTGCCGACGCTCACGTCGCCCGTGCGCAGATTGATTTATCCTTAGGAGATAATCCATGAAAATGCCGACGGGTAGATCCCTACGGATTTGTATTGCTATCCTTGTACTCCTGATTCTAGTCGTGGGCGGTCGCGCCTTAAT
>JAVERW010000054.1:0-13800 GCA_034006915.1 Desulfuromonadaceae bacterium | reverse complement strand
CGTTCATCAAGAGAACTACTGCAGCCATCATTGAGGGCAAGGGGCAGGATCTGCCTATTTCCGCCATGCCGAGCGATGGAACCTTCCCTGTCGGCACCGCCAAGTACGAGAAGCGCAACATCGCGGTCAATATCCCCGTGTGGGAGCCTGAGCTCTGCATTCAATGCGGTATCTGCTCCTTTGTGTGCCCGCACGCCTCCATCCGTATGAAGGTCTGCACTGCAGATGATTTAAATGGCGCGCCGGAAACATTCAAGTCTATTGCTGCCAATGGCAAAGATTTTGCGGGTAAGAAGTTTGTCCTGCAGGTAGCGCCAGAAGACTGTACCGGTTGTGGTGCCTGTGTGCACAACTGCCCAGGAAAGAGCAAGGTAGAGGAGGGCAAGAAAGCCATCAACATGACCTTCCAAGCGCCGCTGCGTGAGAGCGAAGCCATAAACTGGGAGTTCTTCCTCGGATTGCCCGATGTAGATGAAAGCCTGGTTAAGCGCCAGACCCTGAAGGGGAGCCAATTTCTGCCGTCCATGTTTGAGTTCTCCGGCGCGTGCGCTGGTTGCGGAGAGACCCCGTTTGTGAAGTTGCTCTCTCAGCTGTTCGGTGATCGTGCTTTGATCGCCAACGCCACTGGGTGTTCCTCCATCTATGGTGGCAACCTGCCCACCACCCCGTGGACAACCCGCAAGGATGGTCTCGGTCCGGCTTGGAGTAACTCCTTGTTTGAAGATAACGCCGAATTTGGCTACGGCATGCGCCTGACGGTGGATAAGTTCAACGAGTACGCCCTTGAGCTCCTCGCTGGTGCATCAGAGCAACTGTGCAAGGCCGGTGGTGAGTACGCAGACCTGATCAAAGAGATTCAAGAAGCTGACCAGAGTACGCAGCAGGGGATCGATGAGCAGCGTGCGCGGGTTGCCAAACTAAAGCAGGGACTGGAGCGCTGCCCAGATGCGAACTCCAAACAGCTTCTGTCCGTGGCGGACTACCTGGTCAAGAAATCTGTGTGGGCAGTTGGTGGTGACGGCTGGGCCTATGACATCGGGTATGGCGGACTGGACCACGTCCTTGCCTCCGGTGAAAACATCAACGTTCTAGTTCTCGACACCGAGGTGTACTCCAATACCGGTGGGCAGGCCTCCAAGGCCACTCCACTCGGAGCGGTGGCACAGTTTGCCGCTGGCGGCAAGCGCATGGGCAAGAAGGACTTGGGCATGATCAGCATGACCTACGGCAATATCTATGTTGCCAAGGTCTCCATGGCTAATCCAGCCCAGTGTGTTAAGGCGTTCATAGAAGCTGAGTCCTACGATGGCCCCTCTATCATCATTGCATACAGCCACTGCATCGCGCATGGTATAGACATGACTGCCGCAGTAGATGGATGCAAAGATGCAGTGAATTCAGGCCACTGGCCTCTGTTCCGCTACGATCCACGTCTGACTGCGCAGGGGAAAAATCCGCTGCAACTCGACAGCAAGGATCCGAGCATGAGTTTTGAGGACTTTGCTTACGGCGAAAACCGCTTCCGCGTGCTGAAGAAAAGTCAGCCTGAAGTTGCAGCAAAACTGATGCAGCAGGCCAACGAAGAGACCGCAGCGCGCTACGATCTGTACAAAAAATTGGCCGCCATGGATCCTGATTGTGGCGTAGATAAATAGATAGGTAAATAAAACCGCTACTGTAAGTAGTAGCTAAATTTAAAGCTCCCATCCATGCTCAAGTGTGGTGGGAGCTTTATTGTTTTTGCGTGGGAATAACTTAACATCGGGCTAAGACCTTGCACGGCGGTGACGCCGATGATATAAGAAGAGCGAAGAACAATGGGTGAATTGGCGGTCTGAGACATGTTCATGTCCCTGTATCTTGGCCCCTATGTTTTATGCCTGTTTAAAATCACTTCTTCCTGCGGGAGAATCCATGTACAGCGCCCAGTCGAATTTTGAACTCTACGATACAGAGCTAGCCCAGATAGATGTCATCATTACCCAGTTGCTCAAGGCTGCACAAGCCAAGGCAATATTTCTGGTTGATAAAAACGGGCTTATGATCTCTTCCACTGGAGAGGTGGCCGGACTTGATATCACCAGTTTAGCGTCTCTGACTGCAGGGAATATTGCCACCACCGGTGGACTGGCCAAATTGATTGGAGAGAAAGAATTTTCCATTCAGTTCCATGAAGGGGAAAATGACAGTATTCACCTCTCCATTGTTGCGGGGCGGGTTATTCTTGTGGTTATTTTTGATGCCCATAGCTCCCTCGGGCTGGTACGCCTGCGGGTTAAGCGTGCCAGCGCAGCATTGACCCAGGTGTTCGAAGATATTGCCCAACGTCAGGAACAGCAGAACGCGAGCGGCTACAGTGCCAATCCTTTTGCTGAAATCACCGATGACGACATAGATAATTTGTTTAACTGAGGATAGCCGCAATGTCGTTTATAAATCATGCGTCGCGCGAAATTAATTGCAAGATCGTCTATTACGGCCCCGGTCTGTGCGGTAAAACTACAAATTTGCAGTTCGTGTACCAAAAAACCGCACCCGAATCGAAAGGCAAGATGATATCTCTGGCAACGGAGTCGGAGCGCACACTGTTTTTTGATTTCCTACCTCTAGCATTGGGTGAAGTGCGAGGGTTTAAGACCCGGTTTCATCTGTATACCGTCCCAGGACAGGTGTTTTACGATGCTTCGCGCAAACTCATTTTAAAAGGGGTGGATGGGGTGGTGTTTGTAGCCGACTCTCAGGAAGAACGCATGGATGCCAACATTGAAAGCTTGGAAAATCTACGCGATAACCTGGATGAGCACGGTTATGATCTGGATAATATGCCGTTTGTTGTGCAGTACAACAAACAGGACCTTCCCAATATTAGCCCTATGGAAGAGTTGCAAAAATATCTTAACCCAAATAAAGTGCCGGAATATCGTGCCTGTGCTATGACTGGCGTGGGAGTTTTTGACACCTTAAAAGCGATAGCCAGACTGGTACTGCTCGACCTTAAAAAGGGTGGACGTTGAAAATCAGTGCGCTTCTATCGTGGGAAAATATCGTAAATAAGCCTTGACACTCCGGTCTTGGTTACGTATATTCCGGATCTGTCGCAAAGACACGATCCCTGGTAGCTCAGTTGGTAGAGCAGGTGACTGTTAATCACCCTGTCGCTGGTTCGAGTCCGGCCCGGGGAGCCAAAAATTTAAAAGCACTTACAGGTTTTTCCTGTAGGTGCTTTTTTGGTATTAATGGTGGTGGATCCCTAGAGTGTAAATTAGGTACCGAGTGTTCATCTAAGCAGTTTACACGAGCACCAAGGATCTGAGTAAAACTTTAAATGACCAATGTATAATACATATATGCCGCGTAAGCCTTATATATGAGTCATTTGTTGACAGGATGGATTAATACTGTAGTATAATATTTGGCAGAAAGCGCATGTGCGCCATCTATTTTGCGAGGAGACCGATGGCACGGACAAGACCTTATTCTAAATACACCCTGGAAGCAGTGAAGTTGCTTGGCAAGCAGATTCAGCTTGGACGCAAACAACGTCGATGGTCTGAAAACGAACTTGCGCAGCGTATCGGTATCGCCAGGGCAACCCTGCAGAGAATCGAAAAAGGGGATATGGCCTGCGCTATCGGGCTGGTTTTTGAAGCCGCTACTCTTGTTGGAATCAAGCTCTTTAATGCTGATGGTGAAGTTCTAAGAAGGCAGGTTGTGGAGGCAGAGGAACGGATCGCGTTGCTCCCGCGGCATATTCATCCCGTCGGAGAGGTCGTTGACGATGAGTTCTGACGCCAAGCGGTATAAAGAGGCCTTTGTCTGGATCTGGCTGCCGGGTCAGGTTGAGCCGGTTGTCGCGGGAAAACTGACCTCTGCGGAGAATAAACTTCTCTTCAACTATGGGAAAAGCTATCTGGAGAGAAACAATGCGATCTCGATTTATGCCGACGAACTCCCGCTGCAATCTGGCCTGCTTCCTCTACCAAAGGGCTTAAATCTTCCAGGCTGTATTCGCGATGGTGCACCGGATGCTTGGGGTAGGCGCGTCCTGCTTAACAGACTCCTGGGTCGCCAAAGGCAAAACACAGATGTAACTCAGCTTGATGAATTAACCTATCTGCTGGAATCAGGATCGGATCGCATTGGTGCTTTGGATTTTCAACTCTCGGCCACGGAGTATGTGCCGCGCGCACCGGTCAATGCCTCAATGGAGGAGCTGCTCCGTTCAGCTGAGCGGGTAGAAAAGGGTGTCCCGCTCAGCGCCGAGCTCGACGAAGCTCTTTATCAAGGTGGTTCGATAGGTGGTGCGCGGCCCAAGGCGCTGATTGAAGACCACAGCAAAAGAGAGCAGGACAGGAAGTACATCGCCAAGTTCTCGTCAACAACCGACCTCTACAGTGTGGTCAAGGCTGAATTTGTGGCAATGCGCCTGGCACAGCACTGTGGCCTCAACGCGGCTGAGGTCAAGCTGGCCTCAGCCCTGGGCAAGGATATTTTGCTGATTGAACGTTTTGATCGTATCTGTAGCCCAGAAGGTTGGCAACGCCGGGGAATGCTTTCGGCACTGACGCTTCTGGGCTTGGACGAGATGATGGCCCGCTATGCAAGTTACGCGGATTTTGCCGAAATCATCCGGCATAAGTTCACCGATGTTCAAGCCACATTGAAGGAGTTGTTCTCCCGCATCGTATTTAATATCCTGACAGGCAACACGGACGATCACGCGCGCAACCACGCGGCCTTCTGGGATGGTCGGACGCTTTCTCTCACTCCAGCCTATGATATCTGCCCGCAAATACGCAGTGGCAACGAAGCGACTCAGGCGATGTTGATTGCGGGGGGCAATCGTATGAGCCGCGTCTCATCATGTGTCAACGCAGCGCACCATTATCTATTAACCCAAGACGAGGCTTGTGCCATTATCAGACACCAGCTTACAATCATTGGGGACTCATGGGATGGTGTTTGTGAAGAAGCGGCCCTCAATGAAACCGACCGCAGGCTGCTATGGGGGCGCCAGTTTCTCAATCCGTTTGCCACCGATGATCTGCACGGAGAGGGTGTTCTCATAAAGGATTTCGCCGATCAGATCCGCAGAAAAACCTCTCGCTGATATACTCCTTCTCTCAATGTCTGACGTCTGTCTGGTCTGATTGAGAACGACCCGGGGAGCTTTATTTTGCGATTTTCAGGAATTTTGCGTTGATGGCGACAATCACGGTGCTCAGAGACATGAGCACCGCCCCTATGGCCGGAGACAACAGCACGCCGTACGTATACAGTGCCCCTGCCGCAAGTGGGATGGCGAACGCATTGTATCCGGTGGCCCACGCCAAGTTCTGCATCATCTTGCGATAGGTTGCGCGTGAAAGACCCAAGATGGCGACAGCGTCTTCAGGATTACTGTGCACTAGAATAATATCGGCGGTCTGAACCGCTACATCCGTCCCGGCACCGATGGCAATGCCAACGTCCGCCTGTGCAAGTGCAGGGGCGTCGTTGACGCCGTCACCTGTCATGGCGACGACCAGACCGCGTGCCTGGATCTCCTTGACCTTTTTGGCTTTATCTCCGGGCAACACTTCGGCGAAATACTCGTCCAAACCGATCTGCTGTGCGACCCACTTAGCCACCAGATCGTTATCTCCGGTGAGCATCATGCACTGAATCCCCATCTTTTTAAGTTTAGAGATCGCCTCTCTGGATTCATCTCGGATAATATCTGCCAAGGCGATGGCGCCCTTGAGCTCGGCGTCAATCAAAACAAACACCACCGTTTTACCTTGGGAATTGAAGGTGTCGATGCGCTCGTCCTCCATCGCCATGTTGTGTTCCTTCAGAAAGCCAGGGCTTACGACCTTGACTTCTTTGCCGTCAACCAGTCCCTGTGCGCCCTTGCCGGGGATGGCTTTGAACTCTTCCACTGGTGGTGTTTTTTCGACCATAGCGGTGATCCCTCTGGCGATGGGATGTTCTGAATGGGCTTCAATTGCGGCAGCGTATTGGAGCAACTCCTTTTCATCCATATCCTCGTCAAAGACAATGGTATCGGTGATGCCGAATTCACCCTTGGTCAGGGTGCCGGTTTTGTCAAAAATAAGGGCCTGAATGTTGCGCGCGCGCTCGAAAGCGCCACGATCCCGGATAAGAAGACCGTTTTTGGCGGCAAGCGCGGTTGATACTGCGACCACCAGCGGTACTGCAAGCCCCAATGCATGGGGACAAGTAATCACCATGACCGTTACCGCCCGCTCTAGGGCAAAGGCAAAATCCTTCCCAGCTGGGATCAGCCATACCCCCAGTGTGAGCGCGCCTGCGCTCAGGGCAATAATGGTGAGCCACAAAGCCGCCCGATTGGCCAGGTCCTGACTTCTGGATTTGCTTTGTTGAGCCTGCTCGACCAACTCGACCATCTGGGAGAGATAGGAATCCTTGCCTGTCTTCTGCACTTTGGTGGTGATAGATCCCTCGCCATTGATGGAGCCGCCGATTACCTGTGAGCCGGCCTGTTTTTCTACCGGCTTGGATTCCCCGGTCAGCATGGCTTCGTTGACCGCGCTGGTTCCTGTGACCACCTCACCGTCAACAGGCACCTTCTCCCCAGGTTTAATCAGCACCTTGTCGCCCGGTTGCAGTGTCTCAATGGGGACGTCCTCTGTGCTACCGTCTCCCATGATCTTATGGGCCTGCGCCGGCATCAGTTTTGCCAGTTCCTCCAGAGCGCGGGAAGCTCCCATGACAGACTTCATCTCAATCCAGTGCCCCAAAAGCATGATGTCGATCAGGGTGGCCAGCTCCCAGAAAAACATCTTGCCACTCAAGCCAAAGACCACCACACTGCTGTAAGCATAGGCTGTGGTGATGGCGACGGCGATCAGTGTCATCATCCCAGGTTGTTTTTTCTCTAATTCATCGACCAGCCCTTTGAGAAACGGCCAGCCACCGTAGACGAAAACGACGCTGGATAGCCCCCATAGAATGTAACTGTCACCTAGGAAGCTGAGTATCTGTCTGAAGCCCAAAAAGGTTTGAAGCATAGGCGAAAGGAGCAGAATGGGAACCGTTATCCCCATTGAGATCCAGAAGCGTTTCCTGAAATCAGCCACCATGTGAGCGTGATGGCCACCCCCCGTATGCCCTGCATGGGCTTTACTTTTTTTATGTTCCGCGTGCGTGTGAAGATCCGCTTCGGCCATGCTTGATTCTCCCCGTATCTGTTCAGTTTTCGGTAGTTTTTAACATTTCTGCAATAAATCGCAGTTTATGGCGCTTTAGCCGCATTCCTATTTATATGGCTTCGCAATATAAATAGGAGTGCACGTTGAAATGGCGTAAGAGCAGTATGGGTGCTTTAAGTCCTACTTGATTTAAGGCGGCGTCTGGAATCGAAAAATATCATCCCGCCTACAATAGTCTGGGCGAGAAGTCCAACACCCAACAGGACGCGGTAAATACCCATCGGCGTACTCCTGTTGTGGTGTATCCATCCGAGCGCGGCGCCCCAGGTCGAAGCATCTTCCTGGCTTTCCGCGTATTCATGTCCTGCGCTGCTGTAAGCAGGCGGCTCCCGGAATTCTGCAAGAGTAATCAATAAGCCACTGCCTACTTGAAGGACGATAAATACGGCAATGATTATGCCGACACTACGGTGTAATTTTCTCAGGTTGGATTGTTTCATTTTGGTTTGGCTCCATATGTTCGCAGGTAACCCATAGAAGGTGCAGGCGGTTCAGGGGTAAAAACAACCCATGCCTTAAAGCTACACCCTCACCCCAGCCATAAAAATGCGATATGTTTGTATATGTTTTGGCGGCATTTCCCTTCCTTTTTGTATAATTTCAAGCTAGGGATAAAGGTTCGCGGGAGCCCTTGAAATTAACTTATCATGGACCTCCAGGATTCTTCTTCCATAATAGGATTGAAAAACGCAACATAAGGACCTTTGGCCAAGTGGGCGACTACCCCTTCATCATGAATTTTACGTATTTTACTGTTGACCAAGGTTCGGCCAAAACCCATCCGGCCCATTTCCACAGCTTCCCATTCGCTATGGATCACATATTCTGTAGGAGTTGGCCGCATATCAGGGGTACTGAATTGAGGCTTAGGATTCTTGGGAGGATGGGCGCCCAGGGTCTGTCTCGCCAAGGCCATGGATGCGGGGTCAAACATGAAACTGCCGAGCGCGCAGACTCCAATTTGCTTCAAAATCATGTACCCAAGAAACCCCGGAGAATCTGCTAGGGCTTCCATGGTGTTAATGGCCCCTTTTTCGAAGGCTTTCTCATGCCCCGGCAAAACCGTATGTTCACCAAAGGCTATGGTTCTTTGCGGAGTTACAAAACGTACAAGCTCTTTTTTCTGTTGAAGGTCTGAGGCCAATTCCGCTATCTGTCCCATTCCTCTCACTGGCGGCATGCAGCCTTTCACTACCTCATACACAGGCTCCCATGGGCCCTCAACCACCATGGAGAGACAGTGTCCGCATAATTCAAAGACCCGATCGAATTGCGTTTCGTGAAACTTTTCATGGGCCTGCCACGACTCCCACATGGTGTACTGAATCTCCCGGATCGGATTTAATTCCTCTTCCATGTGCAGTTTCCCTCCACCCCAGCGACCGGCCATAGGTAGAATTCCGGTCTGCACACTGGATTGAAACCCCAAAAAGCCTGGAGCGCTGGCGGTTGCAATACACACCTTGGGGCCAATGCTTTGCATGGTCTCGAAACTTTCAGGGCTGTTAACTATCCTCGCCATGCTGCAGGCAATTGTCGGGCTTTCGTGGGTTCTCATATTGAAATCTCCTGTCCATATTTAGAGTTAACAATGAAGTCAGGTCGGGACTTAGATGGCTTTTCTCTTGACGGGTACGCCGTTTTAATAAAACGGCATGAATGCATAGCCCTGAAGTTGGTAGGTCGGCACCACGATATATGCCGAGAAGGCGATGCTGATATCTGGATTTACATCCTTGGCCGCAATGCCGTGCGCGGCAAGGGCCTGTCCGCACACATAGAGCGTTACGCCCAACTTCTTCAGGTCACTTATGAGTTTTAGATTGGGGTTGGTGAAGCCGTGTTTGTCCTGGAAGGCCTGGGCTTGTAGCACGCTCTCGGTGGCTTCACCGTGCAGCACTAAGACCAGGTTCAGTTTGTCTGGCTGGGTGCCGGCGATAGCGAAGGTATTGATAACCTGGGCCACGCTGAACAACCCAGGGACCTGTGTGTCCTGCATCTCGGGCCAACCCGTGATGTCAAAGAGGATTTTGTAGTCAATGCTCGTAACCGGTTGCACCGCTGCCTTGGGCAGGTTGACCACCGGACCAGCATCCTTGATAACCGGATACTTCCAGTCAGCGGCCCCTGCTATTGTCACCAGTGTTGCCAACAGAATACTCCCTAAACCCGTTACTAAAAATTTATACATGGCCTATTTCCTTATAATGCCAAGACATATCGGTAGGTTATAGCGAATGAAAGAATCTCGCATTCTAGAGTAGAGGTTGTGGTTGTGTTCTTCCCCTTTCTCAAAACCACATTCTCACCCCGGCCACAAAGGAGACGACGCTGGTATCTTCACCGTCAGCCTCTGCCAGATCCGCGGTATCGCCTATCTTTCGGTTCCAGCAGACACCGATGTACGGGGCAAACTTCCGACGGATTTCGTAGCGCAACCGGAGGCCCAGTTCAATATCGTTGATGCCCCGGCCGACGCCGTATTTTTTGACCTCCTGCACGGCGATGCTGGTAGCGAATCGCGGCTGCAGGATCAGCCTCTGGCTGAGAAGAAGGTCGTACTCAGCTTCCAATGACGCCGAAATATCCCCGTCCTCACTTACATAAGCGGTTGCGTCTACCTCGAACCAAAGGGGCGCCAGCCCCTGCACGCCAAAAGCGGCAAATGTCCGGTCGGGATCGGGTCTGAAGTCGTGTCGAACCCCTATCTGCAGATCCCAGAACGAGGCTATATTGCGGCTGTAGAGCAGCTCGGTTTCTATCTCATCCGCCTTGTCCTCATCGAGCAGGTAGGTACCTTCGCTCTTAAAGTAGAGTTTGTTGTAGTCGCTGCCCACCCAAGCCTGGACGTCCCAGAGCAGAACTTCGTTACCCTCCCTGGACTGGTACTCCAGACGATCGCCGCGGAAGACGGCAAAGAGCTCGTTGTCGTGAATGGGCTGGAGGCCGAAGTTCTCCTGCGCACCCTCCTGCCCATCTTGGGCATGTTTCTGGATACCCTTGCCAGCTTCGGGGGTGGTCTTGACCTCGTGGTAGTCGGCGGGAAAGCCCCGGTCCTGCGGGCCGGCTATGGGTTTTTCCAGGGCTGATACGCAGACGGGGACGAGCAGTACGGCACATAGCAGCAGCAATTTTTTCATGATCTCTCCTTCTTTCAGGCAACCCGAACGACCTGGAACATCCCCGCTTCCATGTGGTAGAGCAGATGACAGTGGAACGCCCAGTCTCCTTTTTCAACTGGAGTGATCAGGACAGAGAGCACCTCTCCGGGTTTGACCAGAAGGGTATGCTTGAAAGGTAGCTTGTCCGCGCCATTCTCAAGCTGCATCCACATGCCGTGCAGATGAATGGGGTGTTCCATCATGGTGTGGTTGACCAAAAAAAGACGGAGGCGCTCGTGGTAGCGGAAGAGGTAGGGGCCGGGGTGCTCGCTGAACTTCTTGCCGTCGAAGGAGAACATGTAGCGCTCCATGTTGGAGGTGATGTTGATGGTCATCTCCCGGTCGACGGTTTCAGAGTAGGGCTGGGGTTCGGTGGAGACGAGATCGGCGTAGGTCAGGACCCGTCGTCCGTCTTCACCAAGACCGATGCCCGGTTCGTCCAGGCGGTATTCGGGATGCATAATTACCATGGCCACATTCGTATTGCCCTTGTCCGGCTTGAAGGGTTTTGGTCCGTTGGGGCCTGGGATGCGTGGGTCCTGCAGCTGGGCACCGGACTTCATCTGGTCATGCTCCATCTTGCCACCCATCTTCATCTCTTTGTGGTCCATGCCACCCATGCCGCTCATGCCACCCATGCCGATATCCTCCAAACGCCGCACCGGGCGGGGGCGCAGGGGGGGTACCTCGGCTGTCATCCCCATCTCGGGGGCGAGGGTGCCCCGGGTGTAACCGCTGCGATCCAGAGATTCGGCAAAGAGGGTGAAAGCCTGGTCTTGCCTGGGGCGGACCAGCACATCATAGGTCTCGGCTACGCCGATGCGAAACTCGTGCACCGGGACCGGACGCACCGCTTTACCGTCGGCCATCACCACCTCCATCTCCAGCCCCGGGATACGCACGTCGTAATTGGTGGAGGAGGAGGCATTGATGAAGCGCAGGCGTATGGTTTCGCCCGGGTTGAAGAGGGCCGTCCAGTTCATATCCGGCGAGTGACCGTTCATGAGGTGGGTGTAGGTGTAGCTAGTCACATCGGCCAGATCGACTGGACTCATGCGCATTTTACCCCAGGCGATTCGTTCTCGTACCGTGCTTGACAAGCCGTGTTCATCAACATCTCTGAAAAAATCGTGCACGGTCCGGCGCTGAAAATTATAATAATCCCCTACGAGGTTGATGTTACGGAAGATGGCTTCCGGATCTTCGAAAGACCAGTCGGAAAGCACTATCGGGTAGTCCCGGTCGAAGGCGAATGGTTCACCATCTTTTGGATCGATGATCAAAGGACCGTAGGTGCCGGTCTGCTCCTGGAAGCGAGAGTGGCTGTGATACCAGTAGGTCCCTGCCTGCTTGACTCGAAATCGGTATGTATAGGTTTCGCCCGGCGGGATGCCGTTGAAGTTCACCCCTGGGACCCCATCCATCCGAAACGGCACCAGCAGCCCGTGCCAGTGGATCGAGGCCTGTTCGGTGTCCATGAGTTGATTGGTCACATTGAGGAGCACATCATCGCCTTCACGCAGATGCACCAGAGGCCCCGGAACCGTGCCGTTGATGCCGGTGGAGATACCCTCCCGGCCGTCGATGTGAATCGGCGAATAACCGATGCTGAGGTCATAACGGCTCTGGCTGGCCGCTCTCGTAATCCCGGAGTTTGCGGTGAGGGCCCATGTCGGGAGCGGCAGGGCGCAGTGCAGCCCCGCCAGAAAGAGCCCGGTGCTCGTTGCCTTGATAAAGTCACGTCGAGAGATGTTTTTGTTGCGCCTCATCCCGCTCTCCTTATGTCTGTCCGGATGGTTATGTGGCGGTAGCGCAGCTTTTAAAAAAGATTGCGGAACCGACATGGCCTATGTAGTTTTTCATATAATTAGGCTTTAGTAGCCGTGTTGGCCCCCACCGGGGCAAACCCAACCACGGTCGCCGAACTCCAGGCGGCACTGAATCAGGTGTGCGTCGTGTTTCTGATCCAATATTGAGCGCAGTTCCGTTATCCGGTCAGATAGGGCTCTTGTTTTATCAGGGTCAGGATGTTCTTGATCCCAAAGCACCTCCATCTCCAATTGCTTGGCACTCAACTCTTGACGCAGAGGCAAGGTGTCCTGCATAAACTGGGAACGCATCTGGCGCCAGTGCTCACGTTGCTCAGGGAGCATGTTCTGCCAGCCCTGCGGATTGGGATTCACTCCACGCCCATACCCGTCAACTCCGCGGCCCATGTAGCGCGCGTGATCCATCATTATATAATCACCAGTATTGGAGGCGGAATCCGGCATCATGTCAGAACGGGGCACTTTGTTTGAAGTAGAGGAGTTCTGTGTAGTGTCAGCCTGTGGATTTTTTTCCGCAGCCACACTGGTTGGTACTCCGTTTAAACTGACTGCAAAAAATAGAGCAGTTGCAATCAATACGTTGTTCAGTAAGATCTTTTGCATGTCACACTCCTTTTTTTGAGTTGAGCTGTTGTGTTCAGGTGTTTTGAATTACGCTTTTCAGTTTCTCTCCGATGGTTTTGGCGATTTTCTGGAGCTCGGGATTGTTTATCGCCTGCATGGAAGCGATGGGATCGACGGCGGCAATCTCAATCTCCCCCTTTGTTATCTCCTGCACGATGACATTGCAGGGCAACATGGTGCCGACCTTGTCTTCTGCCTGCAATGCCTGGTAGGCAAAAGGCGGATTACACGCACCCAGGATGCGGTAGTTTCGGAACTCAACATCAAGTTTTTTCTTTAAGGTGTCCTTGACATCGATTTGGGTTAAAATTCCGAAGCCTTCCTTCCGCAGGGACTCGGTTACCCTGGAGACAGCCTCCTCAAAGTCTGCATGAATTTTTTTACTGTAGTAATAGGGCATAGCTAGCTCCTTTCGTTTCGGTCAAACATTGAATAGGCTTAGTCCTCGATATCTTTTTTGAGTCTGTCAAATTCTTCCTTGGTTATCTCGCCCTTGACGTAGCGCTTTTTCAGAATTTCTGTTGGACTTCCTTCCGTCGAACTGACCGATGTTCCAGCTGTTTTGCTGCGATAAAAACCAAAGTAGGCGATGGCACCCACAAGAATTATCATAAAAAGCCACATAAAAATTCCTCCAAAGCCGCAGGATCTCATATGCTCCCATCCCCGCATAGAGCCGTTCATGGGTTGATGTGCACACCCAGAAAGAACGGCTACAGGGATAGTTGTTTTGCAGAAAATTACTAGGTTTGTTCTCATGCTTCACCCTCCTGTTTTTGCTAACAGTCCTGCTGTCGCTTAAAAATTGTTTTGCTTTATGGATATAATCCTAGCGCGTGAATCGAGTATGAGCAACTACCTTGATAATTAAGTAATCGCCAGATTTCAAATTAAGTTCAAGATGACGTGGGGGTATGTTTTCTGGTAGGGTGCTGACGGCAAAAATATTGA
>JAVERW010000053.1:0-13879 GCA_034006915.1 Desulfuromonadaceae bacterium | reverse complement strand
CCAGCACTTGGGTGCCAACAAGAATACGCCCTTGCTGAGCACGGCTTTCGACCCCATCTTTGCCAAAATACTTCACCCAAGCATTTTCGTTGGTTGCGCGATCCGTCTTTAGAAAGCGTGAATGCAGAAGGCCACAGGAAACACCGAATTCACCGGCTCGGGCTGCAAGTATTCGATAGACAGTCTGGGCTTCGTTGACTGTATTCTCGATCCATAGAATCTGTTGTCCGACCTCTGCTCGCAACAGGACTTCTTCAATCGAAGATGCCTCAGAATGGTGCCCGATACTGACAGGAACGTCGGTAATTTTTCCCGACTCAATTTCCTGAAGCTCACCTTGGTTTGGCTGTGCCGTAATCAGGGGGTAGGCGTCGGCCTTTGGAGTTATGCCAAGCAACTTGGAACGCCGTTCTTGGGTAAGCGTCGCGCTCAGAATAATGACAGTGCAATGCAAGCGGCGCAGCGCTTTCACCAGAGCGTCTAGTATTGTGCCGGTGAAGGTGTCATAGGAATGTACTTCATCAAGGATCACGACCTTGCCAGCCAGACCGAAAGTACGCACAAAGCCGTGTTTGACATTCATCACTGCCATGAGCGCCTGGTCGACTGTTCCAACCGCAAAAGGTGCCAGAGTGCCGCGCTTCCCCTGAGAGAACCACGCTCCTCCAGGGCTGGCATCTTCACCCATCTCGAAACGCTTGAGCCAAGCGTTTCCGTGGACAAGCAATGACTGTTTATGCGCTGACTGATCATCAAGAATGTGGGTCAAGAATTCGTTAACGCGGCCATGTATTTTATCACTTGTCAACTGGGTAGGAAGAGCAAAATAGATGCCTGTGGCCAGACCTTGGTCCAGTAATTGATAGGCTGCATAAAGTGCCGCTTCGGTCTTGCCCAAACCCATCGGCGCCTCAAGGACATATACTCCTGGTTTTGTTGCGGCATCAATCAAGCTGAGTTGCGTCTGCTTGGGAGTAAATGGGAAAACCTCGGAAAAACACAAACCTGACTTTATCTTGGGTGGGATGAAACCAGCTAAATCTAGCGCCGCCTCAACCTGTTGCCGCCAGTCCTCGTGTGGGTTTTCAAACAGAGCTCCCGAACCGATCCAATCCGCAACAGTAGTCAAACCGGCTAAAACTCTTGCCTGAAGATCGTCCTGAATGTCGGGATAATCCGTGGCTAGATCATGTTTGAGATACGTCAGAAGTTCACAGCGACGGTCTTGCCAACTCTGCCCACCGAATACACCGCTACTTGCTTGCCAAAGAGCCAAGTTGGGTGAACAACCATGATGCTGACCTATAATTTGCGGAATATAGCCTCCGACATTACATGCCTCTGCTGTTACCTGGCTCACCCCGGCATGGCCACCCCATTGCTTTTCAGTTTCAGGGTTGAATTCCTTTAAGGCTGCCAGTATGGTCGCTTCTTTCTCTGTCAGTGCGGCATAAATTTTTTTCTGGAATGTTGGGCTGACTTTGCCTACATCATGCGCGGCGGCGATCAACTCGGAACCTTTAGGAAACAGGGCGCTACGCAACCAATCAGGCATCCGCAGTAACAGCGCACGTGCAACTGCACCGACAATTTGACAGTGCTCAGTGACGATTCGTCCTGACAAGATAGTGCCCTGTGCAGTTTTATAGGACTTAGCTAGGCATCGCGCCAATTGAAGGGGTGGGTTGGGTTGAGGCTTGGCAATTATGGCCCGATGTCTTCCGAGCATTTAGACTCCTTTTACATTTCTGCATTACAGTTTCATTTTTGTCTTTTTGATAGACTAATTTTAAAGCACAGGTTCTGGAAAACTGTTTAGGGTGCTTTTTGTAATAAGAAATATTTATACTATCAGAATCGGTGTGGTTCAAGGTTTTTAATTTTGCGTATAAGCAAGGAAGTGACTTGATGTATTGACCAAACTCTTCACACTTATTGTCTAGGGTTTGCCTGTTAAACTTCTTGCTTACCCCTTAATCTGTCCACACCACCATCAAATAACCCCCACCTGCACCAACGTTACCGTGATCCCACTTATTGCCAGCCATAGCAGCCCCCCTTGGGTAAATGTGCGTAACCCAACCTGACGTAACAGGGCACGGGAAAGGCCGCTGCCGATGAAGAACAGGCTAAGTACCATAATATGCTTTGCCCCTATGCTTAATAGCTGCCATAGCGGCTGTGCTTGGGGAATAAGGGTGTGGATGGCGGCGGCAACTACAAACAGCACGATAAACAGGGGTACTTTTACCCGGCTTTCAGTTTTGGTCATGGCGCTAGCGGCGAGTGCCAAGGGTACTATCCACAGGGCGCGGGTGAGCTTGACGGTGGTGGCGCGTTCGAGAGCTATATCACCGTAACTGGCGGCTGCTCCCACTACGCTGCTGGTATCGTGAATGGCGATTCCGGCCCAGGTGCCGAACTGCTCTTGCCCCATGCTTAAATAATGCCCCACAAACGGAAACAGTACGAGCGCGACGGCATTGAGGGTAAACACGGTTGCTAGGGCGATGGCGGCTTCATCATCTCTGGCGCGGATGGTTGGGGCGATGGCGGCGATGGCACTGCCGCCGCAGATGGCGGTTCCGCACGCAATCAGGATGCTGGTGCGGGCGGGTATGTGCAGCAGGCGGCCCAGTGCATACCCAAGGCCGAGGGTGAAGAGGATGCCACCGAGAGTTACGCTGAAGGATTCGCGCCCCACCTGCCACACCTGGGCGAGGGGGAGGCCGAAGCCGAGGCCGACCACGGCGGTCTGTAACAGGATTCTGCTTGCCTTGGCGCTGTGTTGTGGCCAAGGGTTCTGCCCCAGCAGGCCGAAGATTATCCCCATCCCTAGGGCGAGTGCCGGATTGATTCCAGGCAACAGGCAGAATGCAGCGGCAATGGTGAATGTGATCTTTGCAGTGTTCGGCATATTGAGATCTCCGTTGATAGTGTTCGGTTTGAGTTTTGGGGTAACATTAGCAGGGTTTTTGTATAAATAAAAATCGATAATATTTTACAAAATCAATAATTTTATTTATACATATGATGGATATGCAAGCACTTGCGTGAAGTTGTATATAACCAAAAAAAGCCGAAGGGAAATAGGAATGAATACGCTGACACTGCGACGGCTGGAGATCTTTGTGCGGGTGGCCGAATCTGGTCATGCAACAGCTGCGGGCAAGGCGTTAGGGCTGACGCAGGCGGCGGTCAGCATGGCGCTGGCACAGTTGGAAGAATACCACGGTGGTCCGCTGTTTCAGCGGCGGAGGCGGATGCTGCATCTGAATGAAAAGGGGCGGATGTTGCTACCCCTTGCCAAGGATATCCTCAGCCGGGTTGAGCAGCTGCGTCTTATGTTAGATACCTCGTGGGATGAGCCGGTTGGGCATCTGCATATCGGTGCCAGCACCACCATTGGCAATTATGTGCTGCCGCTGCTGATGGGGGAGTTTGTGCGGCGCTACCCGCGTGCGCAAGTGCAGTTGATGGTGGGCAATACCGAAGCGGTGGAGCAGGCGGTGACTTCTTCTGCGCTGGATGTTGGACTGATTGAGGGGCCATGTCACACTGCGGAGCTTGAGTGTATTCCATGGCGCGATGATGAACTGCTGGTTATCTGCGCCCCGCAGCATCCGTGGGCTGATGCAAAGCTGATTAGACGCGCGCAGTTGAAAGGCGAGAACTGGATTGTGCGCGAGCCCGGTTCTGGCACGCGCGAGGTATTTGAAGCGGCGCTTGGATTTGAAGTAGCTCAACTCGAACAGCGCTTGGAGCTGGGTCACACCGAAGCGATTAAGAAGGCGGTTCAGGCAGGATTGGGGGTCAGCTGTTTATCACGCCTGGTCCTCGAAACAGAGCTTGAACGCGGGCAGGTGGTCGCGGTAAATACCGAACTTAAACTCTCACGTCAGCTGAGTATTATAACTTGGCGCGCACGTCAGCATGGCGCCCTGACTAGAGCGTGCTTGAACATGCTCCGAGGTGAACTGGGTGGAGCGGAACCTGGTGAGAATGAAACGGGGATGTGAATGCGAGAGTGGACGCGCGCGCCAGCAAGCACCTGTCGCGGAATCAGAACAGTTGCAACATTTGAAGTGTTTTGTTAGGTTGACGCGTCAATTATTGCATAAGGTTTAATGATAAGGGAGAATGTGGATGCGTAAAGTACTGATTTTGATTGTTTTGCTCAGTGTATGTGCTGTTGGGTGTGCGCCTGCAAATATTACCGCCGTAAGTTGGCCATCAAAAATAGATGGCGACAATGTTCAAACCCGGTGCGAACGCGTCGATATGCGTAGTTCTAGCCAAATGAAAAAAGTTTTTTCACAATATGATGGATGGAATTTGGTATATATCTCTGAATATACAACTGGGAACAAACTCGGAACCGACGCAGCTGTGTGTTTTGAGCGCAAAATAAAATAAAAGCTGAGCAAATATAGTCGCAATAATTTGATATAATGCCGGTCGCCAAGTGTGGACCGGTATTTTCGTTTGTGCGTCCGGCAGGGCGCGCAAAACAAAAGGGGTCACGCGTGGAAGCGTAACCCCTTTTATTTGTTATGGTACCGAAGGCCGGAATCGAACCGGCACGCCCAGAAGGCATCGGTTTTTGAGACCGACGTGTCTACCAATTCCACCACTTCGGCTTAGGCAGGGCAGATTATAGGGATTGAGGGTGTGGGGGTCAAGGGTTTATCGCGTTTCGATGCACATTTGTTACAATAATGTTCACAACCCTTTAGTTGCGGGTGTAAGTGGTTACATTAGGGTAAGGATTAAATAGATGGAGGAACAAAAGCAATGCATGAAGCCATGTACTGGATCCGGCAGGAAGATGGAAGTGTCAGGTGTGAGTTGTGTCCGCACCGATGCAAAATCACGGGGGGTAAGCGCGGAATCTGTAAAGTGCGGGAGAACCGCGACGGCATGCTGTACAGCCTGAATTATCACCGTATCATTGCGAGCAATATTGATCCGATAGAGAAAAAACCTTTGTATCATTATCGTCCTGGTAGCAGGAGTTTTTCTGTTGCAGCGGCGGGGTGTAACATGCATTGTGGCCACTGTCAGAATGCTTCGATATCCCAGGTTGAAGGTTCGGTGCCGGGAGAGAACATTACCCCAGCACAAATTGTCGCCGCAGCACAGCAAAATCAATGTCGCACCATCGCTTACACCTACACCGAACCGACTATTTACTATGAAACCATGCTCGAAACCGCGCAGCTGGCGCGCCAGGTCGGGCTTGAAAATATTGTTGTGAGTAATGGCTATATTGAAGAAGCGCCTCTTGCCGAGCTTGTCCCATTGGTGCAGGGGGCCAATATAGATTTAAAGGCGTTCGATGATTCGATCTATCGGCAACTATGTGGTGCAAGGCTGGCTCCGGTGCTCAAGAGTCTGGAACGCTATAAGCAAGCAGGCATATGGCTAGAGGTTACTACCCTGGTTATTCCGGGCTACAATGATGATGATGCGCAGCTTGAAAAAATCGCCGGCTTTATAGCTACAGAGCTTGGGCCCGATGTGCCCTGGCATGTGAGCGCATTTTACCCAACCTATCTTCTCACAGATGTTCCGCCGACTCCGGTGGAGTCAATCCGGCGCGCCTGCAACATTGGCACTCAAGCCGGTTTACACTATGTGTACGCGGGGAATGTGTCCAATGAGGATGAAAATACCCGGTGCCCCCAATGTAAAACTGTTGTGGTGCGTCGCCATGCATATCGAGTCAATGAGAGCGTTGAAAAAGCGATGGATGAGGGGAAGTGTCTAACCTGCGGAGCCCGTATCGCTGGAGTATGGAACGGAAGTGGGAATTAACTTCTACGCGGATAAAAAAGATGGAGGGTGCTATGCCTGCTATACCTGATAGGCGCCGTATAAATGACGGGCGTTATGCCGACGACAGGCGCGGTGGTAGAAATCGGCGCCGCGGGCCCGATTTTCTGCGGCGCTTATTACCGATTATTGCCACCGCTAGCTGGGCATGCACGATATTGGCATTTTTTGTGCTGAGTTGGGCCAAGCCCGAGACTCTGACCTTTGTCAGAGCTTTTTCGAAGCAGCCCGTATCCCCTGTTTGGGATGCAAAGTTGCTGAACTATGTGTTCTGGTTTTTGTCCGTCGGCATCATTGTAGCGGTGAGTGGGTATATGCTCAACCTCATGCGTACCAAACGCAAGGGGGATAATCTGTACATTTCCTTTATTCTGGTCAGTTTGTTTGCCTCAGCTTTTCTAGTGTGGCTCCTCAAGCTCTGATGTGCGCTCTGATTTATTCGGCGTCGGTTTGTTCTGGGCCACGTTTTGGTGGGTGACCGGCCTGCGCTTTTAGCTCTTGATAGTAGCGTAGGCGCTCTCCAATATATTTTTCGTAGCCGCGTTCCACTGGGGCATAGAAGGTAGTACCGTGCAGGGCATCGGGCAGATATTCCTGCGCCAGATAGCCGGTGTCACTTGAGTGCGCGTATTGATACCCTTTGTGGTAACCCAGCTCTTGCATCAGTTTGGTGGGGGCGTTGCGGATGTGGAGGGGTACCGGTAGTGAGCCGCTTTTGCGTACTTCGGCCAGGGCGGCATCGATACCAGCGTAGGCAGCGTTGCTTTTGGGAGCACTGGCGAGGTAAGTGGTTGCTTGCGCCAGCACGATACGTCCTTCGGGCATGCCGATCAAATGTACCGCCTGCTGCGCCGCTACCGCCAACTGTAAGCCACGCGGGTCCGCGTTGCCGATATCTTCTGCGGCTAGAATAACCAGCCGCCGCGCAATAAACATGGCATCTTCTCCCGCTTCGATCATGCGCGCGAGCCAGTACAGCGCCGCGTCTGGGTCGCTGCCGCGCACACTCTTGATGAACGCGGAGATAACGTTGTAGTGTTCTTCGCCGCCTTTATCGTAGCGCAGAGATTGCTGACTCAATGCTTCGTGCAGAAATTTTACATCTATGTGCTGCCCCGTGCCCAGCTGAGCGGCAAGTTCCAGATTGCCCAAAGCGATGCGTGCATCACCGTCGGCACTGGTGGCCAGATGGGTCAGGGCTTCTGGGGTTATATCTACATTGGAATTGCCCAGCCCTTCCGGAGCCTTGAGCGCACGCTGCAGCAAGGTTTCGAGTTCACCTACGCTCAAGGGCTTGAGGGTAAATACCCGGGCGCGAGAAAGCAGGGCGGAGTTGACCTCGAAGGATGGATTTTCGGTGGTGGCACCGATGAGTACTACATCGCCGTTTTCTACCGCAGGGAGAAAGGCATCTTGCTGCCCTTTGTTCAGGCGGTGGATCTCATCTACAAATAACAGGGTACGCGCACTGTAGTGGGCGCGATCCGCGCGCGCCTGATTGACTATGGCGCGGATCTCTTTTACCCCATGCATGACCGCAGAGAAAAACACAAAGCGGCTGTGTGAATGCTGCGCGATAACCCGCGCCAGTGTGGTTTTTCCGGTGCCCGGCGGCCCCCAGAAAATTAAAGAGGTAAGCTGATCGTGCTCAATTAAATGGCGCAGTGCTCCCTCGGGGCCGAGCAAGTGTACCTGGCCGCACACCTCATCTAAGCGGGTGGGGCGCATCCGTTGCGCTAGAGGCGTATGTCCATCGCTGATGGTGTCGCTAAAAAGATCCATTGCCTTATCTTCGCATCGCTTCAAATGGGTTTAATTTAAGGGGTTCAGGTTTTTGAGGTTAGGCTTGGGGGTAAGCAGAACCCCGAAATATTGAGCATAAATATGAAAGATTAAATACACTCACAGGCGAATGTAACACAAGGATGTTTTGCACCTCAATGTTTGCGAAGATAAGGGGGGGTATGCTAAATTGCGCTCTTATTGCAAACGGGTCGGATTGCACAGGTTTGTGCATCCCTCTGAAGTGTGCCCGGGTGGATGGTGAAATTGCCATGGCCGTAGTGATATGGATTGAAAGGAACTGTTATGCAATGTATCGGGCTGTACGCTAAACGAACCAATCCGGACGCCATAAAAGTCGCCGAAGAGCTGTGCCTGTGGCTGAAGGAACGCCAGGTAGATGTCTTGGTGGAGGAAGAGCTCGGCGCCGATATTCATGCGACCAACCCGACGATCACCTTTAACTATGACGATGCCGACGCTATCCCCGCACGGGTAGAATGCATCGTGGTTCTGGGTGGAGATGGCACCCTGATTTCGGTGGCGCGTTCGGTTGGCTCTCGTGCCGTGCCTATTCTGGGGGTGAACCTGGGTAGCCTCGGATTCTTAACCGAGATCACCTTGGAAGAGCTGTATCCACAGATGGAAAGAGTGCTGGCGGGGGATTTCTCCGTCTCAGAACGGATCAGGCTCGACTGCCACATCAAGCGCGACGGTGAAGATGTTGCTCACTATCAGGTGCTTAACGATGTGGTTATCAATAAAGGCGCCCTGGCGCGGATTGTGGATATTGAAATTTGGGTCGATAAAGACTATTTAACTACCTTCAAGGCGGATGGTCTCATTATTTCTTCACCCACAGGTTCAACTGCATACAACATGGCTGCAGGGGGTCCCATTGTGTATCCAGGGGTAAGTTGTCTGATGATAACCCCTATCTGCCCGCATATGCTTACCAACCGACCTATCATTGTGTCGGATCGCTCGGTTATAACGGTAAAGATGAGTTTCGATAATGAACGGGTATTTTGCACTGCCGACGGTCAAGTGGGGATGGCGCTGCAGGGCCGCGATGAGCTAGTGATAAAACAGGCTGAGGTGGGAACCCGCCTGATAAAGAGTGCGACCAAAAACTATTTTGAGGTGTTGCGCACCAAACTGCGCTGGGGAGAACGATAACCCGCATGCTGAATGAGCTGATAATTCACAACCTCGCCGTAATTGAACGGACCGAGGTGAGTTTTGCTCCTGGTTTCAATGTCCTGACCGGAGAAACCGGGGCGGGGAAATCCATTATTGTCGATGCGCTGGGGTTGCTGCTGGGACAGCGCAGTCGCACCGATTTGATCCGTACCGGACAGGAAAATGCCGGAGTTGAGGCCGCATTTAACATCCGGGCGCAACAACATATACAGAATTGGCTGCGGGACAATGATCTAGTAAATCCCGGCGACGAACACCTTCTGCTGGTAAAGCGGGTGTTATCGCGTCAGGGACGTAACAAGGTGTATGTCAACGGTTCAATGGCGTCTTTGACGCAGCTGCAGGAATTGATGCAGCCACTGGTAGCTATCTACGGCCAGCATGAACAACAGCAGCTACAGCGGGTGGAAAGCCACCTGCGTCTGCTGGACGCCTTTGGCTGCTGTGGCAGTGTTGCTGGAGATTATCGCACGGTGTTTCGCCACTGGCAGCAACTCCAACGCACCCTGCAACAGCTGCGCGCCGAAAGTGCGGAGCGCCGCGATCGCATGGATATGCTGTTGTTTCAGAGTAACGAACTACGCGAAGCTGAGGTTAAGGCAGGGGAATACGTGGAACTGGAGCAGGAGCACCTGCTTCTGCGCCACGGTGAACGTTTAAGTTCCGTTACGCGCAAGGGATACATGACCCTGTATGCCGCTAATGGCGCGATCTGCGAACAGCTTGGCACCTTGAAGGGAGAACTCGAAGGGATCCTCAAAATCGATCCTCGCTTAGGTTCCGCCCTTACTGCAGTCAGCGATGCCATGTACGGTCTGGAAGATGCAGCGCTTCAGCTGCGCGACCACGCAGATACAGTGGTGTTTGATTCGCAACGCCAGCAGGAGGTGGAGCAGCGCTTGGCCATGCTGCAGGGGCTGCGGCGCAAGTATGCCGCTGATGAAGCCGGACTGATACTCAAGTTGAAACAGATGGACGCAGAGCTGGAGCGGCTAGACAACAGCGCCACTGAAATACAGGGTTTGGAGCAGGAGCTGGAACAGAGTAAGCAAGTTTTGGAACAAGCTGGTACACGACTGAGCGAAGTCAGAGCTGCAGCCGCCAAGCAACTACAGGATATTCTGCACTTAGAGCTTAAAGGGCTGGCAATGGCACATGCCCGCTTTGAAGTGCGCTTCACTCCCAGGGCACAACCCGGTGTGGATGGAATGGAAGAGGCGGAATTTTACTTCAGCGCTAACCCTGGCCAGGAGCTGCGCCCTTTGGCGGCGACAGCATCAGGGGGCGAACTCTCCCGCGTGATGCTGGCTCTGCGCAAGGCTGCACCCGGTTCCGATACGCTGGGTACGGTGGTATTTGATGAAGTGGATGCTGGCATCGGGGGAGAGGCGGCCACCGCAGTGGGGCAGCGTCTGCGTGATGTTGCTGCGCGCAGCCAAGTGCTTTGTGTCACCCATCTGCCGCAAGTAGCGGCGTTTGCTACGACTCAATTTCGCATTGAAAAAGTGGTTGAAGATGAGCAGACCAGCACCAGGGTCCAGCATCTTGAGGCAGAGCAACGAGTCAGTGAACTGGCGCGGATGCTTGGTGGTTCCTACAGCGGGCAACAGAGCATTGAACATGCACGCGCCCTGCTACAACATAGTGCACAGTACAGTACAAAGCACAGTCGAGGAGACAAATGATTCGTAAAGCACGTATAGAGGATGCCAGGGCCATTCATAAACTGTTGTCTGAATATGCATCAGCTGGAAAAATGTTACCGCGTACCCTTGCAGGAATCTATCAGACCATTCGTTCTTTCTATATTTACGAAAATCAGGGGCAGATCGCCGGCATTGCGTGCCTGCAGATATGGTGGGCCGATCTGGCGGAGGTGCGTTCACTCGCGGTTGATGCTGCCCACGCAGGCAAAGGGTGCGGACGCCAGCTGGTGGAGGCATGTCTGCAGGAGGCCCAAAAGTTAGGGATTTCACGCGTATTTGCCCTGACCTATCAGCAAGAGTTTTTCTCCCGCCTGGGGTTTGAGGTTATCGAAAAGCGCGAACTGCCGCAGAAAATTTGGGGTGATTGCATGCAGTGCCCTAAGTTCCCAGACTGCGATGAAATAGCCATGGCGAAAGATATTCCTCCTCGCGCGCAGTAGAAGAGTGTAGTCACGGGTACAAGCGCGAGGGCGCCTGCCTTTTGTTCATACCTTGTAGCCGTACTTATGCCCACACTCGTAGCCGTCGATTTTACCTGAATAGCTTTTTAGAATCCTGAGAAATATATGCTGCAGTTACAGAAAATAGAACTTACCTTCCCCGGACACACCATTTTTTCCGGAGTGAGCTGGCATTTGCGCCCAGGCATGCGGGTTGGACTGTGTGGCGAAAACGGTGCCGGCAAAACCACGTTGCTGAAACTACTGTCTGGCCAAATTGAGCCAGACAAAGGTGACCTCATGCTGGCCAAAGGCACCACTGTGGGATACTTGCCACAGGAGGGACTGTTTTATCGTGGTCGCAGCCTGTATGCCGAGGTTGAAAGTGCCCGCATCGAAGTGCTTGAACTTGGGCGCGAAATGAGGGCGCTGGAACAGCAGATTGCACAGAGTTCAAGCGAGGAACAACTGGAACGCTATGCCGAAGTGCAAGAGCTGTTTCACCAGCAGGGTGGCTTCACCCTCGAAGCAGATCTAGCGCGAGTGCTGCATGGCCTCGGATTTACCAGGCAGGACTGGGATAAACCCTGTGAGGATTTTTCTGGCGGTTGGCAGATGCGCATTGCGCTGGCGCGCCTGTTGCTGCAACGCCCGAATCTGTTATTGCTTGACGAACCTACTAATCACCTGGATCTACCGGCGCGTGATTGGCTTGAGCAATATTTGAGTAATTATCCTGGCACGGTAGTTCTGGTATCGCACGACCGCTTCTTTATGGATCAAGTGGTGGAACGCATTGTTGAAGTATGGAATGGGGTACTGACGGAGTATCCTGGCAACTATTCCCTCTATCTGCAGGAACGCGATCGGCGGGTTGCTGCCCTGCGCGCGGAAAAACAACAGCAGGATGAAGAGATCGCCAAGGTAGAAGCCTTTATCAGCCGCTTTCGTTTCCAGGCCAACAAAGCATCCCAGGTGCAGAGTCGGGTTAAGCAGCTGGACAAAATCGAGCGCATCAAGATTCCACCGCAGCGCAAAAAAATCGCATTTAAATTTCCCCAGCCGCCACGCAGTGGGAAGGAACTGATAGTACTCAAGCAAGCCGCACAGCAATATGGCGACAATCTGGTGTTGCACGATGTAAACTTAAGCGTAACCAAAGAAGAACGCATTGTGCTGGTTGGCCCCAACGGTGCGGGTAAATCAACCCTCATGCGCCTGCTTTCTGGAGTTGAAAAGCCTAGTTCCGGCACGCGCGAGCTTGGGCACAATGTGGAGATGGCGTATTTTGCGCAGGATCAAGCACAGGTGCTTGATGAAAGCAAAACCGTGTTGGAGGAGATAACCGCACATGCCCCGGTGGATATGGTGCCGCGCCTGCGCGATGTGCTCGGGAGTTTCTTGTTCAGCGGTGATGATGTACACAAGCCGGTTGCGGTACTCTCCGGTGGTGAGCGTAATCGTCTGGCGCTGGCCATTCTGCTTCTACGTCCGGCAAACCTTCTCCTGCTTGATGAGCCCACCAACCATCTGGACCTGCAGTCTAAAGATGTGTTGCTACAGGCTTTAAGCTCTTATAGTGGTACACTGGTGTTCGTTTCGCATGATCGCTATTTTGTTGATGAATTGGCGACGCGCGTGGTGGATGTAAGTGCCGGAATGGCAGCATCATATCCGGGCAATTATGCCGATTTCCTACGCACGAAACAGGCTGAAGGAGTCGACGAACACAGCAGCGACCGCGTCGAAACCCTACAGCAAGGGGGTAATTCGGGGAATAAACCCGATGCAGACAAAGAACAGCGCAAACAAGAGCATGTGCGGCGGCGTGAGGAACAGAAGCGCGTCCGCAAGCTTGAAAAAGAGGTGGAGCAATTGGAGCAAGAAGTTGCCCAGCTCGAAAAACAGCAGGCGCAACTGGAGCAAGAACTTGCCGATCCTCAATTGTACGCCGACCATATTCTTTTTAATGCCAAAACTGACACCCACACCGGTCTGCAGCAGGAACTGGATAGCTGTTACACAAAGTGGGAAGCCAAGCAAGAAGAACTGGAGAACGCTGGAGTATGTGCAGATTGATACTGCCTCGTGGCATAGTGGTAAAGCAGTTTGACGATTCGAAACGGGTGAAGATACCGCAGATGTTCGAGCGCTTTACCCCCAATCGTTTCAATGGATATGTGCAGTTCGATTTTGACGTAGACGCAGGGGTAGTATGTTTTCAGAATGGGTATATTGTCGCGGTGTTGTTTGAGCATGGAGCAACACGCATTTGCGGAAACGAAGCGCTTTTGGAGCTGTTTCGGGCGTTGCACCGCGATGCAGGCGTCATTAAGGTATATCGCGTTGAAAGTGAATTAGTGCCGTTTTTGGAGCGGATGTGTCATGGCTTGCTCGAAGCTCGAGGTCAGCTAGTACGTTATCTGGATACAGAGCGTTTGTTGACTTATCTGGAGCACGAACAGTTTGACGGCTGTATCAGGGTTTACACCAGTACTGAGGCAGACTTGCTATTCTACCGTGGTGGATGCGCCGTAGGCTTTTTCCCCGATGGTGCTTCAAGTTTGCAGGATCATCTAGATATCGCCCATTCTCTGGCACGCGACCCAGGATGCCGGTATGACCTGATTCGTACTGCGGAAATAGCGCAAGATGCGGTTACGTCTCTTAATCTCAAGTACGATATAAATCTAGAAAAAGAATGGCTCATGACGTGGCGCGAGTTCAATATGTGATGTTGGGGTTTGTTTTTTTAAACTTGAATAAGCAGCAAGGGCGATTCGTGAATCGCCCCTTGTATGTTATGCGTAAGTAAAATCCGTCATTCCCACGTAGGCGGGAATGACGATAGATTTGCCGGGAATGACGGTGCCTGCGCCGCAAATCACCCCCCTGCTCGCTGCGCTCACCTTC
>JAVERW010000052.1:0-13886 GCA_034006915.1 Desulfuromonadaceae bacterium | reverse complement strand
GGGAATATTGGCACCCCTCTGATCGAAGCGGTAGATGGCGACTATACTGCTATAGTGGTGGAGTTGTCGTCGTTTCAGCTCGAAACAGTGGAACATTTTCATGCCCATGCAGCGGTCCTGCTCAATGTTAGTCCAGACCATCTGGACCGCTATCTTGATATGCGCAGCTACAAGCTGGCCAAGCAGAAAATATTCAATAATCAAAGCCCTAATGATCTCAAGGTGCTGAACCAAGATGACGCTCAGGTGTTGGCCATGGCACAAGAATCTCAAGCACAACCGGTATATTTTTCTTCAAGCACACGGCTTGAAACAGGTTTCAGTATGGAGCATCCCGAGCGTCCATGGCTGGTGTGGCGCAGTTGTGGGGAGGAAGCCAGGTTTGACCCTGCTGCACTTCAACTTAAAGGGGTACATAATCTCGAAAATGTCATGGCTGCCATGGCGATCTGCGCGCATCGTGGCCACAGCCTGGAGCATATTTGGGAAGCTACGTCTACGTTTACCGGTTTGCCCCACCGTATGGAGTTGGTGCGTACCCTGCGCGGGGTGTGCTGGTATAACGATTCCAAAGGAACCAATATCGGCAGTGTGGAGAAAAGCCTGCGCGGACTTGATGGCCCCGTGACCCTTATCGCTGGAGGGAAAGATAAGGGGGGCGACTATGCTCTGCTGCGTCCATTGTTGGAAGAGAAGCGCCCGCATCTGGTTCTGTTGGGTGCAGCGGCGCAGAAAATGGCGGCGGCATGGGCGGATATCTGTCCGATAACTATGGTCGCCTCCATGGAAGAAGCTGTCCTGCAGGCGCAAGCACATACTCTCTCGCCTGGTAGTGTGCTGCTATCGCCAGGCTGTTCGAGTTTCGATATGTTCCGCAGCTTTACGCAGCGCGGCGAGATTTTTACCTCGCTGGTTATGGCGCTGGAGTAGAACCCATGACGGATAAACCGGCAACCCCGCAGGCAAAAAATGGGGTAAAAAATGGTGCAACAAAACGGGAGTTCAACGTCACCATTCTCATTTTGACGCTGACGTTGAGTAGTTTCGGTATCCTTATGGTGTACTCTTCCTCCTCCCTTATGGCTTTGCGCGACTACGAAGACAGTCTGTATTTTTTGAAGCGCCAGGCGATGTTTGCGGCCCTGGGAACAGGCGTCATGTTGCTGGCGATGCACATAAACTATAATGTTTGGCGCAGGCTCGCTATTCCCTTGCTTATTTTAAGTACCATACTGCTCGCAGCGGTATTTATTCCTGGGGTGGGGAGCAAGGCTGGTGGTGCAGCGCGTTGGATCAAGTTTCCGGGTTTTACCTTTCAGCCTTCGGAGGCCGCTAAAATTGCGTTGATATTTTATCTAGCCCATTCTGCAACCAAAAAAGAGGATCGGATCCGCGACTTCAGATACGGGTTTATCCCCTACATGTGTGTATTGATGGTGTGGCTTGGTTTAATGCTGGCCCAGCGTGATCTTGGCGGGGCGGCGATTATGGCGGTAGTGACCGCGATGATGCTTCTCATAGCTGGAACCCGCTGGCGTCATTTGCTTCTGAGCTTAGCGACCATCATCCCCGTGGGGGTATATACGGTAATGGCCAAGGAATACCGCATGCAGCGGATTATGGCTTTTCTCGATCCTTGGGCAGATCCTTTAGGGGCAGGATTTCAGATTATCCAAAGCTGGATGGGGTTCGGACTCGGAGGTCTGTCCGGTGCCGGACTCGGAGAAGGGGAGCAGAAGCGTTTTTATTTGCCTGAAGCCCACACCGACTTCATATTCTCCGTCATCGGGGAAGAACTCGGTTTTATTGCCGTTGTCCTTCTTATCTGTATGTATCTGAGTATTGTGGTGATGGGATTGCGCATCGCCATGCACGCTGCGGATGGATTCGGACGCTTGAGCGCCTTTGGCATTAGCCTGCTTTTGGGGATGCAAGCCTTTGCTAATATGGCGGTGGTGATGGGAATTGTGCCGAACAAGGGACTGGCGTTACCATTTTTATCCTACGGAGGCAGTAGCCTACTATGCACTATGTTCAGCATGGGGGTACTGTTAAATATCTCCAGTCGCGTAAGTAGGGAGACTGCCAGATGAAGATGCTTTTATGCGGTGGCGGCACCGGGGGGCATGTGTTTCCGGCTCTAGCTTTAGCTAGGCGCGCTCTGGCACATAATCCCGAAAATGCAGTGCTCTTTGTGGGGAATCCGCGCGGAATCGAGGCGACCTTGGTTCCCGCGCATGGATACCCATTTCAGGGTCTGGTCTGCAGTGGTTTTGCGGCTCGCTCACTCAAACACAAGGTTGCAGCACTTAGAGAGCTGGTGCAGGCGGTATGGAAGGGTTGCGGTGTTATTCGCCGTTTTTCTCCGGATGTCGTAGTGGGCTTCGGGGGGTATGTCTCCATGCCTGTAATTGTTGCAGCAGCCTTGCTCAGGGTTCCGGTGGTGCTGCATGAACAGAATGCTGCGGCTGGCCTGGCGAACCGAGTGGCAGCTTACTGGGCTCGGCGCATATGCGTTGCATTCCCGCAGGCTCTTAAGGCGTTTCCGGTAAAAAAAGTTTATCTGTGTGGTAATCCCGTGCGCCCAGAATTGTTCTCCATTCCCTATGGTGGCCGCACAGACGCCATGCAGTTGCTGGTATTCGGTGGAAGTCAAGGGGCGCGCCCCCTGAACGACTGCATGGTTCCGGCACTGGGGTTGTTGTTACAGCAGTTTCCAGAACTGTGCGTTGTGCACCAGACCGGGAAAGCTCAATATGAAGAGATCATGCAGGCCTACATGGCCGCAGGATATCGAGACCGGGTTGAGGTGGTGGATTTTATAACCGACATGGTAGCGGCGTATACGCAAAGTACTCTGGTGGTTTGCCGTGCGGGTGCTACGACGGTTGCGGAGCTTGCTGCCAGTGGTAGACCCGCGCTTCTTGTGCCATTTCCGCAGGCTGCTGCGGACCATCAGACCGACAATGCACGAGCACTGGTGGAAGCTGGAGCTGCGGTAATGATTGCCCAAAGCGTATTGACCCCCGAAACAATGGCGGCCCAGATCAGCCTGCTGTTGCAAAATCGCTCTGAGTTGTTCATGATGGCGCGGCGGGCGCGTACAATTGCAGCAAAAGGGGCCGCAGATTTAATTCTTCACCAGTGTCGCATGGCGGCACGGAAACGTTAGTATTTGATATGTACGGAAGATTTAGACGCATACATTTAGTTGGTATTGGCGGCATCGGCATGAGCGGCATCGCCGACGTATTGCTAACCCTGGGATATGAGGTGAGTGGCTCAGATCAGCGCGAAACTGAAATAACCAGACGCCTCGAACAATATGGCAGTACGGTGTATTACTCCCATCGTCCCGAAAATGTGAGCACTGCCCAAGTGGTTGTGATCAGCTCCGCAATTACGCCGGACAATCCTGAGGTGGTCGAAGCCAATAGATTGATGATACCTGTGATCCCTCGGGCAGAGATGCTTGCTGAGCTCATGCGGCTTAAATATGGGATAGCAATTGCCGGAACCCACGGAAAGACCACCACCACCAGCATGGTTGCTGCCCTGCTTTACCATGCCGGGGTCGATCCAACTGCGGTAGTGGGGGGGCAAGTTAACTCTATGGATTCCAGCGCCAGACTTGGCCAAGGCGATTTTATGGTGGTAGAGGCTGATGAATCCGACGGTTCGTTTTTGCGTCTATCGCCAATAATTGCAGTAGTTACCAATATAGACAGAGATCATCTGGACTATTACGCTGATATTCAGGCTATTCGCGAGGTGTTTATCAGTTTCGTAAATAAAATTCCCTTTTACGGACTTGCAATTCTGTGTCTGGATGATCCAAATATTCAGGCTATGTTACCCCAGGTCCAAAAACGTTTTGTCACCTATGGCATGAACCGGCAGGCTGATTATTTTGCCACCGATGTTGTGCACAAAGATGGTGGGGTTGAGTTCTACGCTAATAACCGCGAAGGATGTCTAGGTAAAATCAGATTGGATATGCCGGGGCAGCACAATGTTCTGAATGCTCTGGCAGCGCTGGCGGTGGCGCGAGAGCTTGACATAGACCAGCGTACTATTGAAGCAGGATTCCGAACCTTTGCAGGAGTCAAAAGACGTTTTCAGGTTAAACACACGGACGGTTTCATGCTGGTAGACGACTACGGACATCACCCAGCTGAAATAAGGGCAACACTCAATGCCGCACGCTCCGGGTGGAATAAACGCCTGTTGGTTATTTTTCAACCCCATCGCTATAGCAGAACCAGGGCATTGTTTAATGACTTCATCCCGGCGTTCAACCAGGCAGATCTGGTTTATATCATGGACGTGTATGCGGCAGGTGAAGAGCCCCTAGAGGGAGCGCAAGGAGTGGATTTGGCTCATTCTATCGCAGAGCACGGCCATCGAGGCGTGAGGTATTGTGCCAGCGTCGAAGAGGTGCTCAGACACGTGAGCGAACAGCTTAAGCCAGAAGACATGGTGCTCACCCTTGGCGCTGGATCGGTATGGCAAATAGGGGAACGCTTGCTGGAGCAACTGAAGCAAAGACCATGAACTGGGACAGTGGCAATGTGCAGCATATGGCAGATACGTTGCAGCGGCAGGTTGATGCCGACATCAGTGTACGCCACCCTCTGAAAGGGCTTAACAGCTGGAAAGTTGGCGGCTGTAGCGATTTGCTGGTGCGTCCGCGTTGTCTAGCCGCGGCACAGCAACTGCTTGCCTTTCTCACTGCCCACAAATGGCCTTGGGTTGTGCTTGGCTCCGGCACCAATGTGTTGATTCCGGATGCCGGTTACCTTGGGGTGGTTGTGCAACTGAGCCAGCTTAAGGAAATTAAAATGCTGGCACCAGGACATTACCATGTTGAAAGTGGTGTTTCTCTACGAGAGCTGGTGCGGATGTGCGCGGAACATGGAAACAGTGGGATTGAAGATCTTGCTGCCATCCCCGGAAGTGTAGGCGGGGCGGTGGTTATGAATGCCGGCGCCGGAGAACATACCTTTGGCGCGGTGGTAACAGGCGTTCATGCTGTTTTACACGGGCAGTCGATGTATCGGGCGGGTGCCGAGCTGAAGTTTGGCTATCGCTCCAGCGCAGTTGGGGCAGAAATGTGTATACTTGCAGTGGAGATCCAACTGCATGCGTCTGACCAGGATGCCTGTGTTGCGCGGTGTAAACGGGCGCTTGAATATCGCAAAAAAGTACAACAGGTATGTTTGCCAAGTGCCGGGAGTGTGTTTCGTAACCCTCCGGGTATCTGCGCCTGGAAAATAATTGATAGCTGTGCCCTACGTGGATTCAAGGTAGGTGGAGCGCAGGTTTCACCGCAGCATGCGAATTTTATTGTTAACACCGGCAACGCAACTGCTGCAGATGTGGCAGAACTGATTGCGCATGTGCAGCGCGAAGTATTTAGTAAAACCGGAGTAGTACTGGAAACAGAAATACGTTTTCTTAATTTACGACAGGACCAAAGATCATGACACCGGAGGAATTAAAGAATAAAGCGATAGCAGTGGTGCTTGGCGGCGATTCCGCAGAGCGCGAAGTATCGTTGCGTAGCGGCGAAGCAGTGCTCAAGGCGCTGCAACAAAGGGGATATCAGGCTTTCCCGCTCGATTCTGCAGAGGATGCGGCGCAACAACTGCTGCTCTGTGGAGCCGAAGTGGCGTATCTGGCGGTGCACGGGCGGCACGGCGAGGACGGTACTATTCAAGGGTTGCTTGAGATGTTGCGTATCCCCTACACCGGTAGTGGTGTTCTCGCCTCAGCCATAGCCATGAATAAATTTGTGGCCAAAACTATGGTGGCAGCCGCCGGAATAGTAACCCCGGTTTCAGAACTGATTGAACCCGATACCGATATAGATTCATTTTGTGAGACTCATGCGCTGTTCCCGTGTGTAGTAAAGCCGGTGTGTGAAGGATCAACCCTGGGGATCAGCATTGTAAAAGACCAGGCAGAGTTAAAAAAAGCGATCACTATGGCGCGAACTTACGATGCCAGCGTTCTGGTGGAAGATTTTATCGCTGGGCGCGAAGCCACCGTGGGTGTGCTGGATGGGCAAGCACTGCCAGTTGTGGAGATTGTAGTCAAGAGTGGCTTTTATGACTACGCCGCCAAATATACCCCTGGACAGACGGAATATCTAGTGCCAGCGCCAGTGTCTAAGGAGTTGTATGCCCAGGTTCAGGCTGCTGCACAAAAGGCGTATTCTATTATCGGCTGCAAAGGTGCGGTCCGGGTTGATTTTATGCTGCGCGGGGAAGAATATTTCTTTTTAGAGGTCAATACTATCCCTGGTATGACTGAAACTAGTCTTTTACCCAAAGCGGCGGCGTGCGAAGGAATGAATTTTGCAGAGATCGTTGAGCGTATCCTGTATGGGGCCGCACTGGATAAATAAGACGGATGCAAATTCGAGAGATAGCATGGGCCAACGGGAGTACTCCATGAACCGGAAGTACAGACCATGACCGCATCCGGACGCAAACTTTCCGGCCCAAAGAAAAAAGACCTTAAAAACAGGCGTGTTGGACCAAGAAAAGACTATAAAAAGATCTTCAGCCAGATTCTGTACGTACTGTTGATGCTGATATGTGGAGTGGCGCTCCTTGCTGGCATGGGGTTTGCCATGTACCTGCTCAGTGCATCGGATGCGTTTAAGGTTGATAGTATTGAGGTCGAAGGCAATTTGCATCTGACACGTGAAGAGGTGCTTGCACTGTCAGATATTCGACACGGGCGTGGCACTTTTGACTTGGATCTTGAGCTGATAGGCAAACGCCTGGAAGAAAATGAGTGGATCCGCCAGGCGCAAGTAGAGCGCAAATTACCCCGCGGCATAAAGGTGAGGGTTGTGGAACACCTCCCCTGTTGTATTATTAATTTGGGTTATTTGTACTACGTCGACAACGAAGCGCAGGTCTTTAAGGTGCTACACCACGGCGATTCTCTCGATTACCCGCTGGTGTCTGGCTTCACACGTGAAGACCTTGCTCAGGAGCATACACCCGGAACCCGCTGGCTTGAACAGGTGGTTGAGGTGATTGAAGAGCTCAGGCGGCGTACGGTGTTCGATATCACTCAAGTAGCTCAGGTACATGTTGATTTTGAACGTGGACTTGAATTGTTTACCGTTACACACGGGATTGCGTTACGTCTGGGGAAGGACCACTTAAGCTCCAAGCTGGATTTGCTAGAGCATATGTACCCCGAGCTTAAAACGGAGCTTGGACAGATTGAATATATTGATCTGAATGTTCCGGGTAAACTCATCGTTAAAAGGCTGGATGAGAACAGGGAATGACCCTGAAATGGAGTAAAATACGGCCATATGCCGAATTACATAACACCTGCGTGATACTGTTATCTGGATGGCTCAGGGAAGGATTGGAATGAACAACCAAAAAGAAAATTTAATCGTAGGGCTGGACATAGGCACGACAAAAATCTGCGCAATCATTGGCAGCATTACCCATAACGATCTAGAAATCGTTGGGATAGGGACCAGCCCGTCTAAAGGGATACGTAAAGGCGCGGTGATCAATATCGAGAGCACCGTGGCAGCTATCCGCAAGGCCATTCAGGAAGCTGAGCTTATGGCTGGCTGTGAGATAAATTCCGCCTTCGCCGGTATTGCCGGGGCGCATATAACCGGGATGAATTCGCAAGGGGTAATTGCGATTAAAAACCGGGAAGTGACTGAGGAAGATATTCTTCGGGTAATTGACGCCGCCAAAGCAATTGCCATCCCCATGGATCGTGAAGTGATCCATGTCCTGCCGCAGGAATACATTATCGACGACCAGGATGGAATCAAAGAGCCCTTGGGAATGAGTGGGGTGCGCTTAGAGGCACGAGTGCATGTAGTCACAGGTGCTGTAGCCAGCGCCCAGAACATTATAAAGAGTTGCAACCGCGCCGATATAAATGTCGCCGACATTGTCCTTGAACCATTGGCTTCGGCGGAAGCAGTGCTGCTGCCGGAAGAAAAAGAGCTCGGCGTCGCCATTGTTGACATCGGCGGCGGCACAACCGACGTAGCGATTTTTGTGGATGGCGCCATCAAGCATACCACTGTGCTTGCCTTGGGAGGCAATCACCTTACCAATGACATCGCCGTTGGATTGCGAACTCCTATGGCAGAGGCGGAGCGGATAAAGCAGGCGTACGGATGCTGTTTCACCGATATGGTTGGGAAAGATGAAACCATCGAGGTGCCCTCCGTTGGCGGGCGTGAGCCCAGGGTGTTGTCGCGCCAGTTGCTGGCGGAAATCCTCGAGCCCCGGGTGGAGGAGATCTTTAATCTGATTAACCGCGAGATTATTAAAAGTGGATATGAGGATATGATTGCCTCAGGGATAGTGCTCACCGGAGGAACCAGTATTTTGCCCGGCATGCCGGAATTGGCGGAACAGATTTTCAGTATGCCGGTTCGGCGTGGAGTGCCGCAGGGGGTGGGTGGACTTATCGATGTGGTCAATTCACCCGTATACGCTACCGGCGTTGGTCTGGTGATATATGGTAGCCAGCATCAGGCGCTGGAGAACTTCAAGCGCGGAGAACAGGGACTGTTTGACAAGGTTATGCAGCGGATGAAAGAGTGGTTCGGAGAATTTTTTTAGGATGATTTATATAACGACCGGAATCCCGACGGTGTGCGATGCGCGGGTAGTGCTGAGTCGGCCAAACTTCAGGGGGAGCTATGTTTGAATTTGACGAAACGTTAGATCAATCGGCAAAGATAATAGTTATAGGGGTAGGTGGTGGCGGCGGTAATGTGGTTGATGCCATGATCGACGCCAACATTACCGGGGTAGAGTTTATTGTAGCCAATACCGATGCCCAGGCGCTCAAGCGTAGCAAGGCACCGACTAAAGTGCAGTTGGGCACCAAGCTGACCAAAGGCCTGGGTGCTGGGGCCAACCCCGATACCGGACGCGAAGCGGCTATGGAAGATCGCAGCCGGATCGCCGAGCTGCTTAGTGGTGCAGACATGGTTTTCGTTGCCTGCGGGCTTGGTGGTGGCACCGGTACCGGCGCGGCACCAGTTATAGCAGAAGTTGCCCGCGAAATCTCCGCCCTAACCGTCGGTGTGGTTACTAAACCTTTCTCCCGCGAAGGGCGCCAACGCATGGGCAAAGCTGATGCGGGAGCGGCGGATTTGAAAAAAGTTGTCGATTCCCTGATTGTAATTCCCAATGATCGACTTGTAGGACTAGCTGGGAAAAACACTAGCATCCTCGACGCATTTAAACCGGCGGATGACGTGCTGCGCCAGGCGGTGCAAGGGATAGCCGACATTATAACCACAAGTGGGGTGATCAATGTTGACTTTGCTGACGTCAAAGCGGTTATGAGTGAACGGGGTATGGCTATGATGGGTATCGGCATGGCCTCCGGGGAGAAGCGCGCCAGTGAAGCGGCGCATCAAGCTATCAGTAGTCCGCTGCTAGAAGATATCGATATCTCTGGGGCGAAAGGGGTGCTGGTGAATATTACAGGCTCCAGTAACATGACTATGGAAGAGTTTGATGAGGCTTCGCGTATTGTGCATGATAAGGTGCATGAAGACGCCAATATCTTTGTCGGGCTGGTAGTAAATGAGGAGATGGGTGATTCTCTGCAGATTACCGCTATAGCCACCGGTTTCGGTGCTTCCTTTGTGAAAGAACGCAATAAAATCGACGACGTAAAAGAAGATGCCGCCAGAAGAATCGGCACCAATGTAGATCTGGACGTGCCCACCATTATTCGCAAGCAGCAGCGTGATAGTGCGCGCAAGATGCGAATGCAAGCATCCGATGAAGATGAGTACGATATCCCCACTTTTTTGCGTAAACGGGTAGATTGAGTTTTAGCACGCCTTAAAGATTGTGCTTTAAGAATGAAAATGAATAGAAACGGGGGCTTGTACTCATGGGTACCTGCCCCCGATTTGTATAGAGAGAAAGACACGGTGATAAAAGTGAATGGCGATGGCAAATATCTACGAGCATAAGCGCCTGCAGCGTCTGAATCAGGAACAGGCTACTACCAGCACCAATCAGGCTGCCCGACTGCGTGTGGCGTTGGTGTATCCGAACACGTACTCCAATGCTATGAGTAATTTGGGTTTTCAAGGGGTGCACCATTGGATAAACCAGCACCCAGAGTGCGTATGCGAAAGAATATTCTGGCCAGATTCCCAAGAGTTGCGCCATCTGCAACAGACGCAAGGGGTGCTGCGTTCATTTGAACACAACCGTACCCCCGCAGATTTTGACGTGATAGCTTTTTCTCTGTCATTTGAAAATGACTATCTGCATCTGCCGTCTATGTTCGAGATGATGCGGCTCCCCCTGACTGCGCAGCAACGCAGTGCCAAAGACCCATTGGTTGTGGCCGGTGGGGTCTGCACTCTGATGAATCCAGAGCCTGTGGCTCCCTGGTTTGACCTCATGACCATCGGCGAAGCCGAAGTGTTACTCCCCCCACTGCTCGAAGCGCTCCTTAGGGGCACGTCACGCGCACAAATCCTGCACCAACTTGCAATGAAGCCTGGATTCTATGTGCCTGCACTGTACACCCCCGAATATACCCAAAACGGTGTGCAACGCTGGGAGATAGAGAAGCAAGCGTGTTTCCCGGTTAAACGCCAGTGGGTGGATGATCTCGACAGTAGCGCATGCCGAAACTTCATAACCACAACCGATACGGCATTCGGGGATATGCGCCTGCTAGAGGTATCGCGCGGCTGCGGGCGCGGCTGCCGTTTCTGCGCTACTGGCTTTGTGTATTTACCCCCCCGTGAGCGCAGCACGGCAACGGTTCTCGAACAACTGCGTGACGATTTGTGCCCTGGGATGACGGCTGGACTGGTAGGCGCGGCGGTATCAGACTATTCTGCCCTTGACGAGGTTGCCAAGCAAATCTGCAGCACTGGTGCTGCGATCTCCGTTGCCAGTCTACGGGTAGATAGCATGAATATGGAGCAGGTCGAAATGTTGCGTGCGACCGGACAAAAGACCATTGCCCTAGCTCCGGAAGCTGGAAGTCAGCGCCTGCGCGATGCTATAAATAAAAATCTGAGTACCGAGCAGATTGTACAAGCGGCACAGATGATCGCTGAGGTGGGAATACCGAATCTCAAACTCTACTTTCTATTTGGCTTGCCCACCGAAACGGATGCGGACATCCAGGCCATGATTGAGTTGGTAGAAGAAGTGCGTGGAGTGTGGCTCGGTGCCCAGCGTTCATTAGGGCGTTTGGGCGAAATAACCCTGTCGGTCAATCCGTTTATACCCAAGGCTATGACCCCTTTTCAGTGGCATGGCATGGAGGAATTGGCGCTTCTGAAGAAGAGGGTTGCGCTGCTGCGCCAATACGTCAAGAAAACCCCCAACCTGCAACTACAGGTTGAATCGCTTAAGGGCAGCCAAATCCAGGCATTTCTATCTCGCGCTGATCGCCGTGCGGCAGAAGTTATCCGCAGCATGGCTGCGGGGCAGAACCTTAAAGCGGCGTGTCGCACACATGGAATTAACCTCGACGCGGTTCTGTATCAGTCCTACCCATTCGAACATAAATTTCCGTGGGATGTTATCGACTCCGGTGTGGCGCGCACCTACCTGTGGCGCGAATATCAGGCGGCCTTGAAACATACATTGACCCCGGCTTGTCCTTTGCCTGCCAGCGGCTGTACCAGATGTGGGGTCTGCCTCTGAATGCAGTACAGAGAGATGTCATGTGTGGGCATGGGTTGCCGTTATGGTGGGATTAATTTCTGTAACATCCTCAAAAAGGAGAATACATATGAAGCAATCTCTGGGCGCACAGCCCTTGGTATTTCCCACCCCCGTATTTCTGGTTGGAACATACGCAGCGGACGGGCAACCAAACATGATGAATGCGGCGTGGGGCGGGATCTGCTGTTCTGAACCCCCGTGCGTCATGGTTTCAGTGCAACAAAAGCGTTATACCCATACCTGTCTGGTAGAGCAACAGGCCTTCAGCATCAATTTTGTGGGGACGGATCATGTTATCGCGGCGGATTATTACGGCATCGCTTCTGGCCGCGACATTAATAAGATAGAGATGTGCAACCAACATGTAAGCCGGGGTGAGTATGTGAATGCCCCTTGCTTAGATGAAGCCTATATGGTGTTAGAATGTCGTTTGAAGTCGAGCGTCGAACTTGGTTCACACACCATGTTTGTGGGTGAAATTCTCGAGGTTAAGATTGACCCGTCTTGCCTGGATGAAAAGGGCAACGTCGATGTAAAGAAAATGGATCCACTCCTGTTTATCCCTGGGGCGCGCGAATATTATGCGGTTGGGGAATTTATTGGTAAGGCTTTTGCGGTTGGAAGTGGAGTAAAAAGATCTAAATGAAATCGGCACAAAGGGCAGTAAACAACTACCCTCTATGCCGATTAGTGTGTGTGTGTAAGTGAGCTTAAAGAACGCGATACCGAAGCATATTTGTATCCGCATGCAGAGGAACAGTAGATGGACTCAACGAATAAGCACTCTTCCGGCAGGAATTTCGCTTTGGGTCACTTCCCCGATGATGGTGGCAGTTTCCCCTACCTGCTGCAGTTCCTTGAGCAGCATCTGCGCCTTGCTTGCATCTACAGCTATCAAGAGGCCGCCCGATGTCTGCGGATCGCAGAGTAGATCGAGGGCAAGTGGAGCCACGGCGTCCGTGTTGGTGAGGCCCCTACCATAGTACTGACGGTTACGGTAGCTCCCCTCTGGGATTAACCCGCTAGCGGCCATTTCGGCTGCACCTGGGTATGCCGGCAGAGTCGCGGTCTCAAGCAGGATTTCAACGTTGCTGGCCGCAGCCATTTCACTACAGTGGCCTAAAAGGCCAAACCCAGTTACATCGGTGCATGCACTGACCCCTACCTTAACCATCACAGCGGCAGCATATTTGTTTAGCCTGCTCATCCCCGCTATAGCCGATTCAAGCTCGTGTTCGTGTAAAATTTCAGCTTTAAGCGCAGTAGTGAGGATGCCGCTACCCAGTGCCTTGGTCAGAATCAATTTGTCTCCGCGTTGACATCCGCGGGTAGTAATGAGCTTATCTGGATGGACGGTGCCGGTGATGGCCATGCCGTACTTGGGTTCATCATCTTCGATGGAGTGACCACCGGCCAGAACTGCCCCCGCTTCGTGAACCTTGGCAGAGCCTCCCTGCAAAATTCGCGTGAGAATGTCTAATTCCAGACAGCGCGGAAACGCGACAATGTTCATGGCAGTTATGGGCTGCCCCCCCATGGCAAAGACATCCGAGAGGGCGTTTGCTGCCGCAATGGCACCAAAGGTGTAGGGGTCATCCACCACCGGGGTGAAGAAATCCACTGACTGCAGCAGCAGCACTGATTCACTGATGCGGTAGATGCTTGCATCTGCAAACGGAATATCTTCGGAGAGCAGGTTTGGGTTGTTGTTTGCGGGTAATTGACACAGAACCTGTGCCAGGGCCTCAGGGCCCAGTTTAGCTGCTCAGCCGGCGCTGCGCGCCATCTGACTCAGGGCTATTTTTTTACCGTCCATAGTTATTTAAGATCCATTTTATGCTTTGTTGAGTAGTTGAAAAGCGAAAATGTTGAAGTTCGCATGTTGGCAAATTAACTGCTTGGTTTGTCCGGCCTTTCAGGCTCGTTCAGGCAGTTTCCAGGCCTCACGCGCATCCCCCTTGCGCATGGTGTATTTGTGCGCGTCAAAGTATTCCAGCAGGGCCTGTACCGGCTTGCGCGCGCTGCCAAGCAGGTCGCGGTATTGGGCGAGGGTCAAGCTGGAGTGTTGCTTAAAATGCGCGATCAGGGTGTTTAGCGCTTGGGTGTAACTCTCAGGATGGATGAAGATATCCTCCGAGAGTTTTATTAGTTTAG
>JAVERW010000050.1:0-14695 GCA_034006915.1 Desulfuromonadaceae bacterium | reverse complement strand
ATGGCGTAAAGCGTGTAAACACAGGAACACACGAGGCAGCGCGACAAATCCTTACATGCTCACGCGTGCGTCCTAAAACCCCCCACTGTTATCTATTAGCATTAAATTCTTACATACCTCCAATATCCTGACACCCCGTATAGCTGTTGCTTCCGCAGCAGTGTTGGCGGTGAAGAGACCAGGCCACGTCCAAAAAAATGAAAAAAAACGAGAGTAAACCAACCAAGGTAGATCCAGGTGATGATACGTCCATGCACCTGAAAGATCTGAAAGAACTCAAAATCACCGACCTTACCGCTATGGCCAACGATCTGAAGATTGAAGGTGTAGCGGGGATGCGCAAGCAGGATGTTATTTTTGCCATTCTGTGTGCTACGGCAGACCAAAAAGGTGCCATCTTTGGCGAAGGGGTGCTTGAAGTGCTGCCGGACGGATTCGGCTTTTTGCGCGCCACCGACGCCAATTATATGCCCGGTCCGGATGACATCTATGTGTCACCCTCGCAGATCCGGCGTTTTAATCTGCGCACCGGTGATACCGTCGCGGGACAGATCCGCCCACCGAAACAGGGAGAACGTTACTTTGCCCTGCTCAAAGTGTCGCTGATCAATATGGAAGATCCGAGCGTTGCGCGGCGCAAGACTTTGTTCGACAACCTGACTCCACTCCATCCCGATGAATGGCTGAAGCTGGAGACCACCAGCGACAATCTTCCCACCCGCATCGTTGATCTTGTCTCGCCCATCGGCAAGGGGCAGCGTGGTTTGATTGTTGCTCCGCCGCGCACCGGTAAGACCGTGTTGCTGCAGAATATCGCTAACGCCATAACTACAAATTACCCCGACGCCTACCTTATTGTGCTGCTCATCGATGAACGCCCGGAAGAGGTGACCGACATGCAGCGCTCCGTCGCTGGTGAAGTGGTGTCGTCAACCTTTGACGAGCCTGCAACCCGCCACGTTCAAGTCGCAGATATGGTGATCCAGAAAGCGCGACGCCTGGTGGAACATAAGCGCGATGTGGTGATCCTGCTCGACTCTATTACCCGACTGGCGCGCGCCTACAACACGGTGGTGCCACCGAGTGGCAAGATCCTCTCCGGCGGGGTTGATTCCAACGCACTGCACAAGCCTAAGCGGTTTTTCGGCGCGGCGCGCAATGTAGAAGAAGGTGGCAGCCTTACCATTATAGCCACCGCACTTATCGATACCGGCAGTCGTATGGACGAAGTTATTTTCGAGGAGTTTAAGGGCACCGGCAACATGGAGCTTGTTCTCGACCGGCGCCTGGTGGATAAACGTACCTTCCCAGCCATAGATGTGAATAAGTCCGGCACCAGACGTGAAGAGCTGTTGCAGGATCCCACCACACTGCAGCGGATGTGGTTGTTGCGTAGAGTGCTCAGCAGCATGAACGTAGTTGATGGCATGGAATTCCTGCGTGAAAAACTGGTGGAAACCGAAAGTAACCAAGAGTTTTTGGACTCCATGAATCAGTAATTTTTTTGTTGCCAGCGCGCATCCCTTCTGTAATAATGCCCGATTGTCACAAAATAACGCCCAATATTGTATAAAATTATTGCCTGTACCGCGCCAGGCGCCAAGGAGTGAGAGTATGAAAGAAGGAATACACCCCAAGTACGATGATGTTGTAGTGAAGTGCCACTGTGGCAACAGTTTCGAAACTCGTTCTACCCGAACCGGTGAAATGACAACAGAAATTTGCTCCGCCTGTCATCCGTTTTATACTGGAACCCAGAAATTACTGGATACTGCAGGACGTATCGAGCGCTTCCGTAAGAGGTATGCCCAGAAGTAGCCGTAAGGCTGCGTTGTGCCTTGCTGTCTTAGCCGCAAAAGCGCGTATTGCTTTTGCGGCTGTTTCTCGTTGATGTATTCGGGTCGTTTAAGTACATAAGTGGCCATACCGCTGTCTGGGTTTTTGTATGCAGGTAAAGCTCTTAAGTCATACCCCCGCGCCTGAAAAGGTTGTAGCTGCGGCAGCGCGGTTGTGTTATTCCGCCAGCAGCATCGATACGCTGATGCAGCAGGATGAGGATGCCGCTGCGCGCCTGATTCGCAAGGTGCTGGGGCTGGGACATCTGTCGGTCCTTGAACATGTCACCTGCAGTTTTGGGGTGGAAGGTATCAGCCGTGCTTGCAGTCATCAATTGGTACGTCACCGCGTAGCTTCATATTCACAGCAGAGTCAGCGCTACGTATCCCATTCCGAGCCTTTTGCGGCGGTAGTGCCCGACACCATCCGCGCCGATGCTGGATTGCTCCTGCGCTATCAGGAACTCATGGCGCAGATTCACACCACATATGCAGAATTCCTCAGCGCTGGGATCCCGGCCGAGGATGCACGCTTTGTCCTGCCCAACGCGGCAGCTACGAAAATAATCATCACCATGAACGCGCGCGAATTACACCATTTCTTCGCGTTGCGTTGTTGCCGACGCGCCCAGTGGGAAATTCGTGTTATGGCAACGCAGATGCTGCAACAGTGTCGTGCCCTCTCTCCTGTGTTGTTTGAAGGTGCTGGACCGCCCTGTCTTGGAGGCTCATGCCCAGAGGGAAGCATGACTTGTGGTGAGATCAAGGCAGTGCGGCGTGAATTCAAGATAGTCTCCACGTCAGACACATATCCTGTTGGTTTGTAAATATCTTTGCAGAATGATCTCGACTGGAAACACCGTGCAAATAGTATCTGTACGTATCAGACTGTAATCTCTAATACAGCGAACCGAGGTGACCATGTTTGAAAAGCTCGATGATGTCGAAGATCGCTTCCAGGAGGTAGAAGGCCTGCTGGCGCAGCCTGATATCCTCTCTGACCAGAACCGCTATCGCGATCTGAGCCGTGAGCATGCCGAGCTGAACGATGTGGTGACCCTATTTCGTGTCTATCGCCAACTTGAACAGGAGATGGGCGACCTGCGCGAACTCGCTCGCGATCAGGACCCCGATATGCGTGCAATGGCGCAGCAAGAACTGCCCGAGCTGGAACGGCGGCATGATGAAATAGGGCAGGAACTCACCCAGCTTATGTTACCGCGTGATCCCAATGACGGTAAGAACGCTATCCTTGAGATTCGTGCCGGTACCGGTGGAGATGAGGCTGCGTTGTTTGCCGGCGACCTGTTTCGCGCCTATGGACGCTATGCCGATAAACACGGCTGGAAGGTGGAAATCCTGAGCTCTTCGGAGTCTACGTCCGGAGGTTTTAAAGAAGTGATCGCCACAGTTAGCGGCAAGGATGTATTTTCCCACCTTAAGTATGAAAGCGGTACACACCGAGTGCAACGCGTACCTGACACCGAGACCCAGGGGCGGGTGCATACTTCCGCCTGCACGGTCGCCGTGTTGCCTGAAGCGGAAGAAGTAGATCTAGAAATAGACCCCAGCGATCTGCGCATTGACCTGTATCGTGCCTCTGGTGCTGGGGGACAGCATGTCAATAAAACGGAATCTGCGGTGCGCATTACCCATATCCCTACAGGGGTGGTGGTCGCGTGTCAGGATGAAAAATCACAGCATAAAAACAAGGCCAGGGCGATGAAGGTGCTGCGTTCGCGCATTCTGGATGCCATGCAGGATGAGCAACATGCTCAGATGGCGGCAGAACGCAAAACCCAGGTGGGCAGTGGAGACCGCAGTGAGCGGATCCGAACCTACAATTTCCCCCAGGGACGCTGTACCGACCACCGCATAAACCTTACCCTGTATAAACTCGATGCTATTATGCATGGCGATTTGGATGAAATGATCGAATCCCTGCGTACCCACTATCAGAGCGCACAGCTCGCCAAGCAACAGGAGCGGTAGATGGTGAAGTTGTGGTCCGTGCTTGAGGTGTTGCGCTGGACGACAACCTATCTACAGGGAAAAAGTGTCGAAAATCCGCGTCTAGATGCTGAATTGCTCATCGGGGCAGCGCTTGGCAAAGACAGAGTTGATGTATATCTGTCCTATGATCAGCCCTTGCAGCAGGCGGAACTCGATGCCGTTCGTGCTCTGGTAAAACGGCGTGCCTTACGCGAGCCGCTGCAGTACATTCTGGGGCAAGTTGAATTTTGGGCGCTTCCTTTTAAGGTAACTCCGGCGGTGCTTATTCCACGGGCGGATACGGAAATCCTGGTCGAAGAGGGACTCAAAGTGCTTGAGCAGCAGAGTGGGGCTGTGCTGGATGTCGGCACCGGAAGTGGCGCTGTGGCGATAGCCCTGGCGCATAGCGCCAAAGTGAGCGTGTGTGCGCTAGATATCAGTGCAGAGGCGCTGCAGATTGCCCATATTAATGCACAAAACAATGGAGTTGCTGAGTTGCTTACCTTTGTCCAGGCCGATCTGCATGCCCTCGGACAGGGTTCGTATCGGCTGTTGGTTTCCAATCCTCCTTATATAACCAGTGCGCAGATGCAGGAGTTGATGCCTGAAGTGGCGCAGCATGAACCAGAACTCGCCCTTCATGGGGGGGAAGATGGTCTTGATGCCTACCGAAGTTTGGCACGCCAAGCCCCAACGGTGCTAGAAACAGGCGGCTGGATCGTGGTGGAAGTGGGACAAGGACAGGCAGATGCGGTCGCGGATATTTTTCGTGCAGGTGGATTGAAGCGGTGTTATCAACGGTGTGATTATGCCGGGATAGCCAGAGTAGTTGGTGCGTGCACCGGCGATGACGGGGAACGCGATGGATAGAATTATTGTACACGGAGGCCGCAGGCTGCAGGGCGAGGTGCAGGTCAGTGGAGCTAAGAACGCTGCTCTGCCTTTGCTGTGCGCCACTTTGCTTGCCGCCGGTACCCACGAGATCAGGAATCTTCCTGGTCTGCGGGATATAGATACTGCGGTGCAATTGCTCCACATAATGGGAGCGCGCACTGAAGCTGGCGCACCCGGTACCTTAAAAATTAATGCTGATGAGATAGTCTGCGCAGAAGCGCCTTACGATCTGGTTCGCACCATGCGGGCCTCAGTATTGGTGCTAGGGCCGCTACTGGCCAGACGTGGATACGCCCGTGTGAGCTTGCCTGGTGGTTGCGCCATCGGAGCGCGTCCGGTAGATCAGCACCTGAGCGGGCTTGAAGCTATGGGGGCACAGATAAGTCTTGAGCACGGCTACATCGAAGCGCGGGCAGAACGCCTGCAGGGTGCGCGGATCTATCTGGACATCCCCACTGTGGGAGGTACGGAAAATCTTCTTATGGCGGCCACCCTCGCACAGGGCCGCACCATTATTGAAAATGCTGCGTGTGAGCCTGAGATAGAAGATCTGGCGGCAGCATTGCAGCATATGGGAGCTCAAATAGAAGGAGCTGGCTGCGATACCATCACGATTCACGGGGTGGACAGCTTACGCCCGATGAACCACACGGTTATGAGCGATCGCATCGAGGCTGGGACCTTCATGGTTGCGGCGGCGATTACCGGTGGGGATGTTCTGGTTGTAGGTGCCCAACCCGAGCATCTTGAAGCGGTGATCAGCAAGTTGCGTCAGAGTGGGGCCGAGGTACACTGCGTGCCGGAAGGGATCAGGGTTCAGTGTAATACAACACTGCAGCCACTGCGGATCAAAACCAGCCCGCATCCGGGGTTTCCTACCGATATGCAGGCGCAGTTCATGGCGCTGCTGACCCAGGCTGATGGTACTAGCGTGATCAGTGAAAATGTATTTGAGAACCGCTTTATGCATGTGAGTGAACTGCAGCGTCTCGGCGCCACAATTCGAGTTGAGGGGCGGCAGGCTACCATTCAGGGCAAGGCCAATCTACTCGGTGCTCCGGTGATGGCGACCGATTTGCGCGCCAGTGCTTCACTGGTGCTGGCGGCTCTGGCTGCGGAGAATACCACGGAGATCTCACGTATCTATCACTTGGATCGAGGTTACGAAAAACTCGAAGAAAAGCTCAAGAAGCTGGGTGCGGATATTAAACGGGTGCGTTGACCCCACGTTGCCCCAGTTGACCCATAGTAGAAATCATGCCACAAAATATCATAGCGAAAAAGAGACGAGGAACAGCATGAGCGACGTCATCACCTTCGCCCTGCCCAAGGGGCGCATTATGCAGGACACCATGGAGCTGTTTGGTCAGATAGGGATCACCTGCCCCGAGATGGAAGAAAAAAATCGCAAACTTGTCTTTGAAAATCGCGAAGCCGGGTATCGTTTTATCGCCGTACGTGCCACCGATGTTCCGACCTATGTGGAGTATGGCTGTGCGGATATTGGCGTGGTAGGTAAAGATACTCTGCTGGAGCAGGGGAAAGATTTATATGAACCCCTCGATCTGAATTTTGGCTATTGCCGTCTGGTAGTAGCAGAACCGCGGGATGTGAATAAGAACGGCGATCCCACACGCTGGTCCAATATTCGCGTGGCAACCTCATATCCCAATCTGACTGAAAAATATTTTAGCTCCAGGGGAATTCAGGTCGAACTTATAAAATTATACGGCTCCATCGAATTAGCTCCACTGGTGGGGCTGAGTGAGCGCATCGTGGATTTGGTATCCACTGGAGCTACCCTGCGCGACAATGGCATGGTTGAAGTTGAAACCATAGCCGAGATCACCACGCGCCTGATTGTGAATCGCGCCAGCATGAAGACCAAACATACACGAATTCGGAAAATTATCGATGATCTCGAAGCTGTCATAGGTGCAACCCCCAAAATTTCAACCTGATGCGTCAGATTCGGTTTTTCTTTTATATAGATTAATAAGCAGAAAGGTAGGGTTTAATGATTCGCCTGATGCGTTTTACCGATGTAGATTTTGAAGACCACTTCCGGCGCATAGAGCGGCGGGCCGAGGAGATGCCTCCCGGGATAGAAGAGACCGTGAGCGCAATCCTTGCGGATGTGCGCAGCCGCGGAGATGAGGCGCTGCATGAATACACCCTGCGTTTTGATCGCCTCGACCTCAACACCTTCGGGATGGAGCTTTCTCCCGCTAAGATTGATGCTGCAAGGGCTCAGGTGAGTAAGGAAGATCTCGCCGCACTAGAGCTGGCAGCGCAGCGGATAGGCGCGTATCATCGGCGCCAGAAACAGGAAACTTGGATCTCTACCGATGAAGATGATATCCAACTGGGGCAGTTAGTACGTCCCCTAGACCGGGTGGGCATCTATGTCCCCGGAGGCACGGCTGCGTATCCCTCCTCGGTGTTGATGAACGCCATCCCTGCACGGGTAGCGGGGGTTAAAGAGGTTATCATGGTGGTGCCCATGCCGGATGGGAAAGTGAACCCCCATGTATTGGCGGCGGCGCATCTGGCCGGGGTGACGCGGATCTTCCCTCTGGGCGGAGCACAGGCAGTGGGGGCGTTGGCCTATGGCACCAAGAGCGTACCACGGGTAGATAAAATCACCGGTCCTGGCAACATCTATGTGGCTACTGCAAAAAAGATGGTGTTTGGGCAGGTGGATATCGACATGATCGCAGGCCCGAGCGAAATCTTGATTATCAACGACGGTAGCGGTAACCCTGAACATTTAGCGGCGGATCTACTCTCGCAGGCGGAACACGATGCACTGGCGTCAGCCGTGCTGGTAACTACCGATGAGAATATGGCACTACAGGTTCAGGCTGCGGTAGAGCGGCAGTTGCGCGAACTCTCACGTCATAAAATTGCACGTGCATCCATCGACAATTACGGCGCCATTATTGTGGCGCAAGAGATTGAGCAGGCCGCCGAACTGTGCAATCGTATCGCCACGGAACATCTGGAACTCGCAATAGATAATCCCTACGAGTTATTGCCTCTGATTCGCCATGCCGGCGCCATTTTCATGGGACACAACACCCCCGAGACTATCGGTGATTACGTGGCGGGTCCCAACCACACCTTACCTACTGGAGGCAGCGCTCGTTTCTTCTCGCCCCTGTCGCTAGACGATTTTGTGAAGAAATCGAGCCTGATCTATTGTTCCAAAGCCGGGCTGCGCCGCTTGGGGGGAGCTGCGGTCCAGATTGCTGAAATGGAAGGTCTCGAAGCACACGCGCGTTCTGTCTCCCTGCGTCTGCAGGATAGTGACGTCTGAACCCAAACAACCTGACGCCAATCCTTGCGCGAGGCGCTTTAAATACTAGGAGATAACTATGGTGAAAAAAAGTATGCCACGTACTGCCAGTATTGAACGTACCACCTGCGAAACTAGCATAGAGATGAAACTTAACCTGGACGCCCCATTGGCAGGACCGATCGACACCGGCGTCGGCTTTATGGATCACATGCTGACCCTTATGAGCAGGCACGGCATGTTCGGGCTTGAGGTCAAGGCTAGCGGCGACACGGCGGTGGATGATCACCACAGCGTCGAAGATCTCGGTATATGTATGGGCGAAGTGCTGCGCCAGGCGCTGGGAGACAAGGCCGGTATCCATCGCTACGGCAGTGTTTCTATCCCCATGCACGAGGCACTGGTGCGTATCGATCTGGATTTTTCTGGCCGCCCTCACCTCGTCTACCATGTTGATTTGCCCAAAGCAAAAGTTGGCACCTTCGATGTGGAGCTGGTTGAGGAGTTTCTGGTTGGGCTGTGTAATCATGCTGGGGTCAACATGCATGTCAATCTCGAATACGGCAGTAATCTGCATCACATAGTTGAGGCAATATTCAAGGCCTTGGGGCGCGCCCTTGGACAGGCAGTTGCGCAAGATCCGCGCGTTGACGGGGTGATGTCTACCAAAGGTAGGCTTGAATAACCTCGATGATAACCATTGTTGACTATGGAAGGGGCAATCTGCACAGCGTTCACAAAGCTTTTGAGCATCTGGGCTACAGTGCCGAAGTCACCAATGATGCCCGCAAAGTAGAGCGGGCGCAGCGCTTGGTACTGCCCGGAGTCGGAGCTTTTGGCGACTGTATGGCAAACCTGCAGCAGGGTGGTTTTATCGAGGCCATACATGCCCATATCGACGGTGGGCGCCCTTTTCTAGGGATATGTCTTGGACTTCAGGTGCTGTTTGACTCCAGCACGGAGTTTGGCACCCATACCGGTCTGGGGGTGATCCCCGGTACGGTGCAGCGCTTCCCCGCAGATATGCAGGAGCAGGGGGAGGTGCTGAAGATTCCCCACATGGGGTGGAACCAGCTTGAGATTCAGCGCGAGTGCCCGCTGCTGCGTGGGGTGGAGAACGGTAGTTATGTATATTTTGTTCATTCATATCGAGTGATACCGGCAGAGCAGGCGGTGGTTTTAACTACAACAATGTACGGTACCCCCTTCTGTTCGGCCGTCTGGCATGAAAATGTGATGGCGACCCAGTTTCATCCCGAGAAGAGCCAGGCGGTGGGGCTGAAAATACTTAAAAATTTCGGAGAGCTGTAGATGCTGGTAATTCCCGCGATAGATTTAAAACAGGGCAGTTGTGTGCGCCTGGAGCAAGGACTTATGCACAAGGATACGGTCTATTCGACCGATCCGGCAGCGCAGGCGCTAACGTGGCAACGGGCTGGAGCCGAGTTGTTGCACATTGTAGACCTTGACGGTGCCTTTGATGGTGTCCCGCGCAATAGGGAAGCTATCGAGGCTATTGTCGCCGCGCTGGATATCCCGGCGCAGCTTGGGGGGGGCATCCGTGATCTAGCGACCATCGAGGCCTATCTCGAACTCGGTCTTTCGCGCGTAATTCTTGGAACCGTTGCCAAGGAAAACCCCGAACTAGTGCGCCAGGCGTGCATTAAATTCCCAGGTCAGATAGTGGTAGGAATCGATGCCAGAGATGGCATGGTCGCAGTGCGTGGCTGGGCCGAGATTACGGAAAAGAAGGCCGTGGATATGGCACGCGCGTTTGAGGGGATGGGGGTGGCAGCCATCATCTACACCGATATCGCCCGTGACGGCATGATGCAGGGACCAAACCTGGAGGCCACCGCCGCGCTGGCCGATGCGGTCTCCATCCCGATAATCGCCTCAGGTGGGGTGTCAAGCATGGAGGATATCCGCAACCTCAAAACCATCGAGGCCCGCGGGGTGTGCGGCGCTATTACCGGTAAAGCCATCTACAGCGGAGCCTTGGATTTGCGCGCAGCTATCGCCTGCGCTAAAGGGACGGATAAAGACGGGGAGAAAATTTCATGCTGAGCAAACGGATAATTCCATGCCTGGATGTTAAAGACGGGCGCGTGGTTAAAGGGGTACAGTTTGTTGGTCTGCGTGATGCCGGGGATCCGGTGGAGGCGGCTATCGCCTACGACGCGCAGGGTGCGGACGAACTGACCTTCCTCGATATTACCGCCACCAGCGACAAACGTGACACCCTTCTGGATGTCGTTGCCCGCACCACGGCAGCGGTATTTATGCCGGTGACCGTGGGGGGTGGGGTGCGTACCACCGAGGATATCCGCAATCTGCTCAACGTTGGGGCGGATAAGGTTTCCATCAACACCGCCGCAGTGGACGATCCGGATCTTGTTGCCAGAGGAGCGCAGCGTTTCGGCTCTCAGTGCATAGTGGTGGCTATAGACGCGCGCCGAGTACAAGGCGGTTATCAGCCACGCTGGGAGGTCTATACCCACGGCGGGCGCACTGCCACCGGCCTTGATGTTATAGAGTGGGCACAGCGCATGCAGAGCAATGGAGCTGGGGAAATCCTTCTGACCTCGATGGACTGCGATGGTACTAAAAATGGCTACGATTTGGAATTGACCCGCGCAGTCAGTGATGCGGTGCAGATTCCGATTATTGCCTCCGGTGGTGTGGGTAACCTGGAGCATATCAAGGATGGCCTCACCATAGGGGGGGCCAGCGCTGCGTTGGCGGCGAGCATTTTTCACTTTCGAGAATACACTATCGCCGAATGCAAAGAGTATCTGCGCCAGCACGGGGTTGCAGTACGCCCTCTGGTTAAGCCACAGGATTGAATCGATGATTGAAGAATATACTGAAGAACGTACGGGATTGCTGCAACAGCTCAAGTTTGATGCCGCTGGTCTTCTCCCCTGCATCGCGCAGGATTTTGAGAGTGGAGAGGTACTTATGCTGGCATATATGAACGCCGAAGCGGTGAAGAACACCCTGGCTACCGGCAAGGCGCACTACTACAGCCGTTCACGCGCCAGCCAGTGGATGAAAGGGGAAACCTCTGGCCATGTCCAGCATGTACGCGAGATTCGCTACGACTGCGACGGAGATACCCTGCTACTGAAGGTAGAACAGGAAGGAATGGCGTGCCATACCGGGCGCAGATCATGCTTTTATTCCGTCTGGGATGGAAAACAGGCGCAGGTGGAAGGGGCGCCAGAGGTTGATGCTGCCTCCATCTATGCCCAGAAGGACATCCTCGATGCGTTATATCATGTCATTCAAGATCGGCGCCGCAACCCCGAGGAGAAATCCTACGTTTGTTCCATGTTTGCCAAAGGTCTGGATAAGATCCTGAGCAAGATTGGCGAAGAGGCGACTGAGGCAGCTGTTGCCGGTAAGGGTGGCAATCGTGATGAGGTGATTTACGAAGTGGCAGATCTGTTTTTCCATGTTTTACTGTTACTGGGCTACTACGAACTGCCGCCAGAACGTATTTACGCCGAACTGCGGCGCCGCTTTGGTCTTTCCGGTATCGAGGAAAAAGAAGCGCGCGCCAAATAGTTTTTTTTGGGCATGTATTCATAATGAAGGAATAAAGAACATGAGTTTGCAGGAGACACTGGCTGGCGCCATGAAAGACGCGATGCGCAGTAAACAGAGCGCACGCCTCGGGGTGATCCGCATGCTGCGCAGTGCGATTAAAAACGCCGAAATAGAGCGGAAACACGAACTTGAGGATGAAGATATTATTTCTCTGCTTGCTACTCAGGTAAAACAGCGCCGTGATTCGGCACAGGCATTCCGCGATGGTGGACGTGAAGATCTGGCGCAAAAAGAGGAAGCTGAAATTGTTGTGTTGCAGGAATTTATGCCTGAACCCTTAAGCACCGAAGAGATCGATGAAATTATCCAAACCGTGGTGCATGAACTGAACGCCACCTCCATGCAGGATATGGGCAAAGTTATGCAACAGGTCAGCGCCGCTACACGAGGGCGCGCCGAAGGGCGTGTGGTCAGCGATATGGTTAAACAACGCCTGGCACGCACAAACTAGTTCCAGCGTTAGCGTAGGCGGATGGGTTCTGCATCAAGCGAGAATAAACGATAAGCGGTAAGGAACGGTCATGAATGTCCTTGATATAGCGATCCTGGCAATTTTGCTCCTCTTCACCTTAAAAGGATGTCTGCGTGGACTGCTCAAGGAGGTTTGTTCCCTTGTGGGGTTGGTAGCTGCTGCGGTTATTGCATTCACTTTTTATGCTCCTTTGGCTGCCCGTTTCAGCGCCTGGCTGCATCTGCCCCTGCAGGTGTGTGTGGTTGCAGTCCTCATCTTGCTTTTTGTCCTTACCATGATGTTTTTTTCGCTCCTGGGTGCGATCTTGTCCAGGTTTGTGAGGCTCCTGTTTCTAGGAGGGTTCAACCGTGTGCTTGGAGCCCTGTTCAGTTTATTACAAGGAACAATGCTCCTGGCCTTGGTTTTGTATGGACTGTCTCATAGCGCCTTACCACGCTCAGTGGCATCAACGTTTGATGCTTCACTTCTGCGTCCACCGTTTGTAGAACTCGGTGCCGATCTGGTCAGATACAGTCAGAAACTTTTCACACAGGTATCTTGATATCAGTAATAACACTCATATGTCCGACCAGACTTTGCGAACCCTGGAGTTTGACAAAGTTGTAGCCCTGCTTACGCATTTGAGCGTCACCGTGTGTGGGCGGATGCAGCTGGAACAGCTGCGCCCGTTTCTGTGTCACAACGAGGTTGAATTATCGCTACAGCGCGCGGAGCAGGCGGCGCAGTTGTTGGAACATAAGGGATCGGCTCCTCTGGGCGGGGCGCACGACTTAAGCGTGTATCTGCATCAGGCCGGTAAGCCAGGGGCGCGTCTCACCCCACAGGCGTTGCTCGAAGTGGGCGAGAGTATCGTAGCAGCGCACGCCTGTGCAGAGTATTTCCACGCTGAGGAGCTGGCATTGCAGTTAACCGAGCTAAGTGCTCAACTCGCTCCCCTCGCAGAGCTGGGACGCCGGATCGAGCGCAGCATCGACTCCAGAGCCGAAGTGCGCGACAGTGCTTCATGGCAACTGACAGATCTGCGCCAGCAGCAACGTGATGTGCGACGCAAGGTGCGTAATACCCTGGAGCGAATGTTGCAGAGCCATGCTCTGGCCCCGGCTTTTCAGGATCAGATCATAACCGAACGTAACGGGCGCTATGTAGTGCCAGTTAAAGCAGACCATCGTGGACAGGTTAAGGGGTTTATCCATGATGAGTCAGCCAGCGGGCAGACGCTGTTTGTCGAGCCCGAACAGGTATTGGAGGATAACAATCAACTCCAAAGTCTAGAGCGCGAAGAGCAACGCGAAATCGCGCGCATTCTCGAAGCGCTGACTGACAAGGTGCGTATCGAGACCAAGGTGCTGCGCCATAATCAAGCGGTTTTAGCCCAGCTTGATGCAAGTTGCGCCATGGGGCATTTTGTGCGTTTGACCGACAGCGTTGCACCGCAACTGGTGAGCTCTCCCCAGATCGATCTGTTGCAGGCCCGGCATCCGCTTTTGCTCCTTCATCAGGATGGAAGTGCGCGCATACATAATACCGTGCCTGTTGACCTGCGTTTGGGGCATAAGCACGATACGCTTATTATAAGTGGACCCAATACTGGGGGCAAAACCGTGGCCCTGAAAACTGCGGGTCTGCTGTTTCTCATGGTTTCTGCCGGGATACCGGTGCCCTGTTCAGCGCGCAGCAAGGTGTATCTGTTTCGGAAGATCTTTGCCGATATTGGAGATGAACAGAGTATCGAAGGGGATCTGTCTACTTTTTCTGGCCACTTGGTGCGGATAAAGCATATTTTGCAACATGCCGATGCAAAATCGCTGGTGTTGATGGATGAGGCCGGCACCGGCACTGATCCAGCAGAAGGAGGTGCACTGGCACTGGCTGTGTTGGACCAGTTACGCGAATGTGGTGCGCGCACGGTGGTAACAACACACCTTAATACTATCAAGGGTTACGCTTTTTTGCACCCGGGGGTACAGAATGCCGCGGTTGAATTCAACCCTGAAACCTTGGCGCCTACCTATCGCTTGCATTATGGAGTTCCGGGCAGCAGTAGCGCTCTCACCATCGCGGCTATGCTGGGACTGCCTCCGAACGTTATTGAGCAGGCACACACATATCTTGGGAGTGAAGAACGTGATGGCTTGGCGGTGGTGGAGAGTTTGAATCAGCTCTATGCTGAACTAGAAGCGCAGCGGGAACAAACCCGCCAGCTGTTGCAGCAAGCAAAACACGAACGGGAAAAACGCCGTGCATTGCTGCGCGAATTTGAGACTAAACGTGACGCCATGCAGCAAAAGGCGCGAGAGCAGGCGCAATTGATAGTCAGTGAAGCGCGCGAAAAAGTAAGGGAACTCCTGAAAAAGGCTAAGGCATTGCACGAACAGCCCGGGAGCGGGCGTGAGCAGGCGGAACTGATGCACACAGTGCATCAAAGTGTGCAGACGTATGAGCCCCGGCGGAAAATCCGCGCTGCCAACCCGCCACAGGAGCTTGCCCAGGGTGAAATTGTCCGGGTTCCAGCTCTCGATGCAGAGGCACGGGTGGAAAAAGTCAGAAATCAGCAGGTTGACCTCAGTGTGCAGGGGAAGAAGATGCGGCTGC
>JAVERW010000049.1:0-14857 GCA_034006915.1 Desulfuromonadaceae bacterium | reverse complement strand
GATGCTTGTTAGCAGTATAGGCTGGCTTAACCGCACATACAGTATGCGCGGTTGAAAATAGCTAAGTCTTTGCCTGAAGCAGTGTTTTGCGGGGGTTGAGGAGAGGCAATAACGTTGTCTGTGCTGAGCATATCCCTTTTTCATCGGTATATTCCTTGATTGCAGCTAATCAAGCACAAATGACGTCTCTTTGTGTCGCTTTGTATTAGATCCTACTTTACATTTTGAAAGCCTGCAAAGAATTTTGTGTAAATGGTTACAGCCGGTTACCTCAGCTGCTAGAGAGATAATCGATGGCCAACTCTAATGATCGGGAATAGGCTTGCGGGATAAAAATCACACATGAGATCTAAGCATTCCAAGCAAGGTGGGTTGCGCGGCCAGAAACAAGTTGGGCAGCGATTGTGCAGAAATATCACCTGGGAGCAGGGAGTTATGGCTATTTATAGTGCGAGCGGGGAACGCCTCAGGCCTCAAGACTTTATCTGAATTGGCGAAAAAGACCGTATTTCATGGGCTAGGCGACAATGCATCGCAATCTGATTATCCTCGTAGTCTCTGCCGATGAGCCTGTTTCGATGAAAATTCAAGGAACCTACACCGTAAAGGTATCAGTAGTTCATATGTAGACGGGCTGTCAGAAATATCATCGCCACTCCGGTGAATAGAAGCTCCAGCCCCAGAAAAAAGCCGATTACCCAAGTTCCGGTTTCGGGTAAGCCGGATACAATAAGGATTGTCAGCAGAAAATTCAATGCGGCTCCGGTGAAATACCAGCCGGAAGGGACTCCACCTTTACGTGCGGCCAAGGCGTAACGCAGGCGGATTATCCCTGCGGTTACAAACATAAGAGCGAGCAGAAGGGTCAGGCCGATAGCACTGCCTAGCGGAGCGATAAGCATGATCAAACCAACCAAAAGATATAGAATCCCAGAACCACGATAGAATGAGACTCTGGAGCGTTGCGATAGAGTGTGAATAAGCTGGATTGTTCCTGCCAGCACAAGTAGTACTCCGAAGAAGATAATCGTAACCATGGTAGTAAAGAAGGCACCAGCGATTGCCAGAAGTCCTAATAAGGTCAGAACTATCCCCATACCCAGAAACCAGCTATTTAAACTTCTGATCTCATGTTTGCTGTGGGAAGAAAAAATCGTCTGATTCAATTTGTCCTCCTGCCTCGTGCGGTTGGCCTCAGCCTCTTCTTCAGGTCCATATTCAGATACGATACAGCCCCGCAATATAGTCGTTAATCGCGTTGGCATTGTATTCGCGCTGCAGCATGGGCCCCTGTTGCAGCCATGGATTCAACGCGGTAAAATCATCCTCTTCGTGCTGGTATAGAATCCCCGTGGGGATGCGCTCTTCCCACTCCAAGGCCAGTTGCATGGCACTCTGGCGATCACTTACATCGTGATCCAGGGTGGTAATATCCACCGCCCGTTCTCTGTACCAGGCAAAAGTATTCAGATGGTTGAATGTGACGCAGGGCTGCAGAATATCTATCAGACTGAAGCCCTTATAGTTCATGGCTGCCTGAATCAACTCAGCCAGCTGTTCTTTTTGACCCGCAAATCCACGTGCCACAAAACCAGCGCCGAGGCTCAGAGCCACAGCTAGAGGGTGGAAGGGGCGGTTGCTGACCCCGTGGCTCTGAATGCTGGTGAGCATATTTCTATCTGTGGTAGGGGACGCCTGCCCCTTGGTGAGGCCATAAATCTGGTTATTGTGAACCAGCAGGGTAAGGTCCATGTTGCGCCGTATGGCGTGAATAAAGTGATTGCCCCCCTCACCATAACAGTCTCCGTCGCCGGAATTAACCACCACATTGAGATTGTGGTTGGCCAGTTTGGCACCGCTGGCTACTGCCAATGCGCGTCCGTGTAGGGCGTGGATAAAGTTGCATTCGAGAAAATGAGGCGTTTTTCCCGCCTGGCCAATGCCTGAAACGAGCAACAGCTCATGCGGAGCAAGTTTTTGAGCTACGAAGGCCATTTTCATAGCGGGTAAGATGCCGAAATTACCACACCCTGGGCACCATTGATTCTCATAGTTACTGGTATAATCTTCCATTGTGACCATGGGGTTAACCTCCTATCTTTGCAACAGTTTCGTCTACTATACGGGTTACTTCAAGAGGCCTGCCGTCGTACTGAAAAATAGAATCTTCCGGTTCCACACCCAACTCGGCGCGGAGCATCCATCCCAACTGGCCGGTGGCGTTTTGCTCCACCAGTAGCCACTTGCGCCCGCAGAGCAGGCTTAGGAGCGGCTCTTGAGGTAGCGGCCAAATGTCAACCAGATGTGCCAAACCAACATCAAGGCCTTGAGCGCGTAATTTCTCTACTGCTTCATACACCATTCCATAGCTGGAGCCCCAGCTTACCAGGAGCCAGTCCGCCTGTTCATGGTGCAATAGCGGCGGACGCTGTTCCTGTTTCATGGCGGGGAGCTTAGCTAGGCGTTTGTTCACCATGGCGATGCGGTTTTCCCGATTTTCGCTTGAGTGGCCATCCGGCGTGTGTTCATTGCCTGTGGCTTTTACCAGTGCCTGACTTTGACATGGGAACAGGCGAGGAGAAATGCCATTTTCTGTAAAGGCAAAGCGTGCGTAGGTTTCAGGTTTTGCTGGGGGCTTTGGCATCGGGATGGGTGCCGCATCAGGGCTTATTTCAAGTTTTTCCATTACCAGCATGGAGGTGTTGACTAGATACTGATCCACCAGCACCATCACCGGAACTTGGTAGGTGTCGGCCAGATGAAAAGCGCGCTGCATGGTGTAAAAACAATCAGCCACGGTGGCCGGAGCCAGAACAAAGCGGGGGAATTCATCTTGGGCGGCATGCAGGGTGAAGAGTAAATCACCCTGACCGGTGCGAGTGGGCAATCCGGTCGCTGGGCCGGGACGCTGAGCATTGATGAGCACCAGTGGAGTCTCGGTGGTGGCGGCCAGCCCTATCCCTTCAACCATCAGAGAAAACCCGCCGCCGCTGGTGGCCGTAAGCGCTCGACAGCCGGCAAAATTAGCACCTGTTACCATGTTGATCGCAGCTATTTCATCTTCAGCCTGTTCCACTACTAGAGGGAAATGCTCTGCGAGTTGCACCAGCTGAGTCATGATGCCGGTGGCCGGCGACATGGGGTAAAAGGCACCCACGCGACACCCTGCAGCAACTGCGCCCAAAGCCAAGGTGCTGGCGCCGTCAAGGAGTGCTCCCGTCGTTTGTTGCTCTTCCCAGGTGAGATCCCACCCTTTTAAGTCAGATTGAGCGACACTGTTAAAGCCAGCTTTAAGTGCCTTTTGGTTGATTGCTCCAATTTTTTCTTCTTCGGTTCCAAAGAGTTCTTGTACCACTTTTTGGCACAGCTCCTCACCAGCACCCAACAGGGCCAGGCACGCGGCTGCGGCCACAGTGTTTTGCGCCGCCTTGTTGCCCGCCTCTTTTGCCAGAGCAGTAAAGTCGATGTGCAGCGTGCGGTGCTGGGTGGGATCCTGATCCGGCCTGCACAGGACAATAGCATCCTTTTTTAATTCAGAAGCATGTTGTGTATACGTGACGCCATCAAGGTCCACCAGCACATCTACCTCTTGAGCCGGAGCCAGTATTGGTGAATCACTGATGCGCACTTGAAAAAAATTATGCCCACCGCGCACGCGTGATTCATAATCGTTGATGGCTAGAAAAAAGTAGCCAGCCTGGCGACACACACGACAGAGCAGGTCGCCCACGGTTTGAAGCCCCTGTCCTGCTTCACCTCCGATTTTAACGGTCATATCCACAGCCATGAAAACTTCCCCCCTCTTGAACTTGGTATCGACAGCTTTAGGCAGAATGTTGTCTATCAAGAAACCTGCCAACGATCTGTCTCTATAAAAAATGCCCTGTTTTTGGTGTGTGCATGAATCTGTGTTTGAAGTTCAATCCTAACATCCCCACTTGGAGAATCAACCTTGGAGGCATAATAAATCGATGATTTAAACCCGAAAAATGCACATCCGCGAGAATGGCAGGAATATCTCGAGGAAATTCGTCTGGGTCTAAAATTAGTAGACAGAGCGCGGATGTTCTGATATACAAATATATATATATTCGAATAATTAGATTAGTTTTTAACGAAGGATGATTGTATGGCACAAGTATGTCCGATATCATTTCAACAAGTTAACGCAAAAGCGGCTCAGTTGAATGCCGCGCTTACGCTTATGTGTGCAGTTCTTTTTCTGTTTACTGACGCCAAATGGGTCATGGTGCTGTTGACGGCTGATTTACTTGTCCGCGGATTCTGGAAACCTTCTTACAGCCTGTTCAGTGTAACCAGTGAGGCTGTCCTACGCTGGGGCAAAGTAAAGCCTGTACTGACCAATGCGGGGCCCAAGTTATTCGCCGCTAAAATCGGATTTGCGTTCTCAGTCCTGATTACGCTGGGATGGATGTCTGGTTTTTATATCAGTGCTGCCTTTTTAGCCGCAATCTTAGCCCTATTTGCCACACTGGAAGCAGGGTTCAATTTCTGCGTGGCGTGCAAGGTGTACCCGCTGTTGCAGCGCAGCCGCAGAGTAATTTAAGAGGAGCGCGAAGTCTCGTTGGTCTTCGCCTGATTCAGCTTTTGGTGGTACGTATGATTTTCCCCCCAAGCCGCCATCACTTCCAGAACAGGACAAAGTGTGGAACCGTATGTTGTCATGGAGTATTCCACGTGCGGTGGAACTGTTTGGAACACCTCCCTTTGAATGATTCCCTCATGTTCAAGTTCTCTTAGCTGCTGGCTGAGCATTTTGGGGGTAATTCCGGACACCTCACGGGTAAGTTCGTTAAACCTCCTGGGAATTTTATGGATGCTCCAGAGGATCATTGGCTTCCATTTGCCACTCATTACCTGCAAGGTGATCTTGACCGTTTCGCAGGACATTCAATACATTCCTTTCGTAAGCTTTCCTGTAGGTAAGTTGGTTACTTAATAGTGCGTACTTGGCAAATCGCTCCCCAGTTTTTATCATGTCCAGAACATTTTATCCATATAACGCAAGGAGAAAAGCAAGATGACGAGTACTTGGGATACCGTAGTGTTGGGAGGCGGGCCTGCTGGATTTATGGCGGCACTGCATCTGCAGATGGCTGGCAAGAAGGTGTGTTTGGTGGAAGCTGGCTCCGCACGTCTTGGTGGTGTGTGTCTGCATGAGGGGTGCATGCCCACCAAGTCTTTGCTCAAGACGGCAGAAATATATGCGCAGCTGCGCCAGGCTGAGGAGTATGGGTTGCAAGCGAAGGTGGAGCCGGTGGATCTGCAACAGGCGGTGGCGCGTAAAAATACCCATCTACAGTCTCTGAATAACCAGATACAGCAGATGTTTGAGCAATCAGGAGTGCATGTACAGGTGGGTCACGGGGCTTTTATCTCTCCAGCAGAAATTGAAGTGGTGCACGGAAATGAACGTATCCGTCTTAAAGCACAAAGTTTTATTATTGCCACAGGCTCAAGGCCGCGAGATGTGAGGGGGTTGTCTGTAGACGGGGACCTAGTGCTCAACAGTACGCAGATGTTGAACAATACGCGGATGCCTCAGCGTCTTCTAGTCGTGGGTGGGGGCGCTATCGGCTGCGAGTTTGCCAGTATGTACCAAGCCTTTGGCGCACATGTGACGCTGCTGGAAAGTGCACCTCAACTCCTACCCCGGGAGGACGCAGATACCGCTGCGGCCCTGCAGCAGGGGCTGGAAAAACGCGGTGTGCATGTACTCACAGGCAGCAGCGCAACCATAGTGGAGTTGAAGCCGAATTCGGTAGAAGTAGAAATTTGTGGTGGAACCAACGAACATCAGTTTTTTGATCAGGTGCTGATTGCCGTTGGCAGACAGCCGAATACAGAGGGCCTACAGCTGCAACACGCTGGCGTGGTCATGTCAGGCCCCTTTATTCAGGTGGATAAACATTTGCGCACCAGCCAGCCACACATATACGCTGCTGGAGATGTCGTGGATACTATGATGTTGGCGCATACGGCTGAACAGGAGAGTGGAGTGGTGGTTGCGAATCTGTTGGGTAAAAATGAAGAACTCCGCAACCACGCCATACCTAGGGTAGTATACTCTTTCCCACAGGTTGCGGCTGTGGGTGCTTTAGAGAACGATCTGCCTGCGGGGTCTTTTACAGTGTTACAACAACCCTTCGCAGAAAATGGCAAGGCTCTAGTGGATCAACGCCAGGAGGGACATGTTAAGATACTGGTGGATAAACAAACCCAGCGTCTTCTTGGTGCGGCTATTGTGGGCGATCACGCCACTGAGCTGATTCATGAGCTGACTTTGGCCGTAACTCTTGGGTTGCCATTGCAGGCTTTGCAACAAACAGTGCATGCACACCCAACCTTGGCAGAGACGATCTGGAAACTGGCCAAAAGCGTGGCATGATTTTAATGCCCAGGTTTTTTGTTTATTTCTGACGAGTCTCCATTTATTGGTGAGATTTTCCATACCATAAGGTGCGGAAACAAAAAGGCCCTTGTATTTACAAGGGCCTTTTTTGTGCCAATTTTCTTTTACAGTTACGTTACTTTTGATGCTTAGAGCAGCCCTTTTACCGCGTTCAGGGCTCCGGGGTAGTTAGGCTCATCGGTTACCTCTGGAACAATTTCACGATATGCCACCGTACCATTGGCGTCAATTACATACACCGCACGCGCCAACAGCTTGAGTTCATCAATCATCAGGCCGTAGTTGAAGCCGAAGCTCCGGTCTTGGTAGTCTGAGAGGAGTTGCATCCGCGCGACATCATTTCTGACGCACCAGCGCTTCTGGGCGAAGGGTAGGTCCATGCTGATGGCGTAGACCACAACGTCGCGCGGTAGGACCGAAACATCTTGGTTGAATCTGCGCGTCATGATGTCACATACATCGGTATCGATGGAGGGTACTACGGTTATCAGTTGGATCTTGCCCTTGGCACTGTCACGGGTTACTGGCTTCAGATCGGTGTCTACCACCTTGAAATCGGGAGCCTTACTGCCGACGTCAATATCGGGACCGAGCAGAGTCATTGGTTTCTTTTTGAAGGTGATTATACCGGTACGTTTTTCTGCCATGGTTGACCTCCTTTAGTCTGTTTTTGTACAAAATAGCTTTCACCCCCCCGCAACACATGCGCTGATTGGAAGTTTGGGGTGAGCGTGTGGCTACACTGTTCAGGCTAACATTCAATCTACCCATGTCAACGGGCAACGCCGTCTCACACAGTGGACAGAGGGCGTGGTGCCTTTTTTATAGCATCACACCCTCTGAACATGATTGAGTGGGTATTCACGTAGCTGCTTAGATGGCGGCAGCGTTTTCTATCACAAGGGTCGGTTGAGGGGTTGTGTTGGTGCTCGGTGGCAGAATTGGGTGTTGGATCAACGGCTGATCCCCACTGAGCGCCCGCAGAAAACTGGTTATTTTGGCAGATTCATCCTTGTTCAGCTTCATACCCAGCTGGGAGCTGCTCATGATTTCAACGGCGTCGTTTAAATCCCATACCTTACCGGAATGGAAGTATGGGTAGGTTAACGCAACGTTGCGCAGCGCTGGTGAGCGGAATACATACTCATCTGCGGCGGTGTTGGTGACCTGGAAGCGGCCTTTATCTCCACGGGGAAGCAGGTCGGCGTTGGGTTTTTCAACTACACCGAAGGGGAAATACCCGGTGCCGCCGAGGTTTACCCCGTTATGGCAGGCAATACAACCTTTGTTGATGAACAGCTCCAGCCCTTGCTTTTGCTCTGCACTCAGGGCGTTATCGTCGCCGGCCATAAAGCGGTCTAGTCCATCATTGGGGGTAAGCAGAGTCGCTTCGAATATTTCGATGGCATCAGCCATGTTGTCAAAGGTAACCGGATCCTTCTTTCCAGGGAACGCCTGCTCAAACAACTTGACATACTCAGGCATAGATTTCAGGGTCTTGATAACGTTTTCAGGGGTGTTATTCATCTCAACCGATGCCTGAACCGGCCCCTTGGACTGCTCGGCCAGATCCTTAGCGCGACCATCCCAGAACTGGGCGGTGTTAAATACAGCATTGTATGTGGTGGGTGCATTGCGCGGCCCTTTTTGCCAGCCGTGGCCAGTCGAGGTCTCCTGTAGATCGCCACCGGCAAGACCGACGTTGTGGCAGGTTTGACAACTGATCAGCTGCGATGCAGACAGGCGTGGCTCAAAGTAGAGCATATGCCCAAGTTTCAGTTTTTCCGCGGTGGCTGGATTGCTCTTAAGCGCAGGTGCGCTCAGCGGGATAGGTTTGAACACGTTCTTGCTCGTGGAACGCAGCGCGTCGGCAGAGGCAAATGCCATGGAGGAGACTGTCAGCAACAGGGTGGCAGCAAGTGCAATAAAACGTTTCATGGTTCATACTCCTTTGGATAAAATAACATGAAAGTTAAAGGAGAAGCTGGAAGTACGCTTTCTCCATTAAGCTAAATTCTGCTTAATACTTAATACTATCTAAGTTTTGCCTATTTACAAGGCAGTTACGCGATATGCCAGAGGTGGCAATGTTGCAGGTGTTGAAAAGATGCGAAAGGAAAAGCCTTCTTAACATGTGCGCTCAGAAGGCTTTCCGAGTGAGAGCAGAGCTTTTTTAGCTACAGAAGACCGAAACTTTTCAGCAGTTTCAGTGCTCCAAAATAGGATGCCACAATGAGAATTGTCCACAGAGTCAGTAAAAGCATGTTATGCCTCCTTGGTTTAATAGCTTTGCTTGTCGGATATGATTTCGTCTAACGACAGTTTTTCCCGGTCCATATGCCGCCACACCCAGACGATGTAGGCCACCACTCCAGGAATCAGCAGTGCCACATAGCTCATCATAGTGAGTGTGTAGTGGCTGCTAGAGGCGTTGTAGATAGTCAGGCTGCTATCCAGGTCGAGTTTTGACGGGTAGAAGGCGGTATTGTTGTATCCGGCCAGAAAGAAAATGGCGAGCACTGTAAGTACTGTACCCAGGCCCGCCGGCCATATCCCGCGCACCGAAGCGGTGAAGTAGTTAAGTGTCACTCCCGCAGTAACCAGAATCAGCCCACTTACGAGTAAAATCAGATTTAGCGGCATCTCAATAAGGTTGTGCAGATATTTATGTGTTTCTATAAATATGCTGCCATCCACAGGGTTTACGCCAAAACCATCCATGGTCAGAAGGCGGGCCAGCACATAGAGGAGAAACGGCAGCGCACAGACGAAGTTCAGCCCCGCAGAATTTTTAAGCCGCTGTATAAGGTCGGTCTCATCGAGATGGTTGCTCAGATATAGGGCTCCGAGGGTGCGTGCCAGAAACACTAGGAACATGCCCAAACTCAGGTTGAACAGGCTAAAGGCAGCTTCGAGGCCGCGCAGGGGATGTCCCCACTGCACGAAGTTGTAGTCGTTCAGGGTGAAAGCGGAACCAGTGAAAAATGTCCCCACCGCGGTTCCAATTAAAAGAATCCCCACTGAACCGTTGATGAACATGAACACTTCAAAGGTCTTTTGTCCTAGAAAATTGTTGGGCTTGGTGCGAAATTCATAGCTTACTGCTTGGATTATGAAGGTAAACAGAATGGCAATCCACACCCAGTAGGCGCCGCCGAAGCTGGAGGCATAAAACAATGGAAATGAGGCGTAGAAGGCACCGCCGAACAGAACCAGAGTGGTGAAGGTCAACTCCCATTTGCGCCCAAGTGAGTTGACCATCAAGCTTTTTTCATCCTCCCCTTCAGGAACGGTCAGCAGCAGGGTTTGCCCACCTTGGACAAAGGTGAGGAATATAAATAGCGCTCCAACCAAGGACACGATAAACCACCAGAGTTGCTGTAGAGTTGACCAATCAAGGCTTCCAAACATAATTTATTCTCCTTCCGGGCCGATGGCAATCTGGTGCGTCATAATTTTCAGCTCAGCTATCAGCAGCGCGGTAAACAGCAATAGGAACAGAAAGAATGTGGTCATAACTGTTCCCGTATCCAGATTGGAACGTGCCAGGGTTACCGGCAGCATATCCTGAATCGCCCATGGCTGCCTGCCAACTTCGGACACAATCCAGCCAGCCTGCTGTGCCACATAACCCAAAAACATGCCAACCACTCCGAGTAGGAGCAGGGGATAGTTGCGCTCCAGAGTGCCGCGTTTAAGCAGGTACAGATATAGAACAAACAGCAGGATAAAGAAGGTTCCCAGACTAACCATGACGCGGAAGGCATAAAACGTCAGAGAAACCGGGGGTACAGCGTGTTCTACCGAGAGCAGGTGCCCATAGCCAAGATAGGCGCGGTGCTGGTCGAACACCTCAAGTGCAGCAGTGGCTCCAGTGGTGTCGCCATCTTTTTTCGCCTGTTTATATGCACCCAGAGCAGTGACTGCTTGTTTCCCGTAGCCTATTTTCTCATCCACTCCCATGATGTTATGCGTCGTATTCCCATAAAGTAGATCATCAATGCCGGGGACAAAGCCGTTGAAATCACGGGTGGCGAGCAGGCTCAAGATCTTGGGGATTTCGATTTTGAATAGGAATGAATCCTGCTCATCGCCCGGTTGTTTGAAGGGGTTGGGCACCCCCATAGCCACCAGCCCGGCCCCAGAGGAGCCTGTATACAGCGCTTCCATGGCGGCGAGTTTCATGGGTTGGGTCGTCGAGGTGATGAAAGCGTGCTCGTCACCACTGAAGGCTACAAAGATAGAACTAAGTAAACCGAAGACACACGCCACCGTGATGGAGCGCAGGGCGAATTTCTTGTGTTTGTTGCGTAGCAGGTACCAGCTGGAGATCCCTACGACAAACAGAGACGCCAGCAGAAATCCAGAGCTGGTGGCGTGGACAAAATGGCCGATGGCTACAGGCGAGGAGATAACCTCCCACAGGTTGTGCATTTCAAAACGGGCTGAGTCCGGGTTGAAGGTCATCCCAACCGGGTGCTGCATCCAGCCGTTGGCCACCAATATCCACAAGGCGGAGAGGCTGGAGCCCACCGCCACCATCCAGGTGGAGAACAGGTGCATGCGCGTGGATACACGCTCCCAACCGAAAAACATAACCGCAAAGAAGGTGGCTTCAAGGAAGAACGCCAAGATCCCTTCAATGGCCAGAGGCGCACCGAATATGTCCCCCACTATCCAGGAGTAGTTGGACCAGTTGGTGCCAAACTCAAATTCCAGGATAATGCCGGTAGCGACACCGATGGCGAAGTTAATACCGAACAGGGTCATCCAGAATTTGGTCAGATTCTTCCATTGCTGGTTGCCGGTTTTTACATATATGGATTCGAAGAATGCACACAGGAACGAAAGCCCCAGAGTCAGAGGGACAAAAATCCAGTGGTACATGGCAGTCAGGGCAAATGTGGCGCGCGCCCAGTTGACCATGCTGAGGTCTAGGTTTTCAATCACGGGTTGCCTCCTGGTTTAAGTAATGGTGGGAGAATACAGATGGTAAACAAATTGTTATATCAGTGCGGTGTCTGTTTAGAGCCGAGCTGAGAGTGCTCTTGGATTTCAGTCAGGTTTGTAAGAACATGACTGGCACGCTCGGCATCAGAAGAGAAATTGGTGGCCAGAAAGTTGGGGAAGAAAAAGACCTTCAGAACCGCAAACATTATAAACAGTTTGATGAAAATGATCTTCCATAGGGTCTTTCCGACTACCATGGAACGGAACCCATCACGGTAAAACGTGTACACGTGTTGCAATGGCATCCTAGCCTCCTTAGGCTGCGAGACTTTGGGGAATTCTGAATTAGTAATCAATTATTACCTTTATGGTTGTATTTACTCCGCACCAATGTGGATGTCAAGACAATTTTGGTCTGCATTGTGGGCGCACGTGGTCGGCCCTTGTTCCAGCGTTAACAAAAGCAGCCCGTAAAATAGCTAAAAATCACGCTCCCGTTTTTACACGTCCGGTTTGTGGCAGAACAGGCACCGATTAGGATCGGGATGCTCAGGGGGGAACTCGAGGCCTGGCTTGCCGTGGCAGTCTTTACAGTATTGTTCTGCCGCCTTTTTTCCTTCTTGCTGGAATATTAACTGATATTCTGCATGGATATCGTCCACAGGCATGTGTGGCGTTGTCTCTTCAGGAGCCAACCATAAAAATACAATAACCGCAGCACCTATCCCTAAGGTGATAATGTCTCGTTTGGTCACGTCTTAACCTTTCTGCCTTACGCTTGACGGATTGTGATTATATCCGTCTTTCAAATATAGATTCAGTCTCCGCGCATGAAGACCAGGTATATGAATAAAAACACAAGGGCAGTGCCACCGCCAACGAAAATAAATAAGCTGTCGGAGGAATGCTCCAAATCAGTTCCGCTGCTTCGAACAAAATATATCAGTGCGATTAATCCGGCCAAAGTAAGGGTGCAGGAAAGAAGCAGGCGCCATTTCAGCCACAGACAGATAGCGATAAACAACACTGCTCCGATAATAAACCATGGATTGTACAGGAGGTTTAAATCCGAAATATAGCGGATAATCGTTGATGTATTCAGTGGTTTGAGCCATTCTATGAACGCTTCCATGGCAGATTTCCATTCAAGTAGAGTCAAAGGAGCAATTTTGGCGGCAAGTGCGCTGTCTGAAGGTATTTTTTCCTACCTGCACAAAGTAGCACGACCGACGCAAAACGCAAAAATTAAAGCATCCAAGTGAAAACCCACACTTTGATTCCTAGAGGGTAGACAGTTACAGTCGTTCAAACTCTGGCGCGGTGCTAAATGATATGCCCTTGGGAGAGGGGTGTCTCTATATGTTTTTATGCCTGTATGGGAGAAGCGTACCGCATTTTTTTTTCTTATAACAACGAGGTTGTAGTGCCACAACGAACAATAGGTGTCTTTGATTCAGGTGTAGGTGGTCTGACAGTGTTGCAGGCCATCCGTAAGTATCTTCCCGAAGAAGACCTGATCTATTTGGGAGATACGGCCAGAGTCCCATATGGAACCAAAAGCCCAGAGACTGTCCTGCGTTATGCTTTACAGGCGGCAGAATTTTTGTGTGCGCATCATGTCAAAATGATTGTTGTGGCATGCAATACTGCTTCTTCTGTGGCATTGCAAATTTTAACCCATCATTTCAATGTCCCCGTGGTTGGGGTAATTGTCCCCGGAGCACAGGAGGCCGTCAGGGTTTCCACCTCCGGTCGCATCGGTGTGATTGGAACCGAAGGGACTGTCAATAGCGGAGCCTATCAACATGAGATAAGCACCCTGCGTGACGGAGTCCAGGTTTTTAGCGCGGTATGCCCGCTATTCGTCCCCCTGGCGGAAGAGGGATGGGCCAGCCACGAAATTGCTCGCCTGGCGGCACGTGAGTATTTACAGCCTCTACTGCATGAAAATATCGATACTTTGGTACTGGGATGCACCCACTATCCACTTCTTAAGGATACCCTGCGTCAGGTGCTGCCAGCACAGGTGAGTATGGTCGATTCCGCTACGCAGACCGCAATGACGGTCAAGTATTTGTTGCAACACAACTGCACCTTGCGCCACGACAAGCTCGAGCGCATAGGGAGTTGCCGTTTTTACGTCACCGATGTCCCTACAAGATTCGTCCGGGTTGGCAGCGCCTTTCTGGGGGAAGAATTAAAGGGAGTGGAGCGGGTAACCCTGCCTGCCATTTCTCCTGATATGATGAGGTTGCCATGATCCCGTTTTATGTCAAAAATAAAAATATTGTGCGCATAGTATTGTTTTTACTTGGGTTGGTTTGCGTGGGAATAATTGTAGGACGGATGTTTGTGGATATCCGCCCAGTGCCACAAGATAGTGATGGCCCGCGCACCGCGGTAGTGCAAGAGGAGATCTCTTTGTATTTTGGAGATCCTGATGCCAATGGTCTGCTGGAAGAAAGACGTACAGTGCCTCAGGCCGGGGATGATTTCACCGCATTGAGCCAGATAGTCAATGAGCTTGCACGAGGGCCAGAAGCGGAAGGAATGACTGCGGTTATTCCCGCACAGACTCGATTGCTGGGGGTGCGTAAGATCGATGACCATACCCTGAAACTGGATTTCAACCGCGAGCTGGCGCAGTATCATCCCGGAGGCAGCAGTTCTGAATTACTCAGCGTCCACGCCCTGACCAATTCCATTGCAGCGCATATGCCTGAATTTACGCAGTTTGAATTCTGGATAGAAGGAAACAGGGTAGAAAGTTTAAAGGGACATGTGGATCTTAGCCGACCGGTCAGACTTGATTCTAACTGGGTCAGAATGGATTCAAAGCTGCTGGATCCGCTGGCACCGCAATGATTTTTTCTCTTGAATTGAAGCTACAAAGTTGAATCCCGAAACCATACAACGACTGGAGAGATAGGCTGATGCATGAATTTATGCGCGCTCTGGATGAGCATGTACTTATTCTGGATGGCGCTATGGGGACAATGCTGCAGGCGCGCGGACTTAAAGCCGGTGACTGCCCCGAACAGATGATTCTCGATGCACCTGAAATAGTAGAAGGGGTTCATCGTGAATACGCTGCCGCCGGAGCTCAAGTAATAGTCAGTAACACCTTTGGCGCAAATCGCACCAAACTGGCACACTACGGACTGCAGGAACGGGTGGAAGAGATAAACCGCCGCGGTATTGAGCTGGCACGCCGTGCCGCAGGTGATACAGGTTTTGTTGTGGGGAGCATCGGCCCGAGTGGACGCTTTCTTGAACCTGTGGGCGACGCCGGTTTTGATGAGATGGTAGAGGTGTTCGGCGAGCAGGTGTGCGCCTTTACTGCCGCTGGGGCGGACGCCATCAGCTGCGAAACTTTTCTGGATATTCGTGAGCTTAAAGCCGCAATCATAGCGTGCCACACCTACTCTACTCTGCCGGTAATCGCTATGATGACCTTTGACGACGGCGGGCGCA
>JAVERW010000048.1:0-14978 GCA_034006915.1 Desulfuromonadaceae bacterium | reverse complement strand
CCCCCTCCGTCCCCCCCGTCCCCTCCGTCCCCTCCGTCCCCTCCGTCCCCTCCGTCCCCTCCGTCCCCTCCGTCCCCTCCGTCCCCTCCGTCCCCTCCGTCCCCCTCCGTCTCCGCATATTATGCGTAAATTCGGGGTGCTCAGTAAGGCGTTGTGCAAGGAACTGGTATGCTGATACCGAAGTAGCGATTTGGCTATAAAAGCCCTGGCAATCGCTTCACGTTCCTTAATTGGGCGTCCAGTCCACTGGTACTGCCTACTTAGAGGAATATATTGTTCAATCTGAATAAGCTCAAGGATCTTGACCAGACGTTTTTCCGGCTCAGCCAGAGGACTGGGCAGGTTCTCGTCAAGATATGGGAACAGGCTGTGCTGGATTGCTCCCATTAACCATGATATTCTTTCTTTGAGCTTCATCGGCATCTCCTCTGTTATTGTTTTGGCGTGGTAACCTAATAATATCAGATAGTTGTCGTTGAAGCTCGACTTTTATGTGGCTTTTTTACGTATTGTTACATTCGACTTTCTGCATATGCTTTTGCAAGAGGCTCCACTGTTAGCTTTTATCAAAAAGGAGGAATCTGTGGCATCGTCACTTGACAAAGAAAATGTATGGAAAATGATAAATGAATTTTATCGCGCTGCCGAACAGCCTGGATGGAAAGGTGAAATAAACGAAAGCACAGCTGCCGTATTTGGCAAAATGTTGGCGGAAGCAAGACAATGCTCTACGGCATTAGCGTGGATCCCAAGACCCCCGGGCGGTAAAGCAACAATAACATGGCTTTGCACCACCCTGGGCTTCGCGGCTATTCGGAGGATACGTGAGCAATCATCGGTGACATGCCTAAAGCTTGTGATTTATAAACTTGGACGCGAACTTGATAGAGCAGCAATATTCGGAAATTAAAGGGTTAAAAACATGAAAAATTTTATTTTACTTACTTTTTGTTTATTTTATATTTTAGGTTGCGCTCCACTCCTCGCTTCCAATTCAATGGAAAAAACGGACTATTTAACGGTACAACAATGGCCCGATGCTGAAAAAAACATAAAAACCAATAAATTGACTTTTGCTTTTCTAACTTTTGAGCTACCAGACTTTCTTTCCAGCGATATAACTATTTTCAATTCAACAACTCCTTCAATGGTCCTAAGCATTAACCAAGATCGTAAAAGAGAAATTTATCTAATAGCTCAAACAGAAGAAAGCGTTATTGGAATTTTGCATGAAAAATTAGGTACCAAAACAAGTTATGAATTTTTTGAAAAAATTGGGCAAAAAAATGACGATTCAATTCTAATAAAAGTTCAAGAAATTTTTGGCATAAATACAGCGGAAGCCTACATTAAGGTAAAAAATGGCCAAATCACAGCTTACTATATAAAATCAGAAGACATAAACAATAGACATATCTATGTAGTTACTAATAACGATAAAATCATTTATCAACTAAGTGGTTTTATTGATGATGAAATTTATAAATATATTTTATCCAATATTTCTGTAAAAAAATAAGCTAATCGGGTAGCCGGGGGTTTTTCTCCCCCAGCCCCCACACCACCCTGCATGCGGCTCCGCACAGGGCGGTTCATCAACCATGATGAAATGTAATCCAACCGTCTCGAAAACTTCTGAGAGGGACAGGCACCTCTGTGCCAGTCCCTCTCAGAAGTAAGAAGTTTAGAAGTTCTTAGAAAGGTTCACGGGAGCACCATGCCAAGAGTTGCAAGACAACTGGTTAACGGTGGTATCTACCATCTAATCAACCGTGGTAACGGCCAACAACGAGTTTTTCATAAAGATCGTGACTTTCAAGCCTTTACCGATCTTCTCGCTGAATAGTGGCCATCTTTGGCAGGGGCGGTATAAAAGTTATCTCGCACATCAGAGGGGTCAGGTCTTGCAACGCAACATTCCTAAGATAACATTTAATCATGTCAAGACCATTACGCATAGAATTTGAAGGCGCTTTGAAAAACTACCGTGTCAGGCTCGCAAGATGGTAAGTTGTTCGGCGACAATTAACCTGTCCGATCCGGCGTCAATTAACTTGGCCGGTTGAGTGCCACTCCAGTTAAGCTACTCCTTGATCTCAAAAGGAGGCCGACTTGCCTGGTAAACACATCACTCAAAGACAGGAGATTCTTTACATGCAATCTCGTCAAACTGGTTTAACCCAAGAAACAAGCGCAGCTAAGTCAGGGATCAGTGTCCGCTCTGGTCGTCGGATCGAAACCGGCGAAAAAGGGGTTAAAACACCACGGAATTGGCTGACCCGTAGCGATCCATTTGCTTCAATTTGGGAATCGGAACTGGTTCCGTTGTTGGCAAAAGAACCAAAGCTTACCGGACTGACCCTTTGGGAGCATCTGGATGAAACATATCCAGGTGACTACCCTTACAAGCTGTTGCGAACCTTACAGCGCCGAGTCAAACACTGGCGAGCGACACAAGGACCTGACAACCCAATTATGTTTCGGCAGACGATCCAGCCGGGGCAACAAGGGCTATCCGACTTCACTCATCCGCGCACTGCGATCACGATTGCAGGGCAACCATTCCCTCATCTCATTTATCAATATCGCTTAGCTTACAGTGGTTGGCGATGCGCCCATATTGTGCAGGGCGGTGAAAGTTATTCAGCCTTGGCCGAAGGGCTGCAAAATGCCCTGCTTAAAAGTGGGGGGACACCGAAAGAGCACCGCACCGACAGCCTGAGCGCGGCCTACAAAAGGGGTCACAAAAGGGGTCAGGTCTTGCAATGCAACATTCCTATGATAACATCTAATCATGTCAAGACCATTACGCATAGAATTTGAAGGCGCTTTGTATCACATCACCGCTCGTGGGAATCGGCAAGAATCTATTTTTTATGGCGATGATGATCGATATACGTTTTTGCGTGTCCTCGGAAAAGTAATCGTGCGCTACAATTGGGTTTGCCATGCCTATTGTTTGATGGATAATCACTATCATCTTTTGATTGAAACTCCCGAGGGGAACCTTTCTGCTGGAATGCGGCAACTGAACGGTGTTTATACGCAAACAGTTAATCGCACTTATTCTAAAGTGGGACACGTTTTTCAGGGGCGCTTCAAATCGTTTGTAGTTGAAAAAGAATCCTACCTTCTTGAGCTGTGTCGTTATCTCGTTTTAAATCCGGTTAGGGCTGGAAGTTGTTCCAAACCCGAAGAGTGGTTGTGGAGCAGTTATGCTGCAACGGCTTCAGGAAAAAACGTTCCAGATTGGTTGGCTGTGTTTTTCCATGAAGCCTGATGCACTATTTGTCTTTTAAGGCGGCAAAAAAATAGTCGACGAACTGAAACAGCGCACCACTGGCGATGGATTGTTGCTCATGAAATCTGTGGATAACCCACATGGTCGATCCCAGGCCGGTCAGCTGATGCGGATTGTATTTCCCCTGATACAAATCGCACACCCCTTTGACAAGGAAACGTCCCATGTTGCGCCGCCCCTTGGGTGAGTCCAGCATGGGTAGCAGTGCGGAAACAACGGGTTCGGTTTCGAGCGTTGCAAACAGTTGGTAAAATTGGGTGTAGCTTTCTAGCGCTCCATTTTTTGTGAAGTTGAGCGCCGGCTTTTCTTCCTCCTTGTCTCCCATAAAAACTACCCAGGCATCAACCAGACCATTGTACTCCTCCGTGGTGAAGAGATGGCGCACCCGTTCCAGCGCGTAAATGGTGATCTGGTGGTGGAGGTTCACGATGCCGCTCCCGCTAACGGCCCGCGCCATATGGTTCTGTATGGTTTCTTCGGCAGCAGGCGCCCCCGGGATATAAGATCCGGCGTGCGGTCCGAGTTTTAGTTTACAGAAATAGTCCGCCAGCACCGCGAGGGTGGACCAGTGGTCGAAGTCAGCGCGAGCCACCATTTCGAGGAGCAGAAAGGCGGTGCAGGAGATGGAGTGGCCAAGCGAGGCTTTGAGCTCGTCACTTCCTCCGCCGAGCAGTAACAGCCTGCGAGACAGCTCATCGGTCCCCTCCAACGAGAGAAAAGACTCCATCAGCAGCGCCGCTTCTCTGGCGTCTTTGTTGCGGATGGCCGCTTCAATGGCGTCGAAGGATGCGGCTGGCAAGAGAGGTCCGGGGCGGGCAAACCTTTCCATTTTGGGACGGCGCGCATACTCACTCACTTCGAGCCTGACGAGGGGGAGAACATCCTCTTTTTCTAGCAGTGGCTGGAACTCGCGACATACTGCGTGCATTTTGGGCAGATGCGGGTTGATAAAAGGTGGGTTCATCACCCATTGTACGGTTTCAAACAAGGAAAGGTGAATACCCCACGCATCCATCCCCTGGTCCATTTTTTTCTCCAACTCGGCTTGGGCTACGCTGACATCTGACTCTTGTATCGCTTTGAGAAGTACATCCTGCATTTAATCCTCCTTTTTGGTAAAAGTCGTGTACACAGGGTTTTGCTGGGTTAGGGCACAAACGTAATATCAAGTTCCGCAAAAAATTCAAAGGTCCCAACCCGGATATGGCTTGTCGCCACCCGCGATACCACTGCCCCCGGCAAAGGCGTGGTGCAATAAACGGATTCTCCCGTGGTAACAACCGCCAGGCAGCGTGAGGTTGGCACCCCTAACGCATGCATCGCCTCACTCCTGATAAATTCACGCACCGCTGGGCCGACGGCGCAGCGACCATCTCCGCCGCGCGAAAACGCAGTGCGACCCGAACATTTGAGCAGGATCTCTCTTCTGTGCCCGTTGTGATCTAACCCCTCGCTTAGAAGATGTGCGCGTCCATCGCCAAGTTGCGGCACAAAATGACCAAACTGGTGTTCTGCATAGACTGCAACGATGGGTTCTGAGCCAAGCGGGAGGTGATTCCCTGAAAATATTTGTGCTAAGACAAGAGGGTCATTGGTCAACTTGGGTGGAAGCATAAGTTGTTCGGCGAGGCTGGAATTCCACAACAGCAGCTGGGGGTTTGCTACAGGTGTGGGGTGCGTCCTTTGAAAGAACGCCTCTCCGAGCTGGGTATAAGTATTTGAGAACTTCACGTAGATGGCCTTTTGCCCTTGCTTTAATGCAATCCTGAATCCATCAACGTTCAAAAGCTTACCACATATATACAATCTGAGGCTTTAAAGCTGAACAGAGGGAGGGAGTAAGTGCGAAATATCGCAATCACCAAGCCGTTGATGAATACCTGAAACCGTCTGTTTCTAGCTGGACTTGCATTCGGTACAGCAGACATGCTAGTATGCTTATTATTGAATGTATTGGTAGTAAGGATATGGCGGCTGGATTTCCCAGTGCGTGTATTCCTCTGACACAGAGTAGCAAGGCTCAGGAAGGCTGACTTTTGCTGCTTACTAAATGTGTCAGATCTTTTATTAATCTCTATGAAGGAGGAACCATGAAACGCTTAGCTCTACTTCTGATGTTGTTGTGCAGCGCCCCTGTAGCCGCATTTGCCCTTGAGGCCAATCAGGCTGCTCAGGAAGGGCGTTTTTTCATCAACCCAAAGGTTGGAGGGCTGCACAGAGAAAGTACTGCGGGGTATAATCCCGCCGTAAACTACACCCTGGCTGGTGGGTACAACTACTCTGCTAATCTCAGTAGTTACATAGATGTATCCTGGGCACCACAGCGCAGTGGTCAGGACAGTGATCTCTTTACCGCTTCCATTGGTGGACTGTACCACTTTCTGCCAAAACAGAGTTTAGTGCCTTACGTTACTGCCGGCGCAGGTTATCTTGGGATAAACGGCAAAGACGGTCTGAGTGATGAAAATCAGGCGCAGTTTAACTATGGCGCTGGGCTTAAGTACTTTTTGAGCAAAGACATTGCCCTTAACGCAGAGGCAAAACATATGCTCGATACCAGTGGGAAGCCCAACAGCTTGTTGTACCAAGCTGGCCTAGTGGTTTACCTGGGTAAGTAGAACTGAAATGGACGGCGCATGACCTCGGTGTTTTTGCAACATAACTGCATAACACTTGAGTAGCGCTCTTATCGAGTGCGCCATCCGTTTACCCTCGAAGCCCTTCTTCCGCTGAGTTTTCAGCTCTCGGTTGAAGGGCTTTTTTGTTTTGGAACCACAAGGTCTGTATCAACGGATATCAGAGGCGGGTAGACTCGTTCTTATGCCCAGACCACTTGGGTAAAGTGTCACCCACATCTATAACCCGCTGGCCATAGAAAAGGTGGCAGGTGGGTTTGAAAGAATCGGGTATCTTGCCCCCTGGCTTGAAATCGAACAGGGCAGGGAACGCAAGCCACATCCTCCTCCCTTCATCGGCAATCAGGCTTCCACACTGGCTACAGCTGACCTTGCAGGGCAAGATCCGCTCATGCACATCTTGCTCGCTATTGTAAAAGCGCAACAGCTCCAAGCCAGCGGTGAAGCGCACGTGATGTTTATGGAATATGGCCGCCCATTGCATGGGGGCACCATGCAGTTTTTGACATCCGCGGCAGTGGCACAGCTTAGCATCCACGGGTTCAGCGCTCACCTCGTAGCGAACCCGACCACAAAAGCAGGTGGCGCGATACTTTGGGAGAAATGTCGCATCATCAAGGAAAGCATATGGGGGTCCAAAGCTTTTTTTCGCGCAAAGCATCATAGATCCTTTCAGTGAATAGCGGGGTAAATCTGCAGTTTTCTAGCAAGTTCCGCAGGTAAACCTTCTAAGATAATTTAGTGTTGCTCCTTACTCTTCCTTGTAAAGCCTGCCCAAGCTCATGGGCGCATCCATGTGGAAGTGCAGGGCAACAAAAGAGGCATGGTTGCATGTTTAATTATAAGAGCATACAGAGGCTCTTGCGTTGGTGAGTCGCGCTGATGTTAGGGGTGCAGAGAGGTTGAAATCAGCGCTGGCATATTGTGCTTAAAGATCTACTATAATAGAGTGTATCTACTCAACTTACGACAAGAAAGGTGATTGAACTATGAGCACAGTAGGCGCGTACACCCCTCCCAAGGTATGGACTTGGGATGCAGGAAGCGGCGGAAAGTTTGCCAGCACCAACCGTCCAGTGGCTGGGGCAACCCACGAAAAAGAGCTCCCTCTTGGTAAGCATCCCTTGCAACTGTACTCGCTCGCTACCCCTAATGGCATAAAAGTCACCGTGATGTTGGAGGAGCTTTTGGCGTTGGGGAAGAATGAAGCGGAATACGATGCGTGGTTGATCAACATTTTAAAGGGCGATCAGTTTGGCAGTGGCTTCACAGAAATTAACCCAAACTCCAAGATCCCTGCATTGCTCGATCAGAGTACATCCCCACCTACACGCGTGTTTGAGTCTGGGGCAATATTGTTCTATCTAGCAGAGAAGTTTAACGCTTTTCTTCCGACTGAGTCCGCCGCAAGGGCTGAATGTATGTCGTGGTTGTTCTGGCAGATTGGGAGTGGTCCTTTTCTTGGGGGAGGGTTTGGGCACTTTTATGCGTATGCACCGCAGAAGCTTGAGTACCCTATAAATCGCTATGCGATGGAAGTGAAACGTCAATTGGACGTATTGGACCGAAATCTGGCTTCACGCCGTTACCTGTGTGGCGCAGACTACAATATTGCAGATATGGCAAATTACCCCTGGTATGGCGCATTGGTAGAAGGAAAGCTGTATGGTGCCGCAGAGTTTCTGGATGTGAAGTCCTACACGAATGTGGTTCGGTGGGCGCAGGAAATCAGTGCACGCCCGGCGGTACAGCGAGGGCAACGGGTTAATCGTATTTGGGGTGATGAAGAGGATCAGCTCCCGGAGCGCCACGCCGCAAGTGACCTTGACTAGTTTAAGAGCGGGGTGGCATGCCCCTTGAGCTTCCCTGGAGTAACGTTGTGATCTCTATTAAAAAGGGGATATGGGTTGTGCGCAAACATCCCCCTCTATCACGGGGCAGCGTAAAGCCTCGCCCCATAAAACCCCATAATACGTAATAATGCCTCATTGTTCGAAGGAAGCAGTAGATGGATATTAACGTACTTCTCCTCCATGGATCTTTTGTCCTGTATGGTATCAGCGTTTTGCTCTACGTCGCCAACGCACGCCTGCACTGGCCAAGGCTGCATCAGCTTGCTCTCGGCTCGGTACTTGTTGCTTTTGGGGGTCAAAGTTTATACCTAGGGCTGCGTTGGTTTGCTGCTGGCTACCTGCCGGTCACCAATTTATTTTCAACCATGTTTTTCTTTAGTTGGTCACTTGCTGCGACCTATGTGTATTTTGAGTGGCGCTATCGCCTCGCCGGCGCGGGTCTGTTTGTGATGCTCCTCAATCTAATCCTGTTGTACATTGCCCTTCCACGAGATCCAGCTATCCCCGCGCTGATTCCAATGCTGGATACGCCGTTGTTCACTTTGCATGTTGCCTTTTCTTTTCTCGGCTATGCCCTGTTTGCCATGGCGTTTTCTTTAGGGGTGCTCTATCTCTTGCAGCGCAAAACCTCGGCACTGCTGTTGCCGTCGAGCGACATGCTGAAGCAACTCAACGAAGAGGCTGTTTTTCTTGGTTTTTGCTTCTTTACCCTCAGTATGCTTTTCGGGAGTTATTGGGCCTATGTCGCATGGGGATATTACTTTTCGTGGAATATTAAAGCGCTGTGGTCTGCGTTGATTTGGCTCTATTTTGCGGGGATGTGTCACGCCAAGTTTATCGGTCGCTGGCAAGGCACCGGCTATGCGTGGCTCTCTATTGTAGGGTTTGTCCTCGTGCTTTTTACCTATCTAGGGATCGGTTTGCTTATGAACAGCAACCATCCCCTTGCATAAATATGGTCAGGAAACAAAAATGTTGCGTCAAATTTGGAAGTTTTGCTGTTCGGCGAAGGCCACCATTATCTTCTCTAGTGTAACAACGCTTGTCGCTATTTTTGGTTCAGCACAAATTATGCACAACCCCCAGTTGTTCAGTACCATGGACAGCAAGCCTCTGCTGGAATGGTGGAACGGGTATCTGCCGCAGGCAAACGTTTACAGTCTCTGGATACCTCTATGTAGCGCGCTCATCGTGCTGTTGTGCCTGAACACGCTGTGTTGTTTTATTGACTGGATCTATCACCTGAGGAGCCGGTGGAGAAAGGTGGGCGAATATCTTATTCACCTTGGTTTCATCCTTGTGGTTATCGCTTACGCCTGGGGGAGTATTTACGGGATGCGCAGTAGCAACAACAGTATTGCCGAAGGTGAGCTGATCGGCGTTCCCTCAATGAGCGGTTACTTTTTGCGCCTCAACAGTTTTGTCCCGCAGTTTGCCCCCTCGGGACGTCCTGTTGATATGTTGAGCAACATAACCCTGCTCAAGGGGGATCAGGAGCTGAAAACCACAACCGTGCGCTTCAATCATCCGTTAACCTACGGGGGCCTTGCGGTGTTGCCAGGATCGTACACACAACAGGCGGTTGGGTTTAGTTGTGTCATCAACAATCAGCAGGTTGAGCTTAAACAGGGGAGCACACACGTACTGCCAGCAGGTGCGCACGTAAATGTGCTGGAATTTTATCCAGATATTCAATATGCAGGACGAAACAGCGCGGCCAATATGCCATTGCGCAACCCTGCTTTTTTACTTGAATTAAATAGTTCGGCAGAGGAAAGAAAAACCCTTTGGTATGTTGTTAAACAGGGGGTACCCCAACAGTTATTAAGCGCCGGTTTTGCCCCCCAGCGTTTAACTCCAGTGTATAAAAACTACAGTCAACTGACTATCAATCGCGATCCCGGCGCTCCTTTGGCTGCAGCAGGTGGTATCGCTATGGCGTTAGGTGTTTTGCTAAGCCTACGCTCTTTTTATGTGAAACGTTTCCGCAATAACCACATCCATTTCCACTTTTAAGTCACGACCATGTTCCATGACCCTGGGTCAGATACGCGAAGGCGGTAGGCTAAAATCTTTGTAAAACCGCTCAGTCGTGACGGAAAACTTTCGGCTCTAACTGATGACGATTGAGTAATTTATAAAATTCGGTGCGATTACGTTTTGCCAGGCGCGCCGCATGGGTGACATTTCCCTGGGTCATTTGCAATATGTGCACTAGATAGTTTCTCTCAAATTCACTTTGTGCGTCAGCCAGCGCGATAATTTCCCCAGTCTTACCCCGCAACGCCTTCGATATCTGTGCTTCCGAGATAATAGGGGTCACGGTTAATACGGCAACCTGTTCAACAACATTTATCAATTGGCGGATATTCCCCGGCCAGGGTGCCATCATCAGAACATCCATGGCTTCGTGAGAAAAGGATTTAGCTACACAGTTTTGCGAACGTTTTCGCACTTGTTGCAGAAAATGATTCGCCAACAATGGAATATCCTCCCGGCGTTCACTGAGCGGCGGTAGTTCCAGCATGACCACATTGAGCCGATAATACAAATCTTCACGGAAAGTCCCCGCCTGGATCGCCGCATCAAGATCGGTATGGGTTGCAGAAATAACCCTCACATCGACAGGTATGGATTGTGTCCCACCAATCGGCCGAACTTCTCCCTCCTGAAGCACACGCAGCAATTTTGTCTGAAATTCAAGCGGCATATCGCCAATCTCATCGAGAAACAAAGTCCCTCCATCAGCAGCTTCGATTAATCCAGTACGATTAATATCCGCTCCAGTAAAGGCCCCTTTGTGATGACCGAATAATTCCGACTCCAGCAGATTATCAGGTATAGCAGCGCAGTTGATCGCGACAAACGGCTTTTCATGGCGCGGTCCGACATTATGAATTGCGCGCGCAAGTAACTCCTTACCGGTCCCGCTATCACTCTGGATAAGGATGCTGACCTCACTTTGGGCGATCCGTTGTGCTTGTTTCAGCAACTCTTCTACCGCCGAGTTCTGCGAAATTATCTCACTGCGCCAGCTGAGGGGAGCATGCTTGCTGACCCTTTCCATTGCGGGATAACATTGGCCCAGAGCGGTCTTGATATTCAAGATTAATTGATGGCTATCAAAAGGTTTGGTCAGATAACTGAAGACCCCTTGGTGGGTCGCCTCAACGGCATCCGGAATCGTTCCGTGAGCAGTTAAGATGAGAACCGGCAAGGAAAGATATTTTTGTTGTACCGCATGGAAAAACGCCAATCCGTCCATCCCTTCCATCCGCAAGTCGGTAATAATTAAATGTGGATGAAAAACTTCAAGCAGACCCAGGGCCTGCTGTCCACTGTTGGCGGTTTCAACCTTGAATTCAGCGGCCTCTAGGCGCAACGACAGCAATTTCAACAACCTGTAATCGTCATCAACCAGTAGAATTTTATTTTGGCTCATGGGGTATCTTGTCCGTTGAAGGGGTACTGATTTCCTGCTCCCTAGCATCAATATTTCTATCGATATTCTTCAGCTGTTTCAGTTTTAATTGTGCGTCTGTTAATTGCTCCGATATTTTTAAAGAGGCAGCGCGTTCTTGCTGCAACTGTATTTCTAATGCCTGCTGATCATTGCGTACTTTTTTACGCCATTGAACTTCGTCAGCCAGTAACCGTGAAACTTGCATGTCTTGAATCGCTAAAGTTTCCTCGTTTGCAAGAATATTCTTGAGTAACTGCTCGACCTCGGCATCATTTTCTAATCTGAATTTCGGCTCTCCAAGCAGCATCGCTAAGCGTAATTGGTCACAGCTAGTCCCAGCAAGATTCAAACGACTGCGCAACAAGATCAGCTCCTGCTCCAATTCATCCACAGACATCTGGCTGAGCATTTCACGGTAGTTCAACATCCCGCCGCATTGACTGACTTTTTTGTTGGCCAACGGCGCACAAGCAGAAAGCATCCAGAACAACCCTATCAACAACAGGGGCAAAAAAAACTGTGTTCGATTGATTCCATTACTCATTGACTTCTCCATTTAACGTACCTAAATGAGTAGATAAACAAACCCTGAGGTGTGCGCCTTGCACTGAGTCCATGACCTGAATACTGCCATTGTGCAAACGAACATAGCGTTGGGCAATGGCCAGACCTAAACCGGTTCCTTTGACAGGCCCATTGGTTTTTTGCTGGCCCTGGAAAAACGGTTCAAAAACCTGCTGACGACTTCCTGTATCAATGCCCACACCCTGATCAATGACATCCAGACAAGCAATATTGTCTTCTATACCGAGTTTGATGTGAATTTGCGCAGCATCCGGCGAATATTTAATCGCATTAGACAGCAAATTGTCGATCACCGCCCGTAATTGTTCAGGCTCTCCCGTTACCTCTACGGGATGAATCTCTGTGACAACTTGGATGTGACGCGGCAGCATTGCCAGTTGGTGTTTTTTGATGACTTCATAGAGAACCCCTGACAAATCGACGAGTTGAAGTTGCGAAGGTCGATCCTGCGCCATGGCAAGATTGAAATTTAACAAGCCTTCAACCTGCGACTGCAGTTGCAGGCTGCTTTCTTGCAGAATATCCACCACTTCAGTTTGTTTCTCATTGAGCGGTCCAACAACTTTATCACATAACAACTCCGCACCTTCACGTATAAGAGTCAGCGGAGTTTTTAATTCATGTGATACATGTTGTAAAAAAATAAGTTTCTGCTGATCCAATTCGGCCAACCGTTGACGCATCCAGTCCAGTTGTTCTCCTAATTCACGAACATCCTGAGGCCCAGATACCAACACTGGGGTCCCCAGCTCCCCCGCCCCCAAGCGCCGGATGGCTTTTCCCAGGTTACGCAACGGCCTCGTTATTAATACGCTGAAAATTGCTGCAAAGATTAATGCCAGAGGTGTTAACGCCATAGCCTGCCATAACAACATCCGTTGCACACCTTCAATCTGCAGATTTATGGCCTTACTATCAGCAACAATCCCTTCTGTTACAGCTCCGGGCAGCGAGCGAACAATCTCTGCCAATTTATGTGTTGAGCCAAGCCTTTGTATATCATTCTCTGGTAAGGAGGACCATTTTTCCAACTGTCCAGACATAGCCGCTTCTCGTTGCGTGAGCATTTTAAGCTGGTCCGATAAATCCGAGGTTATCGGTAAAGTCGACAAACGTGCGATAGCACCAAGGAATTGCTCTCGCTGTAACTGGTAACGATCAAGCAAAACCGAATCATGTAAAACACCATATTGTTCGGCACTGCGTTCCATGCTCAACGCCTGCGTAGTGATCAGCCGACCGGCCTCAACTGCCTGGGCAGAATCGCGCACGGTTTTCCGCATTAGCACTGCCAACTTGTCAACCTGAAAAACCGTACCGCTTAGAGCAACCATCAATGGAGTGACAACCAAAAAAAAACCCAACAAAGTAAGTTGACGAATCGAGCTGGCGAACCTTAGTCTCATTTTGCCCCCATTGAAAACCATATAATTCTTCATGATTCCGTAAAGTTAAACATGATGTCGCTAAATAGAGACAGATCGAAACCATGCTTTGGCGCCATTTACCTGATTTTCGTTAAAAACACTGTCTCCATACGACGACAGTTTAGTCCAAAAATCAGGATGCGACGGAGACTGAAACACTCTAAGTGACTGAATACTAAAAGAATACATAGTATTGGCACGAGGATTGCTGTAGTTACCTCTAGTTCCTAATTAATCGCATAGAGCGGTTAATAAACTAACTTTAGAATGGTGAGAATGTTATGTCAAAAAATTAAATGACCGTTGCGCTGGCAGTTCTTGCTTCTAAGTACTGTTTTTGCTGGTGATACCTTTACCAATCTTGATGTCGATGAAAATGGTGAACGGATCGTTGAAGAATTTGCCAAATACGAAGTCGAATAAGCAAAAGGTTTAAAGTCGAACAGACGGTTTTACCCTGTTATCTATCTGGGCTGCTAAATGGATGAAAACTTGAGAGAGCCCTGTTTCTGAGCAAACGCACGGTTTTCTTTCCTGATCTTGCATTATTAAAATAAGTTCGTCATTCCAGCGAAAGGTGAGTTCAAAAACTAGGCAAAACCTTTGGATATCCTCTTTTGCTGAGATGTTGGGTTCAAAGAACCGAACCCGTGTGGAAGTTTAATATTCATCAGGAAAGAAGTTATATCTTTGGTTAATTTCAACCTAGTGTTCAGTGCGCAAATACTGAAAAATAAAAATTAATTTAATGCGTAAACGGAGGTTATTGTGTCCATTTTTAGGTTTGAACGAGTAGCAAAGGATGACCCTCGTATGGCAGAACTTTTTCGCTTACGCTATCAAGTTTATTGTGTTGAGCGTGGATTCGAGTCGCCGGAAGACCATCCTAATGGACTGGAATTTGATGAATATGATCAGTATTCCAGTCACTTTTGTGCTGTAGCTATAAGGACTGGCAAGATTATTGGTACCATTCGAATTGTCCATGATTCACCAATCGGTTTACCTATTGAACGTTACTGTGAACTTGATGCTGAAACAAAGTTTTCTGGCAACCCTCAGAGGGTCGGCGAGATTTCTCGTTTAGCCATTAGTAAAGATTTTAAACGACGTGAAAAAGACAAGGCAATCCATGCCGCAGCTGGCGTAGATTTAATTGAAGACAATCATTTATATAAAGAACGTCGTGCCTTCGAAGGGCGTATTGTGGCAGGGTTACAGCAATGTGTTTATCAAGAGAGTCCCAAGCTGGGATTAACTCACATGTATGCTGCAATGTCGAGAGGGGTGTTCTGTTTGGTGAGTCGCTGGGGGGTAGCCTGGACTAAGGTTGGCGAACAAGTTGAATATCATGGTTTGCGTGGACCTTATTTAGCCGCTGTGGTGCCTCACAAAATGTAAATGTTTTATAAGACGGGTTGGCATCGAATAGCGGTTTTTATCCACCATGACAGTCGCGTATTTATCCATCTTGCTGGAAAAACTATGGTGTCAGGCTTGCAAGATGGTAAGTTGATGCTATCCTTTTCCCATGCCACGTAAACCTCGTATCCATTATCCAGGTGCGCTTTACCACGTCATGCTACGCGGCAATGGCGGCTGTGATGTCTTTGCCGATGCCAAGGACCGGTATCGCTTTTTTCTGCTTTTGCAGGAAATGGTAGAGCGGTTCGGGTGTCGTGTTTATGCCTACAGCTTGATGGACACCCACAT
>JAVERW010000047.1:0-15360 GCA_034006915.1 Desulfuromonadaceae bacterium | reverse complement strand
TGAAAACCTTGTTTATTGCAACACTTGCGCTAGTGGGAATCGCTGTATCTGTACCGGTATGGGCACACACCCCTCTGCTCTCATGTTTTGATGAAGGGGATGGAAGCGTGACTTGCGAAGGTGGATTTAGCGATGGCAGCAGCGCCAGTGGCGTTGAATTTCGCCTGGAACAGGCGGGGAAAGTGCTGCTTAAAACCAAATTTGACTCCTACGCTGAGGTGAATTTTACCAAACCAGAACAGCCCTACGAGGCCATCTTCTACGCCGGTAAAGGACATGAAGTGCGCATTAGTGGCGCTGATATTTTTTAATCCCTCAAACAATGGAGAAATAAATGAAACGTGTTACCGCCCTTTGCGCTTTGGCCATCTGCTTGAGTAGTTCCTTTGCCTGGGCCCATTTCCAGATGCTCTACACCCCTGAATCCGCGCTGCCAACGGGCAAAATTATCGAGCTGCGCCATGTGTTTACCCACCCCTTTGCCGATGAACACACCATGGATATGGGTTTACAGCATGATAGTGACAAGCTCATGCCAGTGGATGAATTTTACGTGGTAAACAAAGGCAAGAAGAGTGATCTGCTTGGAACCCTGCAGAGTGTGGAATGGCAGGGGCAGCACAACCGAGGCATGGGGTATTCATCAACCTATAAAGCACAACGTATGGGCGATCATGTGCTGGTGTTGCAGCCAGCTCCTTACTTTGAAGCGGGCGAAGATATGTATATCCAGCAGATTACCAAAACCATCGTCAACGTCGCCGGAGCCCCCACCGACTGGAATGCCGAGCTGGGGCTGAAGGCGGAAATTGTCCCGCTGGTAAAACCTTACTCCATCTGGGCGGGTTCAACCTTTACTGGCATAGTAAAAAGCAACGGACGTCCGGTTCCTTATGCCGAAATAGAGGTGGAGTATCTCAACCGCGCTGTTGATCTGGAACACAATGCAATGGGTCCCAGTTTTGTTGAAGCGCCGCAAGATAGCTACGTGACTCTGGGTATGAAGGCGGACGTGAACGGGATATTTACCTTCGGTATCCCGCGCGCAGGCTGGTGGGGTTTTGCCGCCATGGGAGTTGGCAGCGATACCAGCTACAAAGGCAAAGAGCTCAGCCAGGATGCGGTTATCTGGGTGGAGGCCAAAGAGATGCGCTAGCACCTGGATACGTGCATCTGTACTCAATGCTGAAGAGGGTGGTTTGTCATACTGCCCTCTTCAGTTTCTCATTCGCATGGTTTCTGTTTCTCTCCATTGCAGAAAGAATAAACTATGGAACACTTAATTTTGATTGGAAGCCTGATTGTGGCGGGAGCGTTTTTATGGCGCAAGCTTATACAAGGTGGCTGTGCAGGCTGTTGCACCTCCAAAGCTGATGCGCACAAATGTTCCGATTGCACCTCTGCACCGATATATTCAAGTAAGCCAGAGTGTCAGATAAAGCTCCTGGCGAAGCATGGTAAAAAGAATTCTCCCTTTACTCGCTAGTTTCAGCAGATTTACCTTTCCCCTATTTATGTCCAGCACGCTGAAGAACGATAATCCTGCTTGACAACCTGAACGTTCGGGCATAATTAAACCATGCACCTGCATGTGCTTATGGTTTTCTCCTTGTTCCTTCTGCAGGCGTCACGACCTGAGGTGCCCTCAGGGTTTCCACCCAAAAGTGGTGACCAATTGAGCAATTCGGTGCGCAACCAGCCCCATGAAATGTGCAGAACCATTTTTGGCAGAGTGGTTGCGTATATGACCACGCATATATCTACGTTGCTGCTGATTGTTGTGCTCGGTCTGCCAAGCTCGGCTGCTGCACACTCTTTAAGTAGCGACAGTTCCTTTCAGAACCCCCCACCTCCGCAAATTCAAGGCTTTGCGACCAGCTTACAAAAAATTATGGGTAAGGAGTTTGAATCCGAATCCAAACTACCCGATGTGTTGCTTTCAGGCGCAAATGACAGTTTCCCTCCCCTGTTTTTGTTCAGCGCAAGGGCGCTGAATAACTCTTTTCTTTTCTCGCTACAGGGACGGATCCCAGCATGTCCGCGTGCGCCCCCGGTTTCTCCTATTTTCTCCACGGTAAAATTTTCAGTCTGCTAGTAGATCTATAATTTTAATATGAGGAAACGATGAACCTGTTACTGAAAGCCATAATCCTATCGTTGTGTTTTCCTGCTCTGCCTGCTCTAGCAAGTGAGGGCGTTGTTCCCCACAATCTGACTGCTTCAGTTGCGGGCATTACCGCTCTGATTCTGTTTATTGCGGCCTATGCCCTGGTGATCATGGAAGAGAAGATCCATCTGCGTAAGAGTAAGCCGGTTCTGGTAGCTGCCGGGGTAATCTGGGTCCTCATAGGGATTACCTTCAAGGCTCTGGGCGAACCTGACGCAGCGCATAACGCCATTATGAACAACTTGCTGGAGTACGCTGAGCTGTTTTTGTTCCTTTTGGTCGCTATGACCTACATCAACAGCATGGAAGAACGTAACGTGTTTCAGGCACTACGCTCGTGGCTGGTGTCACGCGGGTTTTCGTTACGCATGGTGTTCTGGCTTACGGGCTTACTTGCGTTTCTCATCTCCCCAGTTGCCGATAATCTGACTACCGCCCTGCTGATGGGCGCGGTGGTTATGGCCGTTGGGGGCTCCAATCAGCGCTTTGTGGTTATGGCCTGCATCAACGTAGTGGTGGGCGCGAATGCTGGGGGGGCGTTTTCTCCGTTCGGGGATATCACCACTCTGATGGTGTGGCAAAAGGGAATGGTTGCGTTTCAGGAGTTTTTTGCCCTGTTCCTCCCCGCGCTGACAAACTGGCTAGTACCGGCCTTCATCATGAACTTTATGATCAGTAAGGGAAAACCATCGGCTCTGGATGAAAAAGTTAATATGAAGTTCGGAGCAAGACGAATAATTATATTGTTTTTGCTCACCATTATCACGGCGGTATCTTTCCATAACTTTCTCCATCTTCCCCCCGCTGCCGGCATGATGCTCGGCCTCGGCTACCTTGGATTCTTTTCCTACTACATCAAGCTGCACGAACACGCAGCCTTCATGTCTGATCCTGCCATGCACGTAGGGCTTGCGAGTGAATTCGATAGCGACACCAACCAGGGCTTTAACCTATTCAGCAGGATTGCGGCGGCTGAGTGGGACACACTGTTGTTCTTCTACGGGGTAATTATGTGCGTTGGTGGTCTGGGGCAGTTCGGCTACCTCGCCATGGCTTCGCAGTTCATGTATCAGGATCTCGGGGCGTTTAATGCCAATGTGCTGGTGGGGGTTGTTTCCTCTATTGTAGATAATATCCCGGTAATGTTTGCGGTTCTGACCATGGAACCAGAGATGTCTCACGGACACTGGCTGCTGGTTACCCTCACCGCTGGCGTAGGCGGAAGTCTGCTCTCGATTGGTTCAGCTGCGGGGGTTGCCCTCATGGGAAGCGCACGCGGAATCTACACCTTCGGGCGCCATCTGGTGTTCACTCCAATTATTGCGCTGGGTTATGTGGCAAGCATTGCGGTGCACATGTTGGTTAACGCCAGATATTTTCACTGATTGAGCCAAAAAAAGCAGGGTCGAATATTTCGCCCCTGCTGGTGTCGTCCTTCTGTGCTCTTCATCGGCACTCTCCAGCGCTAAGCATTACCTGACGCTGGAGAGTGCTTTTTTGTACCTGCCTTCAGATTGAAGTTGTCTTAGTGCCACAAGTGCTTGTTAGCGGCACTTTCCCTTCGCACAGGGGTTCTTCATCCCCTTGCCTGCATTTGCACCGTCGCATCCCATTGCTCCGGAACAACAGCGCTTCGCAGGGCAGTTACAGTTTGCAGCGCCATCTGCATTGGCACAACCTTGCTGCATAGCCTTGAGGCTGGCGGCTTTTTCTTGTTGCGCTGGGGTCAAGATGGAGAACATCTGCTGCTTGTGTTCAATTCTGTTGACCAGTTGCGTAGCTTTGAGGTCGGCATAGGTACGAGCTTTGGCTTTCAAAGCCTCCAAGTCAAGGTCCGCTCCGGGCTGGCTGGCACGTAACTCCTGAAGTAGAGCCTTCATTTCGGTGCGCATCTGGGTGCTTTTGCTCTGATGCTGTGTACGCAGCTCAGCAAGTTGCTGCTGCTGGGCAGGACTCAGATCTAGAATAACCGCCATCCGTTCAAGATGGTTGCCCTGCTGTCCCTGGCCGCAGTCCACATTACAGCGCGATTCTTTGCAGTTACCCCAGGCCATGGCACTGGTGCTTATCAGCAAGGTTGCGAAGAGAGTAGTGATGATTACGTGGTAAAATTTCATGTTATGCTCCTTTTTCGGGTTGAGGGAAGAGTTTATCCAATGTTTGCTCCAAGGGTTTGATTCCCTGGTAGCCATTTAAGCGTGTTTGAACCATAGCCGATATAATTGCAGAAGTGGGTTAAGAGCTATGCTGAAAAGGTAAAGTTTTGTAAAGGCGGATGTTTTATTCAGCCGAGTTCTTAACAATATTTTACCCCAAACGCGGGTGGCACCGCGTATAAAGGGTATTAGTAGCAACTGATGGGTGTAACTAAGGAAAAATCTGGATGAAAATTCGTGGAGGCACCATGCACAAAGTACTGATTATAGATGACGATAAGGAGTTGTGCGAATTGCTGCATGATTATTTAAGTGCCGAAGGGCTCGATATTGTCAGTGTACATCAGGGTGATACTGGGATGCAGGCGGCGCTGACGCAAAAGATTGATCTGGTTATCCTTGATGTAATGCTCCCTGAAATGAACGGCTTTGATGTGTTGCGTGCCATTCGTAAGGAATCGCAGGTGCCGATAATCATGCTCACGGCGCGCGGCGAAGAGATAGACCGTATTGTCGGGCTGGAGCTCGGCGCCGATGACTATCTGCCCAAACCATTTAACCCGCGCGAACTCATGGCCCGCATCCGTGCCATTCAACGCCGCTTGGCCACGCAACGTGACGCAGCGCAGAGCGAAGATACTCCTGGGCTGGAGATCCTTGAAGTGGGCGATATCCGCCTGTTCCCCGGCAGCCGCACGGTTCAACGCGCAGAGCAGAACTTGGAGCTCACCTCGGCGGAGTTTGACCTGCTCGCCATGTTGTTGCGCCACGCAGGAGAAGTTGTGAGTCGCCAGGAATTGGTGGAAGAGGTGCTGGGGCGGCGAAATTCGCCCTACGATCGCAGCGTGGATGTGCATATCAGTGCCCTGCGCAGAAAACTCAAACAACATCCTGATGAGGCGCAAAAAAAGAGGGATCAGCAGGGAGGTAAAGTGCTGGAAAGAGAGCGCATCGTCACGGTGCGCAACGCGGGATACATGTACGCTACAGGAGCCAAAAATTGAATATGCGCAGTCTGTTTTTTAAAATATTCCTCTATTTTTGGGGCCTGATTGTTCTGGTGATAGTGGTGATAGTTGGGCTTACCCTATTTCGCGAACAGCAGTTTCCTCCCGCGATGCACCGCCATCTGGCTCAGCGTGCCGCCATCGAATATGGAAGCGAAGCGGTGAACCGTTACGAGCTCAAGGGCGTCGATGCCCTAAAAACCTACACGCACACTCTACGCCGCGAACAGGGGCTGGCGCTTATCCTGTTTGACGCAGACGCGACCCCTCTGATTGAGAGCAAAATTGCATGTGGAATGCAGAATTTGGTGATCCGTACCCTCCAGACCGGTGAGGTGGAATCCCCTATGGGTGGGCGCAGAAATGCACTGGCCGCAGTGGTGCAAAGCGATAGTGGCAAGAATTATGTGGCCGCTGCGTGGTTGCCGAACCGTCCTGTACCCCAACATATCGTCGCCGAGCTGACCCGTGGGTTGTTTGGCTGGCAGCTGCTGTTTGTCCTCAGCCTGACCGCCTTGGTGTGTTTTATCCTTGCGCGCTCGTTTACCACCCCCATCAGTCGCTTGCGCCGCGCAACCCACCGCTTTGCTTCGGGTGATCTAAGTACACGCATCGGTTCTGAAATAAAAGGGGGTAACGAGATCGCGTTGTTGGCCTCGGATTTTGATGAAATGGCCATCCGTATCGAAGCCTTGGTGGGGGGGCAACAGCGCCTGTTGCGAGATATCTCTCACGAACTGCGCTCACCCCTGACCCGGCTCGGCATTGCATTGGAGCTGGCGCGCAACGAGGGTTGCAGCCCGAAGCAGGAGAAAAGCCTACAGCGTATTGAGCTAGAAAGTGCGCGGATGAATACTATGATTGGCGAGTTGCTAGATTTGACCCGCATGGAACATGCCGAGACCACCCTGATACGCACAGAGGTTGATCTAGGGCACCTACTCGCCGATATTGTGCAGGACGCTACCTACGAAGCCACCAAGCGTGATGTCAGGGTGATATTGCAGGTGGAAGGGGCCGCGACGCTGGCGGTGGTGCCGGAGCTGATTGCGCGCGCATTTGAAAACGTAATTCGTAACGCGGTATGCTATACCGCTTCTGCTACGCAGGTTGATATTAAGGTATGGTCTGATGCGGAGCAGATACACGTGCGTATTCAGGACCAGGGCGCAGGTGTGCCTGAAATAGAATTGGAAAAACTCTTTATCCCGTTCTATCGTGTCGCCCAGGCGCGCGAACGTAACAACGGCGGCACCGGTATCGGGTTGGCGATTGCCCGACGCGCGGTAGAACTACACAAGGGGACCATTGCAGCAAGTAATCGCAGCGGTGGGGGCTTACAGATCAGCATTGTTCTGCCTCGCATACATCCAAACTGAAGCAGGCAGTTCTGTAGGAACCAAATTGGATGCCCTGCAAGGCTAGAGGGATATCCAGAGTTGAAAGTTGCGCAATTGGCGGTACATTTGGGCATAGTGTGTTAATGTAGCACAGCAAAAAACAAGCGCCGGGGCGCTGCGAAGCGTCTTGGTTGGTAAACAAAATCAGGCGAAATCAGGAGGAAAATATGCAAAAAATTACAATTACTGTTCTGGTAGTGGCGCTGGCTCTGGCCGGATGTGCAGAACCTATGAGTAGAACCCAGCGCGGCACTGCGATTGGTGCCGGAACTGGCGCCGCCGTAGGCGCCGGACTTGGGCAGTTAATTGGGGGCGATACGCGCTCAACCTTGCTCGGAGCTGGAGTTGGTGCAGCGCTGGGGGGTGTGACCGGCGGGACGTTCTCTAACTATATGGAGAAGCAGGAACAGGAGATGCGCCAGAGCTTGGCTTCTGTTGAAGGTGCCAGTATTCAGCGCGATGCTCAGACCTTGGCGGTTACCTTCAAGTCCGATCTGTTGTTTGATGTAGATTCAGCCGTAGTTAAAGCCGGGGGATACGATGAACTAAAGCGCGTCGCCGATGTTCTTAACGCCTATCCGCAGACCCGTTTGCAGATTGCTGGACATACCGACAGCACTGGCTCCGAGACCTATAACCAGAGCCTCTCTGAGCGCCGCGCTGAAGCGGTAAAAGGGATTTTGTCCGGCTACCAAGTAGCACCGCAGCGTATGAGTACTATCGGGTTTGGCGAGAGTAAGCCCATCGCATCCAATGATACCCTCAGCGGGCGCCAGATGAACCGACGGGTTGCAATCACCATTGAGCCGCTGCAACAGGCGCAGAACACTCCCAATCAGCGATATTAATAAAAAAAGTGCAAAGCTATAAGTTTACACGTCAGCATCAGGCTCTGATGATGGCGCAGGACGGTTCGCAGTGTTTATCTGCAGCAACATATCGGGTGCGGCAGGCGCATTAGCTGGCACATTGGATGAAATAGGTGAGGGTGGCTTTTGCCGCGAGGTACGTGAATTATGTCCCTTAAAGCTGAAGCTCCCCACCGCCTGCTGCGCAATCCCGACCACCAGAAATGCATCCGGGTCGTTATCCGCCACGATAGCTTTTAAATCCTGCACCTGCGAGCGTGTTACGGTGCAGAACAACATGGTATAGTTCCGATCCGAGTATCCCCCAGTCACTTCCCAGTAACTGATGCCCCGCCCCAATTCCGACAAAATAGCGTGTTTAAGCATGGTGGGCGCTTGGCTCACTATAGTGACGGTGCGCACCTGACTAGGCCCCTCCAGCACCAAATCTGCCGTCATCCCCCCGACCAGCAGCGCCAGCATCCCCAACATCGCCAGCTCCCAGCCAAACACTGCCCCAGCCAGCAGGATGATACTGCCATCAAGGTAGAAAAAAGCCTGACTCAAAGGATAGCCGGTTTTATTGTACAAAATCTGCGCTGGAATGACGGTGCCGCCAAAATTCCCCCCGTAGCGCAACACCAGCCCCACCCCGAGACCGAAAAACAACCCGCCGTAGATGGAATTCAGGAGCAGATCCTGGGTGATAGGAAAGGTGTGCATGTTGCGCGGCATGGAAGCGCTGAACAGATCCGCTGCGATGGAAAACACCACAATTGACAACAGACACGAGAACAGAAAACGAAAGCGCCCGAGTTGGACAAAGCCCAATACCAGTAGGGGCAGGTTCATCAGCAGATACAGGGTTCCGGGGGAGAGACCGCTAAAGTGAGAGATAATAACCCCCAACCCCGCTACACCCCCGGCCGCCAGATTGAATGGAATCATAAACATACTGTAGCCGAACGCGGCAATTATTGCGCCGACGGCTATGCCTAACTGATACAAAATTATCCTGCCGGGCCCGTGCAGGGCGATGTGGTCTTTCAGGCTCTGGGTTTCAGCTTTAATTCTGCCGAACAATTTTGGAGCCATTTGTTTCTCCTGGGGTAACGGGGTGGTAGCAAGGGACATAAGGTTTATAGGTTTTAAACGCAAGGGTATATATACGGGGGGAGGAACAGGTATGTCAACCGCAGGGGCGGATTGCTGGTTTTAAGGGTGGAAACCCATAAAAAAAGCGGGCTCCCAAAGGAACCCGCTTTTGGTTAAAGGTTGATGAGTGCTTATCTTACGGGCGAGTCGCTACTCCGCCTGCATCAGCGTAAAACCACGCAGCCGCTGCGGGGTATGTAGCTACATTGATGGTTATGCTTCCGGTCAGAGAACCATTAGTTACCCAATCAATAGAGTCAAAGAGGACTTTTTTGACATAGTTACGATTGTGCGCATATCCACCCTTCTCTTCTGTGACGAGCAAGGAGTTCTGGAATGCGCCACGATTCGCTTCACTAGCATCGGTCCCTGTTATCCCTGCACCAGAGAGCAGAGCTGTAAGTATCTCTCCTGCCTGTTGATAACCTTTAGCCTCAAGCTCAAGCTCAGCGGCGGATTCATCAACGTGTGCCTGGGTAACCACAGTCGGAACATTAGCGCTTCCGTTCCAAAGGTCATGGGTTTCGCCAATTTGGCCTTCTGCTACAAACATAGCATGCTCACCGCGATGGCAAGGGAGACAGCTTTCACTTCGGATAGAGGTGATAATATTTGCTGCATCCTTATTGACTACAGCAAAGGTGTGATCATTCTTTGCCCCATCCATGTGGCAAGATACGCAAGGACCATCTCCATCAAGGTCGAGCTTATCATGGGCAAAATACGGAACATTGGCGTAGTTCTGTCCTGGATATTGGTAAGCTACGTTGGTCAGCCCACTGAACAGTGTGGCCGCTGCAGGTCCATGGTGTGTGTTAGCTCTGGTATTCGATGCAACTGTCTCGTTATTTCCGCGCCCAGCATGGCAAACGTAGCAGGTATTGGAATCGCCAGAGTCGGGGAAGATAACATCGGCACCGCCCACTTGGTAGTCAGCGGTTACCGCGCCTGTGTAATTCAGCCCGCCGGAATTATCGCTATGACAGCCCCAGCAGTAGAGCATTTCGTTCTGCCCGGAAGGAGTTATAACGCCAGCATTATTCTTCCAGCCATCGAGGTGAGAAAAATCGTTATTGGCCGCGTCATACGCTTCAGAATCCTTGGCGTAATTAACAAATCCAGTGGAGGTATGACACTTCTGGCAACTTTGGCGATCGCCAGCATCCCAGTCATAGTGCGCCCATGAACTGGTGATGTCGGCTCCGGCCGCCTTAATGGCCATTGTCCGCGCTACACCGCTACCAGTTGCAGCTGCTTTTTTGATGGTGCCGAGATTTCCGGCGTGACCAGATTGTGACCACTGGTCGTGAAGGGTGGCGGTGTCTCTATCGGAGCGAATCTCCATAACTGAGTGTACATCGTGACAGTCACGGCAAGAACGCTCGTTTAATGGATTGAGTGTATAACCCTCAATTACGTTCGGAGTAGCAGGGTCATCGTAGTGGGTGTCGGTAATAATGCGGTAATAATCCTCTGCATGATACATCCACTCTGGGTCGTTAGGATCATCACGATCACTCATGTGGCAGGCCACGCAAGTGTTATATTCAGCGGAAGCAGTTCTTGTTGCCCCCATTAGCAGACCGCCGCCAACGTGATGCGGATCATGGCAGGTTTTACATTGCACCGGTTCAGAGCTATCCACGGCTTTCACGAATAATTCCATCTCGGTTTTGGTGCTTACGTCTTTATATAAGCGCCCACCTACGTCTGTATGACATTTTGAGCATAGTGCACTGTTTCGTACTGAAGCAGTGTAGTGGCGTGAGCCTGCATAGTTTGACGAGATAAAGTTAGCTTCGGGGTGGTGAATTAAGTGGTCACCAGGCAGTTCATCATGGCAACTGGCGCAAGCATCCATCCCAGGCTGAGCTACGGGCATAGGGCCGACACCATAGTGGTTGCCACCAGCACCGTGACAGGCCTCACAGCCAATTGCGGCCAGCCCTTCGGTGGGAACATTGGCAGGATCAATAAATCCCTCCAACAGAGGGCCGTCACCGATGGGATCGTGACACACGAGGCAGCCGTCGACTTTATTCGCAGCGGTTATGTGATCGCTGTGGATAACGTGCTTGCCCATAAGGTATGCGTCGACAATATCTGCACTCCAGCTGAAACCGTCGTGGCAGTCGATACATTTGTCGGAGCCAGCATACTTGATGCCGGCCGCGTCAGTACCTAGGTCACCGGTGGGGGATGCGCTTTGATCTCCACCGGAACCAGAATTACTTCCGCATGCGCTCAGCAGCAGAATGCTGCACAAAAGCGCACAAAAAGAAAACCATTGTTTAACCTTCATTCAAACCTCCTGTAGGTATGAGTATTTAGTGACATTTGCGGCAGGTTCTGCCGTCACTGGAACGCCGTAGTCTGCCATCAATATCGTCCCAATCTTTCGGGTGTGGGTTCACTCCCAGACCGCTACGGGCACTGTGACACTTGATGCAGGTATCGCCATTGGGATGGCATGCCTGGCAAGTGACCAGGTTTTTGCGCGCTTCGCGGGCGTGGCCGCGGGTCCATTCATGGGTGGGCAAAATAGAATCCACATGACAGATCTGACACTGATTTTCGTCGAAGCTCGAGTGTGCCGGGCCTGAAGGACCACCAACAGTCAGACTGCTGAAGCTGCGCTGATGCGAGGCTCCGGTGAGAGAGCCGCGGCGGAAACTGCCATGGCAGTCGCTGCAATAGCCGGCTTCATGGCAACTACTGCACAGTTGCGGGTTGGTGCGTGCTGCCAGCGGGTGGGTAACATGGAAATCGCTGGTGTGAACATTGGTCATGCTGTTGCCGAAACTGCCCATTTCATCTGCAAAGCCCGAAGCATGACACTCCAGACACTCGTTCTGCTGATGACAGGCGGCGCAATCTATGCTCTTGCCTTTAGCTTCAGCGCGGTGACTGAGGGCCCAAGTGATACCGTGGGTTTTCAGTCCCGGAAAGGATACTTCTTTAATCATGGCCGAATCATGGCAGCCCATACACACATCCTTGGCTGGAATGATCGATTCGCTCTGCGCTACGTGGCAGCTGGAACAGTTGTCCCCACCGCCAAGGATCATGACGTGTTCGTCATGATCAAACGGCATCGCCCAGAGCGGTGATGTCACCAGCATGGCCAGGATGGTCAGACAAATCATTAATCTGTGTTGCATATTTGACTCCTCCCTAGAAACGGATGTTCAGACGAACACGACCGCGGTAATAATCATCCCACAAATCGCTTTCAATCCGTTCAACTTTGGCCTGCAGGTTTACACTGCGATTAAATGTGATGGTACCATCAGCCCAGATGCGGGTGTCGGTGGTCTCATCCTGGTCGTCGTCCAGGTAGCGCTCCATCACGTCGAGGTGGATCCCCAGGCCAAAGCTCAGGGTCCGGTTTACGGTGGCGGCGACATATAGCTTGGCACCCGCCAGATCTTGTCCGTCGGGATCATCACGCCACACCCCACTGAGGTAACCATAAAACTGTCCAGTGCGGATTTTTTCGATACCAGCCTCAAACACGCTGGCATTGGCATCGTACTCGTACATCTCAAGCGCATAGTTGGCAAACATGCGCCAACCGTCACCAAGACGGCGCTCGTACTCGACAAAAATCTCTTCGTACTCATCCACTGCGAATACCGAGTAGATGGAGGTGGAAGAGAAAACCGGCAGGGAGTACAGGTACTCCGCGCGTACCGACCAGTTTTCACTCTGGTGCCACTTGGCACCACCTAAAAAGTAGCTGACAGTATTGGCCAGATAGTTGAACTGAGTTTCACTGTAGATATACAGGGAATTGGCATAATCATAGTCGAAATCAAAGCCGAAAATTTCATTGGCTAGCTCACTATGGTCCCACCGTTGTAAATAGGAGAGGCCCACATTGAGATTGTCAAAGAACGTGCGCCTGATCTCAATGCCGTCGATTAGATCCTTGGCGTTGTAACCATCGTAAAAAGCTACATCACCACCACCAAACAGGGTGATGTCAAATAGATCAAGACCAGTGTATTTCAGGTGCAGACCATCCATGATGGATGCACCGGCTGTGGTAGAGATGAACTGACGTCCAAATCGGATATCCAGATCTTCCACCAGGTTATTTTTTTCGATGTAGGCATAGTACAAGCGACTATCTACATCCGCCTCATTGGACAAGTCATCTGCGAGTCTGCCGTACCCCCTGAACGTCAGGCCATTGTTGTCAATGTCATTCACATTGAGCAACATGTACTGATATACGGGGGTAGCGGTGTCACCGTAGCCGGTGTCATACCATTCAAACTCCGTACTTGACCGCCCCGATACTGTAAGTGCTGACGCGCTGTCCGGTGGTGTAATTACACCAAACAGAACAGCGACACAGACAAACAGTGGTAGCCAACCTTTCATTCTTCCTCCATTACATTAGGGTTTAACATTCTTAAACCTCCTCATTGGCGCTTGTTGGCGCGAGTATCTCCTCCTTTCTCTGTAACATGGGCTCTGCGAGAAACGAACACTCATTTCGGCAATTGAAGTACCTTAGAATGCGTGTTCCAACAGTTAATAGTGCACATCTGCACATTTTGCAAGCCTTTCCGCACTAAACTACTTCGATTAAATTTATCTGGGATGTTGCATCAGTTTAGCGTGCCATATTTGGCGCACCTGACTTAATGCACAGTGGCACAAAGGTGTAAACGCGGTTTTTATACTGCTTAAGAGACTGTAGCGCACATTGGGGGCGATTCAAGGGTTTATGTGTGACCTGTTGAAATAAAAATAGCCGCCAGGCACCTACCGAATAGCGGCGCAAACTTCACCAGATATTTTCTTCATACACCTCATAATTAATATATCTATTCCGTATGCTGGATTTATGCATACTACGAAATGTCATAAACTCCATGCAAGTCAAGTACTTAAGTATGAAAGCGTTTAGGAGAGTTTATCTTCACAGCAGCGCTTAAACGTATAGTTTAAATATACAATCAGCGTGGTTTATGCTGCGGTGCAAAATTGTAGGTAAGATTTTTCCAGGTTTTCGAAGGGATATAAAGTATAAAAAGATAAGCATTGTCGGCATGTTACAGAAAGAGAGGCTTTGAAAGGAAATTTATTTATCAAACTTGGCACACAAGTAGCAAGGTTATAAAGACAAGAAAGATCGAAAGGCAAGAAAGATCGAAAGACAAGAAAGACAACAATACCAAACACAAAACGCCCGCACGTAAGGGCAGCAACATAAAACAGGAGGACATCATGAAAAAAACCATCATCACCACCCTCGCAACCATCCTCGCCGCTTCCCCGGTATACGCCGCCACAACCCAGGCCTCACACTCAGGCATCTTGACCTGGGCCTTCTTAGGACTCTGCGGCCTGATAGTAACAAGCCAGCTCGTACCCGCAGTCCTGCTGCTGGTCGGAATCGGCAAAGGGCTTAAAAGCGGTAAGGAAATACCTGAGAACTAACTGAAGAACATCGATACCCTAAACCGTAATACTTACAAAAACAACCCCATAAATAAGGAGAATCACCATGAAAACACTCACTAAAACCGTACTGGCCACCCTCATCAGCTTCAGCGCCGCCATGCCCGCCATGGCCTCAACCGCCGGGCGCGCCGATCACAGCGGCATCCTGGTCTGGACTTTCCTCGGCTTCTGCGCTCTGATAGTAGTAGCACAGCTGGTACCTGCAACCTTGATGTTGCTTGGCATCGTGAAAGGAGTCGCAGGCAAGGAAGAGGTTGCTGACAAAGCCTGAATAATCGGGCCTGAAGCAAACCAAAAATCCACCACTCCACTCCACAGTCGAATCCACCCGCCTGTGGAGTTTTTTTGTTAGTCCAATAGCAAATATTCTTTATTTTATGTGATACTGCGTCCACAGCGTACAAATCAGCCCAAAGACTAGAAGTTGCATTGACTGACGGCTATGCAGATAGCTGAAGACTACGGAGCAGATGCATGCATAACACCGAACAGCCTTTTCTAAAGAAACAGGATGCTCAACAATGGAAATCCGCCGACTCAAAACTGCCCCTCTCCCCTTGGGAGAGGGGCAGGGGGTGAGGGCACAAGAGAGGCCGATTGCGAGGGGAAAAATCGCCAGATTCCCCCTGCGTTTCTCCAAAACGCACGCGAATTACGCAGAAATCAGACAGATGCAGAAACGGTGCTGTGGCACTTGCTACGCAACCGCCAGGTTCTCGATGCCAAATTTCGCCGTCAGCACCCTGTTGAAAACTACATAGCCGATTTTTATTGCCACGAACACAAGCTAATTATCGAGATTGATGGCAGCCAGCATTTCACTTCGGAGGGGAAACAACGGGATGCTCTCCGCACCAAACGTCTCAACGAATTGGGGTTGCAGGTGCTGCGTTTTGACAACCGGCAAGTATTGCTGGAGACGGAAGCGGTATTGGAATCGATCTATGAGGTTCTTAGTTAGGTTTTCACTCCGGCCCTCACCCAAACCCTCTCCCAGAGAGAGAGGGCTTTATGCGGATGTACCCAGAATTGCAGCCCAGGTAATAGCCATAAATATAAGACTTAAAAATACCGCAGCCGAACCTAAATCCTTAGCGCGGCCAGAAAGCTCATGCCATTCAGGTCCAATGCGATCAATTATCGCTTCAA
>JAVERW010000046.1:0-15490 GCA_034006915.1 Desulfuromonadaceae bacterium | reverse complement strand
TTGAGATAATGCTCTCCGTTTGCCAGCGGACCGCGCTGATAACGTGCGTGGTCGTCGCGCGGAGCACGCCCCATATAATCCCAACCAACAAAGTATCCGTTATGGCACTGGAGACAATCCTCCGTATCTGGGCGTTTGATGGCATGCCCATCTTCCCCATGACAGTCGAGGCAATTATCTACATGACATCCCATACAGTTGGTAGAGAAAAATTCCGGATCTGCCTGCGCATAGCTGCGGGCACAGAACTCCTTTTCTGCCCCCCTTTGCGCCATGCTGTGCGCAAAAATCTGCTCCATCCCAGGGTGGCATTTGCTACATCCGGGAGCACCACCTGCTGCCGCGCTCAATGCTCCATCTGTCTCCCCTGAAACATGGCAATCCGCACATGCCAATGCGGCATGTACTCCACTGACCTCAATTTCAGCGTGGCTCAGAAGAGGGATACAGCACATGCCCAGCAGCATCAAGACGCAGACACTCTTTAAGACGTCCATAGTCTAATTTTTCTCCATATATCGGATCACGCGGGTTACTGTGACACACCAAACACAGGTTCACAGCAAATACCCGTCTAATTTCAGCATCATTCAAAGGACGACTGTGTTCGCGGACTATACCGGCAAAAGAATCTATCCCACCAGCGCGCATCTGCATGAAGCCATCCAGAGGTTTATCGTCCGCCTTCTCGCACAAAAACATGGCACGGATATCCCCTGCCGAGATGCTATGTTGCCCGAACCCCATAAATTGTGGATTGGCATGACATTCACTGCATCCTACCGCTTTTTGCGCCGTGTTATGCGAATAAAATGGCGCAAAACGCAACTGGTGTTTACCCTTAAATTTGGTGACATATTCATCTTTAGTGGTCTGCCCCTTTCTGTCTTTCAGGGTAAGAAAGGTCTGGCAGCCCGGCGTCACCGGCGAGATCTCTCCGCGCTGATCCAACGCTAGAGCAAATGGATACAGATCGCGGTAATCCTCTTTTTCGCTGAATTTACCCCGCGTATAGCGCTGTTTGATAAAATCCTGCGAAGGTTCCTGCGCGTCATATTCGGTATGACATCCGAAACACTGGGGTACCGCATAGGAATGGCACGCGTAGCAATTCAGGCGCTCGTGCCCGACAATACCGTGCTCAGGGGTAGCGGTAATAACCTTACTGATATGGCGTTTGCCATCCCGTTTGCCCAACACCACAATTTCAGCGTCATCTTTAAACACATTGGAGTATGCCCGCCCCTTGGAAGTAAGCACGCGTTCTGTCTGCAACGGAGGCTCAGCCTTATAATTGCGTGCCTCACGCGCGGCCTCAGTATTTTCGCGCTCCAGAGCTGCAACCTGCGGAACCTGCGTAGCCGAACCATGGCAGTCAGTACAGCGTACCTCTACCTGAGTGTACATACTTTCGTACGCATAACCATCTCCCATAACATCATGGGAGGTGTGGCAGTCGATACACTCCATCCCCTTCTGGTGATGGATATCTGCATGGATGCTGGTAATATTGCGCGGCCCTCCCATCAGCTCCGGGCCGGGGATGGCATCATGCGTCGGAACCAAGGAATTGTTACCGTCATTCATCCCCTGATAACTTAAGGCAATGCGCCCGCTGCGATTATGGCAGCGCAGGCACACATCATTGTCTGGCAGTGGTTCAAGTCTGTGGGTCTCAGAATGGGGCCATTTGTCCTTCATGCTCAGGTCGTGTCCCTGATAGGTACCATTTTCATTGAAGGGAAAATGGCATGCAGCGCAACCAGAGGCGTGCGAACTACGCCATACCTGATGATTTTCCACCCCAATATGACACAAGGCGCAATACTTGCGATACAGCTCCCCTGCAAGATTATTCAGCTCCGCCACCCCAGGCCGCACGATGGGATTTCCCTCGGCATCAAACAGTTTCTCCTCCGCCGTGGCATACAGCTGACCGTCTTCACCTTCCCAGGTAAGTTGTATGTTTTTGATAAATCCGGTGTTGGTGTACATAATATTGGAACGTACCCGTTCCAATTGATATGGATGGCACTTGCCGCAGGTTTTCTCCCAGAACTCAGGTGCTGAAGGATTACGCGGCCCATACATCCCCGCATGGGCTTTTTTCATATTGGTTTCGGTTACATCTCCGCCGTGGCAGGCAACACATTCCATATGCGATTCCGACGCCAGCTCAAGCCCCACATGGCAGCGTTCGCACTGGTTCTCGTTCTCCGCAAAAAAACACCCACTTAGAGCCATTACCACACCCAGAGCCAACACAACAGTGCCGCAGGCAGAGCCCAGGAATCTCAACGTAAGATTTATCAAGGAAACAGAAAAAGGCATATACGGGCTTCCGCTATTTGCAGTTACTTATACCACAACAATAAACAGCAATTTTATCGCACAAATTCTAGCATGAAGAGAGGGAATATGCCTAATGCGTTGTGGTAAAGAGGGGATTGGTATGTTCTTCTTGGTTTAGTAGGGGCAATTCATGAATTGCCCATGTTCGCGCATCCACCACCCGTAGTGAACGGTGGTGTGACACAAACACCCCCCTGCTCACTTCGTTCGCCTTCCCCCCTATAAAATAGGGGGGATTGAGGGGGGTCAATGCAACGTTGTCTCGCATCATTCCCTCCTACGCGGGAATGACGGATTAGACTTGCGGACAACATACAAGGGGATTGGTATGTTCTTCTTGGTTTAGTAGGGGCAATTCATGAATTGTCCATGTTCGCGCATCCACCACCCGTAGTGAACGGTGGTGTGACACAAACACCCCCCTGCTCACTTCGTTCGCCTTCCCCCCTATAAAATAGGGGGGATTGAGGGGGGTCAATGCAACGTTGTCTCGCATCATTCCCTCCTACGCGGGAATGACGGATTAGACTTGCGGACAACATACAAGGGGCGATTCACGAATCGCCCACGTTCGCGCATCCACACGTAGGCAGGGCGATTCATGAATTGCCCCTACATTTTCCCGCCAAACCACTCTCTTCATTCTCGTGCAGGCAGGTATCCGGATGCTTTAAGGTGGTAATCGCCCTTACGCCTAACCTAAAACCACAAAGGCACCTGCGTAAACGCAGGTGCCTTTGTGGTTGTGTTACTTAACTTATGCTAGCAGTAGGTTAGAAAATCACCTGCAGCTGTGCAGTCAGGGTTTTGAAGTCTTCAGTTTCTTTGGTCTTCTTATCGAAGTCAACCTTAGCGTACTCGAGGGTCAGCTTCAGGTTTTGGCCACGAAGATAGTAGTTGATACCACCACCAAGCCAGTCAACTTCCTGATCATATGTACCCCAGTGGGCAAATGACCAGTTCTCGATGCGCGCAAAGAACTGCAGTGGCAGGTTAGGCAGCATGTAGCCAACCTTGGTGTAACCACCGTTCTTTTCGCCACTTATACCCATAGTATCTGCATCTGGGTTGGCACCTTTGTATGCATCATCAAGATCATAATCTACATACGCGGTAGAAACGGTGAAGGTACCGATATCTTCAATCGGGTACTCAACAAACAGGTCTACTGACCATGCTTTGTAATCTACCTTGCCAGTTTTAGCAACGGTGTCGGCGTACGCCACATCAGCTTCGTATGAGTAAGAAGCGCCAACGGTGATAACTTTTTTCGCGCCCATGTAGGTACCGCGATAGCCGTAGCCGGTCTCTTTATCGAGGAAGGTCAGGTGCGCACGCGCTCCATAGCGGAAATTTGAATCAGGAGCAGAGGAAGAATCGTTGCGCCCATTCATGACATCAAGACGATACTGGAACACGTCATCAAACAGGTTACCCCACATGACTACACCCTTATCGCGGGTGCTAACAAACGGAGTACCGATCAGCACGGAACGATCCAAGGTGAGGGGCTTCTCGCATGCTTCGAGGTTTTCACGGGTGATGTTGTGCTTGAACTTACCTACCTGGAACTGAACCGCATCATTGTACTTGAAGCGGAACTGCGCATCCAGCAGGGTGAAACTGGAGTTGTCTCCATCAGATACATCAAACGGGGTGATGTTGTTATCCTCGCGGTACTCGGTCTGCACGTAGATACCAAAACCTTCATAAAGACCAATGAGAGCCAGGCGGTTACGGCGGAAGTTGAACTCCATGGTATCGTCTGTGCCTTTAGAGCCAGAGCCGGTATCCCGATGGTTGAGCTGGAACTGTCCGTTATACTCAAGTTTGAGCAGACCCTGATCTTCAGGACCAAAGGTCCACACCGGGCCTGCAAAGGCTGAGGTAGCCAGCATGACCAGACCTGCGCAAGCAGCTAGCACTTTAGATGTTATTTTCACAGTATATCTCCTTTTACGTTGGATAATCATTGCATCACTACGGACGCTGCATCGACTTGTAACGGCAGACTAGCACCCGCCGCCACCACCGCCACCTGCAGCACCTGGAGCACTACCACCGGCAGCCGGAGCAGCCCAGTACTCGTAGTCTGCATCTTCGAGGGTGTTAGCACCTGCATCACGCGGAGAGAGGGGAGCATCAATGAACTCAGGCTGGTAAACTTTCTGAGTGCCCGTAATCAGGTCAACGTTATAAGCAATTGCTGCAGTGTCAACCACATCGCCTGCCAGCACGTCAGTAGCCCATGCCTCATACCCTGCAGGAAGCGCATGGTTTGAAGTTGGAACAGCTGTTACATCAGCAGTAAGGCTGCCCCACTGGCTCCATGAACCGTCGTACAGCATGATATTCCAGTCGTCCAACACTGCTTCCATGGGGCCGTAACCATCAGACGCAAGGTTACCCGCGCGGCAGTAGGTAGCGATAGCTTTGGATTTATCCGCGCCAAGACCAGCCAGGTACGCTTCCATATCGGCCTTACTCTTATAGTAAAGAACACCGCCAACGTTGTCGTAGAGACCTCCAGTGATGTTAGTTGCAGTATCATTCCAAAGTGCATCATCATACAGCAAGCCATCAATACTGCCCTGGAAAGCCACAAACGCACCGGAATTGTCTACAGTTTCTGTAATTGTTGGTCTTGATGTTACTAAAGTTACGCCATAGGTAGCATAAGGAGCAATTGTTCCATCTTCTACCCCTACGATCATCTCGTTGAGTGAAGCTCTTGTGTTCAGGTCGGGGCCGTTGCCCAGATCTTTAACACTGAAAGTAGTCGTGGCCACTACAGGAGCAGCAGTTGTCAGGCTATGCCCATCTGCAGTCCAGGCCTTGGTGCCACCGTTGAGGATCTTCAACTGATTTTTAGGGAAGCCCCAGTAGCGGAACATAAAATAAGTACGCTCGGAGTTGTTACCCATAAATACAATGGTGCTGTTGGCGTTGATTCCACGCTCACACAGCATAGCGTCCATGGTGGTACCATCGAGCACCATATTTCCGCTCTTAATGGGTCCTTCATCGCGGACTATTCCTGAGTTAGCCCATTCCTGCGCACCTTCGATATGCCCATCTGCATAGTTTTTTTGCTGCAGGATAACAACATTTGTAAATCCACCTGCGTTTACCAGTCCTTGATCGATCCATGCTTTAAGGGTAGCGGTATCGATAAGGGTGTTGCTGGTTTGACCTTCCAGCGGAACGGTATTTCCAAGCGTACCTGGGGTACTGTAGTTGTCAGAACTACCGCCACCGCTGCCACAACCGGTCAGGGTGAACGTGCCCACAAATAGAACCATCAACAATAGCGCGAGGCGCTTACTTACGTACTTGCAGTGGTGTTTCATACGACCTCCATTAAAAGTGAACCAAACGGTGAACCAAACGATAGACTTCGCGTACTACCAGAACCTAAAAAAGAGGCCTCCTTTCAGCGTACATGAAAAAAGATCAGTTTTTCCGGCTGGAAAAACAGTGGCTATAGAAGGCTGCAATACAAAGCGGTTATGCCGAATGTGGTTGGGTTGGCGTTCCGATACTGTTCGACTGTGCTTGCTCTGTGCAAAGCCTTCCCCCTTGGATGGTTAAATGTACACCCGTCAAAACGTGAAAAGAACAGTCTTTCGAGTTCTCGAGAATAAATAGCACAACGCGTAATAAAATAAAAGTAATACCGTAAAAAAACTACTCGCTAATATGATTTTATTGTTTTGTTAAAGAGAAGAGATTAGAGCTACGCCAACCGTGAAGATCACCTGGCAACATCTACATCCAGACACCTACAATGCAAAATCGGCCCAGATGGGGCAATGATCAGAAGGTTTCTCCATACTACGAATAGTATAGTCAATACCTGCGGCGCTGCAGTGCGCCTGCAAGGCGGTGCTAGCCAGAATAAGATCTATGCGCAAGCCGCGTCTCGGATCGCGCTCAAACCCACGGCTACGATAATCAAACCAACTGTAGTGCCCTGCTCCTTTGGAGTCCGCCGCTGCTATATCGGGATGACAGCTGCGATAGGTATCGCATAACCCCTGACCCATGAGGGTTGCCAACCATTCGCGCTCTTCGGGCAAAAAGCAGCTCTTGCCCTGACGCAGCCAGCGCTCCGCGTTAGCGGCGCCAATGCCTACATCCGCGTCGGCAGGAGCTACGTTCATATCTCCCACCACCACATACAGCGCAGTGGGATCGAAATTGTGCGCAAGCATTTGGGTCAGGTCGGCGTAAAATTTTTGTTTGGCGGGGAATTTTAGAGGATGGGTGCGCGACTCTCCTTGGGGAAAATAGCCATTAATCACGGTCAGAATTTCCCCACCTGCAATAGCGTATTCCGCACTAATAAGGCGGCGCTGGGCATCAGAATCATCGTGAGTGAACCCGTACTGGACATGCTGGGGTTCCTGTCGGGACATTAAGGCTACGCCGTAGTGACTCTTCTGGCCAAAGAAGCGAACATGGTAGCCAAGCGCTTCGATATCCGCACAGGGGAACTGGCTATCGTCAACCTTGGTTTCCTGCAGGGCAATAATATCGGGCGCATGCACCTCAATCAGCTCGGCTAATTGATGTTGGCGCGCGCGGATCCCGTTTACATTGAAGGAGACAATCTTCATATTTCAGGCAGCGCTTTTAGTAGCAGCGTGCGAGGATATCGACAATAACCTCTTTGGTGTAGTCGGCCAGCTCCCACTTCTGTGCCAGCATCATGGCGTTATCTGCAATAGCTGGGATATCCGCGACGGGGATATTCCCTTCGCTCAGATCGATGGGTGACCCAATTTTGCGGAACCACTCTTTCATGGCTTCGCTGGCATATAGACCACGCTCTGCTGTGCTGCCGCCGCTGCAGCGAAACACGCGGTTGGCAAAGCGGGCATACTTACCTGGGTCTCGCTCCGCCTGATACGCCATCCAAGCCGGAATAACGATGGAGAGTGTGGCTCCATGGGCAATGTCGTACATAGCACTCAGGGAGTGCGCGATCATATGGTTGGGCATGCCATAGGGGCCGATCCCGGCCGTAGAAAGACCGTTGAGCGACAGGGTTGAGGCCCACATCAAGTTTGCGCGCGCTTCCGGGTCGTCACCGCGATACAGTAAGCGCTCCGTTGCACCCATGATAACTTTAACCGTACCTTCGACAAATCGATCCTGCAGCGGCGTTTCTGTATCGGTACTGGTGAAATACCCCTCAATCAAGTGGGAAATCGCATCCACTCCGGCGTAAGCAGTGTAATCGGAGGGCACTGTGTAGGTAAGTTCTGGGTCGAGGATTGAAACCTTTGGAAACAGCGGCGCTCCATTGATATTGAATTTCTGCTGGGTTTCTTCCTTGGTGACGACCCCGCCGCAGTTCATCTCGGAACCGGTCGCAGCCAAGGTAAGAACGGTAACCAGTGGCAGTGCGCGTTTAACCTTGGCTTTATCAATAAAGAAATCCCACACGTCTGCGTCGGTCATAGCTCCGGCAGCGATGGCTTTGGCTTCATCCAGCACACTACCGCCCCCAGCAGCAAGAATAACATCTACATTTTCTTTTTTGGCCAGCTCAATTCCTGCGTAGGTATGGCTCAAAATCGGGTTAGATTTAACTCCACCAAACTCAACCCATTCAACCCCAGCTTGCTGCAACGAAGCGGTTATCCGCGCAAAAACACCGGTACTTTTCAGGCTATTCTGGCCATAAACGAGCAGAGCTTTCTTACCAAACTTTGCGGTTGTCTTTCCGACGTTTCTCACTTTACCGGCGCCAAAATCTATTTTTGTCGGATTGTAAAACACAAAGGGCTGCATAAAATCTCCTTTAGATTCTAATCGTAAAGCCACACATTTTGCTGCCGCCCCTCCCCCACGGAGCAACGTCAGACAAAAAGTATTTTTAAATAGCATTATTAACCCGGAATAGCCCACCAACCTCAGCAGCCAGATCCAACGGATACAGCATTGTACTCAAGTCAGCTGATTGTGCAACACCTTCCGCACTTCTGCGGCAGGACATGCAGCAATGCGAACCTGTTTATGCCGACTGGTGTGGCCACGCTCGATACTGACGTTACTTTTAGCGCATCCGAGCAGGCGTGCAAAATAGGTACAACACATTTTATTAGCGGCACCATCAACTGGCGGCGAGGTCAGACGTACCTTAAGTTCCTCCCCTTGCAAACCGCAAAGAGCGTTTTTGCTGGCACGCGGCTGTACTAGTACCGAAATAAGGGTGTCAGCATCACGCTGGCGTACGCAACAGCGCAAACTATCAGCATCCATACACTCCACCCTGGTTTCAAAACTTGTACGCCAGCGTGAACAGAACCGCATGGACAAAGCGCTGCGCCACAGATAGTACCAGCAACAACACCAGAGGAGAGAAATCCATCCCGCCGAACTGCAGCGGAACTACGCGCTGAATGCGGTACAAAACTGGATCGGTGGCGCGGTGCAGGAATCTGACGATAGGATTATATGGATCAGGATTGACCCAGGAGATAACGGCCCGCGCTACCAGAATAATGATGTAGAGGCTGAAGGCCAGATCGATCAGACCGGCAACAGCCATTAACGTTTGGCGCATGAATATATTTCCTCTTCGTTGAGATTTATAAAGTCCAGCTGGGAAGCAATATTAGTTATCCACTTACATGGATGGTATCAAAGTACATGGGGATGCAACAAGGACAAAGACTGGTTAAACAAATAGTTACTGTACTGAACAATCGACACAAAGTGCGCGCTGTCTTTTGACATCCTTCAGGGGAAGGAGTAGTGTGAGCACACGCATAATTCATGCGAGCGAAGAGCTAAACCTAGAACACTAAACAACCCACCACATATGTACGCTATTCGAAACAGGACTACGCTTCCACAGGGAGGACATACCTAGCATGTACCGCACTAATAACCTTAATATAAAAGGCTTTACCGAGGTAGTTGCCCCTGCGGAACTAAAGCAGGTGTTTCCACAGTCGGAGGCTTCTTCAGAATTTGTAGCTAAATCCAGGCAGCAGATTATCGATATCCTCACCAACCGCGACAAACGTCTGATGCTGGTAGTTGGCCCATGTTCCATCCACGACCCGGCTGGCGCGTTGGATTACGCCCGACGTCTGGCGAAATTGAGCAGTGAACTAAAAGACAAATTGCTGCTGGTTATGCGGGTTTATTTTGAAAAACCGCGCACCACTGTCGGCTGGAAAGGCCTGATCAACGATCCGGATCTCAACGGTACCCATCAGATATCCAAAGGACTTGGAGTGGCGCGGCAGTTGTTCTGCGCTATTACCGATCTGGGACTGCCCATCGCTACCGAAATGCTCGACACCATAACACCGCAGTATTATGCCGACCTCATCAGCTGGGGCGCCATTGGAGCACGAACCACGGAGTCCCAACCGCACCGGGAGATGTCGAGCGGACTGTCATTCCCTGTTGGGTTTAAAAACAGCACCGATGGCAATCTATGTATCGCCATGGATGCCATGAGTGCAGCGGCGCATGAGCACAGTTTTCTGGGCATCAATCGCTCCGGCAAAATCTCCATCGTCCAGACCAGCGGCAACCACCATGTGCATATTGTGCTACGCGGCGGTAGTGGCAAACCCAACTATCACCGGGAAGATATTCTCGAAACCGAGCGGCGGCTGATGGAGCGCAATCTCTCCACTGCCATCATGGTGGACTGCAGCCATGCCAACTCCGACAAAGATCATACGCGCCAACCTGCAGTTGCACGCGAAGTCCTTGCCCAGATCGAAGCCGGGGACACTTCAATCCGCGCTCTTATGATCGAAAGCAACATCGAGTGCGGGAACCAGCCCATCGAGGCTGCCCCCGACTTGAAGTATGGAGTGTCCGTGACCGATAAATGTATCGATTGGGCTGAGACCGAAGCGCTACTGCGCGAGATTCATCAACGCCTCACCAAAATGGGCGGTCGAAAAATCGGCACAAAAATCTTGTAGGGGCGCGGTGTGCCGTGCCTACCACCACCGGCACAACCCCCCTCAATCCCCCCTATAAAATAGGGGGGAAGGTGAGCGCAGCGAGCAGGGGGGTGATTTGCGGCGCATTCACCGTCATCCCCGGCAAAGCTATCGTCATTCCCGCCTACGTGAGAATGACGGATTTTACTTACACATAACATACAAGGGGCGATTCGTGAATCGCTCCTACGTGCTCTGGTGGTGGAAATCGGGCGATTCGTGAATCGCCCCTACGTGCTCTGGTGGTGGGAATCGGGCGATTCGTGAATCGCCCCTACGTGAGCGGTTTGCATCAGCGGCGCTAAAACCCACGCAATCCTTCTTTAAAGCGAAAAATGCTTCAGTGCTGTTTCAGCTATGGCAGCGCCTATGCTTAAAGATGCGGTCGCCGCCGGCGAAGGGGCATTGAGAACATGCACCATTCCCGGTGCTTCGAGCACACAAAAATCATCCACAAGAGATCCATCTGTGGCCACCGCCTGCGCACGTACTCCGGCTCCTGCACGGTAAATCGCATCGGCGTGCAGATCGGGGATGAGCTCGCGCAAATCGCGCAGCATCTGAGTTTTGCTCAGCGAGCGGCGGTACTCTTGCAGGCCAACCCGCCAATAGCGCCGGGCCAGACGTAAAAATCCAGGGAATTTCAGGGTATCGAGCACATCTCGCATGCTGAAATCCCACAGGTGATAGCCTTCACGCTGAAATGCCAACACCGCATTCGGCCCCGCCTCAATCGCTCCATTCAGCATCCGGGTAAAATGTACCCCCAGAAACGGGAATTTAGGGTCCGGCACCGGATAGATGAGGTTTTTGACCATAGGTCGCTGCTGTTGCCCGAGTTTATAATACTCGCCCCGAAAAGGGACAATCTGCACCTTGGGATCAACGCCACACATCTTCGTCACTCTATCACTGTACAGCCCCGCGCAGTTAACCACACAACGAGCTTCGACTTGACCAGCCGTCGTGTGTAAACGAAACCCTGAATTGACGCGCTCCACTCTCTGCACCTCAGCAGAAGTCAGAATAGTCCCTCCTCCGGCTTCAACCTTGGCTCCAAAAGCATGGGTAACCGCAGTATAGTCGACGATTCCGGTTTGAGGCACGTGCAGCCCTGCAATTCCGCTAACTCGGGGTTCATACTGGCGCAGATCGGAGGCGTCCAGGCGTATAATCCCCGTAAGGCCATTCTGTCCCCCACGATGCTCTAGTTCATCCAGAGCCTCAAGTTGCCCTTCATGCGTTGCTACCACAACCTTGCCGCAGCGTTCGTGCGCTATCTCCTCGGCCTGACAAAAAGCGTACAGGGCTTCACGCCCTTCGGTACAGTTGCGCGCCTTGAGAGAGCCGGGGCGGTAATACAGGCCGGAGTGGATCACTCCACTGTTATGCCCAGTTTGGTGTGCAGCCAGGTGTTTTTCTTTTTCCACAACAACCACTCTTGCTTCTGCAGCCTGCTCGGTCAGTGCTTTGGCGGTTGCCACCCCGACAATACCCCCGCCAATTATTGCAATATCATAAGAAGCCATAAAATCACATTTCCCTGCACATAATTGCAGTACCCACTGCTACCCAACTTTCCTGCATATCGACCTAATCAGTCGTTCTCTGGCTTTTGCATGTCGTTGACCATCAGGCGCACATCGTCAATATTTACGCTTTTAATCTCCTTACCATCACGCTCGCTGCGCACCAACCCCTCTTCCACCCAGAACAACAGCTCGCTGGTTTTGATGCCAAATCTCTGTGCTGCCGCCTCAACTTCGTACCATGTTTTTCCCAAAGCCATATTAACCTCCTGCCGTATGCAACCTGCTCATGTGAATATACCGGTTAGGGTTATCCTTCCCGATTTCATATAATCTATATAATTTTAGCTATCATGCTATAAATGGCCATACTGCCTGTCAATTATAGATCGTTAAGAAGACGATACAGCATCTGCTGGATTTCCCACACCATATCCGCTTGTGACTCAGCTCCACCTTCGATCAGAAGTAGGCGTCCACGGTCTAGCAAGTTATGCGCATCGAGCAATACCGGAGAGAGGTGCTGTTCTATATGCATGCGGGGGACTTCCCCCACCGACTCCACATGTTCTGTAAGCATATCCACACCGTTGTGTAATACCTTCAGGGCTCGCTCTGAAGATTCTCCATCTTCAATCTGTTTTACCGTAGCCGCCAAATTCGCCACAAGCTGTCGATACCGTTCTGAAATGCTCATAAATCTCTCCACCGTTAATCACATTACTGCCGTTAAACACTCAATTAGCCGCACCAAGTACCGCCATAATTTTTCTAGCCATAGTTTTTAACTACAATGTTTCTAAATTACCCTCAATATGTCCAAGGGATTTCATCTCCTGTAAGATGCGCGCGAAACACCATACTACAAGAGTTTTGATTAAAAAACAAAGCTACAACACACGCCGTAAAAGAGATGTTCTCACCAGTCTGGGATGCACATATCTCGCATTAATTATGCCGTTGACTTCCAGCGCGAAGTACTGTTAGGTTGGGTCGAAATTAGATGCCCTGGGGGAGTTATTAATAACTGAGAGTTCCGTATGCGGACGACCCTTAGAACCTGATCCGGATTATACCGGCGTAGGAAAGTGGCGCACACATGAGTTCAACCATTTGTGTTTCGGGGTCGCGACTGTGAGCCCATTTTCTGTTTGTGCCCTGCCCCACTTACCCTGCTCCGCCTATCTGGCTTATCTCGCACCGGAACAACCGCCCCCAGTTTCGCATCTGCCCAAATCAAATGCCATATTTAAAGTACTGATATCCGGTATTATTACATTCACTTGAATGGCGGCCAGAATAGATGCGTATCAGCATAAATGAACAGTCACACGACATCCCTCCACAGATGACTTTGCACCAACTGCGCCTCCAGACTGATCCAAGCGCGAACATGTGTATCCTCAACGGTGCGGAAGCCAAGGCAGACATACCTCTGCAACCCGGTGATCGCGTAGTGTTCATCTGCAGCGACCATATACCGAACGCTGAAGAGTTCAACACCATGCTAAAAGCACGCCACGGCGCAGAAGTACAACAAACGCTGGAGCGTTCCTGCGTGGGCATTGCCGGAGTTGGCGGGCTTGGTTCCACTATCGCCATAGCCCTGGCGCGCGCGGGCATCGGGCATCTGATTATTGCAGATCAGGATGTGGTGGAGCTTTCCAACCTGCAGCGTCAGCAGTATTTTCTCGATCAAATTGGGTGCCCAAAGGTTGTAGCCTTGACTGCAACCCTTAGGCGCATAAACCCCGGACTGCAGCTCACCACGCATCACACTAGGGTCGATAGCAACAATCTCCCTGAGTTATTCGACTCCGCCCATATTCTGGTGGAGGCATTTGACGACGCCAGCGCCAAAGCGGAGCTAACCCAGACATGGCTGCAAACCTTCCCCGAGCGCCCCTTGGTGGCAGCCTCCGGCGTGGCCGGATTTGGTACTGCCAACAACATCTCAACCCGGCGCCCCTTTGCCCATCTGTACCTGTGTGGAGATGGCGATAGTGCCGTTGAAGCAGTTGGCAGCTTATGTGCTTCGCGCGTGGGGGTTACCGCCAGTCATCAGGCCCACGCCGTGGTACGCCTGCTGCTGGGACTTGATCCAGTAAAATCGACCTCGACCTGACGCAACCGACACCAGATAATTAGTCATTTAAAAATAAAAGAACCCTCAATACCAAAGGATGACGTTTATGCAACTGAAGATTAATGGAAAAACCTTGGAGGTAAAAGACGGGTGCGACATTGCGACGCTGCTGCAACAACTGGGCCTCAAGGCAGATCGGGTAGCGGTGGAGCACAACCACAATATAGTCATGTGCCGTGATTTTGATACCACAATGCTGCAAAACGGTGATCAGATCGAAATCGTTAATTTTGTCGGGGGAGGATAGACCGCACAACATTAACCTTTTTGTATTTTCACCTGAATACAGATGGGCTTTAAGCTCTCTCGAGATCAGCCCACAAACAAGAAATGTGCAGAATTGATTGAATTCAAAACATAACTCATCCCTAGCGCAAAGGTAGAAGCCACGTGCTACAGGAATTGTTATTTACTCAAAGGATCGTATTGAAAACATGGATAATCTTATTATTGCCGGGCGCACATTCCGCTCACGCTTGATGGTAGGTACCGGAAAGTTCTCTTCCAATGCCGCTATGGCCGCGGCGCTGCATGCCTCGGATAGCGAAATCGTAACCGTGGCGCTGCGCCGGGTGGATATAGACAATCCGCAGGATGATATGCTCAGCCATATCGACCCCAACCGTCACCTGTTGCTGCCCAACACCAGCGGCGCGCGCGATGCCGAAGAAGCGGTACGTCTGGCGCGTCTGGCCAGAGCCGCAGGGTGTGAACCGTGGATCAAACTCGAAGTGACTCCCGATCCGTACTACCTGCTCCCAGACCCCATTGAAACCCTGAAGGCGGCAGTGATTCTGGTTAAGGAAGGGTTTGTGGTGCTGCCATACATCAACGCTGACCCCGTTCTGGCCAAGCATCTACAAGAAGCCGGCTGCGCTACGGTAATGCCTCTAGGCTCCCCCATCGGCACTAATAAGGGGATCCGCACCCGCGACAATATCGCCATTATTATCGAGCAGGCGATAGTACCGGTGGTGGTGGATGCTGGCCTCGGAGCACCATCCCACGCGGCGGAGGCGATGGAGATGGGTGCAGACGCCGTTCTTGTCAACACTGCTCTCGCGATTGCCGACAACCCAGCCGCAATGGCGGCTGCGTTTGCGAAAGGGGTGCAGGCTGGGCGGGAAGGTTTTCTAGCGGGGCTTGGAAAACAGCGCCTACACGCACAGGCATCCAGCCCCCTAACTGGATTTCTAAGGAATGAAGCATGACAACCAGCAGCTCAACACTTGGCAGCACAACCTTCAGCGATGTAATCACCCAGTATCCACAGGATGAAATACTCGAGCAGATTCACGCCTGCAGCACAAGTCAGGTAGAGCAGGCTCTGAGTGCGGAACGCCCAGATCTGCGTGACTTCATGGCGCTGATCTCTCCGGCAGCGCAGGAGTATCTGGAGCCCATGGCTCAGCGCTCGCAGCAGATCACGCGCCAGCGCTTTGGGAACAATATTTATCTATACACTCCGATGTATCTGTCCA
>JAVERW010000045.1:0-15696 GCA_034006915.1 Desulfuromonadaceae bacterium | reverse complement strand
CCGCCACTAGCGCCCCTTTGGGGAAATTCATCGATTTCAGCGGCACATCGATGTGGGAATTTCCTGCCATGACCTCCATCTCCAGCACTTCGGCGTTGCTCCCCTCGACGGTAGAGATGGACACCACGCTGCCGGAGCGCACATATTTGAGCATTGCCCCAGCCGCCGCCATACGCGGAGACACACATGCGTCGATCCCCAACCCTGGCGCAAGATTCAGCAGCTCCGGTCGATTTATCAGCGCCAAAGCACGCCCCTGCGCCTGCTGCTTGTACAACAGGGAGCACAAAATGTTGGTTTCATCCGAGCCCGTGACGGCAATAAACAGCTCCGCCTGCGCCAGCCCCTCTTCCAACAACGCCTGCATATCATTACCATCGGCCTGAATTACCGTGGTTTTTTCCAATTTCGCCGCCACCTGCCGACATCGGCGCAGTTCTCTTTCCACCAGACGCACATCAAAATTAAGCTGTTCCAACTGTGCCGCTATCCGCACTCCGACCTGGCTGCCGCCCAGGATAAACACCCGTGGTGCGCCGCGTTTCTTCTCCCTTTTTTTCTCAAACATATACTGAATGGCGGGCAGGTCTTGCTCGCGGGCGATAATATAGATACGGTCACCCTCTTCAATGCTATCGTCGCCTCGAGGGATGATGGTTTTATCCCCACGGGTAATGGCGACCACCACAAAGTCGTAGATGCCACGTAATTCCCCTAGTTCCTGCAGGGTTAGGCCACACAGGGGGCTTTGGGCATCGATATGATAGCCGAGGAACTGAATCCGCCCTTCCACAAATTCGGCGACATCGAAAGCACCACTGCGACAAGCAATCTTGGCCATTTCGTCCGCCACTTCATCCGCCGGATTGATCAGCAGGTCAATGCCGAGTTTCTCCTTGGACAACACCGCATCCTGGCTGCTGTATTCGATACTTTTAACCCGCGCCAGCCGCTTGCCAACCTTGTATTCGCGCGCGAGCAGACACGCCAGAATATTGACTTCGTCCATGTCGGTGACCGCAATAAAGATATCGCTGTCTTTGATATTGGCCTTTTCAAGCACCTCGGCGCTTGCCCCGTTACCCCCAACGGTCATAACGTTAAGATCTTCCTGTACTCGCTTAAGATGGCCTTGATCCTTATCGACCAGCACCACCTCGTGCCCTTCGCTGCACAAACGTTGGGCTAAAAAGCACCCCACTTGACCTGCACCGACTATCAAAACCTTCATATGTGCTCCTGTTCTACTCGGTATGTATCCGAGGCAGTGGTCTCTAAGCAGCCTACGCTGCAATCTATGGGCTGTCTGCACATAGATATTCGCACTCAGGTACAAAAAATTCACGTACCTTGTTTTAAGTATAGGCGTGAAAAAAATCCAGCATAAATTCAAAGCGGGCTCTCGATGTCCTTGTATTCTGGCCCCTGGCTGTGCCATCATCGGCCCTATGCATATTTTTACCGATATCCCGGAAGAACAGCTGCGCAAAGAACGCGAGAGCGCACGCAAACTGCGTAAAAGCCAGTGGTGGCAGAACCGTATAGCCAAGGGAGTCTGCTACTACTGTAATGGCGTAGTGAAACCCAAAGAACTCACTCTGGATCACATCGTCCCGCTGGTACGCGGTGGACGCAGCGCTAAAGGGAATTGTGTCCCCTGTTGCAAGGAATGCAACTCTAAAAAGCGCGATCTGCTCCCTACGGAATGGGATGCTTACTTGGAGAAACTCCAAGCACAACCCTCGGTAGAAACGTCCACACAGACATTTTAATCCCCCTGGATTCTCTACGCCTTCAACCAGAAGCCTCGGCACTATGAACAAGCCCTACCGCGAATATTCCAAACACTTGAAACAGCAATTTGGCCATCGGGTGCATAAAATCTCCCTGGATGCTGGCTTCAGCTGCCCTAACCGAGGACAGGGACGGAGCAACCCTGGATGCATCTTCTGTGATTCCGATGGTTCAGGCTCCACTGGCATTGCTAGACCTCTCACCATCACTGGGCAACTCGAACATGGCAAAGAGATCATGCGGCGTAAGTACAAGGCCAAAGAGTTCATTGCCTATTTTCAGCCTTTTTCCAACACCTATGCCCCTGTTGAAACCCTGCGTTCCCTATATGATGAAGCCCTCGCGGTTTCGGATATGGTCGGCCTGGCCATCGGCACTCGCCCCGACTGTGTGGGCAGGGAGGTGCTTGATCTACTTGGGAGGTATAATCAGCACACTGATTTGTGGCTGGAGCTGGGGCTACAAAGTTGCCATGACTCTACCCTCAATTTTCTGCGCCGCGGCCACGATTATGCGACCTTTGTGCAGGCGGCCGCCGAGGTACAACAGCGCAATATTCCCCTGTGTGTGCATGTAATTCTGGGACTGCCGGGCGAAACTCGCGCGCAGATGCTTCAAACCGCAGATGAAATGGCGCGCCTGAAGGTGGATGGCATTAAGATCCATCTCCTGCATATTCTGCGCGGCACAGCATTAGGCACCATGTACACCGACGGTGAAATTGAGGTGCTCAATCAGGATGAATATGTCAATCTGGCCGTGGATTTTCTTGAACGCCTGCACCCGGACACCCTGATCCATCGCCTCACCGGCGATGGTCCGCGTGACATCCTCCTGGCACCACTATGGTCCTTGAATAAGTGGGAGGTGCTCAACGCCATTGAGGCTATATTCAGTGCGCGCGGAAGTAGGCAGGGCAGCAGATGCCGCTACCTGTGAAGCCCGCTTTTTAAGGGGCACGGGGAAAGATATCTGGCAGGGGGCAAACAGATTTTACTTTGAGGTAATACTAGGTAAGGAAAAATTAAAGCAAAGAAGAGAGTAGATTCGCGAAAATGAAGAGAGAAACGTAAACCTTTAAAATGATACAGCTATAGTGCAGACCACTAAGTGACTGAAAACATGGAAAAGCTCAGGAGCGTGGGTCCGACTGCACCACCTCAGCGGCGGTAGCTGTACCCATACTGGCCTGGGGTTCATCCCAGGAAACAAAGACCAGCGAGGCCCACAAAATGCTTACAAGTAGAATAATAATTCTAAACATGGCGATTAAACTACACGAACCCTTGCAATAAAAGCAAGACCTTGTTTTACTTAATGCTATTTTTTATTAAAAATCTGCGCGCAGCCAGCTTGATTTGAAGTCAGCTCTGGGGAAAAACCACAAAAGAGGCCACAAAGGGCCTGAGTAAGTCCATTAAGCAGGCTAATAACAAGGGATACAGATGCTACAGCTCAACCCCCCGCAACAACAGGCAGTAGAACATACCCAAGGTGCGCTGCTGGTTCTGGCCGGAGCCGGTTCGGGCAAGACCAGGGTTATTACCAGTCGCATCGCTAGATTGTTGCACACCACCGAAGCGGAAGCCATCGTTGCGCTGACCTTTACCAACAAGGCTGCGCGCGAAATGCGCGAGCGCGTGATTGAAGAAGTAGGACGCAAGCGCGCCAAGGGAATTATCATCTCCACCTTTCATTCCCTCGGGGTGCGGATTCTGCGCCAGCATATAGAACGCTTAGGGTTTAAAAAGAATTTTTCCATCTACGCCAGTGCAGACCAAATTCGCCTGGTGCGCGATTTACTCCCTCAGCGTACCACCAGCGACGGTAAAAACATCGATGCTGAACTCGTTCTACATCGCATCAGTGCGGCTAAAAACAGCCTTCTTACCCCTGAACAACTGCAAGCATCAGGGCATGATGAATACGCCAACTTTGCAGCTTTGACCTACCCACGCTACCAGCACGCTCTCAAAGCATGCAACGCCATCGATTTTGACGATATTCTATGTCTGTGCATTGAACTGTTCCACTCCCACCCAGCAGTATTGGAACAATACCGCACCCGCTTTCAATACATCATGGTGGATGAATACCAAGACACCAACCACGTGCAATATCGTCTGCTGCGCGAACTCTGCGGTCCACAAGGCAACCTCTGCGTTGTTGGCGATGATGACCAGTCCATCTACGGCTGGCGCGGTGCGCAGGCGGGGAACATCCTGGATTTCGAGCACGACTTTGCCGCAGCACAGGTGATTAAACTAGAACAAAACTACCGCTCCAGCGCCAATATCCTCGCGGCGGCCAACACCCTGATCCGACATAACTCCACCCGCCACGAAAAACAGCTTTGGACCAGTGACCCCCCCGGTGAGCCGGTGCGCTATCTATGTTGCGACGATGGTGAAGACGAAGCCACCACCATCATCGATGAGATCCACGCCCTGCGTTCACGCTTTAAATACACCCACCGCGACTTTGCCATCCTGTACCGCACCAATGGCCAATCGCGGGTATTTGAAGAACAGCTGCGCTACGCCAACATCCCATATGTCCTCATTGGCGGGCAGCAGTTTTTTGATCGCCGTGAGGTCCGCGACACCCTGGCTTACCTGAAGGTGCTGGCCAACCCGGACGATGAAGTCAACCTGCTGCGGATTCTCAACTATCCACGCCGCGGCATCGGCGAAACCACCGCACAGCGTCTTATCTCCCTTTCCCTCGAACAGGAACAACCTCTGTGGGAGATAATGCAGCAACCGGAGCTTATCCAGCACCTCGGAGACAAGGCCACGGAACGGGTTCAAGCCTTCATCCACCTGATGCTGCGCTATAAACGTCTGTTCAATTATCCCGATCAACTGCTGGCTACGGCGCAGAACCTGTTTGAAGAGATCGGCCTCGAAGAGGAACTCTACCGCCAGGCGGACGACCCTAAACAGGCACGCCGCCGCGTGGAAAACATGCACGAAGTTATCAACGCCCTGGCTTCCTATATCGAGCGCGAGGGGATCGCGACCTTGGGAGGATTCCTGGAAAAGGTTTCCCTCCTCGATCGTGATGAACCCGACCGCAACACCAAGGATGAAAAGCTGAAGCAGGATGCTGTCGTCCTTATGAGTCTGCACTCGAGCAAGGGCCTTGAATTTCCGTGCGTTTTTCTGGTGGGAATGGAGGAAGGGACCTTGCCTCACTCCCGGGTCTTAGAGGAGGGTGGTGACCTCACCGAAGAGCGCCGCCTGTGCTACGTCGGCATCACGCGCGCGCGTGAACACCTGCTCCTTACCGGGGCGGCCCAGCGCAAGCGTTATGGACGCATGCATCCGCAACAACCCAGCCGTTTTCTGCAGGAACTGCCTCAGGAGATCACCAACATCGAGGAGCCTGAATCCGATCCGCAGGAACAAGATCAGCGTGCCTCCGATTTTTTCCGCCAGATGCAATCCATGCTTAAGTCAGATTGAGCAATCAACCTGCCAACTTATACTAGTAAATTTGGCAAAGATATCTTGTCTGTGGTATCCATTGCCTGTGTAAGTATCCATTTTGACCAAAAAACTAACCCCCACAACCAGGGCCACAACCATGAGCGCCAACAACAAAACAGGAAACGAACCCGTAAGCGCAGCCGCAAACGAAACTGTGCTGGAGATCGGCACAACCCACAATCTTGAAATCCTCGATATCGACACGCGAGGTGCAACCCTGGCTTGGAACCCAGGGGAGAGTGTGCTTCTGCCCCAGAGTCAGGTTCCGCCTCAGGCGGTGGTTGGGCAGCACATAAAGGTGTTCGTGTATCGCGGACGTAAAGAGGCTCTGATCGCCACCCTTGAGCCCCCTATCGCCCTGAGTGGCGAGTTTGCCCTGATGCGGGTAAAGCAGACCAATCAATTTGGTGCCTTCATGGATTGGGATCTGGATAAGGATCTACTGGTTCCCTTTGCGCAGCAGTCGGAAAAGATGCTGCTCGACCGCCACTATATTGTCCACGTAGGGGTAGACAACACCGGACGACTCATCGGTAGCGCCAAAGTGGATCGCTTTTTAAATCTAGACCCCAGTGCGTTGGTTCCCGGTCAGAAAGTAAGCGCCCTGGTATGGCAATTCACTGATTTGGGCGTCAAACTTATTCTAGACAACGCCTACGCCGGGCTGCTGTATCGCAGCGATCTCCCCGAGGGAATTAAACGCGGCGACCGCCTGCATGCCTATGTGCAGCGGGTGCGTGAAGATGGCGGGGTGGATGTATCCTTAACCCCGGTGGGTAAAGTCGCGCGCGAGCAAGACGGGGAGCGCATTCTGCGCGAACTGAAGCAGCACAAAACCCTGCCCTTGCACGACGGCAGCACCCCGGAAGAGATTCAGGCTGCCCTCGGGTTGAGTAAAAAAGCGTTCAAACGCGCCGTGGGCACCCTGTACAAAGAGGGGAAAATCGAACTGCTCCCCGACGGCATCGGCCTGAAGTCTGGACTTAAGGGGGGCAAATAGGCGCTGCTAGGTTTTTTACTGACACACGCCGATCTGCAGCGCCTGCTCTAGATCGGCGATAATCTCATCGATGTGTTCAATCCCGATTGAGAGGCGGACAAGCTCTGGGTTGATTCCTCCTGCGGCCTGTTGCTGCGGCGTGAGCTGCGCGTGGGTGGTGGACGCCGGATGAATCGCGAGGCTGCGCGCGTCCCCCACATTTGCCAGATGCGAAAACAGGCGCAGTGCTTCAATGAACTTGCGCCCTCCCGCTTCGCCCCCTTTGATCCCGAATACCACCATGGCGCCGAACCCGTTGGTCAGATACTTCTGCGCCAGCGGATACGCAGGGTCCTGTTCCAGGCCGGGATAATTTACCCACTCTACCAGTGAATGGGAGTGCAGATAGCGTGCTACCGCCAAGGCATTGGCGCTATGACGCTCCATACGCAGGGGCAAGGTTTCAATCCCCTGTAAAAACATCCACGAATTATCCGGCGCAATGCACGCACCTAAGTTGCGCAAAGGCACCAGACGCATCCGCATGATATACGCCAGATGGTTTAATTCACCCAGATCCGTGGCATAGCGCACCCCATGATAACTGGGATCCGGCTCACTCAGAAGGGGATGCCGACCGCTGTTCCAGTCGAAACGCCCTCCATCCACCACAATGCCCCCAATCCCGGCTCCATGCCCACCCATCCATTTCGTCAGCGAGTGGATAACCACATCGGCTCCATGTTCGAGAGGCCGCAGCAGACACGGAGTGGTAAAGGTGCTGTCCACCAGTAGCGGCAAACCATGCTGATGGGCAATCTGCGCCAGCATTTCGATATCCGCCACATTCAACTTCGGGTTGCCGATAGTCTCGGTGAACACCGCTTTGGTTTTATCCGTGATTGCAGCGGCTACCTGTTCCGGCCTTGCGGGGTCGACAAACACTACCTTGATCCCGAGTTGAGGCAGAATATCGTTGAACTGGGTATAGGTACCCCCGTAGAGATAGCTTGAAGCGACAATCTCATCCCCGGCGCACGCCAGATTGATAATACTGTAAAAGATTGCACTCATACCCGAGGCTAAAGCCAAGGCTCCAGCGCCATTCTCCATGGCGGCCACTCGTTTTTCCAGCACATCTGTGGTGGGGTTCATCAGACGGGTGTAGATATTACCCAGTTCTTTAAGGGCAAACAGGTTGGCGGCGTGCTCTGTATCTCGAAACTGGTATGAACTGGTACGATACAACGGCACCGCCCGACTGCCCGTAGTCGGATCCACTGTGTATCCGGCGTGTAAAACCTTGGTCTCGATATGTGATGGCATGACATTTCTCCCGCAAAATATTTCTGGAACTGTATAAAAATGATATGAATATCAGCTTAAACAACCAACCGTTTGTGTCAAGATTATTCAGAGGCACCCTCACTCCAGCCGCGCGAACGGGCAACAGCCTGGTGCCAGCGCTGCTGCAAGCGTCTGGCTTCTGCGCGCTCCATGTTAGGGGTGTAGTGCCAGGCGCAGTGCCAGCGCGCAGCAAGTTCGGTGCGGCTACGCCAGAACCCGCCCCCCAGCCCGGCCAGATATGCCGCGCCGAGGGCGGTGGTCTCGGCGATGGGGGGGACCTCCACCGGAACACCGAGCATATCTGCCTGAAACTGCATCAAAAATCGATTGGCCACTGCGCCCCCGTCGGCACGCAACTGGTGCAGGTCGATCAGGGCATCGCGCTGCATCGCTTCAACCACATCACACGCCTGATACGCGATACTCTCCAGCGCAGCACGTACCAGATGCTGCCGGGTGGTGGCACAGGTCAAGCCTATAATCATCCCGCGGGCATACGGATCCCAGTAGGGAACCCCCAATCCGGCCAGCGCTGGAACAAAATACACGTCGTCATTCCCATCTAGTTCGGTGGCCAGTGCTTCTGTCTGAGCCGCATCTTCGATCAAGCCGAGACCGTCTCGCAGCCACTGGATTGCAGCCCCGGTAACAAAAACAGAACCTTCCAAGGCATATACCACTTCCTCGGTTTCAATCCCCCACGCAATGGTGGTGAGGAGGCGCTCGTGGCTGAAAATTGGTTTAGTGCCGGTGTTGAGGAGGAGAAATGAACCGGTGCCATAGGTGTTTTTTGCCATTCCCGGTGTATGGCAGCCCTGCCCGAACAATGCCGCCTGCTGATCTCCGGCCACGCCGGTAACGGGAATCTCCTGGCCCCAGAATACATGGGGCGCTGTGGTCGCGAAAAACCCGCTCGAGTGTTTGACTGTGGGGAGCATGGCGCGCGGGATATCGAGACGTTTGAGGATGGCGTCATTCCATGCCAGGCGGGTGATATCGTAAAGCATGGTGCGTGAAGCGTTGGAATAGTCGGTGGCGTGACAACTCCCGCCGCTTAAGTTCCACAGCAACCAGGTGTCAATGGTGCCGCACGCCAGCTCTCCCGCTTCGGCACGGCGGCGCACCTCGGGATCGTGCAATAACCAGTGAATCTTGGTGGCAGAAAAGTATGGATCAATAAAGAGGCCGGTGCTCTGATGCCACTCATCTTCAAGCCCCTCCTGCTTCAACGCCGCGCACAGGTCGGTGGTGCGACGATCCTGCCATACAATGGCCCGCCCCACCGGTTTTCCATTCTTGCGTTCCCACAACAGCACGGTCTCACGTTGATTGGTGATCCCGATGCAGCGAATCTGTCTTGGTTGAATGCTCCCGTGCTGCAACGCAGTATGAATCACCTGCAGGGTTACGCGCCAGATCTCTGTGGCATCGTGCTCCACCCAACCAGGCTTAGGGTAGTACTGGCCGAACTCGCTGTAGCTGCGTGCGCAGACCTCTCCATCATGGTTGAAGATAAGTACCGTGATCCCGGTCGTACCCTGATCCAGCGCAAGGACATACTCAGGCATAGACCCCCCCAATGTTCAAGTGTGGTCTAGGAGTGCTGTAGATTGACCAGCACACGGCGCTTGAGTTGCCCTTTAAGCATGGCAGTGATGCGCGCGTCCAACTCATCCAGACCAACTTCTTCATACATATGCGTCAGCTGTTCCAGTTTGCCCGCCCCGGCGAGATATTGCCATGCTTGGCGCCGCCGTGGCATGGGGCACTCGGCGGAATCAATTCCCACCAGACGCACTCCACGCAGGATAAAGGGAAATACGTTGATGTTGAGCTCCGGCGAACCCACCAGGCCGCAACAGGTAACAATGCCGTCGTAGTGGGTCGCTTTGATGGCGGCGGCAAGCATCTCGCCCCCAACGCAGTCCACCACTGCGGCCCAGCGCGGTTTCAGCATCGGGCGTTCGTTGCCTTGGGTCACGCCAGCGCGCTCTATGATCTCATGCGCGCCAAGATACTTTAGATATTCCGCTTCATTCGGCTTGCCCGTGGCTGCGACCACCTGAAATCCGGCGCGCGCAAGCAAACCCACCGCAATGCTCCCCACTCCGCCAGTAGCTCCGGTGACCAGCACCGGCTCCTGCCCGGATATCCGGCTTGATTCAATAATCTCGCGCACCGACAACGCCGCAGTCAGCCCGGCGGTACCGTAGATCATGCTTTCTTTCAGGCTCAACCCTTCCGGCAGAGGCAGCGCCCACGCACTCGGCACCCGGATCATCTGCCCGAAACCGCCGTCTGTCTCCATCCCCAGATCGTGGCTAGTGACAATTACTTTATCGCCCGGCTTAAAAGCATCAGAGCTGCATTCCACCACTTCACCGGCAGCATCAATCCCCGGAGTGTGGGGAAATTTACGGGTCACCCCTGGGTTTCCCGTTGCGGAAAGAGCATCTTTATAGTTAAGGGATGAATAATGCACCCGGACCAGCAACTCCCCCGCGGGAAGTTCATCCGTAGTGCGCGTTGTAATGTGGCGCTCAAAGTGCTTGTCTTCTCCTTGGATCACATGCAGGGCTTTAAACGAAATAGACATAATCTCTCCTCTTTCTCTCCTGCCTGAGCACAAACAGGATATATTTGACCGCGTTTACAAAACTATAGAAGCCCTCTATACTTATGGCAAGTATCAACTTTTTAGCCTTGATCTTTTCTTTTAGTTCTAAGCTCTGCAGGAGCCCTGTCTATGTCAGAGAACACCCAGACAACTGCCACCGATGTAAAGGAAAAGCCCAAGCGCCTATTTAAGTTCATACGCATCTGTGTGTATATAACTGCGGTATTTATCCTTATCCTTGCTCTGCTCCCCACAGGATTACGCCTTGGAGCACGCTACTGGCTCAACAAACAACCACACCTCGAAGCTGAAATAGACAACATCGACTTGAATCTGTTTCGCGCCACCTGTGCCCTTGAAGGGCTCAGGCTTAAGTATAAAGGTGATCCCAGCCTTAACCTTGAACGCTTGACTATCGGGGTGAAATACTTGCCCCTGTGGGATAAGCATGTCTTTATCGATTATGTCGAACTCAAGGGCTTGCGCCTTGTACTGGAACAGGTCGCAGCAGCGGGTGAAGAGGCGCCTGGTGGGCTGCGCATCGGGGGCATCATGCTGCCAACCGCCTTCGCAAACCCAGAAGATGACAACACAACCCCCACGCCAGATTCTTCAACCCCGTGGGATTTTGGCTGGAACCGCGTCGTCATCGATACCTCCGAAATCATCTGGCAGCAACCCGACTGGAGTGCCGATTTAATCATCGAGCTGGCGCACCTAAACGATGTAGCGAGCTGGAAACCGGAGGGATACAGTGACCTGCAGCTGCAACTGCGTATCAATGATGCCCCTCTAGCACTGACCATGCGGTCCCAAGCATTTGCCCCTCACCCAACAGCAACAGGACACTTGCGTCTGGATGGATTCGCCCTCGCCAAACTGGGCCCGGTACTAGCCACCGTGGGCATGCATGATGTCGCGGGAATGTTGAGCTGTGATCTGAAGCATGAGGTAACGGTGGGGCCAAAAAACACCATCAGTCTGGACGTGAATGGCCGCCTTGGCTTGGAGCGCGGCACACTGACCACCGCGCAGGTACATATAGCTGAGGTATGGGTTAACTGGAACGGCACCAGCACTGTGACCACTGTGCCCCAGGGAGCAACCACGATCGCACTTGAGGGGGCCCTGCAAATCCCTGTGTTGGATGTAGAAGATCTTGACTCGGGGTTTGCATTGCAACAGCAAGGCCTCAGTTGGCGCGGAAGTGCCACTACCTTGCTTGAAATGGATATTGCGCCCGCAATTGAAGTTAAGGGCGCCCTGGCTACCGACGCGCTTGCCCTGCTCGACCGTCAACACCAACGTCTGCTCGCTTCGTGGTCAGGACTCAAGATCGATAACTTCAATGTCACCGAGAACCAAATTCAGCTAGGGCAGCTCGATATCAGTAATCTGGTGGCGCTACGCCCTTCAATCAGTTCGGTTGAGACCGAACCTGCTCTAGCACAGTGTGGCAATATCAGCCTGACAGGGCTCGATGTAATATTACCAGATGAAAAAACCGGTACCAAAGTGGCTCTAAGCGTTCTCAACCTCAATGACCTCGGCGTCGAACTGATCCGCCATGCCAGCGGTCACACCAATCTCCAGCAGTGGAACGATTTGGGCGCACAGAATACGCAAAAAATGGATCCGGAGATGCAATCTGCCCAATCTGTGACCCCTACCGCGATGCAGAGTGCTGAAGCGGATCAAAACCCGACAGGATTGACCTGGCGGCTGGACTTGCTTCAAATTTCCGGTAATTCATATATTCGCGTCACCGATGCCTCCGTAAAACCGGAGATTATTCTGCATCTGAACGAATTCAACTTCAGTCTGCACCAACTCGACAGCTCCGAGGTTCAGATGCGCAATCCCTTCAGTTTGCGTACAAAGCTGGGGCGCTTTGCCTCCTTGCAAGCCGAAGGCGCCATGAGCGTATTAAGCCCAAACTTGGAAGGTTCATTGAAAACCAGCGTGCATGGCTTTTTGCTATATACTCTGGCCCCTTATGTAGAAAAAGCAATTGGCACCCGCATTGAAAAAGGCGAGTTAGATCTGGACGTTAGCGCCAACATCGAAAACAACCAACTTAAGCTCAGTAGCAAGGCTGATTTGCGCAGCTTCACCCTAGGAGCGATGACGGCTGAACAACAGGAGCAAATTTCAAGCAACCTCGGCATGCCCCTTTCCTTAGCACTAGCCCTGCTTCGGGATAGCAACGGAGATATTCATCTGGATATTCCGGTCACCGGCGATTTATCTAGCCCAGATATCGCTATTGGTCCGGTGGTGCGCCAAGCACTCCTTGGCGCTATTCAAGAAACCATTAAGCTTGCCCTTAAGCCCCTGGGAATATTAAGTGGAGCCGGTAAACTGATCGGTATCGGCGCTGACCTGAAATTGCCTCCTGTACTCTTTGCTCCGGCGGAAACAAACCCCATGGAAGCTGGATCTTCGCTGAAACCGTTGGGTGAATTACTCGCCAAGCGTCCACAGCTACGCGTAGTGTTACAAGCGCCCCTGACTCTGGCCGATAGTGAGGCGATCCATACCCAGCATGCAGAAACTCGCACCAATGATAAACAGGCTAGGAAAAAGCAAGAAGGAATCGACAAGGAAAGTCTGGGCGACGAACGCTTTCGTATACTGGCAACGACCTTACTGGAGGAGCGCCTCGACATAATAAAACAGCGCCTACTGAATACCAATGGCGTTGACCCGAAGCAGATCCTCCTGAGCCAACCGGCTCTGACACTCATTCCGGATGAACCCCGGGTTGAAATGCGTTTCTAACGTCTTATACAAAGGATCGCGCTTATGATCAGATATTCATGGCTGTTGCGCGCCACCGTTCTGCTGCTCTGGATTGTGCTCAGCCTCAGTGGGTGCGCCATAAACCCCGTAACTGGGAAGAACGAACTGGTTTTTGTCCCTGAGGCCAGCGAGATAGACATGGGTGCCCAACAATATGGACCAGGTCGACAGATGCAGGGTGGTGATTACACCGCTCATCCAGAGGTCGTAGCATATGTGCGTTCTGTAGGACAGCGTCTGGCGGCCGTGAGCGACCGACAGCTTCCCTATGAATTTAACGTCATCAACGATGATACCCCAAACGCTTGGGCCCTCCCCGGTGGCAAGATAGCTATTAATCGTGGTCTGCTCACCGAGCTCAACAACGAAGCGGAGCTAGCTGCCGTGCTGGGGCACGAAATCGTCCACAGCGCTGCACGCCACGGCGCCAAAAACGTAGAACGCGGCATGCTGCTTCAAGGTGCGATGCTAGCCACCTCCGTTGCAACCAGCAACAGTGAATACGCCGCTCTCGCAGCTGGGGGTGCGGGGCTGGCCTCACAACTCATAACGCAGAAGTATAGCCGTGGAGCGGAACTCGAAGCGGATTACTACGGCATGCAGTATATGGCCAGAGCTGGGTATGACATCCAGGCGGCTATTGAACTGCAGAAAACCTTTGTTCGCCTGTCAGAGGGACAGCAAAGCAATTGGCTCGATGGTTTATTTTCCAGCCACCCTCCCTCCATTGAACGAGTGGAAGCTAATCGGAATACCGCCGCACACCTTGGGCCGGGAGGCGAACTGGGCACGCAACGCTATGCAGCAACACTGGAACTTCTGCGCCGCGACCAGCCCGCGTACGAAAAATATGCCTTAGGGCGTAAAGCGCTCAAACAAGGAGAATTGGGAACGGCTCTACAATACGCAGACGAGGCGCTTACCTTGCAACCAAGAGAACCGCTCTTTCACAGCTTACGGGGTGATATACGTCTACAACAAAAGGACTATGCAGATGCCATCACCAACTTCGACCACGCCTTGGCACTCGACGCCACCTATTTTCACTACTACCTGCAGCGCGGCCTTGCCCATCAGAAACTCAACCACACACTATTAGCCCAGGCCGATTTACAACGCAGCATTGACTTTCTCCCTACGGCACCTGCCCTAAATGGCATGGGGCAACTGGCGCTGTCACAAGGCAACACCGCGGCGGCCAAAGGGTTTTTTGCCGGGGCCGCTACATCTCAGACCCCCGTTGGGATGGCTGCCAAAAGCGCCTTGGTCCGCCTGGACATTGGAGATAACCCGCAAAAATACCTGCGTATAGGTGCAGGCCTGGATGCGCGTGGTTATCTGATACTCCAACTTGCCAATGACACCGCCGAACCTGTCACCGCCATCACGATTCAGGTCACCTATATAGATAAAAACCAAAACCGTCGCAGCAGCTCTTTGCAGATAGACCAAATCATGCAGGGTTCACAACAGATACGCTTCGGCACGGATATTGGCCCGTTATCAGGGCTGGAGCAGGTACAGGCGCGTATCACCCACGCCGCCATAGCAAAAAGGTAGATCTAAATATGCAGTTGATAAGGGAGGCTGCAGATGGAAAACCCACCAAACTGTGCATATGCACATATAAAAGATGTGCATTATGCATCAAACATATACGTGATTAGCCCTATTACCCGACTGCTTTAGTAGGTATTGTAGGAAACATCGAAACCGGTTGTGGCAGACCGGCTTACGATCTCCTTTCTTCCTATAGTAAGACAGTACAACAGACAGCAGCATACAAAAAAGCCGGTGCGGATGCCTCCTCGCCCGGCTTTTTTGTTGTTTATTTTTTATCTCCTGCCTGTTGGAACAATCCCCACATGTCGTAAACGGCGGCGAAAAAATAAGGGCGACCTACTGGTCGCCCTTTTATTGTTAGTCATGAGAACGTTGCCCCACACCAATCAAGCAGCAAACAGGGTACAGGCTCGCAACTTTATTGTGCGGCTGCCCTAGCTGCTTCCATCCACTCATTCCACTGTTGCTGATTGGCTTTTATCCATTCCTGAGCATGACGCTGAATATCTTGGGTGGAGTTTTCACCGTTGTTCATGCGGTCGTTCTGGGCACTTACATCGGCCAGTGGGATGGTAAAAAGTTCAAAAAAGCGTTTGGCCGCAGGGTTAGCAGCGGCGAATTTTTTATTCGCAACTACATGAATATCACTCGCGATAAAGCCGAGCTTTATCGGGTCGGTTACCGCCCCTTTGAGGCCGGAAACTACCATGCGGTCTTCAGAACCTTTTTGGGCTTCGTTAGGGTTGATTTCGGGGACGTTGATCCACATCACGTCTTCACCTGGCTTGAATTTAGATAGAGTCCAGTTGGGAGCCCAGGTGTAGAGAATTACGGGTTTCCCGGCACGTTGCTTGGCGACCGCATCGGCGATGCTGGCAGAATATGATGCCTTGATGGGCTTGATGTGGTCTTCGAGCTCGTAAACTTTCATGTGGTGAGCGATGGCTTTTTCACACCCCCATCCTGCAGGACACGCCACCAGTTCGGCTTTGCCGTCACCATCTTCATCAAAGGCTTTTCTTACTTCGGGGCGCTTGAAGTCGTCCAGTGATTTTATGTTGTATTTTTCTACCGCGCCTTTGGAGACGAGATACCCTTGCAGG
>JAVERW010000044.1:0-15761 GCA_034006915.1 Desulfuromonadaceae bacterium | reverse complement strand
TAATGGTTAGGTCTGATTCCACGAACTAGTCAGGTCTGATTCCACTATCCACAGGTTCGCATCAAAAAAGGGGTCCTTTTCTCCGTTTTAATTAACCGCAATGGTTAGGTCTGATTCCACGATTGAGGCTCAAGTAGTCAGGTCTGATTCCACGATTGAAAAAAAATAGTCAGGTCTGATTCCACGATTGGTTAGGTCTGATTCCACGATTGGCAAAAAAAAAGACCTGAACACCGGAAAATTTCAGGTCTGATTCCACGAACTGGTTAGGTCTGATTCCACGATTGAAGCAACTCATTCCGGAATTGATAAATAGTTACGCCTTCTTACGCGACTCGGTAACTAGAGCAGTCCTTTTTAGTCCCTTTAATCCTTTTCAATCCCGGTTTCCACCTCTTCTTCGTTTTTGCGAACATTCCATGACCCATACTTCTGCACCTCTTCGAGTTCACCAAAGAAACCTCTCGCACGAGCTTCTTCGTTTACTACAGACAGAAGGCGCTTGAATGCCTCTTCTTCTCCAAAGGCATCTACCGTATCCATAAAAAGCTTGAACAGGCGTGTAGCCTTACGGGAAGGCTCGTTACCTTTGAGCCATTGATTACCTGTCCAACCCGACATCCCCCATAGCGGTCCGAGCTTTCTTGCTGGCATAACACCTTCATCTGTTTCAAAGTGCTTTTTGATCAGAGGATAAACATCTTCAAGACCTGGCATCTGTGGTACAAACGCCGATTCAGGATATTTGAGCAAATAGCGAACAAGGATAGATTCTGTTGGATCTGACAGGGGTAACTGATTGACGCCTTCCTTGGTAGTGCGGTACTTCGGAACATCTGTACCCAAAAGCCAGTGCATATCAAGGCTGGATATCCCCAGCAGTTCCCTTAACACCTGAACATCTGCTCCCTTTAGCAGGCGGGGTCTTCTCTTATCTTCGCTCATAGCATTCTCCTTTATGCAATTTTTGATTTTCACCATGTTTTTCACACACAGAATATGCCATAATGTAATCAATATCAATAATCGAGCATCAGAATTGCGCAGAAGGTTTTTTGTATATTATAGAAGAAACCAAAACTGCCGATATATACATCATACTGATTCACAGTTCCCGCTAAAAAACAAAATGGGGAGGACTGCTTTGGCAACTATAACTTTGACTTCATATATAAACGTACCATCCGGGACTAAGAAAATAGACGTTATCCCGTCTATCAAAGTTCCTTTAATTGCCAATAAAGAGCAATTACCGTCCGGGTGTACCTTTGCCATGTATGGGACGAAAGACTCCCTGGCAATGCTAAAAAGAGCCCGGACAAAAGGGCGTGAACAAGGCGATGATACTTATCGTATCGACCTGCTTGTAGAAATAGGCGAGGCTATTGCCGGCAAAGCCACTATGGAAAGCCTGGCTAAAACCAGATTCCTGAACCTTCAGCGCATCAGTGCTCCGGTCGCAAAAATCATCATCGATCTGGTCTATGATGAAAACATCGTAGGGCTTACTTCTCTGGTAAAAGGACGAAGTGATGCTGTAGATGTGTTGAAAATTGTCGGAAAATATCCCTATCTTTTAGACAGGGTGTGGGAAGACTCTCGCTTCAAGCATTTGGGGCTTATCGTATGGCCGGCACCGTCAGTGGGGAAGAAACTGCTGGACGGTTCGGATCCCATTGAACAGGTGACCGCGATAAAGCCCGAAAGTATCAGTGAAATCAAAATCCACAATTTCGACGGAACATGGGAAAACGCCACAATAGAAAAAACCTGAATACCTCTACTCCACCTATCTTCCATCCATTTCTTGACGTGCTTTTTGCGCGTCTTTTTTTTGCGCACCATCTTGCGTTTGCTCCATGGGCATATCCGCAAAAGGGTTTGCGCTCTGGTTGGCCTCGGCTACACGGACAAATTTCTCGACCTGACCTCTTAGAACTTCCGGGATGGGGCGTTCATCCAGGAGGATGTTCTGTAGTCCAGGTCCTAAGTGAATGGTCGGATACCTGTCTACTATCCCTTGTTCTTCGAGGGTGCGGCAATCAATCCGGTTAGCACGAATGTTCCACTTGAGCAGGGCAAAGTTGTGTATGTCCTGCCATTTTTGCCTCACGCTCTCAAGCCAGCTCTTTTTCTTCCCCTTTGCCCTCAGACGCGCTTTTCTTGCTCCACCCCTAGCAGGGTCCATATTTTTCGGTGCAGCGCGGCTAAACCATAATTTTGGAGCCCTGGGCACCGAATCATTGATCCTCTCAGACATCATCATGTGGCAATGGGGGTTATGCTCCTTGCCTCGATGGATTGCCAGGGAGAAGGGCAGGCGCCCCCCGTCCACCTTTGTTACATGGCGTGCGAACTCAAGTGCCAGCCTTGCTCTCTGTTCTCTGCCCATCTCGACGGGCAAGGAAAATTCCAGGGTGCGAAACAATGTGGCGTTCTTGCGTTCATACCGATCTGCAGAACACCAATAAAGCCTTGGCCTATCTTCTGCCCATCTGGGCATTGCTTCGGAAGTCGAAAAAACAACCTCGCCCTGCGCCCCCGGTTCGAGCTTTTCACTGTAATTGCCTTTTCTGTGAATATAGTCATACGTGCGTTCTGAGTTACTGCCCTTTGCTCTGGTACCCACGTTTGCATGAAGATGATAGATAGCCATGAACGACTCCATTTGTTTGAGGTTTCTTACCGTAAAATTATACCACGGAAAACAAAAAAGAAAAGAGAAACGTCTAAGTGCGCATGGTGGTGTTTCGGTAGTCTGAGACTTGTCGGATAAACATGAATCTTCCTCGGACTACCTGCTATTTATATTGAACACCTCTAATATATGCAAAACACGGATATTGCCCTGTCCACCTTTAAACTTCTCCCGATGCTCGACATTGTAAGTATTCGTTTTGCAAGGATTTTTCTTTCGGATGCTCGGTGCGGTGTGTGATATGGATAGCGGAAAACAAAAAGTGCTTGCCTTTTTTGGTTTCATGGGTGTAAACTCCAAAAAAATTGCGAATGACACAAAAACACAAAATACATTTTGTGCTAAACACACAAACGCACAAACGCCCAACGAAAGAATGGGGCTTAACAGGGGTTTTGTTTTTTTGTTAAACGCACAAAAACACAAAGTAGATAAATTGTTAAACGCACAAAGTGGGTATTTTGCCAAACACAAAGTTGTTTCCCGCCAGTTTTAGGGCAGCGTCAGGTTGATATGTGTCGCCTGGCTTAGATTCGTTACGTTAATCGAAAAGGAGAGTTGTATGTCACAAGAGGTTAAGGCTAAGCGTATGGTTGCGGTGGATGTCGGTAGTGGTTTTACGCAGTACACCGATGGCAATGTCGAGGGGGACTTCCCTTCTTTGGTTTGTACCGCCCCCGAGAATATGGGTTTTGGCTCTGAGGAAGCCGAGATAGTTACTGTGGATGGCGCAAAGTATCTGGTAGGCAAGAGTGCCAAGGCGTTTGGCAATCCGTCAGATCGTGTGAATACCCTGCATGATGATTGGGGCGGCTCGACTGCATGGAAGGCTGCCCTTTACGCGGCTCTTGCTCGCACGGGAATCAAGAGCGGTGAGAGTATCGATCTTGTTACCGGTTTGCCCCAGGGTTTCTATGCCAGACAACACAAATCGCTTAGCGAAAGCATGTCGGGCGAGAATGTTTTTTCCTACAAGGGGAAGAACTACAAGGTGAACATCAACCTTGAGGTGATCCCGCAGGCTTCGGGGGCGCTGTTCTATCAGGCAAGCAAAGAACAGGCTCTTTTGCAGGACTCCGTAGGGGTAATCGATATCGGGACATACACAACAGGTTTTTCGGTGGTCGAAGATGGTTTCCTGAACGACAATAGATGTGGAAGCTGTCTCGTAGGGGTTTCCCAGCTTGCCGAGTCTTTGCAGGCTTCGTTGCTCAACGAGCGGGGCATGCGGATAGACATCGCGAAAATGCCGGACGTGCTGCGCAACAAGGAAGTGCGTTATCGCGGCGAGCGTGTAGATCTTAGTGAGCACATCGAGCGTCAGTCTCTTATGATTGCCAAGCCGATGCTCGAGAAGGTTGTTAAGCTCTGGGATGGCGGCGACGATCTGCTGGTGTTTGTAGCTGGCGGGGGCGCGGTCTATTTTGCGGATGCCATAAACTCTACCTTGCCCCACGCAAGAATCATGTCGGATAGCTTTCATGCCGTGGTTCGCGGGATGCACTCATGGCTTACAACCGTAAGCCAGTAAGGAGGTTGTATGGCGTCAAAGGCTAAAGCGAGAATCAGCTTTTTAATATACGACGATCCTAAATGGCCCGAGGATGCCGAGGTGGTAAAGCTTCTGGATTTCATGGAGAGGCTTTCAAGTGCTGGCGCCGGAGGTCAGGCCAATCCAAAGATTGCCAATATGACCGTCAAGAGCATCCTGAGAAAGTACGCTGTTCAGGAGTTGGCTTTACTGAAGCGCAATCTGATGCAAGAGCTTGATATGGATACAAGCGATTTGCAGGCAACCATAGAGGACTTTGAGCAGCGAACAGGAACCGATGTGGGGCATGTTGAGCCTGAGCCTGTACCGGCTGCCGCCCCCGAGTATCGTTCACCGGAACCACAAAGACCTTCTGCGGACACCTCGGCAAGTCAGGAGGTCACAGAGGTTGAGGCTAAGCCTGAACCTGAGCTGCCAAGCAGACAAAATGAAGGCCAGCCCGATACACAGCACAAGAAAAACACGCCGTTGTTTGAGCTGGCCAGCAATTTGCGGCGCAAAAGGATTCAGGAGGAAGCCTAGCAGTCGTCACTACCTCCTGCGACTGCTACTGTACAGCTACCAGTATTGCTCCGCTGGTAGCTGTATTTTTTTGCCTCGCCCCCATCCTCTTGAGGAACATATAAAGGCTCCCCGACAATCAAGGGAACGCTTTGCGCTTTATGAGAAGCAAAGGATGCCTTGTTCTTCAAGAGCTGTATTTTACGCTCCACACTGATTTCTGCAGTGGGGGCGCTCTCGCCAAACAGGCGCTTTATATCGGCACGCATAATATCCTCTTTCGGCAATGCGGCCAGGCGCTTGCTATCCTCTTCATTCTTGGCAATCGGAACAAACGCTATCTGCTTGGCAACAGGTGAGTACAGAAGGTCCTCAACGACTTTCTGGCAGGACGGACATGTAGGTGAGAAGTACACCGTAGTTTTTGCCTGCTCGGTAAAGGTGCTTGCCACCCAGGGGGCGGTGTAGATCTCCTTAATTGCGCCCAGCGAAGCCGCCATAAACAATACGAACCACGCCAGAAACGCCCCCTTGAGTGCCTTTTTAAGAAAAAATGGTACCGTTGCCCCCTCAAGGTGAACTGCGGCAGCCAGAGCGCCGATTATAAGCGCGACAAACAAGCAGTTCGTGCAGGGCCAGAAGAATATCTGGTAAAGCAAAAAGCCTGCATCGGCTATCAGGGCAACAGTGGCTATCGCAAAGCGCAGCGGCGCGGTCCGGGTAAGCAGTGACGCAATGAACGCCGCAAGGAAAAACATCGCCCCCCAATGATAGAAACTCAGGCCGGCAAGCGCATAACCAGCGTACACCGAGCATCCACTGGTTGCACAGCCCATCGATATACTGTGAGTGGCAAGGCCTGCACATACAAGCAGACCGAGAAGAGCAACTATCGCGGAGGGAAATATTTTATTGTTCATCACAAAACCTCTTTCTAGGCTTCCGGAAGATCCTCGACGGTCAGGACTTCACCTTCGTATTTCTCAATAAGGGGGCGCAGCTCACCAGCCTTTGCGTTTGGCAGGATCTTACCCTCCTTGCCTACCATGTCGGTATCTCCGGTTTCGCAAAACAGTTTCAGCTCATCGAAGGCGAACTCGGTACCGTCTATGCAGAACAAAGGCATGACAGCGGCGCTTGCAATGCTGTCGCTATACACGCCCCCGCCCCAGGTATTTTGCTCTTCATCGGCGGCGTTTTGTTTGCTCCACTGTTTTCCCAGGCGCACCTGCTGAACCGGAGCACCGTCCTTATCGAAATATTTGACAACCATTAAAACTTCATCGTCGAGTTTCATCGTTGGTTCTCCTTTTGTTTAGTATCTATAATAATCATCTCCAGGGCCTCAAGCATCCACTCTTCGGGAGCCATGCCACGGAAAATCACGCCATCAATGAGAAGCGAGGGCGTGCCCTGTACTCCGAAAGATTGTGCCTCGAGAACATCCTTGGCAATAATGCTGCTGATTTCCGAAGACGCGACCAGATCCTTGACCTTCGTAATCTCCTTTTGTGTCAGACCCAGCTCTTTAAGTTTGGCTTCGAGGTATCTTTCGGGGTTCTGTGCCAATTTGCGTTGCTCCTTAAATAAGTCGTGGTAAAGCGTAATGGCTTTTTGCTTATCGAGAGTATAAAGGGCCTCAACATATTTCGCGCCCACCTGGGATGCCTCTGCCTGCATCGGCATGTGTTTGAGGGTAACGCGAATATCGTCACCGAAAGCCTTAAGCATGCGCTGGATCATCACGTCGCCCTGAGCGCAATACCCACACAGAAAGTCCGAGTACACCACAACATCTGTTTGCGCATCCGGGTTGCCGAGAGTTAAGCGTGAATCACTGATTTTGGGGGCGAGGCGTTCCCCTTCCATTTCAGCCTTAACCTGTGAGAAAAACTGCTCACGCTGCGCATGCTGCTGCGCCTGTGCCAGGGCTTCCATGAACTCCTGGCTGTTTTCGCGTATGAGGTCCATAACAATTTGCGGGTTGTCTTTAAGCGTCTGCTCGATCTGCGCAGACATGTCTTCGTTTTTGTTGCAACCGCATATCAATAGTGGTATAAGTAAAAGCGTGATTGGTAAGTATTGCATCGTCAATGCCCATCCTTTCGTGTAGTAACGTCTCGAAAAAGCCCTGAAAAACAACAAAAGCCCTGTTTCTTGATAATCTCAAGGCAGGGCTTTTGTTGTATCCACATCCACAGTATTTTTTATGCTTACGCTACAGCGTCTTTAAGCCCCTTGCCTGCCTTGAACTTCGGCACCTTGGCTGCCGGAATCTGCATGGTCTGGCCGGTCTGGGGGTTGCGCCCCTCACGCGCTGCGCGTTCGGTAACACTGAAGGTGCCAAAACCCATCAGAGTAAGGCTGTCACCGGACTTCAGAGTGTCCTGGACAGCACCGGTGAAACCGTCGAGCGCCTTTTCAGCGGCTGCCTTGGTGATATTCGCGTTCTTTGCCATACGTTCTACGAGTTCTGCTTTCTTCATGTTCATCTCCTTTAGGTTGGTTTTCGACCCCTTTTGCCGGGGGCGTATGGTGGACAATTACTTTCCTCTTCTTTGCCGGACCTGTTCTTCGCGCACCGATTCAAGCTCCTGCAACCCCTTTTCTTCCCACTCCAGCAAGTCCTCGATAGCCGAGAGCACAAACGAGTTGTACGAGCGATACGGTGTGGGTGAATCGACTATTTTCTGGATCCGCTGTCGCAAAGATTCAGGCATGCGAACGGAATAGGAACGCAAAGGTTCTTTCTTGGTTGTGGTAGTAACCTTCGGTTCCCCGGAACGATCTGGCGCTCTTCTGCGCGGGCTATTGCCTGTCCATGCAGTCTTTTCTTTTTGTTTATCATTCATCCCTGTAGACCTTTCTGTATATCCCGGTGATCTCAATAACTGCCTTTTCGTCCGCCGGCTTCATCTCGGCCACCCCTTTACCCTGAGCTGCCGCCGCTCGAAACGCTGTCCGGTTGACCACCCAATACTGTGAGCCTAAAAACTCGTAGTGCTCCAGACAGTCCTCAAGGTACTTCTGCGCCTGGCGCGGTTGCTTGGCTTGCGGGTTCGGGTCCAGCAGATTGAAAAACGCATATCCGATAAGCTTAGGATTTACTATCTGGCTATCGGAAAGAATGTGGTCCATGCTGTCTGCCAGCACCCTTGCGTCATATACGCTCGGTACCAGTGGAGTTAAAACCACATCAGCTACCGTGAGCGTGCTGCGCAGAGAATCAGAATCCTGCGCCCCCAGGTCCACGATAATCTCATCATATTTCGGGCGCAGCTTGATCAGCTCCCTGCCGATGTCCCTGCCGGTAATGGCAATCGTGGTGATTTCCGGCTTAACCTGAAAATCTGTTCGCAAGGCAGCAAAATCCCTGCTTGAGGATCCTTGAGGATCCGCGTCTACCAAAAGCACATCTTTACCATCGAGTGCGAGCAGGATAGACAGGTTGGTGGCGATATTGGTCTTTCCCACGCCCCCCTTTTCGTTGGCCAAAGCAACTATCATAAAGCCCTCCTGTTTGAAGTTATCCGAAATTACCCTGCTTGACTCAATACCATTTCAAACCAAATGATTCAAGACTGTTTGATTTCATATAGTTTGAAATGGTTTGATGTGATGCAAAACAGTTTGAAATAGTTTCAAATGGTTTGAAGTAGTTTCATTTCACACTATACTAAACCATTCAAGGGCTGGGAAGGGGTTTTCTCGCCCTGGCGGCTTTTTTTCACATTTCAGGTTCTATGAAGTCGTATCCCGCCTCCGGGTCTTCAGGCAGGTCGTCAAGCATATCGTTAAGCATGACCGCAACTCCTTCGCCAAACACCATATCAAGGGCGCTTTGCATTTCGTCGTTGCTGGGGTTGGGAGCGATGCGCATTTTAAGCTCCGGGTCGGTCTGGAGCCTGTACAGGGTATTGTTTTCTCCGCCCCCTCTGGCGGCAAATTCTTTGAAATAGCGCAGCTCTTCAATGTCGATGAGGTGGCATATAAGGTTATCTTTTTGCAGAACTTTCTCACGCTCTTCGTCAAGGGGAATATATTGGGGGGCGTTTTCATCCCCGTTTGCGCGAGCCTTATCTACCCTTTCGTTATGGCATCTGATCTCTTCAATGGTGGGGCAATATTGAGCCATGCTGTAGTTGGCAAAGCGCACCTTGGCTTCACTGTTTAGCCAGGCAATATCAAACATGCCGCGATAGGGGTCAGCTATCCGGGGCTCTCCTGTGTCGAGGTCTACCTTGTAGGGGGCATGGGTTATCCAGGCAACCACACCATAATTCTCTTCGACAAGCTTGGCGCGTAGGGGCTTATCGGGATTGTTTCGCTCCATAACTTCAAGATCGTAACGCATTGGTATACCTCTTAATCCTTGCTGATTGCGATGTCTTTGACTTCGGCCTGCACACTTATTTCGCCCCTGAACTCGTTTACTGCCGCCTTATAGAGCACATCCACGCTCGCTCCATCTATTTTGTCTGCCATGTGCCCCAGGGAGAAGCCTATACACTTCACCTTTGCGCCCCCGGACGGGTCTGTGATGTGAAACTGCAGATGGGCTCCATCCTTGCCTACAGTGCGCACATTGCTTGCCGTTACCTTGCGTGTGACAAACACCGGGGCAGGGTTGCCCATACCGTAGGGTTCGAGGGTCTGCAGGCAATCGGTAAGCTCAATGTCCACATCGGCTAGCCCGAGTTCACAGTCGTAGTACAACGCCGGTACCAGGTCCTCTTCGGTCAGAACCTCCATGGCTCTTTGGTCAAAGGCTTTGGCGAAAGCATCTATGTTTTCCTGCTTGATTGATAGCCCAGCCGCCCCCTCATGGCCGCCAAAACCTTCAAGATACTCAGAGCACTTGCCGAGCTCTATAAACAGATGAAAGCCCTTGATACTGCGCCCGGAAGCCTTGCATGAACCATCTTTGCCAATCGCCCCCATGATTACCGGACGGTTGTACAGTTCAACCAAACGAGAGGCAACAATCCCGGCAACCCCGGAATTATACTCTTTGTGGAATAAGACAATAGTGCGCTCACCGTGATGTCCGGCCTCGATGCACTTAATGGCGTGCTCGAGCATGCGCTGCTCAAGCTCACGGCGCTCGCGGTTCATCTCATCGAGGATCTTCGCCAGTTCCATGGCCTTGTTCGGGTCGGACTCTAAAAACAGGTTTACCCCAATATTGGCATCGTCGAGCCTGCCTGCGGCATTGACACGCGGGGCAAGCTGGAAACCTACGCTGCCGGCACTCATCTTTGATATGCCGGACACCTCACGCAAGGCGCAGATCCCTGGACGGGCGTTATGTTCGAGGCGCAAAAGACCGCTTCTGGTCAGCAAACGATTTACCCCGGTAAGCGGCACCAGATCGGCAATCGTGCCGAAGCTCACCAGATCCAGGAGGCTGGCAATATCTGGCTCTTGACGGTCCCTGAAATACTCTTTGCCACGCAACACCTTGCGTACCGCACAGGCCAGATAAAAGGCTACGCCGCAACCGGCAAGTTCGGGGTAGGGGAAGGTACAGTCTTTTTGGTGCGGATTTATTATGCTGTGCGCCACCGGGAGGGTTTCAGATGGCTGATGGTGGTCACTGATAATGAGATCGATGCCTAAATCTTTGGCGTACTGCGCTTCTGCATGAGCGCTTATGCCACAGTCAACGGATATGATAAGCCCGATTCCTGTCTGTGCGGCATGCTTGATAGCTCTTTTGCTAAGCCCGTATCCATCCTTTGCCCTGCTGGGAATAAACTTTTTGATATTCTGCGCATATCCAAGCTGCGCAAAAAATAGTACCAGGATACTGGTCGCCGTACACCCGTCACTATCGTAGTCACCGCTTATCAGGATCTTTTCGTTCATCAACATCCCTTCTACGATACGCTCTGCTGCTCTTTGCATATCTTTCATTTCAAAGGGATCCGGAAGACTGTTCAGACCGGCATGAAGGAACTGGCGCACATCTTCAATCTCTGTGACTTCCCGCAACACCAGGATCCGCGCAAGCATGCGGGGCAGTCCCATTTTCTCGGCAATCTCAGAGGTCTTTTGCTCAACATTGATTCCTTTTACACGCTGAGCGCGATCTATCCATTGCTTGTCCAATACTTCAATCATCAGTATTTGCGCGAGAGACCCCGCCGTTCAGGGCGGGGAGGGATAACGCGCAGCCGTTAGGCTGCCCTGTTCTCGCTCCTCCGTTTATGTTGTTGCTATCTTCACAGAAAACAGATTAAAATGTAACACATGACAAAACGCGCCTACAAATACCGTTTTTACCCGACCCCCGAACAGACCCAGATACTGGCTCGGACGTTCGGTTGTGTGCGTTTTGTCTACAACTCGATCCTTCGCTGGCGTACTGATGCGTTTTATCAGCAGCAACTCAAAATCGGATACGTTGAAGCCAACGCTCGGCTGACAGAGATGAAAAAAGACCCTGAGCTGGCTTTTCTGTCCGAGGTCTCGTGTGTTCCCTTGCAGCAAAGCCTTCGCCACCAGCAAACCGCCTTCAAAAACTTTTTTGAAGGACGAAGTAAGCACCCGGTCTTCAAGCGCAAGCGTGGCCGCCAGTCGGCGGAGTTCACCCGCTCGGCTTTCAAATACCGGGACGGTAAGCTGTATTTGGCCAAGATCAAGGAGCCGTTGGATATTCGCTGGAGCCGGGCGTTGCCCAGCGAGCCCAGCACCGTCACTGTTTCCAAAGACTCGGCAGGTCGCTACTTTGTGAGCTGCCTGTGCGAGTTCGAGCCCAAAAGGTTGCCGGTCACGCCCAGCATGATCGGCATCGACCTGGGTCTGAAAGACCTGTTTATCACCGACAAGGGAGAAAAGATCGGCAATCCCCGCCATACGGCAAAATACGCCGCCAGGCTTGCCAGGGCGCAGCGCCAGCTGAGCAAGAAAAAACTTGGCTCGGCCAACCGTGCCAAGGCCCGGCAAAAAGTAGCGCGTATTCACGCCAAAATCTCCGATTGCCGACAGGACAACTTGCACAAGCTGTCCCGCAGATTGATTAACGATAACCAAGTGATCTGTGTCGAATCCCTGAAAGTGAAAAACATGATCCGCAATCCATCCATGAGCAAAGCCATAGCCAATGTTGGCTGGGGCGAGTTTGTACGCCAGTTGGCATACAAAGCGGAGTGGGCCGTGAGGCAACTGGTCGCTATCGACCAGTGGTTCCCAAGTTCAAAGCGCTGCTCGTGTTGCGGACACACCCTATCGTCGCTTCCGTTGCCGGTCAGGGAATGGGATTGCCCTGAATGCGGTGCGCACCATGACCGTGACATCAACGCAGCGATCAACATTAAAGCCGCCGGGCTGGCGGTGTTAGCCCTTGGAGAGAATGTAAGTGGCATGGGGTCAGTCTCCTTGTCCTATTCTCGGTGAATTGGGAATCCCTTCCTGAAGGAAGGGGAGCAGTCAAAGCGGCAACCATCCATGTATTTTTTCGGCGGTCTGCAGGGCGGCTTCCTGCATTTGCCTTACATCAAAAGCAATGCTGCCCCAGATAGCGAAACCGGCCACAAATACTGCACCGATAGCCACTTCTGTCATACTGCCTGTCGAAAAACTCCAGGGGGCGCATGTTCTTTGTTTTGAGGGCCAAAAAAAAGGAACACCACTATTGGTGTTCCAGTCGGCAAAAATGTGGCTTGCGTAGCCCAAAATGAAAGCCAGGGCGACGGATGCGTATTGTGACGGAACGAAAAAAACCAGGGCTGCACTTACCAGTGCCAGGGCAAACAGTGAGTGGGTAATTCCCCGGTGGCCGGCAAGCAGTCCGAATACCAACGAAAAGGGCCACAGCCTGCGCCCTAAGTAGCTTGCCGGAGTGTCAATATCCGGGGCAACCGAGCCCAGCACTGCCGCCCCCAGAGCAATGCCTGAAATCGGCTCTGCAGTGGCAAGCGTGGATACCAGCGTGTAGGTTCCTGCGCCTACCATCATGTGTGTGTGTGCCATCATAACGTGCGGCTCTCCGAAGAATATGTCTTATCTCGATTGACCATAATTTCTTTTGCTACCCGCTGAAATTCCTGGCAGTCAGGAGTAATACGGCGGTAGTTGGTACGCTCCTTGAGATTCTGCATGTGCAGACGATCAAGTTCTTTGGAATCACGGCCAGATTTTGGTGGAGTCTTCTTGCCGGCCATTATTTACTCTCCGCTGCCCGTGGGTACATATTGATAGCCACGCTGATTCCTAGCAGAACAACAAGACCGTACTTCTCAAACCATGTCGGGCTGTTTTCTGCCTGCTCTTTATCGGAAACATCCTGCTTCTTGAAGGCCACAACTGCCCTCTTGTAAGCGCGTCGATCAGCGCTTCCCTCCTGTGTGCAGCCACAGCTATCACAGTAGGAGTAGTGGGATTCTACTACCCCCTTTGTGCTATTGTATTGAACTTCAACTTGTTCTGTCCGAAGTTCAATAGTTTCTGCACCGCACAGCGGGCAAGTATCCATTGTTCTACTCATTGTTCCCCTCCAACCCGCTTAGTAGCTGACCGGAAAAGCTTACGATTTCAGCTGCTTAGCCGCCTTTAAAAAGGTATGTAATCGTCCTCCACGTTAAAGGGGATGCTGTCGTCAGGGTTGTGCGGCGGCATCATATCGCCCTGCTGTGCCGGGGGCGGATTTGATTGCCTCTGCTGTTGAGGTGCGCCCTGTCCCTGGCCTTGTTGCGCCGCCTGATTCTGGTTCTGCGCAGGCCCATCACTTTTCTGACCGAGCATCTGCATGGAATCCGCGACGATCTCTGTGGTGTAGCGATCAATCCCGTTTTTGTCCTGCCATTTACGAGTCTGGAGCTTACCTTCAATGTAGACTTGCTTGCCCTTGTGTAGATATTTGCCGCAAATCTCGGCAAGCTGGCGCCACACAACAATGTTGTGCCATTCAGTCTTTTCCTGGCGATTGCCATCCTTGTCTTTGTAGACTTCGCTTGTAGCGATAGGGAAATTGGCTACTGCGGTACCGTTCGGGGTGTAACGAAGCTCTACATCTGTTCCAAGGTTGCCAACAAGTATTGCCTTATTCACGCTCATGACTGCTCTTCCTTTCGTTTCTGCTGTTTAAGGGCTTCGAGGTCGCACCCTGCATACATGAGTGCGCCTAGAGCCATATATCCGCGAGCATATCCAAAACGAGTTCGGAACTCGTGTGACTGTTCTACGATTGGCTTTTCTTTGTCCCAACCAAAATCGGTCAGCACCGCACTCAAGGCGCTACGGGAGAAATCTGAAATATCTTGATGCTCTACGATTCTTGTAAGCCCGGAGTGGGTCAATGCCAGGCTATCGCGTACAGACTCGAGGGACAGCTTGATTTCCCCTTTTTCGTGCAACTCGGTAAGGGGGAACATCAGCGCCGTGGTAAGCCTGCAGGCATCTTCGTAGTGCTGTTTATTCTCCCCTCCGCCTTCCGGTATGGTAGCAATGAGGCGCTTGGCAATCTCTCCGGGATGGTTGCCGGCAAACAATTCTTCGGGGTTCGGGATCTCTGTCAATGGTTTCTCTCCTTATTGTTAGGCGGCCCCGGATTGAAGCTTTGCGAAAAGCTCTTGTTCGTTATCCTTAACGGCCTGCGGAATTTCTTTGCCTGCCTTAAATGCCTTTTCGAGGGTGTTCAGATATTGCCCGTATACCTGCTGTTGCTCTTTGGCTTCCATCTTTCTGTCTTTGCCGGCCAGAATATGCCCTTCCCAGGAGATCAAAGATCCTCCTTTTGAGTAAACCAGCAAACACTGCTCCCATGTGAGCAGCCAAAGGTAAGGGGCTTTGTCGTTTTTTATGTCTGTCGCGAAAGTCTCCACGGGGGCGTCAGAGCTCTCAGACTGAGCTTTTTCGCCCTCTGCAGTGGTTTGCTCTACCGTTTGTTCAACGGTTTGCCTAACAGTCCCAGGAACGGTATCGGCAACTGTTTCTGTAACGGTTTCCGAAACAGTTTCGGGAACGCTTTGCTCTACTGTTTCCGGTTCATCCCAAAAGCTTGTCTGTATTCCACCTGATTGACCTGACATTGTTTCCCCCTTTACTTATTTGCGCCCACGTTTCTTGCTGCTGGGCCGAAAGACACTCAATCGCGCCTCAATATCCGGAAAAGGGCAGGGAGCGTCGCCCCCGTTCTCCGCCGTAACGAGAGCAAGGCATTTCCCCTGCTTTTCGTTAAAAGCGGCACAACACTCCCTGCAGAACTTTTGGTTTACGTCCTTGACCTTAACCATTCGTTCAAACCTTCCTTGTCGGGCAACCCTTCAAGGGCATCCCAATCTTTGTCCTGGGGGTCCTGGGAAATGTTGGACATCCACCGCACACTCACACCCCAGCGGACAGCCAGTTCTTTTAGTGTCCATCCTTTCTGGTGTGCTCTTTTTGTGAACTCAGATCTCTTTCCCATGACCGCCGCCCTTTTGTTTTTGTATGTAGTAAACCTAAAATAGAACTATACTTCACTTTAGTCAAGCAAAAAGAGTGGCAAATGTGCTGTTAGCCCTTATTTTTCGGGGTTTGAGGGGTAATATCAAAGTTCAGCATATTGGCTCCTTATTCAGCGCGTCTTCCAGCAACCGCTTTCCGTCATTATCTTTCGGGAGTAGAATCAAACTTGCGATCACGGCGGCCTTTAATTCTTCCAACTCGCGAACGATGTCTTTCACGTCGTCCCAATAACAGAGCTTCCCGTCTTCATTAAACTCGGTCCTCCCGGCAGCATATGGCGGCGTCTCTATCGTGTATCGCGGTATTTTGGGATACAGCACCCAATTCCCTTTCTGGGCCGCTGCATAGCTGTACTTGTCCTCGCTGACTACTTCACCGGTCAACGTGTTCTGATAATGTCTCATGGTGTAACCTCCAAAAATCGCACAACCAGCTGATAAGTAGGTATTATGAAGTCAGTAAAAAAAGCAAGCGATCTCGTTACCAGCAAGCAAGCCACAGTCGATGGGTTCTCTTGGCAGGCGAACGAAAAGGTAGTAAGAGCCGATAATTACATATCAC
>JAVERW010000043.1:0-15992 GCA_034006915.1 Desulfuromonadaceae bacterium | reverse complement strand
GCGGGAAAAAGGCAATTTTGCTGTTACGATTTATGCTTGGATCTATCCGGTAACTGATCCAGTCACTGACCGCACTGTCCCCTTTTGCGTCTTTTACCCGAACACGAATTAGGAAATTTCCCGAATTTCGCGGCGACCAGCGCCAGCTGCTCTCCGCTCCGGCTTGAACGATCCTCTCCTGGTTATCAACCCGCACCCGGTATTCGTAATTTAGTGGCGCCGCGCCGCCGCTTACCTGCGTGTGCCAAACAATCTCACCACTATTGGCCAGCTGCGGAGATGCCGCCGTAGCATGCAAGGCAACAATTTGTGGCTTACTGATACTCAGCCCACTACAGCCACTCAGGGCACAGACCCAGAGCACCAAGAGCAGGGCCAGTAAGTTATTTGAAGAGCTGGTCGAGTAGATCATTTATTGCGTCTTTGGTTACTTGGTTCATTGGCGCTCCACCACCGCCGAGGAGTCGATCCGAGACGCCGATTCCACCCTTGGTCGAATCTCCCGACCAGACCACATTGCCCGTCTCAACTTCCACCATCTGTACGCTGAGTGAAATCAGGTTGGCCTGAGTCTGACCGGAGCGCACCTGCCCGTATTCACGCAATACGCCGGTGATCACCGCTTCAACCTGCAGAACCTGACCGAGGGCCTTGATCTTTTCGATGGTTGGCTTCGCTGGAGTGCGTGGACTGACGCGCTCGATCCCTCTATCTACCTCGCCCGGCGGCAGTACATACATCGCCTCGGTCGCCAGTAGCATCCCCATAAAGGTGTCGCGAACCCGTTCGGCGGCTGAATCGTCGGTTGTCAGGTTCTGAAACGGCAGCACGGCGACGCTTTGCACAGCAGCAAAATTCATCAGCGTATTTTTGTAGCTGCTGCTGCCGCCGGTCCGCGAACAACCGCTGACCAACAGGATTTGGCACAGAACAATGGCCCAGAGAAGCATCTGTTTGAGCTTCATATTCAATTCCCCTTACGCTTGGTTCCCAATGTCAGCCTCTGCGATCGAAGGCGCATCTAATCATAGTATATTTTCAGATTCACCAAAAAAGTTTTGAACTCGTCGATCTTACTGTTTGATTCATCCGTGCCCTGTGAATAACGTGCACTAAGATTTGCGTACCTGGTCATATCCCAGCTGAGGCTCGGCGAAAGGCTGCGCGTGCGGTTCCCGTTGGCATCCTCTTCCTCGCTGTAATTTAAAGTACATTGCAACGTCCCGTCCCGCAACGGCATCCAACTGACGCCGTACTCCCAGAAGACATCGGTTTCCTCCTCGTTGGCCCGCAACCGCACCACCCCGTACAAACTCAGGGTGTCGCTCGGGATCCATGTTGCGCGCAGACGCGCGGAATCCGAGCGTGTCATCTCCGCGCCGACCTCTTTGTCCCAAGTAATAGTATAGTCCGCCAGCAGATTAAAACGCCGATGCGGCACCAGACTGTTCTCGATACGGACGAAAAAACTGGTCGAATCAACCCCGTCGGCCGGGCTCTGCCAGCTGTAGCCCTGATCAAAAGCCACGTCCCAACCGCGATAGAGTTCGGCATTGGTGTGCAGCAGCAGCGAGTTGCTCGTGCTATCCCCTTCGGCTTCCTGGTCCAGACTGCCGCTGTAAATCAGGGCCTGACTCAGGGTTTCCAGGTAGCGGGCGTTCAATTTGGCGCTGTAGTTGTAGCGACTGGAATCGTGGTTGCTTTGTTCCCAGGTGTCGCTGACCGAAGCCCGGCCAGATGCGGAAAATATTTTATTGATCAGATGCAGCACCGTCAGGCCATTAGTCATCCGCACGCTCTGATCGTCGAACAGGCTGCTTTGACGCTCCTGCAAATTAAGGTCGTAAAGAACTTTGGTCTTGTCGGTAATCTGCCAGCCTACCCCCAACTGGGCGTTGATGACATGGGTCTCAAGCTCTGAGCCATCATCCAGAAATTTGGACACAAATGCCCGGATTGAGGTAATAAAAACTGGCTGGATCTGATTCGTGATCAGCGGTGGAACATAGACCAGCAAAACATAGTCATGCGTCGCTTTTGGGCTGAATCTGATTTCCAACCGGTCCTCTTCGCGGAAATACTCAACGGAGGTAACGCCTCTGGAAACCCAGCTCTCCTGATCGGTGCTGACATAAACCGACCAGTTGGCGGAAGCGCTGATATTCGAACCTGTCTCCAGTTTACCGTCCAAGGTAAGTTGCAGCATATCCACATCAACAGCCTCACCAAAATCGAGGCCTACGTCGATGACATCTGTTGAATTAAGATTCAGATTGTCCGCAAATCCGGCTGAAACTACATAATCAGTGGAGGTATTGTTATTAGGAAAATGATCCGTATCTAAAAAATAAAAACTACTCCCGGACGGGACTACGGAAAAATCTCGAAGGCCACTGCCGGAAAAGGTCTGCTCCGTATACTCGCCCCTCAAGCTGGCATTCAGCGTCACCTTGCCACCCATATAGGTGTTGGTGTAGCGAACCCGGCCGTTATGGGTGTTGGTGACCGATCCAGTGCTGTCGCGGTCTGCGTCAAGCTTCTTATCTTCATTGCGGAAATACCCGTACTGAAATTCATAATTTTCATAATCATAGCGGCTGTTGAACTGCAGAATGCTGGCCTCATCCCGTTGCGTAAACGGCTCGTCATGCCGCTCCGTATGCAGATAACTGAGATCGAAGCGCGGCAGCTCGACCGGCCGCCATTCCCCGCGCAGGGTGTAGGTGCGGACATAGTCGCGGTCTTTGTCGCGCGTGGTGAGGTTATCGATTGTACTCCTTTGATAATCCCGTTCGTAGCGTTCCTGGTAACCGGCGCTCATGGAATACAGGTTGGTCCGCAGTTCAGCCTCAATATAGGGGGCAATGGTGGTGTTACGAGAATTGCTTTCGTCGTTATTAAACTCGCTGAGTTGACGTGTTTTTTCCATCTGCGTTCCCGCATCGAGAGTCAGGTTCGGAAACAGCTCTTTGCTGAGGTCGAGGCGATAGATCTGCTTATAGCGCTCGGTTTTACTTTTTTCGCTCGCCCTATCGTCACGGTATTCGGTATCAATAAGCGATGACAGGTAGCTCCAGTCGCCAAAAATACGGATATCATCGGCATACAGCTCTTCGCACGCCAGCAGAGCGATCAGGGAGAAACAGAATAGAATGCGCAGCGAGCATGTGCCGGGCATCGATTATCTTTCACCCATAACAGCGATTTTCGCGCCGGCAGTCCCCAGCTCGAGAACAGCCAGTCTTTTCTTGCTGACCAAATCGTATTTGCTGAGAAGGTTACCCTGCGCGCTCACCACAAACAGGCTGTTCTCTTCTTGATCCACGGCAATATCGACAACCCCAGGCGCGGCGTTAAAGCTGTCGATGGGCAGACCGACGCGAGGATCGATCACAGCAATCTCTCCACTTTCCATGCCGACATAGAGTAAATCGTTATTGAGATTCAACGCCAGACAGCGCGCGCCATAGCCGATATACACGCGATCGGTGATCGCCAGATTATCGGCGGAGACGGTCAACAGGTTGGGAGAGTTCTCCGTCAACAGATAGACCTGCCGCCCGGTTCTGTCCGCCACCCCCTGGGTCGCGGTGTCCGTTAAATTTGCTGTGGCGATAACGGCGGCCCGCTCTAAGTCGAGCAACGCCAGAGCATTGATGTCCGGCAAGCTGACATAAGCATTGCGGCTATTGACACCGGTAAAGATGGATGCCGGGGTGGTCGAAAAAAGTAGCCGCTGTCGCACGCTGAAGGAGTCGGTGTCGATAATACTGACGCTGTTGCTGCCAGAATTCAAAGAGATCAGCGTCGCGCCATCGGCCGAAAGCGCCAGTTCGGTCGGTCTGTCTCCCATGTGCAGGCGGACTTTTCTCTGTACTTTATCGCGGACCAGGTCGAAGACCGCGATGCTGTTTTCACCGCTCAATGCCAGGTAGACTAAGCGGCCGTGCTGATCAAGGGCCACCCCGGCGGGTTCCCTACCTACAGCGACCAGCTCAACGAGGGTCGGCGTTTTTTTCTCGAAAACCGTCAGCAGTCCGCTGTTCGGGTGGCTGATGATTCCTTGAAGTTCGGCCAGCGGTGATTGGGCCTTCCAGAGCGAAAATTGCGCCGTCAGTTTATAACCGCCGGTAACAAGGCGTTTCGGGTGCAAAGACAGAAACAGGGTCTGGGTTTGATCCGCACTAATAACAAAATTTTCCGCGATCAATTGTGGCCCTGCATCAACCAGCAAATCGATCGGCCCCTCTTCGGTCTGCAGTGTTGCTTCCGACAATACCAAGCTCAAACCCAGATATTCGCCGACCGGCAATTTATGCTGTAACAGTTTGGTCTGCCGTCCGACTCTTTCCGCTGGGTTGAGTACCCAAGGTGCGTCCAACAGAGGAATATCGCGCCCATCGACCGTCCGAGCACTTAAACCAGTCACCGTAAGGCTCAGCTGATGGGCTTCCTGCGGTATCGGTTGCAAGTAGAGGTGCAGGGTTGCGCCCGGATCGACATAGGCGATCTGCGGCATCGGCGTAAGCGCGCAGGAGCTGAGCAGCAAAACTGCCGCTAGCAACAGCGGATATCTATTCCATTTCACACCCATTGTTGGTCCTTTGGTAAAATTATCTCGCCCCGAGTTCCTGCAATCATGGGCTGGCGGCAGCATGACATTTTTCGCAGAACTGCCTCTGTCCAGCGCCGAAATCATGTGCGATGCTGCGGCCGTAATAGCTATTATTGACATCGCCCGCCGTCACGCCGCTGTCCCCAAGTGCCGGATGTGAATCGACCAGCAGCGCTGCGGTGAAATCCCACCGCCCAGCAGAACGAAACGCCGACGCGTGGGCGCGATGACAGGTCAGACAGCTGAGCGCGGCGTTGCCGCCCGGCCCACCGGTGTCGGTCGGATCGAGCAACGCGGGGAAGGATGTACCCCGTTCGAACGGAACGAACTGCAGATAGGCGGTTGCCGCGCTTCCAGACAGATCCCCACTTTTCACGTAGCTGTTGTAGTTGGCAATGATCTCGCCGGAGAGTGTTTCATTGGCGCTGACTGGATGGGTAAAGCCCCCACCACCAACCTGATGCTTGTTGGTCAGCATCGCCGCATGGCAGTTGGCGCACCATTCGCTCATCCCGCTGCCGTAGTCGACATGCGAGCTGTCCCTTTCGGCAAACGGCAATGCCGGGTTCTGGCGGGCAACCGGCGCCGGATAGTTGAAGGTGTAGCCTTTGACGCTGTAGCCCACGCCGCCCAACAGGCGATAGTTGCCACTGCCGCTGCCGGCGGCCGGGTTGTCCCCGTAAGAGCCGGAGACGGAAACCGCTGCAGCTCCAGCGCGGGTCCCGCCGCCGCTGCGGCCGTGTGGGTCGTGGCAACTGATGCAGCTGAGCTGTCCTGAGGGGTAGCTTCCACCCGGCCCCTGCAGCTTGTTTGGATCGGCATCCAGGCCGAAGTCCCTGGCAATCACATTGTGCCCATGACGAGCCGCCGGGCTGGAACCGCCAAACCAGTTAAAGGATCGGGTCAGCCAGTAAAAATCGCCGCCGGGGGTCAGAGCAGAGCCGTCGAAGCTGAATACCGAAACACTGGCGGCGCCGCCGGGTCCGGCATGGCAGTTGAGACATACAGAACTGGCATCTGCAGCGAGGAGTAAGCGAGATGCAGAAACAGAAGGATTGTGGCTGAGATGACAGCCACTGCAGGAGCCAACTCCTCCGGAATGAAATAAACTGTACGCAGCGGGAGCTGAACCGAGCTGGCAAATCAACAGGAGTGCGGTGATGAGAATTGAGCGTGTCAATATGGCATGATCCCGGCAAATGGTAGACAAATGCTCTCCTCCCGGTCGAAATTTATGCGTAAGCGTCTAACAAAGCAAGGTCGGCGGCAGGAGAAAACACCGCCGACCTCTTATTAAAATAACAGTTTAACTTAAATTTATGCGTTGTCTCCCTGTTTAGTCTTGAACGTGGCACTTATTACATAGGGAACGCTGGTACTCGCCGTAACCGTCGGTGAACGGATTGCCGGCACCTGCGTCAGCCACGTCAATTTTCACACCTTGCTTGTAGTATGGAGCTGCGGTGGCCGGAACGTTAGAACCCAAGGTAATCCAAGTTTCTGCCAGGAAAGCCTCGCTCATGTCGCCGCGCAGGGCATTACCGAAAGCTGAACCGTGGGCACGGTGACAACTAAGGCACATGACCTTCGAGCTACCATCGACGCCAACGCCTGCTGTTGCTTGATCTGTCGGATCCGGCAGATCGCTGGAAGCGGTGGTAACGCCACGCTCGATTGGGACCAACGGATCGTAAGCGTTTGCAATGGTACCGGTAAAGTTACCGGTGGCGACGTAGTTATTGTAGGTGGTTTGAACAGCACGATCCGTTGGGTGCATACCGCCACTGGAAGTGGTGGAGTAGAAACCGATGTGACAGTTGGCACACCAGCCGGACATACCGGAGCCGTACTGAACGGAAGCGCCGTTGGAGCCGCTGGCGCGGGCGATCGGTGCGTCTTCTGAGAAACCAACTTTGGCGGAATCATAAAGAATCCGGTAGTTACCAGCCTGGGTGCCAGGCGCTGGAATGGCGCCGTAGGAACCGGAAACCGAGATCGGCAGTGCACCGCCCACAGTACCACCATTGGCCTGGCCATGTGGGTCATGACAGCCAGTGCAGCTAAAACCAGCGGCCGGGAAGGAACCACCTGGTGCCATGGTCAAGTTTTCATCGTTAAGCATACCGAAGTCGGCGGCCAGCATGTTGTGGCCGGCTTTGTTATAATCGAAAGTTTTGGTGGTGCCGCGCACCACATAGGTGTAACCGTTATCTTTGGTCCAGTGGAAGTCACCACCTTCGTTTTTGTTGCTGCCGTCGGCACTGGATATATGATAACCATTGGCGCCGTTATGGCAGTTCAGACAGGTGGAGCTGGCATCAGAGCCTTTTTGCAGAGAAGGCCCAGAAGTTGCCCCGCCGTGCATCGAGTGACAGCCGTCGCAGTGGGCGACGCCGCCGTCATGAAACGCAAAGGCGACCCCAGTTAAACAGAGACTAAATAACATGGCAGTTACGATCGAGATAGTTTTTTTCATTGTGTTAATTCCCTACCAAAAGATTGTCATCTTTCTCCGGCTGCCCAGCCACCCGCTTAGGGGCCTGTGACTTTGTGTCCCTGCCTTGCGGCAGGTTTACTCTTTTCGGAGGGTTACTGATTCCCACCCCTAACGGCGTGAATCAGGGCGTACATGTTGATCTGTGGATTAATCTGTGGCAGCAGATATGTTCTATACCTCCTTTCGGCGTGAGTGGGTTGAAAGCCATTGTCGCTCTCTTAGTCATGCTTGATACTGAATACGCTGACGCCAAGATTGGCCGCCTGAGCGACGTAAATTCTGCCGTTCCGTTCATCGATGGCGATATCATCCGGCACCACCAAGTTATGCGGCTGCTCGCCGCGATACCCGAACTCGGTCAGAAAGTTAAGATCTTTGTCGAACAGCAACACCACGCAGCGCAAGCGATCTGCGACGTAGATGTGGCCTGCTTTATCTGCGCTGATACTGGCGATGACCCCGAACTTACCCGGCGCACCGCCAGGGGTGCCGAACTCTTCCAGTTCACCCTGGGGTGTTGCACGGAAGGCGGTGAACAGCGATGCAATGGTGAAAAAGAGATTGCCGTTGGCGTCGACGCTGAAGCCGGTCATATCAGCCTTCCCGAGGGCAGTCAGTTTGTCCTGCAGGCGCTTACGTTGAGATTTTCTTAAGGTTTCATCCTTCAGCGCGATGCGAGTTTGGCCTTCAAGCTGCCGACGAAAATCGAAACTACGCTGAACCTCTCCTGTGACTGAGGCAACCACGACCTGCATGTTTTCGGAATCGGCCAGATAGAGGCTGCCGTTCTTATAATCAAGATAGGCGGGATTGAAATTTTGCAAGCCCTGCCCCGTCGGAACAATCTTGATCTCGTTGAGCAGTTCGCCGCGATAATTCAGGTGCCGGACGGTCGCGGCAGGAGAACGATACAGCACCAACATCTCACCATCATCTGCGGCGGCAATATCGAGGGAAGAGGCCAGAGCCAGGTCTTCCCCACAGTCGAAAATCTGCATGGCGGTATCGTTGAAAATCTGGATCACCGAGCCAGACCGATTCAGGGTATAAACTTCACCTTTAACAGGATCGACCGCAAGTCGAGCCCAGAGCGAAGCAACCGGCCCGCTAAAATCGGACAGTCGATACATATAGCTAGCGGACGTCTGCGCTGCTGCCGGGGTCGCCATGAACAGCAGCACACTGCTAAGGACCATCAGGGAAAATCGCATATGTGGTTTCGCGCATATCATGTCCCGTCTTAAGAGCAACCCTCGTGCCAAATCCACAAAAAAAACTATTTGTCCAACAGTTTCACGTATATAAGCTGTTTTCTGACGACTCGACATTTATCCATCAGGGCTTTCGGTTGGGAATTTTACCAAGTTCTTTTTGTCGATTTCCCAGTTATACGCTCTGGATTCAGCGATTGCTGATCAACTTATGCGCGTCACCATGACAGAAAAGGCAGTCACGATAGCGGCGGTGGATCGCCGGCGTATGCGGTAGACCGTGGCAATCGCGGCAGTCGGGGCTTGTTGTGTGTTGCCCTTTATGACAATAAACGCAGCTGATGCCGCCATGATTGGTTCTGGTCGCAGCCAGAGCGTTGCTTTGCTGTAGATGACAGGGACGACAGAAACCGGATGGCAGATAATGGTCAAAGGTTATCCGCAACGGCTGGTGGGCAGGGTGACACTTCAGGCAGTCTGCTGACAGCTGGTTCTGCTGATGCGGGTCGTGACAGTCGCGGCAGTCGGGGATCTGCTTGTGACGACTGTGGCAGCGGGTGCAGAACAGCTGGGCGTGCCGACTAGGCGAGTCAATCATTTGCTGACCAACCGTGGGGTGGCAGGAAAGGCAGGCCTTTTTCTCCGGTTTCCGTGAGTCACGTAGGGTGATCAACGGCCGGTGCGGGTCGACATGACAGTGCTGGCAGTCGCCGATCTGATAATGTGGCTGCTCGGCATGGCACAATACACAGGCACTGATAGTTTCTTGGTCGGTGGGAGGATGGTGCGGGTGGCATTCGAGGCAACCGAGCTGCGTCGCATGCGGGCCGTGCGATCCGGCCATTATTTTAACCTGCGAGGCATGGCACTTTCCACAATCTACTTGGCTCAACCCGGCGTTGTCGGCGGCACTGGCGGGGCCGACAAACAAAAGCAGAAACACCAGGCCGAGATGAACGGACACAGAGCAGATTTTCAGTTTTAGGGTGGAGGCGAGTAACGACATAAATTCCGGTCAGTCCTATAGCAGCTTATAATTATCTGGCAGCTTGCAATTATCTGGCAACGCCAGCAGGGGCTCCACTAATTCATCTACAGCAACCATCATGCCACTGAAATATCCGAACGAACCCCCCACAAAGTGCGGGTCCAGCCCACTGCGTCAGGAAAGCATGTAGGAAAAACCCTAAATTCTGTTTGGCCATATTCCAGAATAAGCCCCTCCTTAAGACCCAGGATGCGGTTGCTGAAACCAATGCGAGGGACAGAAAAAGCGACCGGCCGCCGCTGTACATATGCCGTGCCCAGTGTGCTGCCCGGAAGGCAGTTGGCTATTTTCACCGCTGCCGAAGCCGAAGTTTTGAGGAATTCCGCTGTCAGAAGTGCCTATTGGAATAACTTTTGCTGTTATTTTATTAATAAAAAATCTAATTTTATCCCCGCGAGGGCCTTATGAATACCGCGCCACTGAAAATTCTTGTCGTCGATAACGAACAGCTTCTGCTCTGGGCTCTTGAGCGAGCCGGGAAAGGGCGCGCACTGAATATCAGCACCGCGGCGAGCAACGAACAGGCGCTGGAAAAAATTTCCCGCGGTCATTTTGATCTGTTTTTACTCGACTTCGACCTGAAAGATTCGAGCAATCTCCTCCTTCTAAAGTTGATTGACGCCCACTGCCCATATGTCCCAGTGATCATCATGACAACCAGCGACCTTAGATCGAGCAAACTGAATGATGCCATCCGGGCAGTCCGCAAGCAGGGTGCCTGGCATCTGCTGGAAAAACCTTTTCGCCTTGACCAACTGACCGAGTACGTTAAGCTTGTTTTTCAAGATCGGAGCCACCCAAAGTTTTGCGTCTCCGAACTGAAGCATAATTTCGATAGCGAAAAGCGCCGCCAACTGCGCCAACCCCATGTTTTGCCGTTGGACTTTGCCTTTAAGTCGATTGTCGATGGACAACAGCAACAACAACTTTGTGGCGGAATTATTATCGATATCAGTGATCGCGGTGCCGCCCTGCTGTCGCACATACCGCTCGAACGCGACCTAGTCATCGATTTCAGCGACGAACTTAGCAAGCAATACGGTGTCGTTGTCTGGAGTCGTATGCTAGAGACGCTAACCTGTCGCGCGGGGATCTGCCTGTGCTGAGTCGTCTGCCGTTCGGTCGGCAGGTAATATTCTTTCCTCCTACTGCTGCAACCTGACAAAATTATTGTAGGATATAGGTATGTGCCAAACCGCGCCGAATTTTTCGGTACCCAGTCGCCGCCCTAACCCGTTAATCATTTTCCATGTGTGAAGAGAGGATGCTTGGCGATTTGAACAAAGCACATAACCCGATTGTAGAGTTATCATCTGTCAGCAGTCGGCGCACAGTGCCAGGGACGGTATCAGTGTTATTTACCCAGAAGCAGAAGGTCTATTATTTCAAGATGCAGTTCAGGTTAAAGCGCCGGTTATTATGGATCACCCTGCTCTGCTGCTTAGCCCTACTGATAGGATGCGACCGGCAGCAGCCACCGATAAACCAAGTGGTCGAGGGCGACCTCTTGCCAACCTACCGGATCGGGCTGCTCCCCGAACACAACCTCTTTGACCAGAAAAAACTCTACGACCCCCTGCTCGACTATCTGTCCAAGCAGCTGGGAGTCACATTGCAAAGCGTCATCCTGCCCAACTACGGAAATATCATTGATAACTTTTATCAGTTAAATCTGGATGGCGCTTTTTTCGGCAGCCTTACCGGTGCCATGGCAATCAAAACACTCCAGGTCGAACCGCTGGCGCGACCTCAGTACCGCGACGGTACCTCAAGTTACTACGGTATGATTTTCGTAAAAAAAAGCAGCAATATCCGTACGGCTAAAGATATGCGCGGCAAACGGATGGTGTTTGTCGATCGGGCGACGACAGCTGGATATCTGCTGCCGCTGGCGTACTTCAAGGAAATCGGCATCGATGACTATCGCAGTTGGTTCAGCGAGGCTTACTTCAGCGGTACCCATGAAGATGCGATTTACGATGTCCTGAACGGGCTGGCCGATATCGGGGCGGCCAAAAACACGGTTTTTTATCAGCTGGCGAAAGCGGATAAACGGATCGTCGAAGAACTTGAGATCCTAAAAATGTCGCCGCATGTCCCAGCTAACAGCCTTGCCATGCTCAAAGACATCCCAGAGGACTTGAAACAAGGCTTGCTGGAAGAGTTGCTCACCATGCATCAGAACAGCGAAGGTCGGGAGATTCTCAAGGGGTTGGGGATTGAGTGCTTCATACGGACCTCGGTCGAAGATTATCAGCCGGTGCTCGATTATGCCGCCAGCATCGGACTCGATCTCTCAAACTACAAATACTCAAACCGTTAAACTCTCAACCACGGTATATGGGAAAAGCGTAACTCCATGAAAAAACATGTTCTGCTCGGCCTGTCGCTGATGCTCTTATGTTTCATTACCGGCGGAGTCTATATTGTCAGCTCATTTCAGAGCGGAAGCGAAAAGCTGCAAAGAGTGATCACCTTGCATCAGGTCGAGCTTCTGCGCAAAAATCTTGCACATAATATTGAAATCGTCCAGACGGGCCTGCTCCTGCAGGGCTCGCCGCATACCGACAATGCCATCATCATCCAGCATATTGAAAAGATGGAAGCCTCTGCAGCCATCTGCCAGAGCTGTCACCATATTCCAAAAATTAAAGAGAAGCTTGACCGCATGCAGTCAAACCTGGCTGGATACATGAAGCTTTACAGCCGAGCGCTGACCATTTGGGCCAACAGCACCCGAGTGGAATATGTACGTAACCAAGCTTATAAAAAGGGGGAGCAACTGCTCCAAGAAGTCGAATCGCTGTCGGTCGCCTCAGCGGATAAAATTTCCTCCCGCATCGATACCATTCACGCGGAAATCAGAGCGGCGAGCAATCTTCTGATTGTCTGCCTGGTGCTCGGACCGATCGCCATCCTGGCTATCACCCTGTTATTCCTCCGTCGCTTTACCGGTTCGTTCAATATCCTTACTGCCGCCGCCAGGAAGCTTGCCGAAGGGGATTTCAACCACCGCATTACTACGCCGCTAAAAGATGAGTTCGCGGTCCTGGCGACAGCCTTCAACAGCATGGTTGATTCAATCAACGCCGAGCAACACGCCTCTGCGTCGGCGCGTTCCCTTTATCAGACCCTTTTTGAAAGTGCCGGAGATGCGATCTGCATCCTCGATACGGGTGATCGCTTGGGACGGATTGTTTCGGTCAATCCGGCCGCCAGTCGCATGTACGGTTACAGCAACGACGAACTACAGAGCATGAACTGCGTGGATCTTTCGCCCGAAGAAGAGCACGAAATATTCCGCCAGAAGATGCTGCAGGTCGTGCAGGGCGAATGGATTAATTGCACAGTCACCAGGACCCGTAAAGATGGCCAGCAGTTCCCGGCGGCTATCAGCGGCGGGCCGCTGGAGATAGACCAGCATTTCTACATTCTGACCTTCGCCCGCGATGTCACCGAGCAGCATCAGGCCCAACAGGAAATGCAACGCGCCAACCAGATGGCCCTGGTCGGGGAGATGGCCGCCGGCTTAGCACATGAAATCAAAAACCCCCTGGCCGGGATCAAGGTGTCCTTGGATGTGATTTCCGACGAACTGGATCTGCCTGACGAGGACAAAGAAATTTTCGTTCGGATCATCCGTGAAATTGATCACATGGAACGACTTCTGAAAAGCCTGCTCAAGTATGCTCGCCCGCCGGTGCCGCACTTTGATCTGGTCGACATCAACCAACTGCTCGACTATTCGATCAAATCTGTCGCCTTCACCGCTGACAATACCACCGCCAAACAAATTCTATTCGAAAAGGATTGTGCTGCCGAACTGCCGCAGATTGAAGCCGACTCCAGCCAACTACAACAGGTTTTATTAAATATCTACCTCAATGCGATCGATGCCATGGAAAATGGCGGGAGCATCACCACAGTCAGCCGCAGGGTTGATCCGCACCATGTCCGGCTTGAGATCTCCGACACTGGCAAGGGCCTTTCGGAAAGCTCACTGGAAAAAATTTTCAACCCATTCTACACCACCAAAACCAAGGGCAGCGGCCTGGGATTGTCAATCTGCAAGCGCCTGATTGAACAACATAAGGGCACAATCGAGGCACAAAGCCAACCAGGTGTGAGGACTTCATTTATAATAATCCTGCCATTGACGCAAACCGACAAGGAGAAAGCTGCATGCTGAAACAAGAGCGAATCTTCCTTTTAGACGATGACGAACTGATCATCACAATGCTCGCCAGAGCCCTGCGCAAAGAAGGCTACGAGACTCATCTGCTGAATACTTCTGAGCAGGCGGTGGAAAAAATCTGTGCTTGGCAACCGCATGCCCTGCTGCTCGACATAAATCTTGGAGAAGGCCTGAGCGGATTGGAGATACTCGAAAAACTACAGGCCGAAGAGGTCGACTTCCCGATCATCATGCTGACCGCCGACGACTCAGCCGAGTCGGCAGTCAGGGCCATGCGCTACGGTGCCGCGGACTACCTGAACAAGCCATTCAATGTTGAGGAAGTAAAAATTGTTCTGGAGAAGTTGTTGGCAACCTCGCGCCTGAAAAATGAAGTCCGCTATCTCAAGGGTTCGACCAGCGCATCCTTGAGCAGAAACTTTATCGGCGATTCTCCCGCTATTCTGAAAGTTCTCAGTAATGCGCGGAAGATGGCCGAGGCTGGAGTTCAATCGACCCTGATTACCGGCAAATCCGGCACCGGCAAGGAGATTCTGGCGCGAAATCTTCACTATTGGCGCTTCGGCCAGAGTAAAAATTTCGACAGCATCCCCTATATAGCCATCAACTGCACTGCCCTGCCGGAAAGCCTGATTGAAAGCGAACTGTTTGGACATGTCAAAGGTTCATTTACCGATGCCAAGACTGACAAACAGGGAGTTTTTGAGCTGGCCAACGGCGGCACCCTGCTTCTCGATGAGATCGGCGACATGCGCCCTGAATTGCAGAGCAAGCTGTTGCGGGTTTTAGAAGAGCGGACCGTAAGGCGGATCGGCGGCAAGGTCGACCTGCCTGTCGATATCTTCATCATCGCCAGCACCAACCGCGACATCAAGCAAGCAGTTGAAAACGGATATTTCCGAGAAGATCTTTACTACCGCCTCAACTCTTTTGCCATCCACCTGCCGCCATTAAGTGACAGAGAAAATGATGTGCTTATTCTTACGAAACACTTTCTTGAGATCTTTGCCGGGAAATACGGCAAAATACCGGTTGAGAGTATTTCAAAAGAGGCGGAAAAGTTACTGAAAAGTTATCCCTGGCCCGGCAATGTCCGCGAGCTGCGCAATGTCATCGAAAAATGCGTTGTCATGGAAGATATGTACGTACTCGCTGCGGAAAACCTCCCCCTTGATTTGGGTGGGCGTGACAAGAATACAAGTGAAAAGCGGAAAAACTTCCAGATTTTTCTACCCGAAGGTGGCGTTGCGTTGGAGGAAGTTGAACGAGAACTGATCCGTTTGGCCCTACAACGGACCGACAACAATATGACCAAAGCCGCAAAGCTATTGCAAGTCAGCTACGACACTCTCAGGTATCAAGCCAAAAAATACGAGCTTGTGTAAACCTAACCGTACGCTGATACCGCACAATCATTTCCGCCCCAATTGCCGGTTCAACCACAGAATAAATTCAAGCGTGTTTTTCACGCTACCTATACTTTATTCGGTAGCCATCACCCTCTACGCTGGTACACCTCTTTGGATAGAGCTTCTTTACGGGTATCCATACGTAGTCAGCAAGTCCGTTCACCCTCCCAGCCGCAACAGGATACTGTATGCATAGTGGTCTTGACATAATTAGATATTATTATAGAAATGTTGCATTGCGAGACCTGACCCCTTTTCAGTGGTAGCGTGTAATCACTTTCCCCAACAGGTTGAGAAAGGCTTCTCTGTCATCATCGCAGACAAAAATCGCCCCCTGCCGATTTCCCCGAGCGGTTAAGTGATGCAATGCCCCTTCAAATTCTATGCGTAGTGGTCGTGTCACGCTGTAAAGGTATCAGAGAAATGTGGCAACGCAAGACCTGACCCCGGGACTTGACCTCGGGACTCCGTCACCCGCACTATGTGGGACCGTTGGTCACTAGCTTCAGTGATATCAACCGCGACTTAATCCCTTCTTGCTGCTTGGTTTTATACGGCGCAGTTGTAAAGCATGGTCCATTCCGATTGCTCCTGCTGGGGAGGGAGAATATACTCTATGGGCTTTGTTTTATTACCCATCTCATATAATCTGGCACAGTGAGATAGACCGCCGAATTAAGTTAATCCTGCTCTTGCTAGGGAGCACGCTGTAAAAGGTCTGAGGCAGTATGGCTAAACGTAACCGGCAAAAATTGAACAAAAAGCTTGTTTTCCTCCTTTTAGTTTTGGCAGGTGGGCTGACGGTCCTCGTTTTCACCCTCCATCTTGACTCTGTCGTGCGTGAGCGTTTTGAGGGCAAACGGTGGAAACTGCCCGCCAGGGTTTATGCCAGACCGTTGGAACTCTATCCGGGGTTGAAGCTGACTCCATCGCAAATGGTCTCTGAGCTTTCGCTGCTTGGTTACCGAGAAACGCCCGAAGCGCAAGAACCTGGCACCTTCCGCTTGCGTGAGCAGG
>JAVERW010000006.1:0-77957 GCA_034006915.1 Desulfuromonadaceae bacterium | reverse complement strand
CGGGGTGAGATCTATGCTCTGTCCTGCATCGGCACCGGGCAATGCGATATGCGGCATGCCATCGTCCCCACGCTTCAGGTAGATAAGCTGGTGGGTGAGACGATCGATGCGCTGCAGGGTCGCGACATTGAAGACACCATGAGGGTCATCTTCATTGACAATCCCCACAACAACAAAATCGTACAGAGCGTATTTATGTTTAATTTCGTTGTGGAATACTCGTACCGGCTCATCCGCGGCGAGCATTTTTTCAGGGTCGTTATCGAAATTAACTTGGGGGAATTGAAGGGCAAAGCCCAGAGTAGCCAACAACACCAAGGCAATAACCCATATGGGTCTTTTTAAGGCGAATTCAAGCAAAATGTGCCGCATAAACTCCTCTCTTCCATGCAGACAAAGTTTTACTATGCCGGAGTCAGCCTATAACTATAAAATCTGGCGCCGCTGACACATCTCACTTGTTTATTATATACTATTTTATATAATTTGCTTCAGAGCTGCACCTCAGCGCTGGTATTAAGGCAGAACCGGTCCACCAGACGCACCACTTTGGTGACGTCAGGTTTACTGGTATAGGCGTCGGCCCCGACCTCTTCACATTTATGTGAGGTGTTGTCATTGATAAGGCTTGAATAAATGACGACGCTTATATTTTTCATCACCGGATCTTCTTTTATCTGTTTGCACAACGACAGTCCGTCCAGTTCAGGCATCTCAATGTCGGAAACCACCAGAATGGGTAGGTCATCCTCTGCTTTGGCTTTCAGCAATGCATCAAGGCACTGCTTGCCGTTGCCAAAGCCTTCAACCCTGGCATATCCAGCTTTACGCAGCACACTGAGAATCCCTTGGCGGATAATTGTAGAGTCTTCCGCAAAAAACAGCTTGGCCTCAGCGCGACTGTTCGCTTTATCCGGTAGCAAGTCCTCATCTTCGGCACTAGCAGCATAGTGGCCACCATCTCCGAATATTTCGTTGGTTATATGCTCCATATCAACGATCAGAATGTCACGTTGTGCTATGGTTACACTGCCAGTAAAACGGGGATGATAGGTCTCGAAAAACTGATCCATCGGCTTCACTACCGCCCAGGAAAGGCGATGAATCTGGTCCACACCATCAACTAGAAAGGCAACCACGCCATCATTGAATTCACATACCAGCACTACCGGACGATTTTCGGCCAGAAGCGCCTCGCTACTGCCGATCTCACCCACCTGCTTCAGGGTTCCGCTTTTGCCTAAGTGAGCGGCTAAATTAATCAGTGAGATGGTGGACCCACGCAGCAGCAACGTCCCCATAACAGACGGGTGCGATTCGGGAATTCGAGTGAGCTCGGCACTATTGTAGGGAATTATTTCACGTAACTTATGCACATTTATTCCAAAGGATTGCCCATACAGGTAGTACTCAAGAATTTCAAACTCATTGGTCCCAGCTTCGAGTAAAATCCCTTGGGTCTGTTTTCTTAGTGCCATATTTTGCATGCTCCTCTATCCAACTGTTGGGTTCCTCTGCCTGAATTAATGCACTCGCGTCGAACAGGCAGAGTAGACGTAAATTTTACCACATTCACTCCCCAGCATCCACGCAACATTTATAATGAACCGAATGAAGCAAGTAAATCACCGGCTGGAAGCGCATAAAACGCGGCTTTCCCCGAACCCTTTTAAAAAACCCTTTAAAATACTTGACCTGCATCAGTGCCACTGGTTAGTTTACGGTTATTTACATTTAATTCCAAGAGCTGATTGAATGAGGGAGAATCGATATGTCATGTAGTTGGCTACAACGTCTGTCCAGACATCCACTGTTATGTGCGGCAGTATTTTTAGCTCTTATGAGGCTTGTCGGCTATCCTAGCCCTGCATGTGCAGATGATTTAACCAGTCTTAAAGACTGGAAACCCGCATTTGATCCCTCCGGAGCCCAATACACCTATATTTTATCTAATGTCGATCACCCATCCATTGCTGGCATCGGCGTGGGGTATAAAATTCGTGACCGAGTCTGGGCCATGAGTAACGGGCGCCTATATGTGGATTTTCGCCCTCTGGCTCAACTCGGGGGCGAGAAGGATGTAGTGCGCAAGCTGAAGATGGGTGCCGTTCAGGGAATGTTGTGTTCCTCGGTAGCTGCGGCCGGCGTCGCACCTGAACTTGGGATTGTCAATTTGCCTTTCATCCTCGACACCACTGAAAAGTTGGAAAAATTTCGCAACACCCCGAAATTGTTTGAACCTTTCAGCAACTCCGCTATGCGCCAAGGGATCAAAGTGGTTGATTTCACCGGATACGGCAGCTACGGCTGGGCCACCACTATCCCAGTACGCAATCTCATCGAGGCCAAACAAGTCAATTTCAGAATCGCCCAGGCTCCGGTCAATACCGACATCTACAAAGCTTGGAACCTGAAATTTACCGTTATGCCCTGGCCTGATGTGCCTCAGGCGCTACAAACCGGCGTAATTGATGGCCTAGACCATACCCCGATAGTGTGCAGCATCACAAAAAAATTCGATGTAGCTAAGTTCTTCACGCAAATCAATTACTCACAAGGGCTCTATATCCACATGGTAAATCGGCGTTGGCTCGAGCAGTTGCCGGATGACCTACGTGAGATCCTTCTGACGGTGATTAAGGAAGAAAGTGCCAAAGCCAGAACAAATACCGATCTGCAGCAGCAGGCTCAAATAGAGGCCGCACAAAAAGCGGGAGTTCAGTTCTTCGAGCTTAGCGCCGCCGATAAAGCTACGTTGATTGAAATGGCCGCACCTGTATATCAGAAATGGGGTGAACGCATTGGTAGCACTTATCTGGAGTTAGTACGCAGCTCGGTACAGTAAGGACTGCTTAGCTCTGCGCCACCCCGCAATCCTTTTTTCACCTTGGCGTGCTCCCTTTGTTTACGGAGCACGCCAAGATTCGTGTTCTTACCTGAAACTTAAATTTCATTACAACAAAATTCACCTTGCAAATCAGATCTTTTCTTTATTATCTCACCGCCCCCTGCTATATCTGCACCTTCACCCTAGGTAGCTCTACCCAGCTTTTACATATAAATAATATGCCCCACCACGGTCATATTAATCTTAAAAAGGATTCTAAACCGTGCCGTGCTTCTTAATCCCTTTGTTACGTACTCTTATATGCGCTGTTTTTCTGGTTTCGCTTGGGACCACTCCTGCCCGAGCAAATCCCGGCGTGGTGTCTTGGGCTCCGGCCTTTGATCCTGCCGGGGCACAATACACCTATATTTTATCCAACGTCTCCCACCCAGCAATCGAAGGGGTCGGGATCGGGTATCGAATCCGCGATCGCGTCTGGCAAGAAACCAGCGGACGCCTGTTTATCGATTTTCGCCCTCTTTCTCAACTCGGCGGCGAAAAAGATGTGCTGCGCAAACTGAAAATGGGCGCAATTCAGGGGGTACTGTGTTCATCGGTGGCTGCGGCAAATATCGCGCCCAAACTGGGGATAGTTAATCTACCCTTTGTGGTGGACAGCTTTGATAAACTTGAACGTTTCCGCGCTACCCCAGAGTTGTTCGAACCGTTCAGCACCGCCGGGTTGAGCCAGGGGATCAGAGTCCTCGACCTTACCGGATACGGCCCCTATGGCTGGGCCACTACCATACCGGTGCGGACCATCGCCGAAGCCCAGAAGATGAACTTCCGCATCGCAGAGGCGCCGGTCAATACTGATCTATACAAAGCGTGGGGTCTCAAATTTACGGTACTACCGTGGCCAGATGTACCACAAGCTCTCCAAACTGGGGTTATCACTGGCCTGGATCATAGTCCGATTGTATGCAACATCACTAAGAAGTTTGAGATCGCAACGTACTTTACCCAGATCGACTATGCACAAGGATTGTTTATCCATATGTGCAGTGAACGCTGGCTGAATAAGCTTCCGGAAGATTTACGGTCTACTTTTTTACGCATAGTTGCAGAGGAAAGTGCAGATACCCGTCAGCGCACGCGTTTACAACAACAGGAGCAGATTGAAGCGGCGCAACAAAAGGGAGTAACCTTTTTCAGCATGGATGCGGCGGAAAAGCAAACCCTTGTGGAACGTGCTGCACCCGTGTATAAACGCTGGGAGCAGAGAATCGGGGTTGATTACCTGGCCAGAGTACGCGAGATCCTGGAAAAAGCAGACGAATAGACCACACCTGTCGTTTATTCTAGACTGCGCTCTTGGAGTGCGCACTTTATACTACACCATCAGATATGGCCGGAGGGTTCGCTCCGGCCATATCTGTTTGGTGTCCACGTTTTCTTGAGTTCATATTCTCACCTTTTATGTGTGGCCGCGCTGCGGTTACTTCCTGATCAAGCAATGGAATAATGTTATGAAAAAAATACTTAGGATGATCGACAGAACTTTGGGGGCAGTGGAAGACTGGTCGCTGGTAGTGGTTGTTGGCATTGCCTTGATTTCCGGACTGGCGAATATTATTTTACGCAAGACCACAAGTATCAATCTGTACTGGTCCGATGAGGTGATCCGCAAATCCATATTTTTCTGCACTTACATCGGCTGCAGCGCTGCAGTACGCCGTCGCTCTCTCATCCGGGTAGATGCCCTTCCGCAGATTATTCCGGTAACTAGAAAATTTTTCAATTTTGTAAGCCACCTTGCAAGTCTAGTATTTTCCGCCTTCCTGATCTGGCTTGGTTGGGGCCTACTCCAGATGGTGTATGCAGATGAATATGCCACGACGGCAACCCTGCAGATACCGGAATGGTATTTTTATGCCATACTACCCTTGGTTGGAGGCATGATGTTTGTGCGTACCCTGCTGGTAATGTGGGAAGATCTGTTTGGGGGTATGGAGCCAGAGCAACTTGCAACGCCAGCAGCGGAGGAGTTGAAGCATGGATAATTCACAACTGCTCATCCTTGCGCTGTTATTGGGCTCCATGGCCGCAACGGTCCCAGTTTTCATGGCTCTGTTTTTCACCGGACTGGCTGGTCTTACCTTGGTTGTGGGGCTCAGTCCTGAGATAACCATGGAAATTCTGTACCGCAGCATGGACAAGTTTGCCCTTATCGTAGTGCTGTTTTTTGTGCTATGCGGCAATATCATGACCACCGGGTCCATTGTGCAGAAACTGATTAAAACCGCAAATGTCATGGTGGGATTCCTACCGGGCGGTCTGGCTATAGCCGGCATTTTAGCGTGCGGATTTTTCGGTGCCATCTCCGGTTCTACCGTCGCTACAGTGGTAGCAATCGGCGGATTTATGATTCCGGCGCTTATAGAAAATAATTACGACGAAAAATTTAGCATCGGCGTTATGAGTACTGCACCCATCCTAGGGGTGATTATTCCCCCATCCATAGCCATGATCCTCTATGCTATGATAACCACGGACTCACTTGAGGCGTTATTTCTAACGGGGTTCATCCCTGGATTTATGCTTATGGCGGCGATGTCGCTATATGCATGGCTCAAGTGCAAAAGTCTTGGGATGGAACGACGCCCACGCCCCAAAATAAGAGAAGTACTGGCGGTTCTACGCGAAAGCATTTGGGCCCTAATGCTTCCGGTGATAATCTTCGGCGGCATTTATTCCGGAATTTTCACCGCAAACGAGGCCGCGATAGTGGCCTGCGTATATGCTTTCGGGGTGGAGTTATTTATCCACCGGTCTATGCGCATACGCGATATCAAGCAGGTTATAGTCTCCTCTGCTGTCACCTCCGCCACCCTGCTGGTGATTGTTGCGGGTGCGTCGGTGTTCGGTGAATATCTGACCTTTGAACAGATTCCGAATCAGATCGCCAATGCGGCGGTCAGCAGCTTCGATTCGCCGTGGTCATTTTTACTCATAGTTAATATTCTGCTGCTATTTATCGGCATGTTTATGGATATTATCTCCGCCACTATCATTTTGACTCCAATCTTTCTGCCGTTGCTGGAACAGTTTGGTATCGACACCCTCCACTTTGGCCTGATCATGACCCTGAATCTGGGCATCGGCTACTGCACTCCACCCTTGGGGGTGAGCTTGTTTATCTCCGGTGCGGTGGCCAACAGAAATATCCTGTATGTTTCCCGCGCGGTATTGCCATTTCTACTGATCCAACTGGCTATCCTGTTGTTACTCACATACTGGCCGGAGCCAGTTCTGCTCCTGCCACGCTTACTGCTTGGTTACACCAGCTAAGTTACGACAGATAAGATAGCTAATAAGGAGAATCACCATGAAGATACTCGTTCCCATCCGCGACGGACGCACCAGTGAGGCAACCCTGAATAATATCATTGCCCACAAAGAACAATTCACCGCCCCCATTACTCTGCTACACGTGGTCAACGTCAAGGTGATGGACTACAGAATGATCCCCGACTTTCAGATAGAGATGGTAAGGCAACAGGCGGCCAAAGCCGGGCAGAAACTTCTGGATGAAAAGAGTGCTTATCTTAAGAGTGCGGGGGTCGAGGTAACTCCGCGCCTAGAACACGGCTATCCGCGTGACGTTATCTGCTCTATCGCCAACAATGAAGGGTACTCTCTGCTGGTCATAGGGCGCCACGAGCGCGGCGAACTGCGCGACGTTCTGCTTGGTTCGGTATCCAACTATGTGCTGCACAAGGTCAAGTGCCCGGTGCTGTTGTTTTAGTGCTGCACGCTTAAGCCCCGCTATATTCCCCTTTAACAGGAGAGATGAAAATGGATTCGATCTGGGTTTTAGTTCTAGTGGTAGTTGTCTGGGTAGTGCTCAACCGCTGGGTGTTGCCCAAGTTTGGTTTGGGCTGAAGGGCCGATACCTGTGATCTTCCGGTACGGAAGAAAAAAGACACCACAGAAGAAAAAAACGGGAATTCTGAAGACTAGATTTTGGATTCTAAAAACACGAAAAGAGGCAGGCAGCGCATTGCGCGAGCCTGCCTCTTTATTTTAATTCTGCAACTTATATCTACTGTGCAGAAGCATACTTATTTTTCCGCTTTCCACAATCCGTGCAGGTTGCAATACTCACGTGCTGTAAGCGTTTTAGCCTTGGTGCAGAACGTGGCTTGGGGCTTGTCGCCCGGTTTAAGAAACACGCGACAACCCTTACCGTCGGCAATCAGCTCAATCCACTCAATATAGTGCTCTTCGGTCATCGGGTGCAGGGTGCTGCCTACAGTAACGGTTACTTTGTCGCCATCTCTCTCAATAACCGGCACATGCTTTTCCTGCGCAGCGTCAGTAGTGTTGGCTTTATGCAACTTCATCTCTTCACCACAACATACTAGAGCACCAACACCGGTGTGAAGAACTTCCACAATGTTGCCACACACATCACACTTATATATACCTTTTTGTTCAGTCATACTAAGCTCCTTCTCTAGTCTGGTTTCAGGTTAAACTGCGGGCTTTACGCCACGAGACGTAAGTCTCGGGCTGCGCGGAGTAAGTTTTATGGCCTTAGCAACCCGCAGCGCTGGTTGGGCATTCTTTACCCTGTGGTGCAATAGCATAGCAAAGCCACGCACAAATGCAACCGCCGCACACCTCCCCTGATGGGGCTGTGCTGGCTCACGTGCCTCAACTCTAGCTCACTTCCTAAAGTATGTCGGCCTATCCTGGTGCTCAAATTCCGGGACTATTTCATGCAACAGCTCACACACTCGCGCCAGATTCATCTGCCGGGCCACCACGTACAACTCTTCAAGTTGGCGTAAAAGAGTGTCTTTATCTTCCGGTACCGATCGGGCGATACAAATTTTTGTGTGCCGCGTAGGTTTCACTCCTTCTCCCTGTAGCAACAGCTCCTCGTGGAGTTTTTCTCCGGGGCGCAATCCGATAATTTCTATGGCTATATCTTCATAGGGTTCTTTACCGGACAAGCGGATTAGCTCCTCTGCCAGATGCAGAATTTTCACCGGGGCGCCCATATCGAGTAAAAATATTTCTCCCCCTTCCCCCATACTCCCAGCCTGAAGCACCAGCTGGGTTGCTTCGGGAATCGTCATAAAGAAGCGAGTTACCTCCGAGTGAGTTACCGTTACCGGGCCGCCGTTGCGAATCTGTTCGGTAAAGGTGGGGATCACGCTCCCATTACTCCCTAGCACGTTCCCGAACCTGACCGTTACAAAACGCGTCTTGCTTTCGCGCGCTAAGGACTGCACCAGTTTTTCCGCTGTACGCTTGGAAGCTCCCATCACGTTGGTGGGATTTACCGCCTTATCGGTGGAGATCATGACAAAACGTTCAGCACCATAGGCAGATGCGATTTCCGCTACAACCTGTGTACCGCGCACATTGTTATTTACTGCCTCCGCTGGATTAAGTTCCATCATAGGTACATGTTTGTACGCTGCAGCATGAAAGACCACTTGGGGCGTGAACTGGGCAAATATCGCCTCAACCCTGGCGCGATGACGAATATCACCGATAATCGGATATATTAACATTTCAACAAACGCTTGGCGCAATTCCTGTTCCACTATGAACAGGGGCGTTTCGGCATTTTCGAACAGCACCAATTTTTGCGGCTTATACCGAGCTATCTGGCGACACAGTTCTGCACCTATACTCCCCCCAGCCCCCGTTACCAGGACACTTTTTCCCTGCAGGCACTTCAATATTTCCCCAGTTTCAAGCTTCACTTGGGCGCGCCCCAGCAGATCTTCTAGCGAGACATCTTTAAGCTGCTGTATCGATACTGAGCCGTCAATAAGGCTACCTACACTCGGCAGAGTCTTGAACGGAACCTGAATCTCTTGGCACTGGGATACTATTTCTTTTATTTTGGCCCCGGAAACTGATGGCATCGCGATTATCACCTCATCCACAAGACGGCGCTGACATAAGCGCGCTACCTCATCACAACGCCCGAGCACCTTAATTCCCTGAAAGGTTTCCTTGCGCTTCAACGGATCGTCATCAACAAACCCCAGTGCCTTACTTTCGAGTTTGCGATTCAGGCGAATCTCTTTGGCTATCAACTGACCAGCACGTCCGGCTCCTGCGATGAGTACGCGTTTATCTCCCATACGATGCAGGGGGATGATTAAACGGCCTTCCCGCAGAATCCGAATACAGAACCGGACACCGCCGATCGCCATAAAGCAAAAAAACCCGTCAAGGATAAGTACTGTACGGGGTATATGCTCAAGACGATAGGCAAAAACAGCGTAGGCCACCACCGCGGCTGAGGCAAACAGGTTGGCTTTAAAGATGGAAACAAGGTCGGTCATGGACACATATCGCCACCAACCGCTGAACAGACCGTAACGCCAGAAAAACACCAGCTTGATGACGATAACGGCGGGGAGCATCCTTTTAAACGTCAGCATTTGGGTTGCGCCGAGTGCAAAATCGTAGCGTAAGGCAAAGGCCATAAAGAGGCTGAAAACCACAATGCCAAGGTTTAGGCTAATTATAAACGGCATACGCCAATGGAAAAATTTATTCATCGTTTTTATATTCCAGCCCTCAACTGTGGGGCAGATTTATCCTGCCTATAGCCGCAATCAGGGTAAGTACCCGTGGAGATACTCGAAAAAACCAAGACCTGACGCTGGCGCGTCACGTGTAAAAAACTTTAACTAAAAGTATACCTCATAGAAACGGACTGAACAGCCGCAGGAAGCGATCACTGAGCTGTGTAAGCAGAGATTGTGCCTCAACCTCCTCAAGCTCTACCATACGCGCTGCTGCTCGTGCTGCGGCAAAATGGGTGCGTAGCTGCTGGTTCAGTTCACTGTCGAATACCTCCATGTTGAATTCAAAATTCAATTGCAGGCTGCGAGCGTCCATATTGGCGGAACCAACTAGAGCATAGTTGTCGTCCATAAGAATCAGCTTGCTATGCACAAAGTAGCCAGGTTGGTACATGATTTTAACTCCATAGCGCAACAATTCAGCGTGATTCGCGCGACTGGCTCCAGCCACAAAAGGCAGGTTATTCTCCTCGGGAAGAATTATTTCTACCTTTACCCCCCTTAAGGCGGCGCTGCATAGTGCAGTAATCATGGTAGGGTCCGGGACAAAATACGGCATCATAATTGATACTCGGCTGCGCGCGCAATTCAAGGTCCCGATTATAATCCAGAGCAGTTTTTCATAATCTTCGTTGGGCCCGGCACTAACTACACGGCACAGCGATGCGCCATCAGGGTTGGGGTCAGGATAGGCGCGCGTTGCCACGACTTCACCCGTGGCAAAATGCCAGTCTTCCATGAACGCTGCCTGCATGTGTCCTACAACCGGCCCGACAAATTTAAAATGGATGTCTCCCACCGGCCTGCGCTTGCCCGGGTTGTTGACAACATGACGAGTACTAATATTCATTCCCCCAGTAAATCCGATACATCCATCCACAACCAAAATTTTTCTGTGATTGCGTAAGTTTATATGCAGACCACGCTGAGACAACGAGAAGGGAAGAAACAAGGCAAAGCGCACCTGTGAATGCTTGAACAGGTTTCTAGCTCTAGGCAGGGTATACATCTCCCCTAGGGCATCCACCAGAACACGGACCTCCACACCACGTTCAGCGGCCCTTATCATGGCACGTGCAAATTCCTTCCCACATTCGCGGGTATCAAAAATGTAGCTGGACAGGTCAATGTAATGCTGCGCGTTGTCTATGGCGGCAAGCATTTCCGGATATGCCTGTTCTCCGTTGATCAGAGCCTGAACCTTGTTACCATCCACCAGGGGTCTTCTGGTCACTGCGTCCGAAAGCTGCCGCAGCAGCACGTAATTCTGGGTTTTAAATGGAGAACGCAAGATGGCCGGCACTTCCTGCGGTGGTTCTATCCCTTTTGGTAAATGAATTCCTTCACCGCGGGTCTGCCATACCCGAGCCCTGGTTCGGATACGATTACGTCCAAACAACCAGTATAGAAATGGGCCAAATCCGGGCAAGCCCAAGCATACAGCCATCCATCCCAATGCAGCACGCGGGTCCTGCTTATGCAGCAGAACATGCACCGTTGCAATAATTGATACACCGTACAAAATCACCACAATAAATAAATCTAAAAACATCGATCTTCCTATGGGCAAGCGCGGCTGCAGATGTAGTAATTCTTCGGTTTAATCCAGCAACAGTTCTGTTAGTTATGGTTGGTTCCGACCACAGCGCAGCGGCGCTGTTTCTATTCTTGCGCGCAAGTAAGAAGCATACCACAAACGCTCATTCTCTATCACTCGTTACATACTTACTAACCTCTGCAGCCAGATATCTTAGAAGCGCCTCAATAACAGCACAGCGTGGTGACATCAGGCTGATTTTATGTTTAGATGCGCCACATATTTAGAAGGTTGTTGTTTTCTCAGCTCCATTGCATATCTAGGAGGATTTATGAATTCAATCAAACAGCGCATCCTGATTATCGGGGGAGTAGCAGCAGGGATGAAAACTGCCTGTCGCCTGCGGCGTCTCGACCCCGATGTGGATATTAAAGTGATCGACCGTACCGGCAATATCTCTTACGGCGCATGTCCGCTCCCTTACTACATCGAAGGTCTGTACGACGATATATATGAAGTCCGGAAGACCCCCACCGGAGTGTTACGGGATGAAAGTTTTTTTGCTCGCATCAAGGGCTTTGAAACCCTCACCTACACTGAAGCCCTAAAAATAAACCGGACAGAAAAAACCGTGCTGATACGCCATCTGGACAGTGGCAAAGTTGTTGAATTAGGTTACGACAAACTTGTCATGGCGACGGGAAACGAACCCATCATGCCCCCGCTACCCGGCATGGATCTGCCGGGGGTGCTACCCCTAAAAACTATGGAACAAGCACAAGAAATAGACCGCTTAGCTCATGAAGGCAAGAACGCCGTAATCATCGGGGCTGGCCTGATTGGCCTTGAAATGGCTGAAGCGCTGAGCGTTCGCGGCCTCAACGTTACTCTTATTGAAATGAAAGACCAGGTTCTGGCAACCTCTCTCGATTTCAATATGGCAGCCATGGTACACCGTGAGCTGAGGCGCAACAATGTCAACCTGCGCCTGGCCGAGCCGCTGGAACGCATCGAAGGACGCGAGCACGTGACCGCAGTGGTAACCAGCAAGGGCTCCTATCCTGCAGATCTGGTTCTGGTCGCAGTGGGAGTACGCCCTGCTGTTCAGTTAGCTAAAGATGCAGGTGTAGATCTCGGCACCACTGGGGCTATCGCGGTAAATGCCTATATGCAGAGCTCTGACCCCGATATATACGCAGCTGGAGACTGCGCTGAATGCACGGATCTTTTAAGTAATAAAAAGGTGTACACCCCCTTAGGCTCCACCGCCAATAAGCATGGGCGGGTAGTTGCTAATAACATCGCTGGACGCTACGAACAATTTCCCGGCATTTTAGGCTCATTGGCGGTCAAAGTATTTGATCTCAATGTCGCACGTACCGGCATGTCTTCGGTTGATGCACGCTTGATCGGATTGAACCCCGAAAGCATAGTGGTTTCCGCATTCGACTTTGCCCACCTGTATCCAGGTAATAAGCCCATAGTTGTTAAGCTGATAGCAGAACGCACCACTCGCAAGATACTTGGTGCTCAAGTAGCGGGTCCAGGGGTAGTGGACAAACGTGCTGATGTAATAGCTACCGCCATCACTCTAGGGGCCACTATCGACCAATTAGCGCAACTTGATCTGTGTTACGCACCCCCATTTTCCAATGCTATGGATGTTCTGCACCAAGCAGCCAATGCCATGCGCAACAAGCTCGATGGCTTGGCTGAAAGCTTGAGTGCCGTCGCCGTCAAGCAAATGCTGGACAAAAACGTCAACTTTATCTTCCTTGATGTACGCTCGCCGGCGGAACATGCCAAACTTAAAATCAAAGGAGCGACCCTCTTACCTCTTGGCGCTCTGCGTCAGAAGTTGACGGATCTACCCATAAACACCCTGATTGTCCCGTTTTGTCAGATGAGTCTACGTGGATATGAAGCGCAGTTGATATTACAGCAGGCGGGATTCAGAAACGTGCGCTATATGGAAGGGGGAATTTTGGGGTGGCCTTACGAGCTAGAGCAGTAGTTCCCCGCTTACTCTGTCGTGAATTAAACTAAAATGGCGCTCACCTAGAAACAGGGAGCGCCATTTTAGTTTGAATCTGAGTCTGCTGGAAACTTACTTTCCAGCCAGCTCCATAACCTGAGCTGTAAACGGATTGGCGAACAGAATGATCATGGCTACTACGAATACGTAGATTGCCAAAGACTCGATCATCGCCAGACCGATCATCATTGTGGTCAGAATTTTACCGCTGGCGCTGGGGTTGCGTGCAACACCCTCAACAGCTGATTTAATCGCCATTCCTTGGCCGATACCTGTACCGAATGAACCAATAGCCATACCGAAACCAGCTGCGATCATACACCATGCAAAAAATGTCATTTTCGTTCTCCTTCTAACAATAAGAGTTTATTCTTCCTATACAATATAGGACCACTTAACCGTTAGGCGAACCAGACGGTTAAGACTATTCAACTTGAATTATTTAGTGCGCTTCTTCCAGGGAACCGGCAATGTAAATCATGGCCAGCAGAGTAAACACAAACGCCTGGATAAATGCGATCAAAACACCCATCAACATCATGGGAATAGGCAACAGGAACGGCACCAGTGCGAAGAAAATCATCAGGACTATCTCATGTCCGTACATGTTACCAAATAGACGCAGAGAAAGTGACAGCGGGCGTGCCAGATGGCCGATGAGCTCAATGATAAAAATCAGCGGAGCAAGCACCAGAATCGGCCCCATAAAGTGCTTGAGGTATGCAATTCCATGCTCTTTAAAGCCGATTATATGGGTCATAGCAAATACGGTGAGTGCCAAAGCCGCATTGGTATTCAGATTCGCGGTCGGGGGGTAAAATCCAGGAACCAGTGCAATCAGGTTGGAAACCAGAATAAATAGTGCCAAGGTAGCTATAAGGGGGAAATAGTTTTTACCTTTTGGCCCCATGGTCTCGTTGATCAGGTTTTCAATCCCGCCCACGACAGTTTCCATGAGGTTCTGCCACCCGCTAGGCACCTCTTTGATTCCACGTGATACAATTAAAGCCAGCACTGTCAGCAGCAGCATCACAAACCACATGTAGGTAACGTGCTCACCAACATGGGTGTTCAGCTGCTGTTCGAGCCACTGAAAAAGAAGAAAAGGATGAGTCATTTTAAGAACGCGCCTCCTCGCTTAAAATATGCGCTTCACTGTGGTCCAAAATACATTTATAACCACAACCGATAAACCGATTACAAGTCCAACTATATTAACCTTCAGCACCGCAATTAAAACGCCGAGCACAACTCCAAGCGCCAGCAGGCGAAGCAGGTATCCTATCTGATAGCTGCGAACCGCACCAGCATCGGTACGTTGCAGTATTTTTACCAGCGCCCCGTGCAACCACTGATACCCGATTACAACGGTGAGACCCCCACAGAGGATTCCTAAACTGAATGCTGGATCGCGTACCAGCGCGCTAGCTCCCAGCAATATTGCCAGGATTATCCAGTTGCGACGCGCCATCTGTACAAGCAAGCGCTCTTCTTCCGTACTCAAGGCACGTCCTGGGGAGGATCCTCATCCTGGGTGCGTTGGCGCTTAAGTTCGCGCCGGGTCAGAATGAAAATGTTCCTGAAGCCTGATACAATACCAAATCCAAGAAAAATCAACAACATCCAAGGTGCCGTATCGAGCCAGCGATCCAGATAGAACCCCATAACCATCCCGATCAGGATGGAGGCAACCATGCTGATGCCGACACTGGACAAAAAACCGAGGGACTTGAATAGTTCTCTGCGGTCCTCAGCCATGAAATTCCTTTTGGATTGACGGTGTGTTATTCATATTCTGCAAACGGGGTTTTCTACCATGCAGGGAGGCAAGTGTCAATTGCTATTCCGGCTGATAACCTTTACATTACCCCTGCGTGTCTGCGCGCTCTGTCCGATTTGCCTTTTCGACAATACGCAATTGGGTCCCTTTATCGGGTTGAATTGCGAATACATCAAGCGGGCTGGGCTGCTAATTTAATAGGTCAAACTAGGGGCTTATACCTTACGCTGAAATTTTCCTTTGTCTCTCCTAAATTCAAATACAGGCCATATTAAGCTTTATGAAACGAGGATCATCCCTGCTGAACCAGCATCTTATGCTGGATATCGCGCAGGCCATCGAACATCTGGATAGGGGCTCAATTTTTGTGGATGTGCGCTCCCCGAACGAATTTGCGCAAGCCACCATCCCGGGCGCATACAATATCCCTATCCTTACCGAAGAGCAGCGTATCGAAGTAGGCACCCTCCACAAACAGTGCGGTGCGAACCACGCCCGCAAGCGTGGCATGGAACTAATTTCGCCACGTCTTCCCACCCTGATCGGACGTATTGCTGAGTTGCAACATGAATTCAAGCGCCCGATAATCGTTTTTTGCTGGCGCGGAGGCCTGCGTAGCGCGGCTATGACGGCATTTCTTCACTTGTGTGGTTTACCAGTATTTCAACTTCAAGGCGGCCACAAGGCCTTCCGCAAACATGTACTCGACTATTTTGAACATGGCCACTGGGCTCGTATGATCGTCCTACGCGGGCTTACCGGCGTTGGAAAGACGCGCATTCTGGAGCAACTGGACAAGCAGGGGTGGCCAGTACTCAATCTGGAGGCACTAGCCAACCATCGCGGTAGCGCTTTTGGTGCCATCGGGTGCCCGGAGCAACCAGGGCAGAAGCAGTTCGAGGCATTGTTGTGGAACAAACTGCGCCACACCAACGCAGATGACTATATGCTGACCGAGGGGGAAAGCAGGCATATCGGCAGGGTTATGCTGCCTGCGCGCCTGCATGAAGCGCTGCAACACGAGACCACTCTGTGGCTTGAGACTGACATGGAAACTCGGGTCCGAGTCATTGCCGAAGATTATGCGGTTGACAACCTGCCTTCTCAGGCTTTTATCCAGCCTTTGAATGCCCTGATTCAGCGCCTGGGGCATGAGCGTGTAGGTCAGCTGCATGAACTGCTAGCACAGCGGTGCTGGGGTGCACTGATACGTGAACTGATGCTCCAGTACTATGACCCACTGTACGCACACACAAAGCCGCAGTTGCGAGTAGAAATCACCGTGGATCCGTTTAAATCTGAGCACGAAGAACTGCTCCAGGCTCTAACGGCCATTATTGCCGCCTCTCCCTGCAGCGCGGATTCCGGAGACTAAACCCCCTGCTCGCCTGCGATCCGATTCAAGAAGTTCACCACATGTGGGGTGAACTTCTCCGGTTCCACCAGAAACGAATCGTGGCCGTAGTCAGATTCAATCAGATGATATTCCACCGGTTTTTCCAACTCGCGCAGGATGTTCACAATCTCTTCAGTTTGCTCCGGGCGATAGAGCCAATCGGACGTAAAAGCAAACCACAGCGATGGGCAACGCAGCGCAGATAGCGCCTCCTCCATGGAGGAAAAATTCCAGCTTACATCATACATATCCAGCGCCTTAGCTAGATACAGAAACGAATTCGGATCGAATCTGGAGACAAAGTTGCTGCCGTTATAGCCCAGATAGCGTTCCACCTCAAACTGGCCGAAGAAGTCAAACAGGCCATCCCGCACAGAAAAGCGCCGTCCGAATTTCTTATCCATCGACGCATCAGATAAAAAGGATATATGTCCGATGGAACGCGCCAGGGCAAACCCGCTGGCAGGGGGATGTTCAGGTCTGTAGTTGCCCTTCTTCCAGAGTGGATCATTATAGATGGCCTGGCGTGCGACCGCGTTGAGGGCGATGGACATAGGCGAAGTACGCCCGGTTCCAGCGATGGGGATAATTGAGCGGGTCACCTGTGGGTAGTGGACCCCCCACTCCAGGGCCTGCATCGCCCCCATGCTCCCCCCAATTACGCTAATAAGTGAGTCTATCCCCAGATGGTCGAGCAGATATTTGTGCGCATGCACCATGTCGCGCACCATCACCAGCGGAAAACTGAGTCGATACGGACGTTCGGTTCTAGGGTCGATGCTGGTGGGGCCGGTAGAACCCTTACACGATCCGATCACGTTGGCGCAGATGACAAAAAAGCGCTGGGTGTCCAGAACCTTACCCGGTCCAATCAGGTTATCCCACCAGCCAGGGCTTCGATCTTCAGGGGTATGGCGCCCTGCTGCATGGCAGTCCCCCGTCCAGGCATGGGTAACCAGGATGGCATTGGTGCGCGCAGGGTTAAGGGTACCGTAGGTTTCGTAGGCAATAGTGAAGGGACCAAGCAGGCGCCCACTTTCGAGGCGCAGATCGGTATCAAATGTTACATACCTGGTGGTAACTAAATCGGTCTGTTCCAATGAGCTGACCCCCGGACGCATAAAAAGGCCCTATCCAGTTGAGGGGAGAGGGTCTTTCAATACAAGAATAGAGCCAGTATTGTCAGACTCCGCCCCATCTTTCCCTTATGTTGCTTATGTACATAAGGGTGGAATTAGCACCTGGCACCCGCAGTGGGTCGGTTGCTGTGGTTTCATCGGGCCATTCCCTCCACCACTCTGGATAACGACGTTGTCAGGTCACAATCTAGTGCAATGACCACCAGTTGTCAATAAACTCAGGGGCTGCTGCGCCGATATTTACCTTGGCTCAACGCACTGCCCATGCGGGGTGGCTGCAGCTTCCTTGCAGCGGTGAAATCTCGCGCGCACCAGTGCCGTCCGCGCGCATGATATACAGGCGCTTTTCTCCGAGAATGTCATCGGAATATATCACAAAGCGCCCATCGGGGCTCCAGCGTGGATGCTCCTTGTTTCCCGCTCCTGCGGTCAACTGCTCCTCCTCGCTGCCATCAGGGCGAATGCGATATATATCGAATCCCCCTTGCTCCAAACGGGTAAACAGGATCCATTTTCCGTCCGGGCTCCAGGCTGGGGTTGCATTGTATTTCCCTGCGCGAGTCAGGCGTTCTACCGCGCCTGTGAGTATATCGATAATAAACACATGTGGGTTGCCATGACGATTGGAAATAAAGGCGATCTTGTCCCCAAGGGGACTCCAACTCGGATCGACATCGATACCCCAAGCGTTGGTGAGACGCTTATGTATTTTGCCGTCAACTCCGAGTAGGTATATTTCGGCATTTCCATCCTTCGACAGGGTAACGGCTATCTCCCTGCCATCAGGACTGTAGCGCCCGGCAATATTCAACCCTTCACGCGCCGAAACGCGCGCTTCCGTGGCGTTAAAAATGCTGCGTCGGTACAGGTCAGGGTTATTCTTGCGATAGGAGGTGAATATCACTTCGCGTCCCTGCGGGGAAAAATCGGGGTTCAACACTAGATTTTTGTGATCGGTCAGGCGCCTGATATTGTGGCCGTCAATTTCTGTCAGGTAGAGTTCTTTATGTCCACTTGCATCAGAGATGAAGGCAATATTTGCATCAAACGCCCCTCTGGTGCCAGTCAGGGTTTCAAGCATCTGATCCACAAACCGGTGAACCATGCGGCGCACGTCATCTCGGGCACCTTTGTAGTTATGCCCGGTCAGCAGACGCCGTCTATTAACATCAAAAAGGCGAAACTTAAGCTCCACCTGTCCATCCTTGAGTGCATAAGTACCTTTGAGGAGCAAGTCAGCTCCCAAGAGTTTCCACTGGGGGAAATTCACTTCAGTAGAGGTTAATGCAAGGCGGGAAGCATCGTCAAGAAAGGCGTTGCGTTGGATATATTCAAACATCCCGGTAAGATCCAGATCGTGCAGAAACACCTGATCGATGGTGCGCTCAATCTGCACATCCGCTGCGCCAAGCGCAATGAAGGTGGGTTGCGCAATGGGGATGGCCGAACGCCCGGGCGTGGTTATTACGATATCTGCAGCTAATAAGCCCCCAGCAGGAAAAAGTAAGCACACCAGCCACATCAATAGACAAATTATGTTTCTCATTTTTTCAACATCTCATTGGGATCGAAGATAATAGAGAATGCACGCGATTTACCCGGTGCTGCCGGCAGTGTTTGCAGACGTTCTACGCACTGCTCTACGCTCTGATCAAATAGACTGTCTCCTGAGGCACTGAGCACCGTGTATCCGGTCCGGTTCCCTTGTGCATCAAAACGCAGTACCACAGTGCTGCGCAGCCCTTTTCCCCAGTGCGTTGAGGGGAGAGTCCAATGCTGCGCTAGATATTCTCGGATCCACTCTTCAAAGGCGATACCCTCTTGAGTTCCAGTGCCGGACGCGCTGCCCACTTTTTCGGTAGAAACCGTTGTGGTTACCGGGCTCTGTGCTGTCGCCTGCGCGGCCAACTGACGTTTCAGCTGTTCTATGCGCGTACTAATCTCTTCAATACGTGCGTGGGTATCCTGTTGGTACATGCGCTCAATGTCAGCGGGACTAAGCATGGGGCTAAGCGGTTGCGCTACGGCCTTTGGCGCTGGCTGCACCTCTGCTTTTACCGCCGGAGTTGCCTTCTTCTCAGGTGTTTTTATCTTTGTCGGTGCTGGGGCCGGAACCTCTACCTTTTTTATCGCCTCTGGTTTGGGTGCAGGCTTGGGCACCGCCGCAGGTTTAGAGGCTGCTTCTGGTTTAGGGGCAGGCTTAGGTGTTGCGGGCTTTGCAGCCACCGGTTCTTGACGCGGAGCAGGCACTGCCGTCTTCGTTTCTGGTGTCGCCGCAGGGTGCCCGCGTCGAGGTTGGTCTACGGGTCTATTCACCAGATTTACTTTATAGCTCTGGCGTTCCGGCACGGGCGCGCGGTTGAACATAAGCCCGGAAACAAAGACAACAATAAGGATATGCAGCAGTACCGACAGCGCCAGCATGCGCCCCATCCCCGGCTCCGAGCTATTGGTTATCTTGCTACTGTGGCGTTGAGCCATGCCGTGTTTCATAGTGTTACGGTTCCGGCTCAGTGGCAATCATGCCCAGCTGGGTAACCCCTGCACGGCGTACCGCAGCCAGCACCTGCACCACACGTTCATAGGGAACCGTTCGATCGGCCTCAAGATAGACATCCTTGTTTTTTTTATCCTTTAGAACCTGTTGCAGCACCGCCACCATCTTCTCGGGAGATTCTACTAGCTGGCGTCCCACATACAGACGCCGCTCTGCATCAATACTTACGATCAAGGCTTCCTGAGCTGCAGCGAGGTTCGGCGCGTGTTCGACCTGTGGCAGATCAACATCCACCCCTTTTTCCAGCATCGGTGCAGTCACCATAAAGATAATCAACAGCACCAGCATTACATCCACAAAAGGGGTAACGTTGATTTCTGCCAGAGCACTGCGACGCGGTGAAGATTTGTAATTCATCAGCCTCTCCGCAACTGATTTTCTACAATGTTGAGAAAGTCTTGCCTGAAACCATCCATCTGCCCCAGCAGAACGTTGACACGGTTGAGGAAGTAATTGTATGCCACCACCGCGGGGATAGCGGCCATTAATCCCATAGCGGTGGCGATAAGGGCTTCAGAAATACCCGGAGCTACCACTGCTAGTGAAGCACTGCCACTCAGGCCAATACCGTGAAACGAATCCATGATGCCCCACACCGTACCAAACAGTCCGATAAACGGCGTAGTTGAGCCGGTGGTGGCCAAAAAGGTCAAGTGACGCTCCAGACTCTCGGTCTCAGTGCGGCCCACCCGTTCCATGGCGCGGTTGATATTTGTCGCTGCATCAATTGTGAGAGCGACTTTTTCATTATCTTGCCCGCGTTGCTGTCGCACCAGTTCCTGATATCCCCCTCGGAACACGCGACTCAACGGAGATGCAGGATATTGCTTCAGTTCTTGCGCCACCTGATCCAGGTGCCGATTGTCCCAGAAGTAATCCTGAAATGCCAAACTCTGGTGTAACGCCGAACGTAGAGCCTTCCATTTAAAAAAGATAATCGCCCAAGACACCACCGAAAAATACACCAGAACAAGCAACACCAGTTTTACTACCGGTCCCGCATTTAGAATTAATTCAATCACCGATAAACTCCGTCCGCATATAATTTCTTGTAATTCAGCTTGGTTAAATAGCTGTCAGCATAGATCTACATTTACACCAGTATGTGGATAAGCCTGTAGAATCAACAGAGTTATCCACAGGACTTTCCCTTACTTTCGAGGCTCGCGTAGGCTGAATGGTTATGTATCGATTCGAAATTTTCACATTCTACCCGAAACCACTCCATCCCTTCAAGCTGTTGCAGGCGCAAGGTCACGGATCTGACGATATCTTCCACAAACATAGGGTTTTCATAGGCCTGCTCCGTTACCACTTTTTCGTCCTCACGTTTCAAGAGAGAGTACACTGGGGCACTGCCACATGCCTCTATAAGCGCAATGAGGTCTTCAATCCAGAGCATCTGCGAAATGCGCACGGCAACCGTGACGCAACTACGCTGGTTATGCGCACCGTAGGCGCTAATTTCACGTGAGCACGGGCACAGGGAGGTCACCGGCACACTGACTTCAAGAATAAAGTCCTTCTCCTGGCGCAGGGTGGCGATAAAGCGGCACTCATAACTCATCAGTCCCTTTGCTCCACTTGCAGGGGCGGTTTTTTCAATAAAGTAGGGGAAACTTAGTTCCATATGGGCACATTCGGATCCAAGCTTGGTACGCATCTCACGCAGCAACGGTTCCATGTCATCAAGGGTAACCTCTTCATCACGATAGCGATTGAGGATCTCCAGAAATCTGCTCATATGGGTGCCCTTGAATTGATGGGGCAGCTCTACATACATATTTACCCTGGCGATGGTATGCTGACTAGATTTGTTTTTGTCCTGCACCACTATGGGGTAGAGAACATTCTTTACCCCAACCTTATCAATGGCAATCCGGCGTGTATCTGCCGACTGTTGCACATCCGGCATCTCCGGAATTTCGTTGAGCATACTATTCTCCAGAAACTGTTATGTAGGTTACCGGGTCCTGCATTCCCGCTTCCCTGAAACCCTTTAAGCGCAGCACACATGAATCACACACGCCACATGCACGCCCTTGCGGATCGGGAGCGTAACAAGAATGGGTCAGCGCATAGTCGATTCCAAGTTGGGTTCCAGTGCAAATAATTTGCGCCTTGCTCATATGCATTAGTGGAGTATGAATGGTGTATCTCCCCTGTTGCTCTACCCCAGCCTTGGTCGCCAAATTGGCCATATGGGTAAATGCCTGGATAAATTCCGGCCGACAATCAGGATAGCCGGAGTAATCCACCGCATTGACTCCGATAAAGATATCGAAGCTCTGCAATGCTTCTGCCCACGCCAGCGCATATGCCAGAAAAACGGTGTTGCGCGCGGGAACATATGTGATCGGAATCGCGGCGTCAATGTCCCTATTTTCTGGCACAGCGATATCAGCCGTCAGCGCACTTCCGCCTATCTGGCGCATGTCAACATCCAGAATCAGGTGCTTCGCAATTCCGAGCTGCGGTGCAAACGTTTTGGCCCGCTCCAACTCAATGCTATGGCGTTGACCATAGGAGAAACTTAATCCATACACCGCATATCCTGCAGCGCGCGCAATGGCGACACAGGTCGTGGAATCTAGACCACCGCTATATAAAATTACGGCTTTTTTCATAGCATGCTCACTTTCTGTCTGTCCTTCTATTGAGCGTTTTGATTGGACTTTTGACGGATAAATTATGTGGCTTTATCCGTGTGTTTCTTCATGCCTCGCTTGCCAAGGAACTCAAACGAGCGTGAGTAAATCTACATCACCTTTTTGTCATAACCACCGGCAGCTTCAGCTCTTGCGGGTAACTCTACACAATCACGTGGCAAAATGAAAGGTTCTCAGGTCCGCACATTCTGGGCTATAGTAGTAGTATGAAATACGCATTGGAAATAAAAAACCTGTCTAAAACTTACGCTGCTGTCAAAGTGGTGGACAACCTCAGCTTTTCAATAGCTCCGGGTGAAATTTTCGGTTTACTTGGGCCCAATGGCGCAGGGAAAAGTACCATTATCAATATGATTGGCGGCGTCGCCCGCATCGGGGGTGGTGAGATCACTATTTTTGAACATAAGATCTCCTCACATCAATCAGCGCCGCCTCGGGCGAAAAAACTAACCGGAATCATGCATCAGGAAATTGTCGCCGACCCCTTTTTTACCATTCAACAAGCGTTGACTCTGCATCCCGGCTTCTTTGGCATCAAGCGCGATCGCCAGTGGTACGATTATTTGATTGATCGGCTACAACTCAGGCCCCACATTCACAAGGGGATGCACGAACTCTCTGGTGGTCTAAAACGTCGCTTCATGCTTGCGAAAGCTTTGATTCACAAACCTAGATTGTTGATTCTAGATGAACCCACCGCAGGTGTCGATGTGGAACTTCGCCACACGCTGTGGCAATTTATTCGCGACATTAATACCAACGGGACGTCCATTCTCCTCACCACCCACTACCTAGAAGAGGCACAACAGATGTGCAGGCGCATCGCCATCTTAAAAGATGGGCGTTTAGTAGCGCTGGAGCACACCGATATCTTGGTACATTGTGAACGGACCCGTCACTTTGACCTGCACCTACGTAATCCTGTTTCCGAAATTCCCCCCGTTTTGCAGCGCTTTAATCCAGCACTGAACGAAGCTAGTACCAAAATTTCATTTGCTGCAGGTTTAAATGATGATATTGGTGCCATCGTGGCAGAATTGGTCTCCAGTAACATAGTTGTACATGATATTACTTCCGCAGCTCCCTCTTTGGAGGAGATATTTCTGCGCCTGACCCGCGGAACGCAATCTAAACCTTAACTTCATCAAGTAGTAGATTATCTGGTATGAATTTTTACTCGAATGAGGAAAGCTTTTCCTCCCATCGCGCTTTCCTAACCCTGCTTCTCAAAGAAGTGCGCCGCTTTATGCTGGTATGGACCCAGACTCTGGTGACGCCCATACTAATAACATCGTTGTATTTATTTGTTTTTGGTGCGGCCCTCGGCGAACGCATCAGCGTGATAGATGGCCTCAGCTACGCACAGTTTGTAATACCAGGGTTAATTCTTATGGGAGTAATCAACAATTCCTTTGCCAATACATCTTCCTCGCTGTTTATGTCACGGCATCTTGGAAGTATAGCAGATCTTTTGGTGATGCCACTGTCCTCGATACAGATTGTGGCGGCATATACCTTGGCTGGAATGTTGCGTGGGCTCTTGGTTGGAGCGGTGGTGGGCTTGATCTCTACCCAGTTCGCGGTTCTTCCCTGGGCTCATCCGTTGTATGCGGTTTTAATGGCGATACTCGCCAGCATGCTGTTCTCGGTGATGGGACTTATTGCTGGAACCTTTGCCGAAAGTTTCGACGGACTGTCACTGTACATTAATTTTGTAATATTACCTCTGGTCTTTTTAGGTGGGGTGTTCTACCCCATTTCCATCCTTCCCTCATTCTGGCGTGCGGTGTCGCAGTGTAACCCTCTTTTTTATCTTTTAGATGGATTTCGTCACGCCCTGCTGGGAATCGGGGATATCCCCCTGTGGCTGGCGTTTGTTCTAAGTGGCGGGCTTACTTTGGCTATGATACTTGCGGCGGTTTATGTGCTCGAGCACAGTAAACGCTTTCGCTCCTGATTTAAGCGAGCTAAATCACACACATCCAGGTGCCTTACCCCCTTCCGTACTTCGTTCCTCCTTGTTCTGAAGTAATACCTGTCCGCCATAGGCGGCATTTTTGCGTACCAATAGGTCGGCAGTAGTGCCGTCGTTGCTGCGAAATGCCTCCAGTATCTTTTTATGTTCCTGCACGGAGATTTCCATCCGACCTGGGATAGATAACGACGCGACGCGCAGATATTCAAACTTCTGAAGTAATTGATGAATCAACTCCAGTAGTCTCTGGTTTCCAGCGGCGCGGATAAAATACTCGTGGAATTCATTGTGCACCCGAAAAAATGTCTTCACATCGCGAGTTTTGCTCAATTTCGCCAGCCGATTATTGATGGCTTCAAGTTTATCTACATCCTTGGGTGTCATTTTAACGGCGGCTAGATTTGCTGCATATCCTTCAAGTACACTCTTTATGGAATAAAACTCCTCAATATCCTTCTGCGTATGTTTTGCGACCACCGCGCCCTTACGCGGGATTACCGTTAGGTATCCCTCAGATTCCAGTTGGCGAAAAGCTTCGCGGATAGGAGTGCGACTAATCCCATAACGTTCGGCGATATCCGGCTCAGATACCCGCTCACCAGGCTTAAGCTCGCCCTTTAGAATGGCATCCCGAATATTTTCAAGAATTTTTTCGCGCAATGTCTGATGCTGCACTTGTCGATCTCCATATAAGTTAAGACGGTTAACTCAATATCTGGCTTACTTTAACTTTAGAGCATTTAGAGCACTTGGTTCGTACATACGCAGAAAAATATCATACGTAAACGCTTCTGTATACTGTATACTGTATAACGCAGTGCTTGTATAGTATTTACCAGTGAATTTCCCGGATAACTACGGATTAACCTTAGCTTGTTGCTTTGATTAGAAGAGGTGAAAATCTATGAGTAAAGTAATTTGGAAACCTGTGATGAGCAAGGGTACGGGCTGATTATTCTGGGAAATGGGATAAACGGTTCCAAAAACAAGCGGGCAGCCTCAGTGAGGCTGCCCGCTTGTTTTTTTATTCTTCAATCAACCAGTGTGAGTTAGTCACCACTGGCAACTTCGATACGGAGCAAGGCGCGCTGTAAAGCAGCTTCCATTATACGATACTCCTTGTCTTCCGGATCCAACTTTTTGAGAGCTTCCTCAGCCCGTCCCAGCGCAGATTTGGCACGCGCCATATCAATTTGGTCGGATGGCTCTGCGGTCTCTGCCAGAACAATGACAGTATCGTCCTCAACTTCAACATAGCCCCAGTTTACCGCGACATGATATGAAGAGGTGCCTTTCCGGTAGGTAAACATTCCAACTTTCAGGGTTGTCAGAAGGGGTGAATGGCCAGGGAGAATACCCAGTTCACCCAGCGTACCCGGCATTATCAGCTCATCGACCTCTTCGGAGAGCACCTGTTTATAAGGTGTTACCATCTCAAGTTTCAATTTATCAGCCATGTACAACTTCCTTTATAGGTGCAAGACAACCATAATCAACCAACTTCAGGTTACACTGCGGCCATTGACTTGGCTTTTTCAACTGCCTCTTCAATGGTACCAACCAGGTAGAAGGCCTGCTCTGGCAAATTGTCATGCTTGCCATCAAGAATTTCACGGAACCCTTTGATGGTATCTTTAAGTTCTACGTACTTCCCAGGTGAGCCGGTGAACACCTCAGCAACAAAGAACGGCTGTGACAGGAAGCGCTGGATTTTACGTGCTCGGGCTACGACTAACTTATCCTCTTCAGAGAGCTCGTCCATGCCGAGAATGGCAATAATATCCTGAAGATCCTTGTAGCGCTGCAGAACAAACTGTACCTCGCGCGCAAGTTCGTAGTGTTCTTCTCCGACAACCTGCGGGTCGAGGATTGTACTGCTGGAGTCAAGTGGGTCAACAGCAGGATAAATTCCCAGCTCTGCAATTTGACGCGAGAGAACCGTAGTAGCATCAAGGTGAGCAAAAACCGTTGCCGGTGCAGGGTCAGTAAGGTCGTCAGCTGGAACGTATACGGCCTGTACCGAAGTGATGGAGCCTTTGTCGGTAGTAGTAATACGCTCCTGCAATTCACCCATCTCAGTACTGAGGGTAGGCTGATATCCTACCGCTGAGGGGATACGACCGAGCAGAGCGGAAACCTCGGAACCCGCCTGGGTAAAACGGAAAATATTATCTACAAACAGGAGGACGTCCTGGCCACCCTCATCACGGAAGTACTCCGCAACAGTGAGAGCTGACAGTGCAACACGGGCACGGGCACCAGGGGGCTCGTTCATCTGACCGTAAATAAGTGACGCTTTGTCCAGAACTCCAGATTCCTTCATCTCTTCCCAGAGGTCATTACCTTCACGGGTTCGTTCGCCAACTCCGGCAAACACAGAGAAGCCACCGTGTTGCTGGGCAACGTTGTTGATCAGCTCCATGATGAGAACGGTCTTACCTACACCCGCGCCACCGAACAGGCCAATTTTACCGCCACGCGCATAAGGTGCGAGAAGGTCAATAACCTTGATTCCGGTTTCAAACGATTCAACCGTCGTGGATTGCTTGACAAATTCAGGTGCGGGACGATGGATTTCCCAGTATTCGTCCGCTTCTACGGGCCCGGCCTCATCAACAGGCTCACCGATTACGTTCATAATACGTCCCAGGGTCTGCTTTCCTACAGGCATGAGAATCTGCTTGCCGGTATCCAGTACTTCCTGGCCGCGAACCAAACCTTCGGTACCATCCATTGCGATAGTACGTACGGTGTTCTCCCCCAAATGCTGTGCTACTTCGCACACCAAGTTCCATTCTTTATCGCTGATGGCGGGGTTGGTTATTTTAACCGCATGATAAATTTCAGGAAGCTTGCCGGCCTCAAATTGGACGTCAACCACAGGTCCGATGACTTGAACTACCTTACCCTTGTTCATGATGAATTACTCCTTTTGCACCACTACGTGGAGAGTTTTATTCTGAATTTTCTATTTTATTGACTCAGCACCGGATACGATTTCCATCAATTCTTTGGTTATCGCCGCCTGTCGCGCTCGATTGTACTGCAAGGTCAGTTTGTCAATCATCTCAGAGGCGTTCTTTGTCGCGCTGTCCATACTGCTCATACGCGCACCATGCTCTGATGCTACCGACTCAAGTAGAGCACCGAAAATTTGTACTTCGATGTACTTCGGAAGGATCGAGTGCAATACTTTTTCGCAGCTGGGCTCGTAAATATAGTCCGCCACAAAGTGCTCGCCTTCTTTGCTATCAGGTACAATCGGCAGCAGTTGTTTGATGGTAACTTCCTGATTTATGGCACTATGAAACTGATTATAAATGATATATACAGCATCAAATTTTTCCGCCTCGTAGTCTGAGACAATTTCCTGTCCAAGTAAGGCAGCGGTAGCGTAAGTGACACTGGCGGTAATATTTTCGTAAACTTTATCGATGGTCAGCTCTGTACGACGCTTGAGCAGATCATTGCCTTTTTTTCCCACAATGCGCAGCTTATAGCTATTGTACGCGTGGACTTTATCCAACGCAAAATGCATTGCTGCCTTGGCAATACTACTGTTAAAACCACCACATAGTCCCCGGTCTGCCGTTATCAGCACAACCAAGGCGTTTTCTTTCCCCCGCTGATGTAACAACGGGTGAGTAGTTTCTATGTCACGCTCGGCGATACTGCACAGCACCTCATGCATTTTATCCGCATAGGGCCTAGCTGCCACAACTGCTTCCTGTGCTCGGCGTAACTTTGCCGCAGACACCATCTTCATCGCATTGGTGATCTGCTGCGTATTCTTTACCGAGCTTATGCGTTTTTTAATCTCCTTGAGATTTGCCATTATTGAATCCTCAGCTGATTGCTTATGCTACAAACTGACTATTGAACTCTTCAAGGGCCTTCTTCAGACGTTCTTCAAGATCACTGTCTATAGCTTTTTTCTGCTGTAGATCCTTCAGGAAATCAGCGTGCTTAGTATGGAATATATTCAGCAGCTCCCGCTCGTATTTCTGCATGGAGTGAACGGGGAAGCCATCAACATAGCCATTGTTAGCGGCATAGATAATGACAACCTGCTCTTCAACAGTAAGAGGTTTGTACTGGGGCTGTTTAAGAATCTCCACCAGTCTCTCCCCACGTCGGAGTTGCCTCTGGGTCGCAGCATCCAAGTCGGAGCCGAACTGGGCAAATGCTGCCATTTCACGGTATTGCGCCAGTGCCAGGCGCAATGTACCAGCTACCTGCTTCATCGCTTTGATCTGAGCACTACCGCCAACACGTGATACCGAGAGACCAACGTTAATAGCTGGCCGCACTCCTGAATAGAACAGATCTGTTTCGAGGAAAATTTGTCCGTCGGTGATGGAGATGACGTTTGTCGGGATATACGCAGAGACGTCACCGGCTTGGGTCTCAATGATAGGCAGCGCGGTCAATGAGCCAGCACCAAGTGCATCACTGAGTTTAGCTGCACGCTCAAGCAGGCGGCTGTGGATGTAGAAAACGTCTCCGGGGAATGCCTCACGTCCTGGTGGACGGCGCAGTAACAAGGAAAGTTGACGATAAGCTACCGCCTGTTTGGACAAGTCATCATAGATGATTACCGCATGTTTGCCATTGTCGCGAAAATACTCGCCCATGGTTACACCTGAATATGGCGCAATAAACTGGAGGGGAGCAGGGTCTGACGCGGTTGCAGCTACAACGATGGTATAATCCATGGCGCCGTGTTGTTTAAGCTTATCTACCACTTGCGCAACTGTAGAGCGCTTCTGGCCAATAGCTACATAGATACATACAACATCCTGTCCCTTCTGGTTGATGATGGTATCTATAGCTACAGCCGTTTTTCCTGTCTGCCGGTCACCAATGATAAGTTCACGTTGGCCACGGCCGATCGGAACCATGGAGTCAATAGCTTTCAGACCGGTCTGCACAGGTTCGTGCACAGACTTTCGCTCAACGATGCCGGGAGCCTTTATCTCTACCTGACCATAGGTTTCGGTTTTGATATCGCCTTTACCATCAATGGGAATGCCGATACCATTTACCACACGACCGAGTAATTGCTCACCTACAGGAACCTCAACTATACGCTCGGTCCTCTTGACGGTGTCACCCTCTTTGATGTGCTCGCCCTCGCCAAGCAGCGCGGCACCGACGTTGTCTTCCTCCAAGTTCAGGACCATCCCCATGACACCGCCGGGGAACTCCAGGAGCTCTCCCGACATGGCTTTGTCCAAACCATGAATACGGGCGATACCGTCACCTATGGAGATGATGCTGCCGGTTTCACTTACCTCAACACCGCCAGCATAATTTTCGATTTGCTTTTTGATTATCGCACTGATTTCTTCTGCTTTGATTTCCATGAGTACGCCTACCCCTTCTTTAAGGTATCTTCAATCCGCTGTAACTGGGTTTTAATGCTACCGTCAAATACTTTTCCGCCTACTTCGGCTCTAAGTCCACCCAACAGTGCTGAATTCACTTTAGTATTCAGACTAACCGTTTTCCCGGTCTGTTGTTCGAGACCTTCTTTTATACTTTCTACCTGAGCTTTGGTGAGTTTTGTCGCACTCTCTACCCTTGCCCGGACAATTCCTCTTATTTCATCAGCCAATTTTATGTATTCGGTATAAATTTGAGATATATACTGAATTCTGTCCTTGAGTGTAAGCAGACAGACAAAATTGCGTATTCCCTCTGAGCATCCCATGGCTTGCGCAACATCCGCCATCATCGCTGTCTTCTTTTCGACCGCGAGGGTTGGGCTTTCCAGCAACAGACGCAGTGCGGTCTCGCGCTGCAGCAAACCGTTAACCTGGGCTAGCTCGCCGGCGTAGGGTTCCAGCAAATCTTTTTCGTTTGCAAGCTCTACTAACGCCTTGGCGTATCGCTTCGAAATCGCACTTTTACTCAATGCAGTTCTCCTACTTTAAGCTTGTATTCCTCAACTAGGCGCGCTTGATCATCGCGGTTAAAACTATCCTTGAGCATGTTCCTAGCCAGTTCAACTGCCAACTCCGCTGCTTCCTGACGCAGAACAAGCCGGGCCTTTGCGATCTCGTTCTCTGCAGTTTTTCCAGAATCTTCCTTGATCTTGGCAGCCATTTTCTCCGCTTCAGCGATGATGCGTTGCTTTTCCAGCTCAGCTTCTTCCCTGATGTCGATTTTTATCTGTTCTATTTCTTCTTCAGCCCGCGTCAGCTTGACATCATATTCTGCAAAACGCTGTTCAGCACTTTCAGCAGCTTCGCGTGCATTTTTCAGTTCTTCTTCAATACCTTCACGCCTGCCCACAAGTGCACTTTTCAATGGTTTAGCGACAAAATACGCGAGGCCTCCAACCAGAATGGCAAAGTTAAACAGGCGGTAGAGAAAATCTTTAAGTAACACTCCGCTATCTACATGCTGTGCGCCGTCGGCCGCAGCAAATGCTACCCCTGCACTAAGCGCAGCCAAGCTCACGCCAACAAGGCATGTAGCAGCATATTTTTTAACTGCATGCAAAGAAATCATTTAACTTTCCTCCCCAAAACCTTCCCGGCGATTGCGGCAGCAAGCTCCTGTGTCTCGTTTTTAAGACTGCTACGTGCTGCTTCGGCCTGTTTTGCTACCTGAGCTTTTATCAGATCAAGGTGTCCGCTGGCTTCCATTCGCGCAGATCCAAGAATGGTTGCTTCACGTTTTGCAGCTTCTTTCCGAATAGAGGTCGCTGCCTGTCCTGCATCGACCTTCGCCTCATACAGGGTCTTCTCGTAGCGTTCCATTTTTTCATTTATAGAAACTTCAAGATCTCGCGCTTTTTGATGCTTGGCTTCAATCCCTTTTTTCCGCTCTGCCATTACGTTGCGCAGCGGGCGATACAGCAATACATTCAGTATCACCATCAGTATCACGAAGTTGGCAAACTGCACCCAGAAGGTCCAATCAATGCTTATCACGGCGCACCCCTTTTTTTAATTTTACATCTATAAGAATAAGATTTGTCGATTACTTTTTGGAATGTGAGGTCGGCTTTCAAACGCACACTAAGCTGCATCTTATATCGCTGTTCTACATAGCTGGTTCTATACTACAAAAAAGCCCTGCAGCGCAGAGCAGGGAATGTTTAGCATAAGGCTCTGAAGAAAGTCAAGGTTTTACATATCAAAGTGTGTTTAAATCCGTGCAACTGTCTGATATCTTGAAATTTTACTTTTCTTAACCCAAATCATGGTCTTGCTCAATGGGATGCCTGTAGACTCAATTATTGGACAAAACAACGACATTGCGAGGTACTAGATAAGATCTATTTTAAGCAGGTGTTAGTTCCGGCCTCTATCTTAAGCTCTATGTGTCATTTTATACCAAATTTAGATAGTCAAGCAGACGCTCAAGATCATGCGGGTCGTTGTAAGAAATTTCAATTTTGCCGCCGCGCCCTTTGGAGGTAATTTTCACTTTAGTGCCAAGGTTTTTGCGGAGGATATCCTCAAGCTTCTCCAATTCCGGATTCGACTCTGTAGAAGCCGCTTTTCTCTCAACATCGTGGTCATATGTTTTGATTTTTTTGACCAGTTTTTCGGTTTCTCGAACGGAGAGTTTATTTTTGCCTATCCGGATGGCAGCCTCCTCGATCTCCTCTTCATGTTCCAACGCTAACAATGCACGGGCATGCCCCATGCTCAAGGTACCGGTCATAACCTGGGTGCGAATTTTTTCCGGTAGGCGCAACAGACGTAAAGCATTGCTCACTGCTGATCTGCTTTTTCCTACCCTTTTTGCTACTTCTTCCTGGGATAAATCGAAGTGCTTTATGAGATATGCGTAGGCTTCAGATTCTTCGATAGGATTTAAATCCTCACGTTGTATATTCTCAATAAGAGCAATCTCAAGTGCCCAGTCTTCAGAAACATCCTGTATGGTTACCGGTATTTCCTTCAATCCAGCTTTCTGGGCCGCGCGCCAGCGACGCTCCCCAGCGATTATCTGATAGTGGTCTTTCTCACGGCGCACAACCAGAGGCTGGATAACTCCTTTTTGTTTAATTGAATCAACCAGCTCATCCATTTTAACCCCGTCGAAGTACTTACGCGGCTGGTTTTCGTGTGGCTTGAGTTCTTCAATCGGACAGAGAAAATATTGTCCTCTCCCTGTTTGTGCGGCAGAGTCCAGCAGGGCACCCATACCTTTTCCTAGCGCAGGTCGTTTAGCCATTGGTTTTATTCCTCTGAATTAACTCATGGGCCAATTCCAGATATGCCTTCGCGCCACTAGAATCGACGTCATACATAAGAACCGGCATCCCATAGCTTGGGGATTCAGAGAGCCGCACATTTCTGGGAATGACAGTATTAAATACCTGCTCCTTAAAATGGAGCCTTACTTCATCTCCGACCTGATGCGATAAATTGTTGCGCCGGTCAAACATGGTTAAAACAATGCCTTCTAGACGTAAGTCAATATTCAGTTGTTTCCTGATTAAGTTCAGGGTTTGTGTAAGTCTGCTCAATCCTTCCATTGCGTAGTACTCACACTGCAGCGGTACTATTACACTTGAAGATGCGACCAAGGAATTTACCGTTAACAATCCCAAGGATGGAGGACAGTCGATTATTATGTAATCGTACTGATGCTCAATTTTATCAATTTTATTTTTAAGTTTAGATTCTCTGCAGCTCTCCCCAACTAGCTCAATTTCCGCCCCAATAAGATCACTGTTTGACGGTATAAACGCAAGACCAGGAAACGAAGTTGCTATTATGGCTATTTCAGCATCCATCTCTGCATGCATAAGCAAATCGTAGACCGTATACTCCGGCACATTTACATCGATCCCAACACCACTACAGGCATTTCCCTGTGGGTCCATATCTATCAACAGGGTTTTTTTCTCTGCCGCAGCTAAAGAAGCTGCCAGGTTGACGGCTGTAGTAGTTTTTCCTACACCGCCCTTCTGGTTTGCAATGGCGATTATCTCTGCCATATCAATCTCCACCTTTAGTTTAGAAGCACAACAACTTCTCGAACCTGCACCATATCAACAAGGTGCGGGTAAACCACTACAGCTTTTTTTTACGTATAAATATGAGATTGCGCTCCGCGCCAGAAGGAAGGAGGTAGCATTCTTCAATGCGTTCCAACTCCATATGGGCCCCACTTGCAACCAACAGCCCTTCCGCCAACTCTTCATGGCCAACCTTACCCTTCATTGCGAGCAATAACCCACCAGGCTCCACATACGGACTCCCTAGTCTTATCAGTTCTGCTAAAGGAGCCAGCGCCCGAGCTGTTACAATTCCGTACTCTTTTTCCACTAGCGTGCTTGCATCAAGCCTTAAAGTGACAGCAATAAAATTTTTCAGGTTTAACAGTCTTTTACAGTGGTTTTGAAAGTTTACTTTTTTGCGTATTTTGTCTACTGAGGTTACAGCCATGTCCGGGCAACACAATTTTAAAGGCAAGCCAGGTAAACCGGCACCCGAACCCATATCCAACAAGCTGGAGTACGTGTGTATATATTGTAGGGGCAACAAAGAATCCTGAATGTGCTTCTCCCAGCATTCCGCCGGATCAGTTACTGACGTTAGATTGACACGGACGTTCCATTTAAGCAGTTCTCGGATATATACATCGCATTCATTGAGCACCCGTTCTGGATCAGGGACGATACCCTCAAGCAGTGCCCTAACATAGCTTTTACCGCGCTCCATTCAATGTCGCCCCTTCAGGAATACCGCAAGCACTGCAACCGCTGCCGGTGTTACTCCAGATATCTTCCCTGCCTGTCTTAAATTTTCAGGCTGTACGGCCGTAAGTTTTTCCTTAACCTCTGCAGACAAACTTGCAATCTTGGTATAGTCAAAATCTAAAGGTATCTTTATAGCCTCTGTTTTCTGGCTTCGCTGGACCTGTTCCATTTGCCTAGCTATATACCCAGCATATTTTGTTTCAACTTCCAACTGTTGCAACACATCTGGGGGTAACTTTTTAAGTTCGTCCTCTATTGCTGTTATTTTCTCAATATCCATATCGGGACGCTTCAGCAGCTCAGCCAGACTATGTGCGTTTTTCAATTCTTCCATATCTAACTGGCGGAGAATTTGGCTGTCGCTAGGACGCACACGACGCGTATTGAGTATTTCCTCGCCTCGCTCTTTTGCTTCCATTTTTTCTTGGTACATGCGCCAGCGCATATCGTCTACCAGCCCCAAATCCCGACCTATACGGGTCAGACGTTGATCCGCGTTGTCTTCCCTTAAAAGCAATCTATACTCTGCCCTTGAGGTAAACATTCGATATGGTTCCTTGGAACCGAGGGTCACCAGATCATCTATCAGCACGCCGGCATAACCAGCGGCTCGACCTACTATCAAGGGCGCTTCATCCCTCAAGTATTGAACAGCGTTAACGCCGGCCACCAACCCCTGTGCTCCAGCCTCCTCATACCCCGAGGTGCCATTTATCTGTCCAGCATGAAATAAACCGCGCACAGCTTTTGTCTCCAGGTTGTTTTTTAACTGAATAGGATCTACATAGTCATATTCAATTGCATACCCCGGACGCATAATCTCTACATGCGCAAGAGCCGGAATTGTGCGAAGAAACTTAAGTTGTACATCTGCTGGCAACGACGTTGAAACCCCATTTGGGTATATTTCAACCGTGTCCAGCCCCTCTGGCTCCAGGAACACATGATGACTGAGTTTTTCCGGGAAACGCACAATCTTATCCTCAATAGAGGGGCAGTAGCGAACTCCCACCCCTTCAATAACGCCACTATAAAGGGGAGATCTATCTAAACCACTGCGAATAGTATCATGTGTCGCTTCATTGGTCTCTGTAATATAACAACAAACCTGCGGACGCGAGCAAGCCTTGTTCAAAAACGAAAATGGCCGCGCCGGGTCATCCCCTGGCTGCTTCTTGGTTTTTGAGTAATCAATACTACCGCTATGTAGCCGGGGGGGGGTGCCAGTTTTAAGTCTACCAACATCCAGACCATATGCCCTAAGTTGCTCCGATAGACCTTCGGATGCGGGCTCGCCGCCTCTACCACCAGGGTAATGGCTTAGCCCCACATGGATGAGTCCCTGCATGAAAGTACCAGTAGTCAATACCACAGAATCAGCTGCAAACGAAATTCCCTCTTTTGTTTCTACGCCGCATACTCGGCCCTGCCTTATTGTTAGCTTCTTTACCACCCCTTGTTTTAAATCCACCATCGGGTAGTTTTCCACAATTCTCTTCATATAGCGAGAATACGCCATACGGTCCGCCTGAGCTCTTAGCGCCCGGACTGCGGGACCCTTCTTAGTATTCAAAGTTCGAAACTGAATACCAGTTGCATCTATAGCCAACCCCATCTGCCCCCCAAGGGCATCTATTTCTCTAACCAAGTGCCCCTTAGCTAAACCACCAATGGCTGGATTGCATGACATTTGTGCAACCGCATCAAGACTGAGGTTTAATAGTAGGGTTTTCGCATTCATCCGCGCCGCAGCCAGAGCTGCCTCACATCCAGCATGTCCTGCGCCAACCACTATTACATCATATTTCGTTCCATAAATTGACATACTTATCGCCCATGTTTCACGTGAAACATTATTTTCCTACACAAAATTTTGAGAAGATCTGGTTTAGCACATCTTCTGGTACAGTCTCGCCAGTAATTTTTCCAAGAGAACTCATAGCGGCATAGATATGACACGCAAGCAGTTCACCTGGAAGCCCTTCTGTTAACCCAGTTTTAAAAGAAATAAGTTCATTCTGGACCTGAGTAAAAATATCGAAGTGTCTCTTTTCGGTCAACACCCCCACATCAGAAGCTGATGGTACACTGAACTCTGCCTCAACCTTTTTCTTTAATTTATCTATGCCGAACCCGGTCAGGGCTGACACACACACACAAGGATGTCGAAAACCAAGCAGCTCAGAAGCTAATCCATCATCAGCAAAGATATCGGCTTTATTCACTACAACAATTACAGGGATACCTGACTCCAGAAGGCCATCAGAAGCGTTCAACGAAACCTGCGGCATACTCCCATCTACAACAAACAGGATGAGGTCGACATCTTTCGCTTTATTTTTCGCGCGCTCAACCCCGGTTTGCTCTATAAAATCACTGGAGGCACGCAGACCTGCCGTATCAATAAGCCTTATAGGCAAATGACCAAGAATAATCTGCTCCTCGATAAAATCACGGGTAGTCCCAGGTATGTCGGTAACAATAGCTCGATCATAGCCTAATAAATAATTCAACAATGAGCTTTTACCAACGTTCGGTTCGCCTAAAATGAGTATAGATAGTCCTTCTCTCAAGACTTTCCCAGTATAAAAAGTCGAAAGCATTGAATCTAAGGTAGTTACCACAGAATCCACGGTCTCATTTACCACATTAATATGAGTAAAATCGACTTCTTCCTCTGGAAAGTCAAGATATGCCTCCACCATGGCCGCCACGTGCAATAATTGCTCATGTAGTTGCGTGGCAATAGCTGAGATCCCTCCTTCGAGGTGTTGCATGGCTACTTTAGCTGACGAAGCAGAACCTGCCTCAATCAATTCCGCTATAGCCTCAGCTTCGGCTAGATCGATACGTCCGTGCATAAAAGCACGATAGGTAAACTCTCCTGCTTCTGCAAGCCGGCATCCCAGCTGTACGAAAATCTCTAAAATTTGGCGTACAACGTAAGTATTTGCATGGCAGTGAATTTCAACTACATCCTCACGTGTAAATGAGGCCGGGGCCTGCATGTAAACAGCCATCACTTGATCTATACCAACATTTTGCCTATTTTTAATTGTTCCATAGGTAAGAACATGGGTCTTTAGTTTGGTCTGGGTTCGCGCAGGCTTAAAACAGTTCTCCAGATACGGAAGGGCCATGGGACCAGATATGCGGATAATAGCTATAGCACCTACCCCTACAGCGGTGGCAGGAGCGATTATAGTATCTTCGGTATTCAACATTGGCAATCTCCATAAAAAAACCCTTCTACGCCAACATAGAAGGGTTTTTTAGATATAAGCGGATAAGTCACAGTACTGTTCACTACGCCACCGCGTAAAAGACTAAACCAACCAAGATAGCTTAATTCAGGCTGTCTGCCCACGCTTCACAGAATATGCCGAGCAATTAGACAGATGCTGAAGCAGGTTTTCTGTAAATTAAATACTGTTGTAAAATAGTTAGAAGATTATTCACTAACCAGTACAATACCAACCCACTGGGAAAATTAAGGAAAATAAAAGTAAACACTACTGGCATAGCCAGCATCATTTTCGCTTGCATGGGATCCATAGTACTAGGGGTCATCTTCTGCTGAATAAACATTGTAGCGCCCATTATTATGGGGGTAATGTAGTATGGGTCTTTGACGGATAGATCCGTGAGCCACAGGGCGAAAGGAGCATGCCGCAGTTCAATAGTACCGAGCAGAACTTTATATAAAGCAATAAAAACAGGTATCTGCACCAGCATCGGCAAGCAACCACCGAGAGGATTGACGCGATGTTCCTTGTAGAGCTCCATCATGTTTCGATTAAGGCCCTCTTTATCACCACGATATTTTTCCCGTAGTTTTTTCATTTCCGGCTGCAGAGTTTGCATCGCCCGCATGGAAACATAACTTTTCTGCGTCAAAGGCCAGAAGAGTAATTTAATAATAACCGTTAAAAGAATTATGGCGACCCCATAATTGTGCACAAAGGTATAAAAAAACTTCAAACATACGTGCAAGGGTTTGGATAAAAAGGCGAAGAAACCAAAATCCACAACCTCATTCAGATTCCTGCCAGCAGCTTTCAGGTAATCAATATTTTTAGGGCCAAAATACGCATCAAAATTAACTGCTCGCTTTGCTCCAGGAGCTATACTGAAATTGGCTATGCGGGCAGTGTTAGATATACGGTCTCCATCCCTCTCTAATAAGACAGAGTCAAAAATGTTGTCTCTATTTACCAATGCAGATAAAAAATATTTATCCGTATATCCGGACCAAGATATTTCCCCGGTGAAGGTTTTTTTGGCGCTCTGAATATCCTTAACCGCATCTTCTTGTAGCTTACCATCCACATAAGAAGTAAAGCCAAGATAGTCAAAGCGGTTTCCCGCCAAGTCATCATCCCAGTAATTGTTTAATTTAAGTTGTAAAATATCCGTAAGAGCAGTTGCACTGTTATTTACCAGCTCTATATGAACATTGATCAGATATGAATCAGGCGTAAATGTAAAAACTTTGGACAACAATATACCATTGTCCAGTGTCGTTGAGAGGGAAACCACCTGCGCAGTATCGGTATTTTGTTGCTTGAATGTATATAATTCATTCCCATCTAATCCAAAGCCACTTCCAGAGAAAACACCAAGGGTAGAAATTTCGTGCTTGGGATCTAATAAAGACACAGGGGGAGAGTCCGCAGTATTTTCCTCCAGGTAGCCCAACAACTTAATTGAAGAGACAACTCCGCCGCGCAGATTAAACTGTATGGCAAACACCGCGTTGGAAAAAAAAGCGTACTTGTCCTCAGGACGTACCTTAAATGCTTCATCGGTACTTTCGCCACTAGATACAGTTGGTCTTACTATATTTCCGGGAGATTGTGCTATACGCGAATCAGCCGACTCTGTAGCTTCTGGATTAGTTTCCTCTGTCAATATGCTACTTCCAACACGGTCTTCTTGGGGAGGAAATAATACAGTAAACCCAGTCCATACCAGCAACATCAGGAGTAGCGCTAAAATGGTATTTTTATTTTCCATGTCAAAACCTTATACTACTTTAGAGGATCGTATCCACCCTTGAACAAAGGGTTGCATTTTAGAATACGTATGCAAGTGAGCCAAGTCCCCTTTAATACACCGTACTTTTCCAGAGCTTGAATACTATACTCGGAACAGGTCGGCGCAAAACGGCAACGCGGGGGAAGACAGGGAGAAATATAAATCCGATACAATCGGACAAGCGAAATTAAACATTTGCGTATCATCGGCAGCAGACCGAAGCGACAAACTCGCCGAGTTGAAATTTCAAAGTACCGGAATCTATAACAGCCGTCAGAGGCCTCATGCACACCACAATATCGGTATGAGAGGGCAAAAACATGTAATTAGTGCGGAAATATTCCCTTATAATGCGTTTGTATCTATTACGCAAAAAAGCCCCACCGACTTTACGACTAACAACTAGTCCTAACCGAGTGGGGCCTTCTTCCTTCGCCAAAGCATAGACGTAAAAACTAGGAAAATTATGTTTATTTCCCCGTTTAAAAACTGTCTTATACTCATGAGACCGCCGAATTCGATGGCTCTTTGGCAAACAACAGGATTGCAATTACTTAACGGGGATTGTCGCAGCCAACCGAGATCTACCACGCGCCCGTCTGTTTTTAATAACATTACGGCCACCAGGGGTTGACATTCTCTTTCTGAACCCATGGGTCCTTTTTCTACTCACTCTACTTGGTTGATATGTTCTCTTCATAATTTAATCTCCATATTAAACTGTTTAGCCAGATACAAACCGACAACATACACATTCTACCCATCCTGTACAAGCAAAAAACACTATATATACAGGCATTTGTTTATGTTTAACCTGGTATAAATAAAACATCTTGCTAGTATGCATCAGCTCTGGTAAATTGTTGAAAACTTTACTTTCCGTATAAGTATCTGATTTTTATATATAAAAACCAAAACACCCTGTTGATAAAATGTTGAAATGAATAAAAAAAATAACGGTACAGACATATGGAATAAACTAATAGCGGCACTAGAAAAAGAAGTGTCTGCCCAAAATTTTAAAACTTGGATACAGCCCCTTACGTGCATGGAAGCAACTGCAGAAAGTATAAAGCTAGAAGCAGCCAACCGTTTCGTCAAGAAATGGCTGGAATCCAATTATCTCTCTAAAATACAGGATTTGGCGCTGCAAATCAGTGGAGAGTCTACGTCTGTTGAAATTTCCATTGCAGATATGGACGTCTTATTACCTAAAAAAATAACTGGTAGCAAGATCAAACCCAAACTCGAAGCAACAGAATCTAAACATGCACGCTCCAGGCAAACCTCTAATATTAACACGGAATATCGCTTTGAAAATTTCATCTCAGGTAATTCAAATCAATTTGCTGCAGCAGCAGCTATTGCCGTTGCCAACAATCCAGCCACCATCTACAACCCTCTTTTTATATATGGCGGCGTAGGCTTAGGCAAAACACATCTACTTAATGCAATTGGAAATAAAATTAAAGCAACCGACCCTAATTCCTCGGTATGTTATTACTCGTCAGAAAAATTTACCAATGAACTAATTAATGCCATACGTTACGGTAAGATGGAAGAGTTCAGAAATAAATTCAGATCGATAGATGTACTATTAATTGATGACGTACAATTTATTGCCGGCAAAGAGAGAACACAGGAAGAATTTTTCCATACATTCAACTCTTTGTACGATACACATAAGCAGATAGTTGTTACTTCCGACAAATTCCCCAAAGAAATTCCAGGCCTTGAAGAACGCCTGCGATCACGGTTTGAGTGGGGACTTATAGCTGATATTCAAGCGCCAGATAAAGAGACAAAACAGGCAATACTTGAAGCTAAAGCTGAAAAAAATAATATTTTTTTACCCGAAGAGGTGGCTGAGTTTTTATCAGGCTCGGTTATTAGTAATATCCGCGAGCTCGAGGGATATTTGGTACGCATAGGAGCTTATGCTAGTTTAACTGCAACACCCATAACTATAGAAATGGCTAAAGAAGTTCTTAAAGACATTATAGTTGAATACAGCCAGGAAATAACCGTTGAAGACATTCAAAAAAAAGTCACAAATTACTTCAATATAAAAATATCCGACATAAAATCAGCAAAACGTACAAAGAAATTTGTGTACCCACGCCAAATAGCTATGTATTTATGCCGTCAGCTAACATCCAGTTCCTATCCGGAAATAGGTGAATACTTCGGAGGAAAAGACCACTCCACCGTTATTCATGCAATTAAAAAAATAGATGCTGAATTAATAACCAATACAAGTTTAAAACAAAGTATAAAAAATATAAGAAATACATTACTCCCAAGTTAAAGTATAAAAACTCAACCACTCTGTGAAAATAGTATTGATAAACCTGTTCACAAAAGAAACCCTGCGGATTGATAAACAGAAAGAAGAGGTTATCCACAAACTTTAAATTTATGCAGAAAGTGAAAAAGAGAATTAAAATAGACCGATAACCAACTTATCCACAATCCACAGCTCTTATTACCTATTACTATCTTTTTAAAAAACATAAAAGAAGGGAGACTATAAAAATGCACATAGAGATAAACAAAGATCCCCTCACAAAAAACCTGCTTCTTATTCAATCAATTGTTGAGAAGAAAAAAACACTCCCGATCCTGTCGAATGTTTTAATAAAAGCAGAACAAAACTATGTTTACTTAACCGCTACCGATCTTGAAATAAGTATAAAAATTAAGCTTGAAGCAAATGTCATTGAAGCTGGAACAACAACACTTCCTGCCAAAAAATTATACGAAATAGCAAAAGAGATGCCAGAACAGCAAATTAAAATAGTTACTCAGCCAAATAATTGGATAACTATTCAAAGTGGAAAATCAGAATTCAATCTAGCGGCAATAGATGCAAATGAATTTCCAGATATAAAAGACGAAACAGCTGAAGTTGTTGCTGTTTATAAAGCCAAAGAACTAAAGGATATAATTGATAAAAGTATAAATTGCATCTCAAGCGATGAAAAAAAATATAATCTTAATGGTTTGTTTGTGCATACAGAGGATAAAATGATACATTATGTCGCTACGGATGGACATAGGTTGGTATGTATTAAAAAAACTTTCGACAGGGAAGACAAAAGACTAGAGCAAGGATTTATAATTCCCAAAAAAGGACTGCTGGAAATCCGAAAAATATGCGAGAATTCTGACAACGATCTCAACATGAGAACTACGAATGGAAAAATAATTCTTGATGTTGATTGTATAACGTTATCTATTCGCCTCATCGATGCCACATTTCCTAATTATCGACGAGTCATACCCGAAAAAACAGATATAAAAGCATGCATAAATACGCAAAAACTTTTTGATACAATAAAAAGAGTAGCGATTATATCCGACGAGAAAAACAGAACGATAAACCTTTCTCTATCTTCAAATAATCTAGAAGTATTTTCTAAAACCGAATATGGGAATTCAACAGAGGGGATCGAAATTAACTACTCTCTGGGGGAAAGAGATTCAAAATTTAAGGCAAATTACCTCCTCGATATCCTAAGCAGTATCGATTGTGAAGAAATTCAATTATTTTTAGGTGCAGGAGGAAAACCAAGCCTTATTTTACCGCAACAACATGATAACTACTGTGCTGTATTAATGCCTATAAGTGTGTGAAAGAAAAAAAATGAACCAAACATACGATGCAAATAATATTAAAGTTCTAGAAGGATTGACCGCTGTTCGCAAACGTCCAGCTATGTATATTGGTTCGACCGGCAGCCTTGGGCTTCATCATCTGGTATACGAAGTAGTAGATAATTCTATTGATGAAGCACTGGCAGGGTATTGCGATAAAATTGTAATAAATATCAACGAAAATGGTTCTGTAACGGTAATAGACAACGGGAGAGGTATTCCGGTCGATCACCATAAATCGGAAAACAAGTCAGCCGCAGAAGTTGTTATGACGGTATTGCATGCTGGTGGAAAATTTGACAGTGATACCTACAAGGTCTCCGGCGGTCTACATGGTGTTGGCGTTTCTGTGGTTAATGCTCTTTCTTCCCGACTTGAGTTGACTATTTGGCGTGGCGGAAAAAAATATGAGCAAGTGTATGAACAAGGAAAGCCACTCCATCCATTACATGAAGTATCTGATACTATTAATAGTGGCACCAAAATAACATTCTGGCCTGATAGTGATATATTCGAAGAAACTGTATTTTCCTTTGAAATTTTAAGCCAGCGCCTGCGCGAACTTGCTTTTCTCAATGCAGGAATTTTAATTGAAATAAATGATTTCATTAATGATAAAAAACACGAATTCATATATGAAGGTGGGATATCTTCGTTTGTAGAGTATTTAAACAGAGCAAAAACGCCAATTCATCCACAAGTTATTTTTCTTTCTGGAGTTAAAGAAAATGTAGCAATTGAAATAGCGTTTCAATATTGCGACAATTACGATGAAAAACTTTTCTCTTTTGCAAATAACATAAATACCTACGAAGGCGGCACCCATCTGATAGGGTTTAAAGCTGCTTTTACGCGTACATTGAATACTTATGCATCAACTAATAATCTTCTTAAAAATATAAAAACCAGTGTATCTGGTGACGATTTACGCGAAGGTCTTACCGCAGTTATTTCCGTAAAGGTGCCCGAACCTCAATTCGAAGGGCAGACCAAAACAAAACTGGGCAACTCGGAAATAAAAGGATATGTGGAAATATTGCTCAACGAAAAACTGGGTATATTTCTGGAAGAAAATCCAGCCGTAGCCAGAAAGATAGTTGAGAAGGGGATAGAAGCAGCTAAAGCTAGGGAAGCGGCTAGGAAAGCACGAGATCTCACACGGAGAAAAGGTGCTCTAGACGGACTATCTCTACCTGGAAAACTGGCCGATTGTCAGGAAAAAGATCCGGCGCTAAGTGAAATTTATCTAGTGGAGGGCGATAGTGCTGGTGGCAGTGCTAAACAGGGACGCGATCGCTCGTATCAGGCAATTTTACCCCTGAAGGGAAAAATATTGAACGTGGAGAAAGCAAGGTTTGATAAAATGCTTTCTTCAAACGAAATACGAACCCTAATCACCGCGATGGGAACCAGTATAGGAAAAGACGAATTTAATATAGATAAGATTCGTTATCACCGCATTATTATAATGACAGACGCAGACGTCGATGGATCGCATATCCGTACGTTACTTTTGACTTTTTTCTTCCGTCAAATGCCTGAAATTATAGAAAGAGGTTATCTATATATAGCCCAACCGCCTCTGTTTAAAGTGAAGCGAGGAAAACGGGAAACATATATTAAAGATGAAGAAACCCTGCTGCAGTACCTCCTAAATCTTGGGGTGGAATCACTTGAAATACATCTTAACCAGAGTGGTAAGACCCTGCGTGGCAAACAAGCCATTCCAATTTTAAACACCATTGTTAATTTCAGTAATATGTTTGAAAAATTGGTACATCGGGGGATAAAGCGTGAAATTTTGGAGATATTTGTTAAAAATAAACTGCAGAATGGTTTTGTAGACGCAGAAGATCTTACCGAACTGTATGATACCCTACGCCGGGTTGCTCCAGAAGCCAAATATACCCTGTACGATAATCCATCGAGGATACTATTTTCCATCGGCAGCATAAGAGGCAGAATTGACCATAAACTTCTGGAGCAATTTTCGCTACAGGAGTACAAGTATCTGCTTCAACTGTATAAAAATATTGAATACCTCAGAGATGAAAAGATTGATTTTTTACAGGATGGAAAGATAATTGAGCGGGTGACTGGCTTCCAAGAATTATTGGATTTTGTCCTAAACCGGGCTAAAAAAGGACAATACGTACAGCGCTACAAAGGACTGGGGGAGATGAATCCAGACCAACTGTGGGAAACTACCATGGATCCGGAAAAGCGGACCCTACTGCAGGTAAAAATTGAAGATGCGGTGGCAGCAGATGAGATATTTACCATCCTTATGGGAGACCAGGTGGAGCCACGCCGAGAATTTATAGAGCGCAATGCCCTGAATGTTTCCAATTTGGATATTTAAGATAATAAAAACGCAAAGCAAGGATTTTCCTGATGTTATCTCAACACGATAAAACCAGTATAAATATAGAAAATGAAATGCGGAAATCCTATATGGATTACGCCATGAGTGTAATTATTGGGCGCGCACTACCAGATATTCGTGACGGTCTCAAGCCGGTGCATAGGCGGGTACTATTCGCCATGCACGAACTAGGTAACGAATACAATAAACCATATAAAAAATCAGCCCGTGTTGTAGGCGATGTGATTGGTAAATACCACCCCCATGGTGACTCCGCCGTCTACGATACTATAGTGCGCATGGCACAACATTTTTCCATGCGCCATCCATTGGTTGACGGTCAGGGTAATTTTGGCTCTGTTGATGGTGATTCAGCAGCAGCCATGCGTTACACAGAAGTTAGGATGTCAAAGCTATCATTTGAATTGCTTGCGGACCTAGATAAGGAAACAGTAGATTTTTCACCCAACTATGACGAATCACTTCACGAGCCTGTAGTTCTGCCATGTAAGTTTCCGAATCTTCTGGTCAACGGTTCTGAGGGAATAGCCGTTGGGATGGCTACTAAAATTCCACCCCATAACCTTGGTGAAGTTATAGATGGTCTGATCGCGCTTATTGATAATCCATCCCTTGGTTTTGAAGAACTTTTAGAGAAAATACCTGGGCCGGATTTTCCTACAGGGGCTTTTATCCTTGGGCACGACGATATTCACGAAGCGTATCGAACTGGTAGAGGGATTATCAAACTGCGTGCCAAGGCTCTGGTAGAAATTGATAGCAGAACGGGGCGCGAAAGCATCATAATTAATGAAATTCCATACCAGGTAAACAAAGCAAAATTGATCGAAAAAATAGCTGAACTGGTTAAGGAAAAAAAGATAGAAGGAATCAGTGATTTACGCGATGAGTCCGATAGAGACGGGATGCGCATCGTAATTGAACTGAAGCGTGACTCCTACGCAGCAGTTGTTTTGAATCAACTGTATAAAATGACCGTTTTACAGACGTCTTTTGGAATTATTCTCCTCGCCATTGTAGAAGGACAGCCGAAGATCCTAAATTTGCGCGAAATTCTGGATAATTTTATAGAACACCGCAAAACAATAGTTACACGTCGCTGTGTATTTGAGCTCAAAAAAGCAGAGGCACGCGCCCATATCCTTGAGGGTCTTAAAAAGGCTCTTGAAAACTTGGATGAGATTATTCAATTAATTAAAGGTTCAGATACTTCTGCTACAGCCAAAGTAAGGTTGATTGAACGATTCAGTTTTTCCGACATTCAGGCGCAGGCTATTTTGGATATGCGTCTGCATCGCCTTACCGGGCTGGAGCGGGAAAAAATAATTGCTGAGTACAACGAGATATTGGCCAGAATTGCACGTCTGAAAGAAATCCTCGGCAGCGATGTTGAAATTCTGAAGATTATTCGGGGAGAATTGGATGAAGTAAAAGATGGCTTCGCGAATATACGCCGCACAGAGATTATCGCTAAAACCAAGGACTTATCGATAGAAGATCTCATTGTCGAAGAGGACATGGTGGTGACGGTAACTCACTCCGGATATATAAAGCGTAATGCGGTTTCTCTGTATCGTGCCCAGCGCCGAGGAGGCAAGGGGCGTTCCGGCATGAAACCTAAAGAGGAAGATTTTGTAGAACACCTGTTTGTGGCGTCTACCCACTCATATATCCTTATTTTTACTGACAGTGGTAAGGTGTATTGGCTCAAGGTTCATGAGGTGCCACAGGGGGGACATGCCGCGCGAGGCAAAGCTATAGTAAATCTGCTCCAACTTGAGCAGGGTGAACGTATAATGACTATTCTGCCGGTGAAGGAATTTGCCGAAAATAAATATATCATCGCCTGTACCCGCAAGGGTGTAGTGAAGAAAACCGAATTGATGGCTTATTCCAATCCTCGTCAAGGGGGCATTATTGCTATGACCATTGACGAGGGTGATGCCCTTGTAGCGACACGCATAACCGATGGAGAAATGGACATTCTTTTAGCCAGCGAACATGGGAAATCTATCCGCTTTGCCGAAACGGATGTGCGCTCAATGGGTCGCACCGCTCGCGGTGTGCGTGGCATGCAGCTGGTAGGGGATGACCGCATTATAGGTATGCAAGTGGTTACCGATGCTACCTCAGCTACCCTGATTACGGTGACCGAGAATGGCTATGGGAAGCGCACGAATATTGACGAATATCGAGCTCAGACCCGGGGTGGTAAGGGGGTTATTACAATAAAAACTTCTGCGCGTAATGGCTGTGTAGTGGATATAAAGCTGGTCGGAGCAGAAGAAGATCTGATGTTTATCACCGATAAGGGCAAAATATTACGCACTAATGTTGACGCTCTTTCCATCATAGGGAGAAATACCCAAGGGGTACGCCTTATGGTTCTGGATAAAGAGGAACGCATTGGCGCCGTTGCCACCCTAGCAGAAAAAGTTGAAGATGAGTTTATAGGTGAAGATCTAGAAGACTTAGAAGAGCTGGACAACTCGGAAGAGTAGTGCATAACACAACAGGTGGCATTATGAAGATAGGGGTGGTTGGGGCCGGAAGCTGGGGCACCAGTCTGGCCAATGTCCTGGCAAAGAAAGGCTATGCAGTTACGCTATGGGCCCACGAAGCTGAGCTTGTGGGTTATATGCGCACGTATGGTGAGAATAATCAGTATCTGCCCGGAATAAAACTGGATCTAAATATATGTTTCAGTTCTGCATTGAAGGATGCCGTATCGCTGGATGTAGTCGTATTGGTTCCCCCTTCGCAGCGGATGCGCGCAGTACTTGAAAGGGCGGCACCTGATTTTAACCCTGAAGCCACGGTAATTTCTGCCTCCAAGGGGATTGAAAATACCACCCTTGAATTAATGTCTGATGTCATAGCTAAGGCGCTACACGGGCAGCACAATAAGGAAAAGACGGCGTTTCTTTCCGGCCCTACTTTTGCACGTGAGATAGCCTTGGAGATACCTTCTGCGGCAGTAGTTGCGGCTAAGAACGAAGATATAGCCACCATGACACGCGACTTGTTCAGCACGGATTATTTTCGTATCTACAGCAATGATGACGTAATAGGTACCGAAGTTGGTGGAGCGCTTAAAAACGTTATAGCTCTGGCAGCTGGAGTATGTGACGGTCTTAAATATGGTAATAATACTCGTGCTGCTCTAATCACCCGTGGCCTGGCTGAGATGAAACGGATGGGTATAGCCCTTGGGGCTAAACCGGAAACATTTGCCGGTCTGGCAGGTATGGGTGACTTGGTGCTTACTTGCACTGGGGAGTTATCCCGTAACAGAACAGTAGGTATTGCGCTTGGCGAAGGGCAAAAACTTGATGCCATCCTAGCGCATATGAAAATGGTTGCAGAAGGGGTGGAAACTGCAAAATCAGCCTATCATCTGGCGCAAAAGCTGGATGTTGATGTGCCAATAATAAACGAGATGTACGCTCTTCTATATAAGAACAAAGATCCGCGTCGCGCAGTAGTTGAATTGATGCGCCGCACCCTCAAGGCGGAATACATTTAACTGGAGGTTTGATTGAAGAACTTTATCTATCCCTTGGTTGCACTGTTACTGCTGACCCTGGTTCAAACCAGCCATGCCACAAATCCTGAAGGTGTACGGGTTGCTATAACTACTAATGTTGGTAGTTTTGAAATAAACTTGAACGTAGAAGAAGCTCCGGTGTCGACGCGGAATTTCCTAGAGTACGTGGATAGTGGTTTTTATGCCGGCACCGTATTTCACCGGGTTATTAAGGGTTTTATGATTCAAGGCGGTGGATTTACCGAAAGTATGCTTCAAAAACCGACCCAGGCTGCCATCACCAATGAAGCTCACAATGGCTTAAGAAATCGCCGAGGTACCATTGCTATGGCTAGAACGAACCAGATAAACAGTGCTACAAGCCAGTTTTTTATAAATGTTGAGGATAATGGATTTCTGGATCACCGCAATGTTTCCGCATCCGGATATGGATACGCTGTCTTTGGAAAGGTAGTAAAAGGGATGGATGTCGTGGATGAAATTGCGGCCATGGCAACGGCAGTGAAAAAAAACATGAGCGATGTCCCAGTAAAATCAATTGTTATTCATTCCATCGAGCGCATATAGATAAGACCCATCCGATTTTGCAGGGGACACACTATGTCTGAAAAGCTACGCATTCTTTCATTGAATATGAGCGGGTGCACAGATATAGCATTTTTCCATGCATACATCAGCCAAATCCGCCCCGATATAGTAGCGTTGCAAAATACTGCACATATTTTTTCTGTAACACCTGCAGCAAAGTTAGCCCAACAAGTAACCGCCTCCGTAGTAAACAGTGGCGCCAGCCACACTATGGCCCTTATGAGCTGGAAAGTACCCCTTAAGCAAGTGCAGGAATACGACCTAGGGGGTGGTTCCAATTGCATGGTTGCAGATGTTACACTGGGTAAACAACGTTTTTTATTTTTCAATGTCCGACTTAGAGGTAGCTTTTTTCAGCGTCCGGGGCAGATAAAAAAATTGCTTAGCCCAGAACTACTGGGGCGCTATGACATGTTGTTGCCTGCCGTTATTGCGGGCGACTTTTACGATACCCTGTGGGTTTCTGGACATCCTCAATTCCAAAGCCGCCTCCAACGCATCTCCCCCATTTTTTTGCGTGCCACTTACCCAGCATGTTGTCCTTTCATAAGCCGTGATCGATTTTATACAATTGGTGGGATTCAGGTAGAACAAATCAGGATTGACAGTAGTGCACAGATACGTAAAAAACTCACACATCTGCCGTTAATTCTGGATATGCACGTGCATACGCGAGGAACTGCGATCTGGACAGAGGTGAAAGCTCGTGACAAACTGGACCGGGTTCTTTCCAGTTCATCTATATTTAAATGTAATTAACAGACTAAATTTGCCCTGTGGATAACCCTGTTAATTATATTGATAACTCATTTAGTAGAAACTGCTGCTACACAATTCTAACGCGTGAGAATGGTACCTATGGAGAGGGAAAACAGAGCCGCGGAATGCCTGATTAGACTCAAGGCTGAGTACCCGCAAGCAAAGTGTTCGCTAAATTATACTTCTGCATTCGAGCTTTTAATTGCGACAATTTTGTCTGCACAGACTACAGATGTCAGGGTTAATCAGGTTACACCAGAGTTGTTTGGTAGGTATCCGTATCCGGCGGATTACATCCCAGCGCAACAGGGGCAGATTGAAAGAATTATCCGCTCCATCGGTTGCTACAAAACCAAGGCAACTCGCATTATTGCTACAGCGGAAAGATTGATAACGACCTACGGTGGCCAAGTCCCTGCCACCATGGAGGAGCTATGTACCCTTCCAGGCGTTGGACGCAAGACCGCCAATGTAGTTTTAAGTAATGTGTTTAATGTTCCCGGTTTTGCTGTGGATACTCATGTTAAGCGTGTAAGCTATCGTATCGGGCTGACCGACAAAAGTGACCCTGAGAAGGTAGAATGCGATTTATGCGCAATTATACCGCCCGCTTGCTGGGGCGTATTTTCCCATCTTCTTATCTATCACGGTAGGGCTGTATGTAAGGCCAGAGCTCCCTTGTGTGACGCCTGCGTATTATATAATATATGCATGCGCCACCTGTAGTGGTTGGACTAATTGAGGCGAAAAAAGTCAGTGGCCTGGTTTTTTTGGGTATCAATCGAGTAGATGCTAGGAGCCGTGCCTGGTGCAAACATCTCTATATACATATTCTGGCTGTCTTCCGGAACTAAAAGGCCACTTTTGGGATCTACTGGATGAAATTCGAGCGTATCCGGGATATGAAAGTGGCGTGGAGGGAGATTTTCGCAGGTCCTGAGCATGAAATCTACCCATGCTGGTGCTGCGGCCTTTGATCCTGTCTCCTGGTTCCCTAACGGGTGCTGCTGATCGTATCCCACCCACGAAACCGCCACCAGTTGGGGAACATAGCCAACAAACCACGCATCGTACAGATTATCTGTTGTGCCTGTTTTTCCTGCGGCTGGGCGCTTTAGGGCTCTGGCGCGCCAGCCGGTGCCATTTTGTACCACTGATTCAAGCATATTGGTAATAAGACATGCGTTCTCTTCAGACATCACCCGCTTTTTTTCTGGGGCAATCATTTCCTGACCCTGCCTGGGTCCAGTTAAAAAATCTGCCGGATCAGTAGACTTAAGCACTTTGCCATAGCGGTCGTAAATTTTCTCTATGTAGGAGGGAGTAATACTGATCCCTCCATTGGCGAACACCGAGTATGTCGTGGCTAGTTCCAGCGGTGTAACGGTGCTGGTGCCCAGGGCCATACTCAGATCCATATTAATATCTGACTCGATGCCGAGACGGTGTAGGTAGTTAGCAGCGTAGCTAATGCCAATCTGATTTAGCAGTTTAATAGAGATTACATTATAAGATTGGGCCAGAGCTTCACGTAGTGTTGTTGCGCCATAAAATTTATTACTGTAGTTGTCCGGTTTCCACTCCTGTTTTTCTCCATCCTCAGTGGTGTTTTGATAAATGAGGGGGGTGTCAACAATTATAGATGCAGGTGTATATCCTTTATTCAGTGCCGCGGCGTAAATCAGTGGCTTAATTGCAGACCCTGGCTGGCGCCGCGCTTGTGTAACCCGATTAAACTGGCTGGTGGCAAAATCGTATCCGCCAACCATGGCTTTGATCTGGCCACTATGTGGATCCATAACTAGCATGGCTCCTTGGGCGTCTGGATATTGAAAATATTCAGCCTTGAAGGGTTGTGTTTGGGCATCTTTGATTAATATATTGATTTTGGATCCAAGCGCCAAAGTGGCTTTCCCTTGTTGCGCTTTTTTCGGCGTCGAATTAATGTGTTGAGCGTATGGAATAATACTGAATGGTTCACACCACTTCATATCCGCGCGCGCTATACTTCCGGTGTGTCTTCCATATTTTACCAGCAGGGCTCCATTTTTATCAGTGCCTGTCAATATAGCAGGGTAGATATGTTCATCTTCGAGCTTTTCCGGTACGGAAGTGAATGCTTCATCCCACTGATCCGCAGGAATGACTTCTTCTGGTGATCTCAATCCTCTGCGGCGCTCATGCGCCTGCAGGTTTTTGCGCACGGCCTCTTGCGCATTTTGCTGCATATCTAAATTGATGGTGGTGTGAATCTGGAGTCCAGCGGTGTAGAGTTTATCCGCGCCGAACTCCTGCTCTAGATAGCGTCGAACCTGCTCGGTGAAGTATCCGGTACCAGCTGCGGTGTTATCCTTACGCGGATGAATAAACAGCTCTTCATTTTGAGCCTGCTCTTTTTCGTTACTGTCTATAAATTCATTGACGAGCATGCGTTCCAACACATACAACTGACGTTTGCGCGCACCGGCAAAGTTTATGTAAGGTGAGTAGCGGCTCGGTGCCTGCGGAAGACCTGCAAGCATCGAGCACTGCGCCAAGGATAGATTCTCGACATCTGTGGCAAAGTAGTTTTCCGCTGCCGCCTGCACTCCGTAGGCACCGTGTCCAAGATATATCTGGTTGAGATATAGATACAGAATTTCACGTTTGGAGAAATTCTGCTCAATGCGCCAGGCGAGAATAGCTTCCTTGAATTTGCGTGAAAACTTTCGTTCCGGGGTGAGCAGGAGACTTTTTGCCACCTGTTGGGTTATGGTACTTCCTCCTTGAACTATTCCACCGGCGCGCACATTTTTAAGTGCAGCACGAAAGATAGAAATGAAATCCAATCCTTCGTGTTCGAAAAAAGACGCATCTTCCGCAGCAACAAAAGCTTGGATCAGTTTCTGCGGCATGCGATTGACGGGGATAACAACGCGTCGTTCTCGATAAAATTCGGCAATAAGGTGTCCATCAGAGCTGTATACATTGGTAACCACAGCAGGGGTGTAATCTTCGAGCTTATCTAGCTTGGGTAAGTTGTGGGATATAAAAAAATATGCCCCGATAAGGGCAGAGCTGCCAAGGATTATCCCTGCAAGGGCAGCGATACTGATATAACGTAGTATTTTAACGAACATGTGGTTTCTCGATATGTAGCGGATATGTCTCTGGAACTAGGAGGATCCGCTTGGGTAGAATCACGTGCGCCTTTATGGCTCAGTCCGAGCCATTATGGATCACACAACAATACATAGATATTAGCAGAATAAGCCTGCGTGGCGCAGGGATAAATTACTACGCGCGGAGTTAATTTGTGCTTACCGATATAAATTTAATAACGCCGATTTTAGTCCTGCTGGCATTTTTCACTTCAGCACTATCAGCTGTCACTGCGGTTGGTGGAGGTATGTTGTTTATATCCGTTCTAACTCTTTTTCTACCTATACAAGTGGTTATTCCAGTACATGCTGTCACCCAGTTGGCGAGCAACTGCAGCAGGGCGGCATTTTCGCCAGCTTCCATAGTATGGCCCATAACTATTCCGTTTGTGACTGGGGTGATTCTGGGGATCCCTGGAGCATTAAATACGTACCAGAAATATCAGGTGCAGTTTTCCGCATTACCCCTTGGTATTTTTGTTTTGTTGATGGTTTGGTTACCACCGCAAAAAATATGGCTGCGCCTGACGGGAAATAAAAATAAAGGCACTGTGCTCAGTTCGCGAGACAGTCGTGGCGCTGATGAGCATGGTTACTTTAAAAACAAACTAGGCTGGCTTGGGTTTGGTGCACTTGGTTTTATCCAAACATTTCTGACCCTGTTCGTTGGCTCATCGGCCCCGGTGAACCTTCCTTTTTTACTCCGGCTTCAACTCACGCGTGATCAGCTGGTGATTACTTCTGCCACCATGATGACGGCGGTTAGCGCGATAAAAATTTTAATTTTTATCGCCGCCGGGTTTGGCTTTGCTGCCTATTCCGGTTTAATTTCTGGTTTGGTTGTCGCGATGTTGTGCGGGTCATGGGCCGGAACCCGCATGCGTCACCATGTGCCTGAATACGCGTTTAAACGGATACTTAAACTAATTCTTACCGTGCTTTCTCTCAGACTAGTGATTCTTGCGTGTATCTAAATTATTCTACCGTTACAGATTTTGCCAGATTGCGCGGCTGATCCACATCGGTGCCCTTCAGTACGGCTATGTGGTATGCCAACAACTGCAGGGGGATGGTGGTTATAAGCGGCATAAGGTCATCGTGTATGGTTGGTACCTTAAATAGAGCGTGTGAATTTTCCTTGAGAGAAGGCAAAATACTGTCGGTTATGGTTATAAGCTGTCCCCCTCTAGTTCTGACTTCTTCCATGTTGGAGACAGTTTTCCCAAAGACATGGTTGTAGGGAGCTATGCAGACCACGGGCATATTTTCATCAATAAGGGCAATGGGGCCGTGCTTCATCTCTCCAGCTGGGTATCCTTCTGCATGGATATAGGAGATCTCTTTAAGTTTCAGCGCACCTTCAAGGGCAATGGGGAATTGATTTCCGCGCCCGAGGTAGAGAAAATCATTGGTGTGCATGTATGCTCTGGCCGAATCCTCTATCAGTGGATCCAGTTCCAGGGTTTCCTCCATTTTTCGCGGCAGGGTTAATAGCTCAGCGATCAGTGCTGATCTGGTCTGCTGATCCGTGCTGTTTCTGAGTTCAGCGGCGTAGAGGGTAAACATAAACAGGGCCACGAGTTGAGTGGTGAAAGCTTTGGTGGAGGCAACACCGATTTCGGGCCCGGCATGGGTGTAAATAACGCCGTCACTGTCTCTAGCGATGGAGGATTCGACTACATTGCAGATGGCCAGTACTTTGCCACCCTTTTCATGCGTTTCACGTAGGGCGGCAAGGGTGTCGGCGGTTTCTCCACTCTGGCTTATTACAATGGTCAGGGTTTTATCGGTTACCAAAGGATTACGATACCGAAACTCGCTCGCGATATCGACTTCAACCGGAATTCTTACATGTTTTTCCAGCAGGCTTTTACCCACCAGGGCAGCATGCCAGGAGGTGCCGCAGGCGATAATATATATTCGCTCTACGGTTTTTATAACCTCAGGATCGAGCCCTGACTCAGCCAGCATCACCGAGTCTTTGTTTTTATTGATCCGCCCGGCGATGGTATCGGCGATGGCGCGTGGTTGTTCGTGAATCTCCTTGAGCATAAAGTGGCGATACCCGCCTTTTTCCGCCATTAACGGGCTCCAGGTGATGGTTTTGCTGCTTTTTTCTATTCTATTTCCGCCAAAATCAAGAAATTCTAGCCCGTTTCGAGTGCAGATTACCATTTCACCGTCTTTAAGAAATATCATTTCCCGAGTGTGGGAGAGCATTGCCGGTATATCTGAAGCAACAAAGTTTTCATGTTCACCTTGCCCCACAACCAGCGGAGAGCCGGACTTTGCCGCAATCATTTGCTCCGGATATTTATCTGATATAACCACGATGGCAAAAGCGCCAGCCAGAATGTGTATAGCTTCGCGCACCGCATCTACAAAATTTGCCCCCTGTTTATGCCGCTCCTCAATCAGATGCGCAATGATTTCACTATCGGTCTCTGATTTGAAATGATGTCCGGCTTCCTGCAACTGCTGTTTCAGTTCCAAGTGATTTTCAATGATACCGTTATGCACTACGACAAAATTACCTGCTCGGTGGGGATGGGCGTTGTCCGTTGATGGTTTGCCGTGGGTGGCCCAGCGGGTGTGGCCGATTCCAAGATTGCCACTAAGAGGGGTTGCGTTTAATTGTGTTTCCAAGTTAACAAGTTTACCTTTTGCCCTGGCTGTGTACAGTCGCCCATTTTCGCAAGTAGAGATACCGGCGGAATCGTAGCCTCTATATTCCAGCTTTTTTAACCCATCCAGAATAACATCTGCTGCGTTCTGCTGCCCGATATATCCAACGATTCCACACATATATGTATACTCTCCACAGTTTGAATGTCAAAAACCACGTATGCTCAGTAGGGGTGATGTCAGTGATGGGCTATATATCTAACTTTTTTTCTTTTTTCTCCAGCCGGGGATTATTTTTTGTTCTACACGTGACAATGCCAAAGAGTCAGGTGGGACGTCTTTGGTTATGGTGGAACCGGCACCTACAAGGCTGTTGCGCCCTATAGTGACTGGGGCGATGAACTGGGTGTCGCTACCGACGAAGACATCGTCCTCAATGATGGTTTTGTACTTATTTACCCCGTCATAGTTGCACGTAATGGTGCCACACCCTATATTAACATTCTGTCCCAGTTCTGCATCCCCAATGTAACTTAAATGGCTGGCCTGCGAGCGCATACCTATCTGCGCTTTTTTCGTTTCGACAAAATTACCGATCTTATTTAACCCGTGTAGGTGTGTGCCAGGGCGTAGATGCGCCATGGGGCCAATGGTGCATTGTTCCCCTACGCTCGAGCCTTCAATACAGCTAGAAGCACGGATGTGGCTGCGTGTACCAATGTGGCTGTCACTGATGACTGAACCGGTTTCTATAACGCAATCAGCCTCGATGTATGTAGTACCATGGAGATGAACGCCAGCCTGGATATATGTATCTGCATCTATACGGACCGTAGCATCAATGTAGGTGGATTCAGGGTCTTCCAGGCTTACCCCGGCGAGCATATGTGCTTGATTAATGCGGCGGCGCATCAGCGCAGAGGCAGCGGCTAACTGAGAGCGGTCGTTTACCCCCATGCTTTCGTTAATATCATCGAGGATGGCTGAACTTACCCGCAAACCCTGTTTGGCGGCGAGTTCCACAATATCGGTGATGTAGAATTCATGCTGGGCGTTGTTGTTATCTAACTGTTTGAGCAGAGTTACGACATGCGGCGCCTGAAGGGCAAAAATACCGGTGTTTATTTCGCGGATCTTTTTCTGCTCTGCGCTGGCGTCTTTTTCCTCTACAATTGAACTGATGTGCGCGTCGTCGCGGACGATACGCCCGTAGCCGTAGGGTTGTTCTATTTCGGCGCTCAGCACAGACACCGTTGCCCCACTGCTTCTATGCACGTGAAGCAATTTTTCCAAGGTTTCACGCCGCAGAAGAGGAACATCCGCGCACAGCAGTAATATGGTTCCGGAAAAATTCTCAAGTTCTTTCCAGGCAACCTGAACCGCATGCCCGGTGCCGAGTTGTTCGTGCTGGTGGACAAAATCTATGTGAGAATCACAAAAAGAGTCCTTGACTAAATTAGCCTCATGTCCGACAACCATCACCGTTTTGCTACACTCTAGGACGCGGGTGAGCTCAAGCGGATATGCCGCCATGGGTTGTCCGGCGATGGGATGGAGTACCTTCGGGTGTTTGGATTTCATGCGGGTGCCCTTACCCGCTGCGAGAATAATGGCTCCTAGATCAGCGCTCTTCATTCGTAATCACCTGTAGTATATGTTAAAATTCACCTTCTAGCGGATATTTGGAGTTCAGTCAAGCGGTACGGCCATAAGGGCTAGATACGGGTATAATAAGGGTTATATTGTGATGAAAAGTGAACGGCAGCGCATTAGCAGGCAACTCGATGAAGTGGAATATACACTCAAAGAGTTGCGGATTAAATACGAGCAATACTTTGCTGGAGTCGAGAAGATCGCACCCATGAAGATCAGAGATGAGCTCGAGCGCCAACTACGTCTACTTGGACGTAGAAAAATTATACAGGTCGATCTGCGCTATCGCTTACAGAATTTATCCAGCAGCTATCACTCCTACACTGGGATGTGGGAGCGGGTTCAGCGCCAGATGGATGAGGGGCGTTATGTACGTCACACTAAAAGAAACGCATTTCAACCTGCCACGGTTGGGGCTAAAACCGTCGCAACCCCACCAGCAGCTGCGGATAATTCCGCGCAACTGTATCAAAATTATCTGCATATGTGTAAAGAATGCAAGGTTACGCCAGCTATTAGTGGAATCAGCAGCATGGAGACATTTGTGCGGGATAAGAAAGAAGCGATACGGCAGCATTATGGTGATGTGTTGTGCAGCTTTACGGTAGTAAGCGAGGATGGAAAACCCAAAATAAAAGTGAAGCTCAAGAGTTGAAGCACATGGGAGCTGATAACGTCGATAGCTACACTGTTGGAGCGGATACCGCAGAGGTTGTGTTTATCGCCTGTCATACCGGCAGCCTGTTGCAAGCTACTCCTTTGGCGGCAGCGTCCCTATGTGCAGAACTACCCGCGGGATGTAGTTCGCAGATTCTTAACCTTCCCCCCAGTTTTTCCAGCGCTGTAGTGTGCGCAACCGTACAAAGACTGCAGCCCCAACTTATAAGTTTTAGTTTTTATGTGTGGAACAGGGTAGCACTGTTGGAGTTGGCTTATGTCTTAAGACCTATTCTGGACGACTGTGTGTTTGTGTGCGGGGGGCCGGAGGCTTCATCTGCCACATCCACATGGGTAGACTCCGGTATTTTTGATGTAGTGATTCGTGGAAATGGGGAAGCCCTCTTTCTCAAGGTTGCGCAACAGGTCCTGTCCGGTACTTTTTCACGCACGACGTCACCACAGATTTTGCAAGAAGAACAGCAGCTTATGCCAGGTTCTGCCTGGCTTAGTGGCGCCATCAAACCAGAACGAGGTGTCCTGCTGGAAACAGCGCGGGGATGCCCTTTTTGCTGCGCTTATTGTTTTGATGCGCGCGGTATCCGGACGGTGACACAGGTTCCACATACGCGTCTACGGCAGGAACTTGAGCTGTTTGTCGTCAACGGAGTTGAACAGGTGTGGGTGCTGGACTCCAGTTTCAATGTCCCAGTTGGCAGAGGTAAGGATCTACTGCGGCTGTTTATCGAGTGCGCGCCCGAGTTGCATTACCATCTTGAAGCTAAGGCAGAGTATGTAGATGCCGAGATGGCAGAATTGTTGCAGCAACTCTCGTGCTCGGTGCAGGTGGGGCTGCAGTCGGTGCATGCGAAGGTGTTAAAAAATGTTGGACGTAGTTTCAATCTGGCACGTTTCGAAGCCGGGTTGCTTGAGTTGCACCACAACGGGGTAACCTATGGCATTGACCTTATCTATGGCTTGCCGGGTGATACCTATGCTGGTCTATGTGTCAGCCTCGATACGGCACTTGGATTTTATCCGAACCATATAGAACTGTTCCCACTTGCTCTTCTGCCGGGCACTCTTCTTGACCAACAGCGGCATATATATACCCTCGAAGCATTACCTGAGCCACCTTACACCGTCGAATCTAGTGCGAGCATGGGCAGAGAAGATTTTCGGTGCGCGGCATACTTAACCGCCGCCTTAAACCTGTTCTACAATACCGGTCGCGCAGTGGCCTACTTTGATCTGTTCTGTGAAGCTTGCTCGATAAGCGGCGCTGAGTTTCTCCAGCAACTCGCCTTGTGGTTGGAGCGCGAACAGTATTTGAAGGCGGGTTCTAGCGCACCCGACTGGGATGTTGCGCAGGCCCATCAGCTGCAGCAGGAATTTGTACGCCAATATTTTTTCAGCATCCAGCTGGAGAATATTATTCCCGTGGCTCTGGACCTTATACAGTATCACCATTTATATTCAGATGTGTTACTTGCTCCACCCTTGACTCATGCAGAGGAGCGGGTGTGTACCTTGCAGGTAGATGGAGTCAAGAAGTTCTGGTGTCTGGCGGATGAGGTCAGGATGGGGATTTTTTCATACTCGGTGGAATACTATCATAACGGTATGATCGATGATCTGGTTGAATTTGTGTATGTGGAAGGGCAAAATCCATGTGGAGCACTATTTTATCATACTGCAGATGCTGGGATGGTATGCATGGAGGTTCCGCTCGAGGTCGTGCAGCTGTATCAACGTTGCGTCGGGGTTGAACATCTGCCTGATACCTTTGGCGCTTTGGATGCGCATGTTACCCAGAACTGGCTTGAGACTGCGCGCGCCAGCGGTATTTTGTTTCAATGCTCTTTCTGATAGAGCAGGTTTAACGCACGCCTTATTCTGGCCTGCAGACGCATGGCGTCAACCGGCTTGGCAATGAAATCGATAAACCCCATGTCTAAAAACTTGGCCTCCTCAGCAGCCGTGGCTCGATATGAAAGTCCGATAATCGGGCAATTCCTGGTACTGTTATTATGGCGCAAGGCATGGTACAGCCCGATGGTATCCAGTCCTGCGTTTTGAGTTTCGGCGATAATAAGGTGTGGACAGGTTTTGGTACATAAGCCAAGTGCCGCCGCGCTGGTGGTCGTAGAAGTGACACTGTAACCCGTACCACGCAGAAGCCCTTCGGTTATATGTACTTGTTGTGGCGTGTCAAGCACCAGGATGCGCCAGTGTCCATCAGCGTGCTTTTCATCCATGATATTGATGTAGTGGGTGTTAATAGCTGCGTAGATCTCGGTTGGAGTGGTGATGATGGGGACAATGTGTAAACCCGTTGCGAATGAGAGGATATTCACCGTCTCAATGTCCAGAGGATTTACCATCGCCAAGTACAGTTTTTTCCCCTCAACTTTAAGTGGAAATATCTGTTTTTGCAGAGCTTTACGGCTATCTATCAGATCCAGAATGGAAGCCGGGAACTTGTGGTTGGCAATGTCCTTCACGGTCTTGAAGCCAAACTGATGTGCCAGAGTGGCGGCAATATCTTTTTGCCCGATTATGTTTTTTTCTTCAAGAATCTTGCCAAGTGGTTTTCCACTGCTCTTCTGTAGGGTAAGTGCCTGTTCGAGCTGTTCATTAGTTATGAGGCCTGCCTCCAACAGCACATCACCAAAACGTTTACGTCTGTTTTCTGCCATGCTTTCCCCCTACCCTAGCATATATTTGTCGCGTGCCGCGCGAATTTACATCATTTTTTGAAATGTGCAACGATGAATTTTACGCTGAATCTCGCTAGGGCACAAATTATTCTGCGGATCCTAAGGCGTTACCATTGACCGAGACGTTGTTGTGCAATTTGTGCTTCTGGGCTGGTGGGGTATTTATCCTGTACTTTCTGCAGGATTATTTTAGCGTTGCGGGTGTCGCCGAGTTCGTAGAATGACAGCCCCTGTTTCAAAAGCGCTGCAGGAATTTTAGAATGTTGCGGATACATCTGGATCACGTCTTGAAACTGGAGGATAGCGTTTTCATACTTTTTGTTTCCGTACAGGGTCTCCCCGATCCAGTACATTGCGTTTACTGCTAACTCGTGTTCAGGATATTTTTCCACAAAGGAGATGAATTTTTCCCGTGCTGCGCTAAAATTCATTTCTTGCTGTACCAGCTGTAGTGCTTCACGATAAAGAGCTTCAGGATCTCCCGAGCCGGAAACGCCATGTACCGTGGACTGCGGTTGTATTCTGGTCTCAGCAGTGCTTACTTTTGTGTCTAACGTTATCTTGTTTGAGGCGAAGGGTGTTGAAACAGGGACAGCAACGCTGGCAGAAGAATACTCCTTGTTTGAGAGTTCCTTTCCGAGTTGGCCAAGGCGGTTTTCTAGCTCTGCGAGCCTTGCTTCAAGCTCATTTTGGCGTAGGATATGTTCTTGGCGTAGCTGTTGCTGTGCTTTCTCCTGGTCGGTTAGGCGTCCATTTATACTTTGCATATCTATGCGCAGACTGTCGAGTTCAGCACGCTGCTCCGCCTGACGGTGTAACATCTCTTTGGAGGGGGATTTTTGAGCCAGACCCGCCGTACGTTGCTCCAAAGTGGTCATCCTGTTTTGGACTTTGGTTAAATCTGTTTTGAGATTTTCGTTATTCTGGATGGGAACACAGGCACTCAGACACCCGGCCAAAATAGCGATAAAACTGATTATCTTGTAATGCATGAGAAAATTTCTCCTCTAAAGATAAATATCGAAGTACGGGGCAAAATGCGAATTTCTGGATTAAAAACACGGGCCGTACAACATCTGTTGTACGGCCCGTGTAAGCAACAGATAGAGATTGTCATGCTGCTCTGTGGTACCAGTTGCTGTGGCGCCAGTTACCGTTGCGCTTTAAACTCAGCACGGCGGTTAAGTGTCCAGGCTGCTTCCGTGGACGCGCGATCAAGGGGTTTTTCCTCGCCGTAGGAAATGGTTCTGACACGATTTCTTTCAACTCCAAGATTTGTCAGATACTCAGCAGCGGCGCGGGCGCGTCTTTCTCCCAGCGCCAGGTTGTATTCGTCAGAACCGCGCTCGTCACAATGTCCTTCTATAACAAGGCTGGCTGTGGGGTTCTGCTCCAGATACAGGGCGTTATTTTGCAGAGTTTGGCGTGCTTCGGTGTCCAGATCGAACTGGTCAAAGGCAAAATGGATCCGCTTCAGTTCTACCTTAGCCTGTTTGTCCGCGTAAACAGAATCAGTTACCTCATCTTCGGCTATTGCTGCATCATCAGAGCCAATCCCGTATCCTTGGTCGTCAGTGCTTATCTCTTCTACGGTGTCATAAACTTCTTCATCTTCTTGTACAGGCTTGGCGCACCCGCATGCAAGCAGGGCGATCAGGGCCAGCAAAGGCAACATTTTGATGAGTCTCATTGCGTTTTCTCCTTCTAATGATTGTATGGGGTATTCATGATAATTTTGCGCATTCTAATTGTTGCGTCGCACTCGTAAGTATACAGAAAAGAATAAAAATAACAAACGTATATAAGTTGTTTTTCTGAGTTATTCTTATATTCTCCGTAGTTTATATGCTCTAGATACCAGCTATGCTACCGCTTAGTCAAACAGATATAACCACTGTGCGTATCCGGCTGATTCCATCTGTGCTCGGGGTATAAAGCGTAAGGCGGCTGAATTCATGCAGTAGCGTAACCCCGTTGGAGTGGGACTATCCTGAAATACATGGCCGAGATGGGAGTCGGCTTGGCGACTGCGAACCTCAGTGCGCGACATGGGCAGACGGTTATCCTTAACTTCAATCAAACCATCACTATTAACCGACGCGTAGAAACTTGGCCACCCAGTGCCAGAATCAAACTTGTGGGTCGAACTGAACAAAACTTCGCCGGATACAATATCAACATATATCCCCTCACGTTTATTATCATTAAACGGATTTTTAAAGGGCGGTTCAGTGCCGTTCTCCTGTGTCACCTTATATTGAAGCGGAGTCAGGGTGTGGCGTAATTCTTCATCGCTTGGCTTTGTGTAGGGTGCCTGAGGCATCTCATCTTCCTTTTTATGTGTTTCTAGTTTACGCCAGCTTTTCTCCTGAAACTGCATCCGACCGGAATGAGAGCGATATGTATTATAGCGCGACGGACTTTTACGGTAAAACTGCTGGTGCTCTTCTTCAGCTGGGTAGAAAGAGGAGAAGGGTAGGATTTGTGTTACAATTGAACCTGCAAAACGCCCGCTCTTCTGTAACTCTTCTTTGGAGCGCTGAGCCGCGTCTTTCTGTGCATTATTGTGGTAGAAGATAGCAGTAGTGTAGTGGGGTCCACGATCTGCAAATTGGCCTGCGTCGTCGGTGGGGTTGATCTGGCGCCAGAATATATCCAGAAGTTTTGCATAGGAAAGTATATCAGGATCATAGGTAATCTGTACCGCTTCCAAGTGCGAAGTAGCTCCCGTGGCTACTTGGGCATAATTGGGGTTTGGTTCGGTTCCACCGCTGAACCCAACGACTACTTTCTTAACCCCCTGTACCTGATCAAACGGGTGTTCCATACACCAGAAGCATCCTCCTGCAAAGGTAGCTGTGGCATAAGAAGAGTCGTTGGCTCTTCCCGCTCCGAATGCAGGTTGAAAGGGCAGCGGGATGAGAACCAGTAGAATGCTCCACCATGACAGTTTATTGCGCGCCATAAAGTCCACCAAAGGTTATGTGGTTAGAGTTTTGTATGTAACTACAGCGTTGCACTGCCCCAGCTTTCCACCCTTTATACCTCAATCCCGTTTTAAGTTCATACTGGCCATATTCGGACGGGTTTGGAGGGGGGAACATACCCGACTGTTTTGGGTGGGTTTGTTGTTTTCCGGCGCAATTGAGTATGCTATAGTCACTCCTTGTTTGACAGCTTATCAGATTTTGCCCTACTATCTACCGCCATCTTCTACTGATTATCCGCACAGGAGTTTTTATGGTTGACTACACAGAACAGATTGAGCGTATCCGCAGCTTGGCACAGGAAAAAGACGTTCTTATCCTGGCGCATAACTACCTGAGTGATGAAATACAGGCCTTAGCTGATATCACTGGTGATTCTCTGGCCCTCTCTGTTGCCGCCGCTGCAACAGATAAAAGTACGATTTTATTTTGTGGGGTGCATTTTATGGCCGAGAGTGCGGCTATTTTGGCACCAGAGAAAACTGTTCTGCTTCCCAACATGAAAGCGGGCTGCCCTATGGCCGATATGGTGACTCCGGAGGGGGTTGCCAAAATGCGCCAGCTACATCCAGGCGCGCCGGTTGTAGCCTATGTCAATACAACTGCGGCAACCAAGGCAGCCAGTGATATATGCTGTACCAGCGCTAATGCGGTCAAGGTGGTGAATTCGCTACCGGAGGCAGAGGTTATCCTCATTCCCGATCGAAATCTGGGCAGCTATATCGCTTCTAAAGTAGATAAGATCTGCCATTTGTGGGATGGCTGTTGTCCGGTTCACGACGAACTCAGCGCCGACGCAATCCGCACCTGCAGGGAACGACACCCGGAGGCTATCTGTTTGGCACATCCGGAATGCACCCCAGAAGTGCTTGAGCAGGTGGATCATGTCCTGTCCACTGGGGGGATGCTTGAATTTGTGCGCCAAAGCGCCCATCCATCCTTTATAATTGCCACCGAACGGGGAATTGCGTGCCAATTGCGCAAAGAGAATCCGGAAAAAACCTTTATTTTTCCTGACTACGAATTTATCTGTGAAGATATGAAACGGGTGAGTATCGACGACGTGGAACGCAGCCTGAATACCTTTGAACACCGTATTTCGGTTTCAGAAGAGATCAGGGTTAAGGCACAGCGTGCCTTGGAGCGTATGCTCGCCATCCCCAGGGACTGATATCATCCAAGTGGAGAACCGCAAGAAGTAGTTACACCTATAGACCGACGTACGTTGGTTAAGTTGATCTTAAAACAAGTTTTATTAAGTATGGCAACGGGCGTTTTAGCAGGCGGTTGAAAATATCCTGCCAGCGCCCGTTGCTGTTGGAGAACATGTGACACAGCAAGACAACACCACGCAGGAGCGATTTTATACCACGGTGCAGTCATTTAGCACCGAGATGCAAACTTTTCGCGGTTCTGCTGATCTGTTTGGTCTGAGCGGTAGCGCCGCAGGACGCTTCCTAGCACCTCTGCTTCATTCGGGGCAGCCTCCCCTACTGTTTCTGGCCACGGATTTGCCTCAGGCACGTCGTCTGCAACAGGAACTACAGTTTTTTAGTTCTCGCCCTGAGACGATCTATTTGTTTCCCAACTGGGAAGTTTCCCCCTACGACCCACTTACTCCCCACCGAGATATAGAGGCGATGCGCCTGGAAACCCTCCTCGCTTTGCGGCGCGGACGCGTTGAGGCGGTGGTTACCACACCGACCGCTGCAATGCAGCGGGTGATTCCTGCAGCAGCTTTGGACGTTTTGAGCACCGAGCTTGTGCTGGAAGAAGAATATGCGCGCGACATTTTACGTCGGCGCCTGTTTGACCTTGGCTATCGAGATGTTGCACTGGTAGAGGATATGGGGACTTTTTCCCTGCGCGGGGACATCCTTGACCTGTATATACCTACCTGCGCCAAACCGATACGCATCGATTTTTACGGTGATTTCATAGAAAGCATGCGCTATTTCGATCCAGAAACCCAGCGTAGCAGTGAAGAAGGACCGACGCGTTTAGACCTCGTCCCTGCGCAGGAGATGGTGCTGGCCGGAGAGTATCTGGAGCTGTTCAGCCAGCAGCTTAAGGAGCGCTGCGATGCGCTGGGTTTGCCCCGCACCACGCGCGAAGCGGTGCTTGAAGAGGTGCGTGAAGGCTTGCTGGCACCAGGGCGTAATTTTCTCCTACCCCTCAACTACAGCGGGCTCGATACCCTGTTCGATTATGTAAATCCCCAAACGGTGATCCACCTCGATCCTCCCGAGATTGACCGGGCTGCAGATGATTTCAGCAGCCAGATCAGCGCTGGCGCTCAGCGCGTTGCCGCGGGGACGCAGCCATTTGCCGAACCACACCAGCTTTATCTGAGCATCCATGAATTAGAAGCAGCGTTAGCCGCCCCGCGCGTGATCAATGTGCGTTCTCTTCAGGTCTATGACCTGGATACCGAGCATGACGTATTCAGGGTCAACTGTCGCTCCAATGGCGGGTTTGTTGAGGCTGGGGCTGAAAAACGTTTGGACCTCCTATGTCGTCAGATTAAACAATGGCTGAATGATAACTGGTATGTGGAACTGGTGTGTCACAAGGAAGGGCAGGCCAGGCGCCTGAGTGACCTGCTGCGCCCACGGGGTGTTGAGCTGAAGCCATGGCAAGAAGGTGCCAGCGCAAAAGGGGCAGCCTTGCTGCGCATCGCAGATTTAACCCGTGGGTTCCAACTGCCGGATGAGCAGGTGGCCATTATTACCGAAGAGGAGATTTTCGGTGCGAGAAACCGACGGCGTGGCAAGGAGGGGGCGCGGGCCAAAGCGGCACTTTCATCGCTGGCGCAACTGCATGAAGGCGACTATGTCGTACACGCCGATCATGGAGTAGGCATCTATCGTGGTCTCGAACAGGTGCGCAGCGGAAACATCGAAGGAGATTTTCTTCAGCTCGAATACGCCGGTGGGGATAAATTATATCTGCCGATCGAGCGTATAGAAAAAGTGCAGAAATACGCAGACGCAACCGGACAGCATGTAAAGCTGGATAAAATGGGGGGGCAGGGTTGGGCTAAGACATGTCAGCGCGCCCGTATCGCGGTTGAAGAGATGGCACGCGAGCTGCTCAATATTTATGCGCGGCGCAAGATGCGCAAAGGCCGCCCGTTCTCCCCACCTGACGAGATTTTCCGTGCTTTTGAAGCGGCGTTTCCGTATGAAGAGACCCCGGATCAGATGGCGGCTATCCAAGATGTCCTTACGGATATGCAGTCGGATATTCCCATGGATCGTCTTATCTGTGGCGATGTAGGCTACGGAAAAACCGAGGTAGCCATCCGGGCCACATTTAAAGCCGTGCTCGACAGCCGTCAGGTTGCTGTGGTGGTGCCGACCACGATTCTGGCGCGCCAACATTATTCAACATTTTGCGAACGCTTTAGCGGTTATCCGGTCAATATAAAAATGGTGTCGCGCTTTTGCACCCCAGCGCAGAATCGAACAACTTTGGAGGAGGTTAAGGCGGGCAAGATAGACGTAGTGATCGGTACCCACCGTCTGATACAGCGCGATGTTCACTTTAAAGATCTAGGGCTGGTAGTTATTGATGAAGAGCAGCGCTTCGGGGTTAAACATAAAGAACACCTGAAGAAAATGCGTGCGGAGGTAGCCATGCTCACCCTGAGCGCAACCCCGATACCACGTACCTTGAACATGGGGATGCTGGGCCTGCGGGATCTCTCGGTAATTGACACTCCTCCGGTTGACCGTCTGGCTATCCGCACCTATGTGACCCGCTTTGACGATGACCTTATCCGCGAGGCGATAATGCGGGAACTCAAGCGCGGCGGGCAGGTATATTTTGTGCATAATCGGGTTAAATCCATTGGCGCCATGACTGAATTTGTCCAGAACCTGGTACCGGAAGCAAAGGTTGCGACCGGACATGGGCAGATGGCGGAAAAAGACCTCGAACAGGTGCTTATCTCTTTTATTGAAGGGGAGACTCAAGTACTGGTAACCAGTACCATCATTGAGAACGGTCTGGATATCCCCCGCGCCAATACCATCATAATCAATCGGGCTGACTGCTTCGGTCTGGCACAACTGTATCAAATCCGCGGGCGAGTTGGACGTTCCAAAGAACGTGGATACGCCTATCTCCTGATTCCCGGAGAAACTACCTTAACCCGTGATGCGCGCGCGCGCCTGCAGGTGCTGCAGGACCAGACCGAGCTTGGCGCTGGATTCCGCGTCGCCAGCCACGACCTGGAAATTCGAGGTGCCGGAGATTTGCTCGGTGGGCGCCAAGCGGGGCAGATAGCCGCCATCGGCTTCGAAATGTATTCGGAGCTGTTGGAAGAGACGATTCAGGAACTAAAAGGAGCGGAAAAACAGGGGAGGATTGATCCGGAAATCAGGCTGGGACTCACCGCATTTTTGCCGGATACCTATGTGGAAGACCCCAATCAACGCCTGGTGTTCTATAAAAAAATGGCGGCAGCCGCTGATGATGCAGAGCTTTATGATATTGTAGACGAGCTGCAGGATCGCTATGGCTCACTGCCCCAACCCGGCCAAATTCTGCTGGAGATGATGAAACTGCGTATCGACCTGAAACGTCTGCGCATCGACTTGGCAGAACACGACGGTCGCGCTCTGGTGTTTGGATTCCATCCCACCACCACCGTCAGTCCGGACAAATTGCTGCACCTCATCCAGCACAATCCAAAGATTTACAGCCTGGCGCCCGACTATCGCCTGCGTATTGTTATGCAGCGCGCCGCCGATCTGGAGATGATTGAAGAAGCCAGAAAGCAATTGCAGAATTTCAACTGAGCGTGGTAGTTTCACACCTCAACCGAACAAAAGCCTGATGTCACTATAACCCCTTGAATAATAGCGGGATATTTCTATGTCAAAAATAACTGCTCTTCTTGTGAGTGTTCTTGCGTGTGTGTTGCTTCTCTGTGTCACTGTTGCAAGCGCGGCCGACAGTCGCAGTGAAGTTGTCAGCAGAATAGCCGCAGTGGTAAATGATGAAATTATCACCACCCGCCAGTTGAAGGAGCATCTTCAGGAACAACCCACGGAAATGGGCATAACCCAGGACCAAATGTTGCAGAACATGATCACCGATATCCTCATGGAACAACGGGCCGTGCAGATTGGCGTAGAGGTGTCGCAGGCGGATATCGATCGCGCAGTGAAAGATGTTGAACAGCAGAACGACATCACCACCGAACAGTTGCAGCAGGCGCTGGAAGCTCAGGGGATGAGCATGCAGCAGTATTACGCGCAACTAAAAAGTCAAATCTTGCGTTTTAAGCTCACTGGCATCGAAGTTAAAAGTAAGGCTGATGTAACCAATCGCGAAGTGCGTGATTATTACACCGCGCACATGGACGATTATCAGCGCCCGGCACAGATCCGTTTAAGTCGAATCTCATTACCGTTGGGATCACAGGGCAACGCTACTTATGCCCAGGCCGAAGCAATGCGCAAAGAGCTCGTAGCAGGGCGGTCTGTAGAAGAGATAGTTGCGGCGCAACCTGCAACACTGCAGGTAGATGGAGGAGATATGGGCTACTTTAAACCAGGTGAACTCAGTCCGGTGTTCAATGAAGCTCTGGCCGGGCTGAAGGCAGGTCAAGTTACAGACATCCTCCAGAGCGCGGATGTTCTACACCTTCTTCGGGTAGAAGAGAGTAGTTCCGGGCGGGTAGCGGCATTCGAAGAGGTTAAAGATGAAATAAGTGCTCAATTACAACGCGATAAAATGGAGGAAACCTACGAAGCGTGGCGCAAGGGGCTCAGAGAAAATGCTTATGTAGAAATACGCCTGTAAAATATTTCCTCCTCACTTAAAATACCACACACCAGCAAGGCGCTCGAACGCGCGCAAAAAACAGGAGCTGCCGGTTAAGAGTTTGATTTGAATGCTTTGTTCTGTGGGAAAGGCTGGAGGTTTTCGCCTTGCGAGAGAATCAGAAAGCGACCAATTCCAGCACGCTAAGAACGAAGATAATCAAGACAGACACGGCCAATACTGCTTTCTTTTCCCCCACCTTGAAAAGCTCCGGCAGGGTTATTTTTCCAAAGTTCCCCAGGGGTTGAAACTTATCCCGAACTATAGGATAGATTACGCTGTAAATCGCAGCACCCACCATGATTCCTGGAATCCCCCCCAGCAGCGCATCAAGAGATCCTTGGCCTACAGCGCCGACAGCAGTTCCGGGACAATAGCCCAACAGGGCGAAACCAATTCCGAAGATCAGACTCCCGATACCGCTGGAACCGAGCGAACCTTCCTTGACGTGAAACGTTACCAGACCGTACCATTTCAGTGGATAGATGCCGAGCATCCCAACCAGGATCGCGGTAAGGATCACCTTGACTACGGTAAAATCAGTGAGTAAAAGTTGGCCCATGAGCACATCGTAGCGCGTAACCTGACCTTTCTGCAGAAAAAAGCCGAAAAATATTCCCATCAGAAAACCGAGTAGCAGCTGTAGGCGTTTGTTGGTACGCATTTGTTTCAACATATAAATACATGGCCTCAGAAAATTAGAAGAGCGGTGATAATACCAGCGCTGAAAATTCCGCAAGCAGTGACCCAACTGCTGACTGCCAGCTGCATAGTGCCACTCAGAGCATGACCGCTGGTGCAGCCATTAGCCCAACGCGCGCCGATTCCGATCAGTATTCCCCCTCCAAAAGCCAGCAACCAACGCCACCATATGCCGGTGCCGAAACGTTCTGTCCACAGCGGTGGCAGGAAGCTCAGCGCAAAATCGCCTGCCAATAGGGCAGAGAGCAAGGCACCGCAAAAAAGGCCGACTACCAGCATCCATTCCCAGTCGATGCTTGGCACAAAACGTTGGTAATAGTCGCGAGTAAGCACTTGGTCACCGCGCAGAGATTTTTCCAGCATGCCACTGGTTTTGGCAAAAGCGGTCGAAACACCGAGGGGATGATTGGAAAAGAGAAAGGCAAACCAGCTTAGGATACCGATTCCGACACCAGCGGCATAAGGTGACCAAGCTTTCATTTTTATAAAACCGATAACACCGCTTGACGCATTAAGTTGTGCGGGGTGCAAACCGGCATCTTCAGTCTGGGCCAGCGTCAGAATCGGTAAAGCGAGCATCAGACTGAACACTGTTATCGCTGCGATTAAACATATTCGCAGTATGTGGTTATTAAGGGGTTGTTGCATACGGCCCTCGTCAACTAAGTTATGACTTTATGGGACAGCCGACAGCCTGGCAGGCCTTCATGGAACCAAGGCAGGTTTCGACTTGTTCAAACCCTCTGCGTTTGAGCAGCGAGGATGCGATTATGGCTCGCATACCGCTGCCGCAAAAGGTAACTATCGGTCGTTCCGGGGGGATTTCATCTATTTTTTTCGGTAGTTCGCCCAGATAAATATGGGTGCTCCCCGTCAGCTGGCCGCGCTCGACCTCATCCTGTTTACGGACATCCAGCAGGGTAAATTCCTTACCGTCCTCCTGCCATTGTTTGAGATCTCCGGCGAAAAGTGAAGGAATTCGCTCGTATCTTCGCCCACTGATCTCCCAGCCGTGAAGCCCTTCATCAAGATAGGCGACGAGATTTTCATAACCGATCCGTACTAGAGAACGCAGGGCCGGTTTGATGTCGGCGAAATTCTGCACAATGAGGCCAATCTTCTGCTCGTGAGGGACAAACCAGCCCACATAGGCGGTTAACATCTCCAGTGGGATGGCCAGACTGTCCGTAATGCTGGCGCCGGAAATAGCTTCTGGACTGCGGATATCAAGAGCCAGCATCCCCTCTGCCATGGCAGCGGCAAACTCATCTGCGGAAAATGGCTTGGGCCACGGTAATTTCCCCAACAGATGCGGTCCGGCCAGGTTGAGTTTTTCCATCTCCCGAAAATAAGGGGGATAGTAATGGATTTCGCTGATTTTGTTGTGGATGAACTCAGAGCGGTCTTTTACCTGTAACGCGGGGTTGAAGCAGCGCTCATATCCGAGAGAAGAAAATTCGCGCGAAGCCATGCCTGAACCACAAACCGAACCAGCTCCGTGGGCGGGATATAGCAGGACATGATCGCCAAGGGGCAAAATCTTATCAAAGATACTGTCGTACAGCAGGCCAGCAACTTCTTTGGCGCGCTCGGGATAAAAGTCGGTGCGACCAACATCGCCGATAAACAGAGCGTCACCGGTAAAAATTGCCAGCGGCTGTTCGCTAAATTCCATATCGCTGAGTACCAGGGAAATGCTTTCATCCGTGTGTCCTGGGGTTTTAAGAATTTGCACAGAGAAATTGCCAAAATTGAAGCGTTCTCCTTCAGTGACGGGGTTGCCATATTTGAAGGGTAGAGCTGCGCCATGATAGACCTCGGCACCTGTCTGCTCCATGAGTTCGCAGGACCCGACAACAAAATCTTCGTTGCGGTGGGTTTCGAAAATGTGGGTGATCCTGCAACCTTCTCGATCCGCTATCTGACGGTAAATATCACAATCCCGACGCGGGTCAATTACAGCAGCGCGTCCCTCATCTCCCAAGATATAGGACAACTGAGAGAGTCCTTCCGAGCGAATTTTTTCAAAAAACATAACCTTCTCCGCGATGGGGGATACCTCTTTTTAAGCGAGCAATGAATGTCCGCATCTATTTAAACTGGAAACCGTAAGCAGGCGTATAGGCCGGTGTCATCTATATGAATGTGGTGTTACTTTCTGATATCAAGATTGTTTTTAACCTCTTTTACACCCGTGACCGCCTCCGCAATCTCTTCAGCACGCTCTTTACTTTCCTTATTGTCGACAAACCCGCTCAGTTGCACCACCCCCTTGTAAGTCTCGACTTCAATCTGGAGCGCCTCCGTCATAGAATCTGCGGCAAGCTGGGTTTTTACCTTAGTAGCGATGGCCTTATCGTCGATATAGACACCAGTGCTGCGGCTTGTTTCTGTGCCGGCACAGCCGAGCAGCGTCAAGAGAATAAGCACGGCAAAGAAATTGGTAAAGCAGTAGCGTTTTGTCATTGTTATATCCTTTTGTGTTTAGTAGTTGATGTTCAGATGCCTCTTTGGCAACACAAATTAAGGTAGAAAGTTTTCCTACATTTAGATCCTTGGACGCTTTATCCAGCCAGCCAGCAGTGCAATTACAAAGAGCAGGATGAAAATAAAGAAAAGAATTCGTGCGATGTCAGTTGCTGCTGCAGCAATTCCGGTAAAACCAAATAATGCTGCGATGATTGCTATGACGAAAAAAATTACGGCCCACCTCAACATGATTAACTCCCTCTTTTCCCTATGTAGACTGCCAGCTGGATGATGCTGAAGTTAGTTCAGCAGGCCAGATAAGCCGATTAAAATTAAATATGTCGCAACGATAAAATTCAAGAATCTGGGAATCACAAGAATCAAAATTCCGGCCAGTATTGAAATGACAGGTTCCAGTTGTACGTACATGCTTCCACCTATCTCCTTTTATTATATGGCTTACTTCTGTATAGAGCATGATTTTGAAAACAAAATATCCAAGCCAGAACAGGGGGTTTTAGGAAAACCCCCTGTTCTTTTGCCTTCAATGTTTAATCCCTGACGTCTTCCACTGTTTCGTCAATTTTCTCTCCGGCTTTTTCAGCGGGCCCTCTAGGATCGAAGGTGTCCTGAATTTTATCTTTGGTTTTCTCCACTGATCGATCAATCTTTTCACCTGTTTCTTCCATCGGGCCGTCCTTTTCGCATGCAGCCAGTGTCATAGCCAGGGCCAAAGCTAAGAACAAAATGGAAATCTTCTTCATGATTTACTCCTTTAGTGATTTTGCTGAATTATTGGGAAATACGCCGCACATTAGATGCGACGTGTGCAAAACTTTGCTTAGTTAAACCGGGGTATGCAGAAGTTATGTCCTTACCCAACAAGCTTCAGGAGTTTTCCAGCCCAGCGTTTAAATCGTCCCATTCACTGTCGCTGGCTTCCTGCAAGGCTGTAAAGTTTCCGGCAGCTTCTGCGCGTTGCTGTTTTAAGTGTTCCACCTCCTGTCTGAACCTTAAGTGCATCTCGGCGTTGGCTCCGTCCGCCTTGGCTTGTAGTTTGCTGATATCTGAGTTTCACTCATCAAGTTTTGCTCTCATCTTTTCAATGTAGATCTGATGCTTACCCATATTTTTCCTTCTTACATCCCTATAAATTGTCCGAACTGTGAGCGGGTTTAGTGTAACTATAGCAGTGGCTAAGCAAGCCACAAGTAGACAGGAAAAAATTTGTTGCGTTAATGCTCGGGCTTCTTTATATTGATAATCGTTTTCAATATCGTTGTGAGCCCATCTTATGTAAAAGGAAATTGATGTGGATAAAGTTGATAGACGTTTGCTGGGGCTGAAATGTAAACCCGCACAAGGTGGTTTTAGAGCGCTGAACTGTAATGGGTGTCTCTGTGTGTAATTTGGATTCAGAGCTTCGAACGTTGCCGCTGTTTGCAGATCTACGTCTAACTACGCTGCAGGAGCTTCTGCGCGCACGACGTGTGCATACCGCAACCCGTAATGCCATCATCAGTATCGATGCTTTATCGCACCGCCTGTTTGTTCTGCTGGAGGGACGCATGAAGATGGTGCGCCCAAACGCGGCTGGAGATGAGGCGCTGCAACAGTGTATGGGAAAGGGGGATATTTTCTGCCCCGTTGCCATGCTTGCCTCCCGCCCTTGCTGTAGTTATGCCCAGTGCCTCGGGGCATGTAAGTATGTGAGCTGGCCCCATCGTCTGCTGCGTCGCCTGCTGACGGAAGACGGACAATTGCAGGCAAACCTGCTGAATCATTTAGCCACCCTAGTGGAAGTAGAGCGCACCAAGCGTTGCCTGCACCAGTGCGGAAACGTGAATGCAAAAGTTGCAACCTGTCTACTGGCCAAATGTAACAGCGCTGGCGCAAACGCTCAGGTTTTTAAGGTTGACCAAAGTTTTCAGGTCGATCTGCGCCCGCTAGCACTAACCGCGCAGGAGCTTGGCATTGCGCGTGAAACCCTTTCGCGCACCCTTGCACTCTTTGAACGTGCACATATTTTATGCTCAAAGCGCGGAGTGGTGGAACTGCATGCCTTCGAAGTGCTCCGCAAGATTGCCGACGGGGAACGGATATGCCTCGCTGCGACGGATGCGCTCTTGGAGAAAGACGGATGAATGGAGATGAAGGTGAAAAGCGGGAGGCTGAATAGAAACGCTGGAAAATAAAATGGCCACAATGTGACGTAAGCCACCAAAAAACATCAGCAGTATGGGTACCTTTGAGCATTGAGGGTTGTCCATTGCGACTATCCTTTAATACATACAGTAAGTATAGGAACTGAATCAATCGCCAAGAGGTAGAGATGGACAACACTTCAAACAAAACATTATTGAGTGAACTGAGTGAAAACCAGCGTGCGGTGATTGAAAAATGTTGCGCTGGTGGTGTCTTGCAGCAAAAACTTTTGGATATGGGGTTTATCTCCGGGGCCGAGGTTTTGATGGTGCGCAACGCTCCTTTACGTGACCCTATTGAAATTGAAATTCAAAACTTTTTTCTGTCTGTGCGCCGCTCGGAAGCGGCCCGCATAAAAGTGACTCCAGTATGAATCCCGTTATGAACCACAGCATGACTCCCAGCACGATTCCCAAGATGATTCACGTCGCTGTTGCTGGGCAGCCCAACTGCGGCAAATCCACCATCTTCAACATGCTATGTGGCATGAACCAGCATGTGGCCAACTATCCTGGAGTAACGGTGGATAAGTACTCCACCAAAATGTGTCATAAAGGGGTTGAGTATACCCTGGTGGATCTGCCGGGCACCTACTCTTTCAGTATGTTTTCCCTCGAAGAACGGGTGGCCAAGGAATATCTCCTCGATAAAGAGGTAGACGTGATTGTCAACGTGGTAGATGCCTCCAATCTACGCCGCAATCTGTACCTCACCTTTCAGCTTCTCGAACTCGGGAAGCCGATGGTTCTCATCCTGAATATGATGGATGTGGCGCACCGCCGCGACCTTGAAATCGACGTCGGCGAACTGGCGCGGATTCTCAATATTAAGGTAGTACCCGCGGTGGGGGTACAGCAACAAGGTAAAGATGAAATCCTCGATGCTATCGCCGCAGCGGCAACTGAGGAGATCACTACCCCGTTTCGGATCAACTACGCTGAATTTGAGCCCTACATAGAAGAGATAGAGCAGTTAGTCCCGCAACATGAGACTTCAAGGCGCTGGTTGGCCATCAAAGCCCTTGAGGGTGATGCGCTGGTGTTGCAGCGCACCGGTATTGCGCCAGATAAAATCCGTAATTTCAATGACGAAATTCATGCCCGCTTCGACCTTGATGTAGATCAGAGCTTTGCTAGCATCCGCTACCAGAATGCGGATGTGGCCTTCCATCGTTGCGTTAAGCAAACCAAGGCCAAACGTTCTACCATCACCGACCATATTGACCGCTGGGTTCTTAATCGTTGGGCCTCTTTTCCGGTGCTGGCCGGGGTGATTTTTCTGGTCTATCAACTCGCCATTGTGTGGGGCTACAAGATAACCGACTATACCTGGCCGCTGCTGGCGTGGGTGCGCCGCATTATTATGGGAGTCATGCCGGACGCCAAGTTTATTGAGGTGCCGCTGGTGAGCGAGTTCACCTTGTGGATGATAAATAGCACCATGGCGCTGCTTAACTATCTGCCGATCTTCTTTATTTTATTTGCCATGGTGGCGGTTCTCGAAGATGTGGGCTACATGCCGCGTATGGCGTTTATTCTCGATCGGGTGTTTAAACGTTTTGGTCTGCACGGCCAGTCTACCCTACCGCTGGTGCTCGGAGGGGCATTTGTGGGCGGGTGCGCGGTTCCCGGGATTATGGCTACCAAAGGGATTGCAGATGAACGTGCGCGCATGGCCACGATTATGACGGTACCGTACATGAATTGTCTGGCCAAGGTGCCCTTTTATACCCTGCTGTTGGGGGCATTTTTTGCCGCAAACATGTCAGAGATGATGTTCTACATCTCAACGGTGACCCTGTTTATTGCCCTGATAGTCGCCCGGCTCCTCACAGCCACGTTTTTATCTCAGCATGAAACGGCCCCGTTCATTATGGAGCTGCCACCGTATCACCTGCCGACCTTTAAAGGGGTGATGCTGCGCGCGCTGCAGCGGGTATGGTTGTATATCAAAAAAGTGGTCACTATCGTCCTGGCGGTGGCAGTGGTGTTGTTTGTGATGTTGCAGTATCCCGGTGTGCCTGAATCGAGCATGCAACAGATACGTGCTGAAGCAGCTGTCGCTCTGCAGACTTTTGACGCGCAGGCCGCCCGCACCGATCTGCACCATTTGGTAGCGGAACCCACCCAAGTGTATGCCCTGCTAAATATGTACGATACCTACCGCAGTCGGCGCATGCAAACCCGCAGCGTAGAACAGCTAGAAGCCCTTAACGCCGAATTTCAGGCACTCAATCCCGAGTTGTTTATCCTCGTGCAAGGCGAAGATGGTGCTGCGCGCAACATCAATCGAAAGCTGCGCAAGTTGGAGCGCAGCGGTAAACAGTTACGCATGCAGATAAAGCAGGAGAAAATAAGCACCTCCTATTTGGGGATGTTTGGGCGCGCCTTGGAGCCGCTAACTAAATTTAGCGGTTTCGACTGGCGCGTCAATGTGGCGTTTTTGAGTTCGTTCGTCGCACGCGAAAGTGCCGTCGCCACCTTGGGTTCGATCTACGAGCAGGGTAAGACGGATGAGCGCGCAGAACAGAGTATCGCCGCCGATGGAAGCTACACCCCCATTCACGCCGTGGCGATGCTGATCTTCATGATTCTGAGTCCTCCATGTATCGCCACCATGGTGGTGGTGAAATTACAGAGTAATTCATATCGCTGGATGCTGTTTGCCACCTTCTTTCCCATTACCTTGGGGATTGTGGCCTCGAGCCTGTTTTATACCCTCGCTA
>JAVERW010000005.1:0-79431 GCA_034006915.1 Desulfuromonadaceae bacterium | reverse complement strand
CCGCAGTGCAAGAACAAGCAATACCCTTGGCTCTGGAGGGTAAGGATATTGCAGCTCAAGCCCAGACTGGAACAGGTAAAACGGCAGCGTTTATCATCTCCACCTATACCCGCCTCATGCGTAGTTCCAGCAAAACTGGGCGCCAACCGCGTGCTCTGGTGATTGCCCCTACACGTGAGCTTGTAGCGCAAATAGCCAGCGATGCTGAAGGACTATCCGCTGACAGCCCCATAACTATGAAGGCCGTCTATGGTGGGATGGACTACGATAAACAGCGCCAGGCCCTTGCCGCTGGGGTGGATGTTATTGTTGCTACCCCAGGCCGTCTTATCGATTACGCCAAGCAGCAGGTTTTCAATTTCAGCAAGATTGAGATTTTGGTTATAGATGAAGCTGACCGTATGTTTGATATGGGCTTTATTAAGGATCTGCGCTTCATTCTGCGGCGTTTACCTCCATACGATCAGCGCCAGACCATGCTGTATTCTGCGACGCTCTCACCCAGAGTAATGGAGTTGGCCTACGATTTTATGAATTCACCGGTCAAAATTCAGATTGAACCGGAGCACTTGGCCAGTACCGCGATAGAGCAGATGGTGTATCACGTTGGGCGTACAGAAAAAATCCCGTTGCTGCTGGGGTTACTCAAAGAGCAGATGGCAGGGGGCAAGGTTATGGTATTTGCCAACACCAAGCGCGAGACAGAATATGTTACCAGTGTCCTCAAAGAAAACGGACATAAAGCGGCGCTTATTTCCGGAGATCTGTCGCAGCCCAAGCGTATGCGTATACTGCAAGATTTTAAGGACGGCGGAGTGGATATTCTCGTGGCCACCGACGTGGCATCCCGCGGCATCCATATTGATGATGTAACCCATGTAGTTAATTATGATGTGCCTCAAGATCCAGAAGATTATGTGCACCGCATCGGGCGCACCGCCCGTGCTGGAGCAACGGGACTGGCTATCATGTTTGCTGATGAGGAACTCGTATACAATCTGCCCGCTATTGAGGACTGTATTGGAAACAAGATTCCTCATGATATGCCCACCGAGGAGATGTTCTGCTGGGGATTTAAGCGCCCACGGCCCCAAAAAAGACGTCCTGCCTCAACACCACAAGGCAAAAAAGGGGTGGGAGTGAAGTCTAGAGATGTAAGAGGCAAGGGCACTGGTGGCAGAAGCAAACCCGTCCCAAGTCGGCGTAGGAAAAGCACGATCAGGGATCCGGGCACAGATTTGAACAAATGATTGCTGCGCAGATGTTGCCTGGCTTGCCCACGTGCACACGCTGTGAGCGCTTACAAGCCTTCATGGCGCAGTTGAAACCGAAAAAAGGGTTCAGTTCGCAAGATTACTGGAATCGGCCGGTGCCTGGGTTTGGTCCATCAGATGCGCAGGTGTGGCTCGTGGGTCTTGCACCCGGTGCACATGGGGCCAACCGCACTGGTCGGCCTTTTACTGGCGATGGCGCAGGGGACTTCATGTATCCACTGCTACATCAAGCCGGATTTTGTACCGCCGTGCGTGATAAGATAGCCGTAAATGATGGGCTCGAACTGCATAACCTATACATAAGTAACGCGGTTAAATGTCTGCCGCCGGGTAACAAACCAACTTCGGCTGAATTTGCGGCCTGCAGATCATGGTTGATGCAGGAATGGTGTGCACTTAACGAAGTAAAGGTGATTGTCGCTTTAGGCAGGGGTGCTTTTACCAGTTTGTTGCACTTTTTTAAAGCGCAGGGGTTGGTACAACGTCTGGCAGATTATCCATTTGTGCATGGAGAGACATACCTTATCGGCGCTTCACAGTGGCTCGTACCCTGTTATCATACTAGCCGTTACAATGTTCAGACTGGTCGCATGACAGCCCCAATGTTTCTCGACCTTACTGCCAAGGTGCACGAACTGCTCCATTTAGAGGTGTAATATGTACTACTGATGGGGTTTGTTAGCTGCGTTTCTGCCGTAAGGTATATGGTTTTTGCATTAAAGTAAAAAAGCGGTTGAAAGCTACGCAGGCAATACATTAGACTTGTGCGTCAACCTTTTTATTGAGATAGCTTTGGCAAAGCTGTTGCCACGGCGCCACGGTATTGCACAGGGCGTGTAGGCACAGCAGGCAGGATATATATGGGACGCATTGAAACAACGTTCGACAAACTCCGACAGCAAGGTCGGGCAGGTCTAATTCCGTTTATAACCGCAGGCGACCCAGATATTGACACTACCCTGGAGATCATGCATGCACTGGTGGAAGCAGGGGCGGATATCATCGAACTCGGCACCCCTTTTTCTGATCCAGCAGCGGATGGCCCCACCATCCAGGCAGCCTCTCAACGTGCGTTGAATGCGGGAGCTACCCTAGACAAAATATTGGATATGGTGGAACGTTTCAGACAAGGATCGGCAGATCAGGGGACAGACACCCCTGTGGTTTTGATGGGGTATTACAACCCTGTTTTTGTATATGGGGTGGAACGTTTTGCCGCACGAGCTGCACAGGCTGGAGTCGATGCTGTTTTGCTCGTTGACGTACCGTTTGAACACCAAAGCGAGATCAGGAAGTACCTCGATCCACATTCTATTCATGCCATAACTCTGATAGCTCCGACAACTCCGGAGGCGCGCGCAGCGCAGCTGCTCAATAGCGCCAAAGGCTTTGTGTATTACGTCTCCATAACCGGAGTGACGGGGACCACAGCAATAGATACTGGATCTATTGCGCAGATGGTCAATCGAGTGCGTGAGGTCAGCCTTGTCCCTGTTGCGGTGGGGTTTGGTGTAACCACCGCCGCTGATGCGCGTCAGGTGGCTTCTTTTGCCGACGCTGTAGTGGTTGGCAGCGCGCTGGTAAAAATTATTCAAGACTATGCTGGTACGCCAGAGCTATTGCCACGAATCAGTGCATTTATAAAAGAACTCCGGCAGGGGATACTGCAAGCTGAAAATTACAAAGACCATATTTAACCCATATTTAATTTATATAGCGAGGATACGTCATGGCATGGTTTAAAAAGTCAAAGGCACCGATGACAGCGGTTGAAAAGAGAACAGTCAAAATGCCGGAGGGGCTGTGGGTAAAATGTCAAAACTGCTCCGAGATTATCTACGCAAAAGAGATAGAGCGAAATCTCAATGTGTGTCCTAAGTGCGATTATCATTTCCGCATCAGTGCCCGTGCCCGTATCAGTCTGGTGTTGGACCAGGAATCTTTTGTAGAGATGGATGCCGACATTGAATCAACGGATTTTCTCGATTTTAAAGACACCAAAAAATATAAGGAACGTATCAAAGTCGCGCTGACGAAATCCGGCGGCGGCGACGCGGTTATTTGCGGTGAAGGGACTATTGAAGGACTGCCTGTGGTGGTGTCAGTGTTCGATTTCAGCTTCATGGGTGGCAGTATGGGTTCTGTCGTTGGGGAAAAAATAACTCGCGCCATCGAGAAAGGGTTAGAAAGCCGGGTGCCGGTAATTATATTTTCCTGTTCCGGTGGAGCGCGAATGCAGGAGAGCATCCTATCGTTGATGCAGATGGCCAAAACTTGCGCCGCACTGGCAAAACTCAAGGCGGCCGGAATTCCGTTTGTTTCAGTTCTGACCGATCCCACTACTGGCGGAGTAACCGCAAGCTTTGCCATGCTTGGTGATATCAATATGACAGAGCCTAGGGCTCTTATAGGTTTTGCCGGGCCGCGGGTTATAGAGCAAACCATTCGGCAGAAACTCCCCCACGGATTCCAGCGTTCCGAGTATCTGCTCGAACATGGCATGGTGGATATGATTGTGCGGCGCGAAGAGATGAAAGAGCGCCTTGCCCAAGTGCTGCGCATCTTCATGTCTGCCTGAATGGCGCGTGTACATGAGTAATGATGCGGCTCTGGATTATCTGAACAGTCTGGGGATGTTCGGGATCAAACTTGGGCTGGATAATATACGTACTTTGTTACAGCGGGTGGGTAACCCTCACAGGTGCTATCCCGTAATTCATGTGGCTGGAACTAACGGCAAAGGTTCCGTATGTTCTTTTCTCGGGCAGATATATACCTCCTGCGGATACCGTGTTGGGGTGTATACATCTCCGCATCTGGAATGCTTCAACGAACGTATCCGCATAGGGGATGAACTTATCCCCACGGCGACAGTAGCCCATCTCACTGCAGAGTTGCATAGTGCAGCAGCAGATATACAGCCAACATTTTTTGAACTAACCACCGCCATGGCAATGTTATATTTTGCGCGCCAGGAGGTTGGTCTTGTTGTGCTTGAAACAGGAATGGGGGGGCGTCTGGATGCCACCAATGTAGTGAACCCGGTGTTGAGTATCATTACCGCTATCGGTCAAGATCATGCAACCTACCTGGGGCATAACCTTGCCGATATTGCTGCTGAAAAAGGTGGCATTATTAAAGAAGGGACGCCGGTGGTGTTGGCGCCGCAGGAGCCGGGAATAGAAGCACAACTACAAGGCATGGCCCGTCAGGTAAATGCACCCTGTTACTCTTACGCTACGGATTACCAGGTAACCCAGGTTGCCGGGGATGTGGTTACGGGTCTTAGATTTAAAATAAAGACGCCGCAACGAGTTTGGCCGGAGATGCGTTCTGCGCTTCCAGGCCGTCATCAGGGAGAAAATCTGGCTGTTGCGCTTATGGCAGTGGAACTGATGGAGCGTTGTGGGATGCACACCGTCCCGGCAGATGTGGCTTCTGCTGCTGCACAGGCGCGCTGGCCCGGGCGGCTAGAATGGCTGGGTACTCCACGTTCTGCAACGCTACCGGGTCTGGTTCTGCTCGATGGTGCTCATAACGCAGCGGGAATGACCGCTTTGGATCACTACTTAGAAGAACTTGGGGCGACATCTATCCACTGGGTAGGTGGCTTCAAACACGATAAAGCAGCAGACCATATGGTGCCCCTGTTGCGCAGGCGTACCCAGAAATTTTATGCGGTTGCCCCTCCGGTGGAAGCTGCTTGGCCGCCCGCCGAACTTGTGCAGATTGCGCGTAACTACGCGCTTGAAGCCGAAGCGTTCAGCTGCATTGAACGGGCTTTGATCTGCGCCGTTAACAGTTGTCGTGGTGACGAAATTGTGCTGGTGGCAGGGTCGCTGTTTTTAGTGGCGCAGGCGCGCCGAATTTTTAATGCCTATACTTGGGGAAATTGATGCCCGTACTGAAATTTACGCTATTCGTGTACGTGGCATTTTTGCTGTGGTTGGGTGGACCAAGCGTCGGCAGTTGGAGCAAGCAGGCCAGTGCTGCAGATTACGACGATTCTGCCCCGGTGTCGCTGCAGGCGGATACCCTCGAACGTGATGCTGATTCTGGAAAATATACTGCCACAGGCAACGTGCACATAGAACAGAAGAATGTCGAGCTACAGGCAGATTCAGTCCATTTTGACCCCGCCGCGGGTGATGCCGATGCCGCCGGACATGTATTTATGAGCGATCCGGACGGCTATATGTACGGTGAGCAGATGCAGGTCAATATGAATACCGCCACCGGGGTTGTGTACAATGGGGGTGGTTTTATCTCAGCCTATGACTTTCGGCTCAGCGGTAGCGAGATAGAAAAACTCTCCGATGAACGCTACCGGATCGAAAATGGATTTTTTACCACGTGTAAGGGCCCGGTTCCCGCATGGAAATTCGGTGCGCGCAATCTAAAAGTGACCCAAGAAGGCTTTGCTCAAGCGTATCATGTCAAATTTTATCTTAAAGATCTGCCGATTCTGTATCTCCCCTATATAACCTACCCCGTAAGGACCAAGCGCAGTTCTGGTTTTCTGTTGCCTATGGCAGGGTATTCCAGTAAACGCGGCATGCAATTGTCTCTGGCCTATTATCAAGTGCTAGGGAGGAATCAGGATGCGACCATATATCTCGATCATTTTTCTGATATGGGTATTGGTACCGGGTTGGAATACCGCTATATATTCGGTCAGGACAATGCCGGAGTTGCCAATCTGTACTACGTATCCACCTACGGTTCATCCAATTATGATGACCTGAGTGATCGCTATGCGTGGCGCTGGGAGCATCTGGGAACGCTGCCTGGCGACGTGCGCGTCAGCGTGGACTCTGAATATGTAAGCAAGCGCGACTATTTTGAAGATTTTGGTACCGTAGCCGAGGAATATGATAAAGACGAAGTGCAAACCTCGGCAGCATTGAGCAAAGTCTGGGATAAATGGGCACTAACCTCACGGATTCTTTACACCAAGGATCTAAGAGAGGGAGCAGACAACGATTACACTCTGCAGCGTTTGCCAGAAGTACAACTTAACTATATGCGCACCCGCATCGCAGATACCTTCTTGTATGCAAAATTTGATTCAGAGGGGACATACTTCTGGCGGCGCAAGGGGTTGACGGGAACAAGGGTCAATATCCGCCCTTCACTGGCGGCGTTTTTTATGCCCCTGGGAATATTTGAGCTGGAACCTGAGATTGGATATCGCCAGCGGGCATACAAGACTTCGGCGGATAAATACACCAACGAGGAAGAAGGCTCCGAACACGCGGAAAACTGGGATTTTTCCACCCGAATTGGAACTAGAGTTTCGCGGGTATTTGAGCTTGCAGATACAGGACTGACTAAAGTTCAGCACAGTATAGAACCTGAAATAATCTATTCCTATACCCCCAGAAAAAACCAGGATCATTTGCCTTATTTTGATAGCGATGACCGGGTCGAGCACGAAAACAAGGTGGAGTACGCTCTCGTAAACAGACTGACTGGAAAATTTGAGAACAACCTCGGCAATCCGACATACCGTGAGCTGGTCTATCTGAAACTCTCGCAGGAGTATGACATATGGGTGAGCCGTCGGGATCGTGAAGAGCGTTATGGTTACGACCGTTTCTCCAGTATTAAGGGGGAATTGATCCTGCGCCCCCTTTCTTCTTGGAGTATAGATATGAGCTCAACCTACAATCCACACCAGAATGAACTTGAAAGATTTAACGCCCGCACAACCTATACTGCCGCTCCGGAGCGAAACCTCGCGCTTGAATACCGCTATAATCAGGATGTAACGGAGTACGCAGCGGCAAGGGTAGAACTAGATCTGTTCAAGCCCGTATATCTGATATACGAAAAACGCCTGGATCTGTTGGAATCTGAACGCTTGGAAAACGTCGTGCACCTGGAGTACCGGGAGCAGTGCTGGAGCTTCTTTGTCAGCTACCGGAATACCCTCGACAGCCATGAAGTGATGTTGAGCTTTGCTTTGACCGGAGCGGGCCGTGTAGCAAAAATCGGTGGCAGTCTGGGAATTGGAGATGACGATAATAATGATGACCGCGGTATCGGATCTATTCCAGGACGAAATTAGTGAGAGCTGCTTTTTAAGCATATTAACGTGTAGACTACTTCGTACATCACCTCTGTTATCTCCACTGTCTCCATCAACTCTTACACGTGGTAACGGCCATGCCTCTTTTTGCTGAAAATGAACTGCTGGATGCATGTCGAATTTTGTTTGGTTCCGAGGTGCAGCTCAGTCGCGATTTCTTATTCTATGTGCAGCCATGTGGGATAAAGTCGGCTTTCAGACAAAAAGCTAAGCAGGTTCATCCTGACCTGCATGTCGCAGTAGCTGCAGCAGCAGATGAATACGAACGCCAGACTGAGCTGTTTCGTGAAGTCAACGAAGCGTATAAACTGTTGGATCGATTCAGCACCAGCGAACACAAGCGTCTGTGGACTCCTGCCGACCAAAATGCTCCATTTAGCCACAATCCTGCTGAGCAGCAGACAGAGGAACCCTCCACCGAGAGTGTAGATAGCATTTCTCTGCCCCAACGCTACCTTGATGCGGGGTTATACCTGTTTCACAGAGGTGTTATCACCTACGCTGAGATGATAGAGGCCGTGGTGTGGCAGCGACGCCAGCGCCCCGTCCTTGGCGATTTAGCTATACGCTGGGGCTGGCTTAAGGAAAGCGACATCCAAATTCTTAACCAACAGGGGTCCTTCAGAGGCCGCTTCGGCGCACGGGCGGTACACTATGGTTATCTTACCCCGTTTCAGGTTCAGGTTCTATTGCGTTACCAGCGGAGCTGTCAGCAGCCCTTTGCGCAATATTTTGTTGAGCAGGGGATTCTCAGTGCAGTTGAGGTTATACGTTTGATGCGTGAGCAGGCACTGCATAACTCCAGATATAAAACGAATAACTTTTGACATGAAAAACTTTCTCACCCCTGCAGAGCTGGCGGAGCAGGTTGTTTCGTGGGGTCACGCAAAAGTACGCTCTCCAGTGCAGACGACACTGTTGCTTGGAGTTCTGGCGGGAGCGTACATTGGTTTCGCAGCTCATCTGGCGACGATTGTCGCTACGGGAGATTTTACTTGGATCGGGTTGAAACAGTTTAGCGTTGGTGCAGTCTTCAGCTTGGGGTTGATGCTGGTGATCATCCCCGGCTCCGAGTTGTGGACCGGTAACACCCTTATGAGTGCGGCGCTGCTCGAACGCAGAATCACCCTGGGACAGATGTTGCGGAACTGGTGCTGGGTTTATCTGGGCAATCTTGCGGGCGCTGTGTTTCTGGCTTGGATGATTGCCAGCCAGACAGGAATACTTGACGGGGCCTTTGGGGTAAAGGCGGTGCAGATTGCAGCCGCTAAGGTGGAGCAGAGCTCAGGACACAATCTGGCCTACTTTTATCGGGCGCTGGCGTGTAACTGGCTGGTGTGTCTAGCAATAATGCAGGCTATGGCGGCGCAAGATATCGCCGGCAAGGTGCTTGCGATCTTCTTCCCAATTATGGCCTTTGTCGCCTCAGGGTTTGAACACGCCATTGCCAACATGTATTTTATCCCCGCCGGCATATTTGCGGCCCAGCTTGAAACGGTTCAGAGCATGTGTGACCTGGATCCCGCGTTGCTGGAGCAGCTCAATTGGGCAACCATGTGGCAGAACAATCTCATCAGTGTCACGTTGGGGAATCTGGTCGGGGGCGGGCTGTGTGTCGGGGTGTGCTACTGGTGGATATATCGGGTGCGTTACAGTGACGGATCGGGACGGTAATACTGTAAAAGAAACGTTCGGTATTATAGTGTTTTTTGGGAATCTTTCGGTTCTGTGCCAAATGCGCCTCGATTGAATCTGCCTTCTTTTACCATTGCACAAGAACGCAGCAGTTTTTCGAATTGCTTACGGGCTATGTTTCGAGCTCCAAGGGAATGTAGGTGGGCGGTGGGTAGTTGACAGTCGATCACTCTGTAGTGATGCTGAATCAGGTGTGCCGTGAGAGCTGCAAGTGTTACTTTGGATGCGTCTCTCCGGCGGTGAAACATAGACTCGCCGCAAAAACAGGTGCCCAGAGCAATTCCGTATAGTCCTCCTACCATTTCGTCTCCTTCCCAGCATTCTACACTGTGGGCAAAACCGAGTGCATGCAGCTCCGTGTAGGCATCCAGCATCGCTGGGCTTATCCAAGTGCCCCCTTCACGGCCCTCGGTATAGGCACAGCATTCCATACACTGCCTGAAATCTACATCGAAGGTTATGCGGTACGTTTTCTGGCGCAGAGTTTTTTTTAGACTCCGGCTTAGGTGTATTTCAGTCGGATACAGGACACAGCGCTGAGGAGGAGCCCACCACAGTAGCGGTTCCGCGGGGTCGTTCCAAGGGAATATGCCGTGGGTGTAAGCTAGCAGCAGGCGGGCGGGGCTGAGGTCGCCACCCACTGCGAGCAAGCCGTTACTTTGCGCCAGATATGTCGGTGGGAAAGAGAGCTCTTGGCTCAGGGCAAAAATGGGCATTTAGCTCTGTTTTTGCCCCTGCTTGGCTGCAGCAGCGAAGTTGAAGGTTAAAGTGTCGTTGCGACACCCGATTTTCGCGCTGCCACCTTGTTTCAACTCCCCAAACAAAATAGCATTTGCCAGAGGGTTGCTGATCTGTTCCTGAATCAGGCGGCTTAGCGGGCGTGCACCATAATGACTGTCAAATCCGTGCCGTGCCAGATACGTACGTGCGCTTTTACTTACTCCCAACTGGATATTTTTGTCCTGCAGGCGCTCTCTTACTTCGTCTATGAACTTATCAACTACCCGCCTTATATGCTCTGGCTCAAGGGCAGAGAACGTCACAATGGCATCTAGGCGGTTGCGAAATTCTGGCGAGAAAAACTTGGACAGAGCAGCAGCGGGGCTTTTGCCCGAACTAGGGGTAAAGCCTATGAGGTTTTGGCTCATTTCACGGGCACCAGCGTTGCTCGTCATCACCAGAATACAGTCTCTGAAACTGGCACTTTTGCCGTTGTTGTCGGTGAGGGTGCCGTTATCCATGATCTGAAGCAGTACGTTAATAAGATCCGGGTGGGCTTTTTCAATTTCATCCAGCAACAAAACGCAGTGAGGGGTTTTGTTGAGGGCGTCTGTCAGTAATCCTCCCTGCTCATACCCCACATAACCCGGCGGCGCACCTATGAGGCGCGCAACCGCATGTTTTTCCATGTATTCGCTCATATCAAAACGGACGAATGCTATCCCCATCTGCGCAGCGAGTTGTTTTGCGATCTCGGTTTTACCAACCCCGGTTGGGCCTGCGAATAAAAAAGATCCCATGGGATGATCGGGATGGCCCAGCCCAGCGCGGGCGCGCAGCACTGCCTGTACCACCTGTTTGATTGCGTGATCCTGACCGAACACTTTTTTCTGCAGACGGTCTTCAAGGCGTGCCAGATTGTGACGGTCGTCTTGCGCCACTGAGCGTATGGGAATTTGCGCCATGGAGGCAATAACCTGTTCCGCATCGCGAATTGTGGCCTTATGGCGCCTTGTGGCGCCGGTGTGGAGCCTAGCGCCAATTTCATCCAGCAGGTCAATGGCGGAATCTGGCAGGTGACGATGGTGCAGGTGGCGTTTGGCCAGATCAGCTATGGTGCTAAGCACCGCAGCGGGGAACGTCACTGCGTGAAACTCCTCGTACCTTGACTTCAGCCCTTGCAAAATAAGGATTGTTTCTTCAATGGATGGCTCATGCACGTCGATCTTCTGAAATCTACGTGAAAGAGCCCGGTCTTTGTCAAACAAGCGTTTATACTCGTCATAGGTCGTGGCTCCGATACAGCGGATTTTCCCCCCGGCCAGCATAGGTTTGAGGATGTTAGAGACATCCAGGCTTCCACCGCTAGTGGCTCCGGCGCCGATAATGGTGTGAATTTCGTCTATGAACAGAATAGGCAGTTCCAACGCATCAAGTTCGCGTATAATCAGTTTTAAGCGCTCTTCAAAATCTCCTCGATATTTTGTTCCAGCCAGAAGACTCCCCATATCCAGAGCGAATATCCGCGCATTGCGCAGCATTTTGGGGATCTGACCAGCCTCAAGCAACACGGCCAGTCCTTCTGCGATAGCCGTTTTGCCAGTACCGGGCTCACCGACCAAGATGGGATTATTTTTACGTCTGCGACATAGAATCTGCAGCATTCGCTCCAGTTCAGCTGTGCGCCCGATTAATGGGTCAATGTCTTCTTTCTGGGCCCTGGCGCGCAGGTCGACGGTGAAACTCTCCAGCGCGCTGGCGCTACTTTTTCCCTTCGCAGCATTTGCAGTGCTGGTGCCTGTTTCCGGCGGCTCCGATGCAGAAGAAGCCGAACTGCCGTGAGATATAACTTGAAGAATATCAAGTCGTTGTATGCCGTGAGCTTTAAGAAGTTGGGTCGCGTAACTTTTTTTCTCGTTGGTTATACCGGCAAGGATGTCTCCAATCTGCACTTCATTGCGCCCTGCAGCGGCGCAGTGCGTCACTGTGTGTTGCAAAATGCGCTGGATGGCGATGGATTGCTGCGGCACATAATTTTCGTCTTTAGCTGGGATCTTATCCACCTCGCTGGATAGGTAGGTCCTTACCGACTGGCGTAAATCATCCACATCTGCGCCGCAGCTGTGGAGTAGACGTTGCGCCTCATCACTAAACAGCATGGCATATAGCAGATGCTCAGTTGTTAGATACTCATGCTGGTGTTTCTGCGCTTCCTGAACTGCCAGCGAAAACACCACTTGTACTTCATTGCTGAAAGTCAATTTATTTTTATTCCCTTGGTTTTGTCTGGGGGCACTCTTATCCGGGCTGAATACTGCAACGGAGCGGGTAACTGGCTTTTTTAGCCATACGATGCACCGCCTCAACCTTTGTTTCCGCTATTTCGAACGGATAATTGCCGCACACAGCCTGCCCTTTAGTGTGAATAGTCAACATTATATGTGTGGCTTCTGCGTTGGATTTATGAAATACGTTTTCGAGCATAGTCACCACAAACTCCATAGTAGTGTAATCATCGTTGTGCATGATTACAATATAACGCGATGGGGTGATGCTGTCGTATTTGATGCGGGTGTCTTTGTGCGTGATAGGGTTGGTACTGTGTCCCATGTGCTGGCCTGCATTATTTGAGAAAGGGTGAAAGTGCCAGATATGCCTAATTGTTCAATGCCAGCTTTTGAAGCGTTAACGAGCGTCGATATTTCTAAGAATTTTGACAAATTGATAAAAACATCTAAAGTTTAGGATGGCAGGTAGCCGAATGGAGAATACGGCCTCTTAACATATCATTGCGGACTTGGTCCACAATCTCACACAAAGTTGTGGTATGTTTTCTTTTTTTAAAAAGCTGGGGCAACTCTAACACAATTTTATTGTCCTAGCTATACAATGAAAGCCCCGTGGTTTCAGCCTTCAGCCCAATTTGGAGGAGAAGTTGCCGCCGCGCAATCTTTTTTTCTTGGGCAGAATTGATATTCTGCATTGTTGGATTTAATATCACGATGACACAAGACCATTCTGGGTCAAGTTTTTCAATTCAAAAAAACAGTTGAGTTGTAGGTGAGGTCAGTTAGGCTGTATTTAAATCTATACTAGGCAAAGGATCTCAGCATAAATGGCAGAAGTACATAGTGGGGCAGAAAAACAGGACAGGAAAAACTCAGCTGACAAAGCTCCGCGCAGATCAGTCGTTCTGGCTATTTTGGGGCTGAGTTTTCTGGCTTTTTCCGCACTCGGAGATAACGGAATGCTCAAGTTATTTGAGGTGCTGGAATACAAATCCGAGCTTATAGAAAGTAAAAATGATCTTGTGCGTAAGAATAAGCGCTTGGAAGCTGAGCTGTACGCTTTGCAGCATGATGACAGCTATATAGAGCAGGTAGCGCGCGGAACTCTGAGTCTGGTGCGCGAGGGTGAAACGGTATATCAATTTAAAGAAACACAGCGTTGATTATTGCGTAGAAACGCTATAAACTAAAGTAGTTAGTATAGAACAGGTATTGTGCAGGTCAGGGATCACAGTGGTCCCTTTTTTTGTGCCATATTCGTTGGTTATTATTGGTTTTTTAGTATTTATTTTGTATGTGGCACGGTGGTGTTACAGGCTTTTTTGTGTATGAAGGATGTTTTGTAGAATGAAGGAAGCACTTGAACAAGCTGTTACTCTGGCTCTGCAGGGATGTTATGCCGCAAACACCCTTAAAAGTGGAGCCTTTCCGGATTTTGCAGTAGAGGTTCCCAACCATACGGAACACGGAGATTTTGCAGTTAATCTAGCCATGATGCTGGCTAAGGCAGAAAAGTTGGCTCCGCGAAAAATTGCTGAGATTTTAGTGGAGCAGTTGAATTCGACGTCGGCTATGTGGAACAGAGTTGAGATTGCTGGACCAGGTTTCATAAATTTCTTTCTTACTTCAGCCAGCTGGTTTGCCATTCTGGAATCGCTTTATCATCAGGGACAGCGTTATGGTGCATGCACGATTGGGGCGGGGGAAAAGGTGCAGGTTGAGTTTGTCAGTGCCAATCCAACCGGCCCCCTTCACATCGGACATGGACGGGGTGCTGCCACCGGGGACGCTGTTGCTGCTGTTTTGCAGGAAGCTGGATATGCGGTGCAACGCGAATACTATATCAACGATGCCGGTAATCAGATGGATACTTTGGGGCGCTCTATCTACTTACGTTACCTTGAGTTGCAGGGCAGGGTGATCGAGTTTCCATCCGATTGTTATCAAGGTAACTATATCGCCGCCATTGCTCACGAAATCTTGGAAGAAAAAGGCGAGGCTCTGTTGCATCAGGATGAACGGGAAGCGGTGCGCTATTGTGCTCGATCTGGGGCAGAGAGGATACGTGACGGCATAGATCAGGATTTGCGCAGTTTTGGCATCTGTTTTGATAACTGGTACAGTGAGCAGAGCTTGTACGATCGTGATATGGTCAGTAGCGGTATAAAAGTTCTGAGCGATAGAGGACATACGTACACTGAAGGTGGTGCACTGTGGCTACGGACTACAGAATTCGGAGATGATAAAGATCGGGTACTGGTGCGCGCCAACGGTGCAACTACATATTTCGCCTCGGATATTGCCTACCATCAGGAGAAATATGCGCGTGGTTTTGACACCGTTATCGATGTGTGGGGTGCGGATCATCATGGTTACGTCCCCCGTATGAAAGCTATGCTGGCTGCCCTTGGATTGGAGCCCGAACGTCTGCAGATTATTCTGGTGCAGTTGGTTAACCTGCTGCGGGGTGCAGAACCGGTGGCGATGAGTACGCGTGGAGGCACCTTCGTGACTTTGCGTGAAGTGCTGGATGAGGTGGGTAAAGATGCCTGTCGTTTTTTCTTTCTCATGCGCCGCTCCGATAGCCAACTTGACTTCGATCTAGAACTTGCCAAGCAGCAGAACAACGAAAATCCGGTTTTCTATGTGCAGTATGCACACGCGCGGGTTTGCAGCATCAATCGCAAGGCAGCAGAAGAAGGGATCGCTCTTCCCTGCGGACAGGAAGTGGATCTATCTCTGTTGAGCCTGGAGGAAGAACTGGCGTTGGTGAAACTTCTCCACCGTTACCCACAGATAATTGAAGCGGCTGCGCTGCATTATGAACCCCATCGCATAACCTTTTACCTGCAGGAACTTGCAGCGAGGTTTCACAGCTACTATAATCAACAGCGGGTAATTGTCGAGAATGCCTCAATGACGCAGGCGCGCCTGTATCTGGTTAATGCAGTTAAAATTGTACTGGCGAATGCGTTACGGGTGCTCGGAGTGAGTGCTCCGGAGCAGATGTGATCCTGCGCGGAGAGAAAAGGGGGTATGGTCATGACTCAAGCAGAATATAAACGCGTGCCACGGACTTCCGGGCGGCGAAAATTAATGGTGCTGGCCTCCATGGTACTGCTCCTGTGCCTGGCCTGTTTTGGTCTTGGGTTAATGGTGGGCGGTTCGAGCTTAAAGACGTCAGATTCAAAAAGTAAACCTGTCAGCGCCACTGTGCGAGTAGGCACCGTAGCTCAGCCTGGCGAGAGACATGCGCTTAAAGCAGAAGCCCAAAGAGGTAACAGTGCACGGTCTGGGGCAGGAGACACCACAGACAGCAAAGCTGCGACACAGGCTGACGGTGTGAGTGCAGCCGAACGTGAAGCTGCAGCCGAGAGAGTCGCTGCCGCGGTAGAGGACGCACTGATCGAAAAGCCCGTAGTGCGCGAAACTCCTCTGGGGAGTGGGATTAATCTGCGTAAAAAGTCCGGCACCAGTGCTGATCCCGCTGCAGAAGGGGCGCTCCCGAGTGCTTCGGCTTCTGCCGTGCAGAACGTATCCGGGAAAGGTACTGTGGCTGTGTCAGCTTCATCTCCTCCTAAAGCTACACTCAAAGGGACCAAGGGGGGAAGTTATGTGGTGCAGATAGCGGCTTTCCGGCGCGATGCAGATGCACAGCGGCTAGCGCAAAAATTGAAAACTGACTTTCCCGTCTATGTACACCAAGTTGACCTTGCGGACAAAGGGCAATGGTTTCGCGTTCTTGCCGGACCAGTGACTGAACGAGCTGAGGCGGATTTGCTCAAGCAAAAAGTGAAAGAGAAAGCAGGTATTGAGGGTTTTGTGAAAAAACATTCCGAGAACTGATCCGCTCCGCTCCGGAAGGTTGTTTTTTGTCTTGACTTCGCGGCGGCGAATAAGTACATTGCGCTTCGTTTTGACGCGGGGTGGAGCAGCTTGGTAGCTCGTCGGGCTCATAACCCGAAGGTCGGAGGTTCAAATCCTTCCCCCGCTACCATTTACCACTACACCAGAGTACCTCTGAGCAACACATAGCTGCTCAGAACGTGGTGTTACATATAGTGTTTAGGTCGAGTCAGCTTGGCAACAGTGACAGTATTATAGTTTACGGCGGTGTAGCTCAGTTGGTTAGAGCATGCGGCTCATATCCGCAGTGTCCGGAGTTCGAATCTCTGCACCGCCACCATTTAAAAGAGGCCTCTCCATCCCGGGGGGCCTTTTTTTCTATCTACGATGTGAAACTCCTCCCTACTCAAGGTTACTTCGGCTCACTGCGAAACTCTTGATTCAAGTGGAATGCACTGATGGAAAAGATTGTCAGACAATGCATTGAAGATGAACAACTGATTCCGGCTTGCACTAGAGTTCTGGTCGCGCTATCCGGTGGTGCGGACTCAACCGCTTTACTGTATGCCCTCTGCCGCCTGGCTCCTCAACTTGGGTTCAAGGTAGCGGCTGCCCACTTGAACCATCGAATTCGTCCTGGCGCTGCAGCGGATGCAGCCGTCGCGGCAAAATTCTGCTTCAGTCTGGGCATTCCGGTGGTATTCTGCGCCGAGGATGTTCCGAATTACGCATGTACCCATAAAATGGGCCTTGAAGAAGCCGGACGGGAACTGCGTTATCGTTTTTTGCGTGTGGCAGCGCAGATCACAGGCTCGAAACGCATAGCGACAGCTCACCATCTTAACGATCAGGCTGAGACGCTTATTATGCGCCTGTCACGTGGCACCTCCGTGTCCGGATTAAAGGGGATTCCCCTGATAAATCTTCCCTTTGTCCGGCCCTTACTAAGGGTTGAGCGTTCCCAGGTGGAAGCTTATGTGCGGCACCATGGCCTGACATATGTCGACGATGAATCCAATCTCGATTGTGCTTTTACGCGTAACCGCGTGCGTCACAAGGTTTTGCCCTTGCTAGAAGAGGTGCATCCGCAGGCTCAAAGGCAGTTGGCACAGTTGGCGCAGCAGGTCAGTGTAGAAGAAGATTATTGGGCGCAGGAGGTGGAGAAATACCTTCACGACGCGCAGATCTCTGGAGATGCGCAGAATGTCGAACTGCGGATTGACTATCATGCAACGGCCGCATTGCATCCGGCGTTACGGACTAGGGTAATGCGTGCGCTGCTTGGGCGGGTACGTGGAAACCTGCGTGGACTCGAATCTGTCCATCTACATCTGCTTGAATCAATATTTACCCATACCCGTCCGCAGATGCAGTTTGATTTGCCTGACGCTTGGGTTGCGCGCCGCTATGCACAGATTGTGTGCCGTCGCAGCGCGCCTGAGATTGACTACTCAAGCTTCTGCATTAAGATTGACCGTCTCGGAGCGTATGCACTGCCCCAGAGCGCTGGCGTCGATATCGTTATGGCGCAACCCTCTGTAGAGGGGCCGCTCTGCGTGGAATTTGACGCTGCTGCAGTTCGGTGGCCACTGTATATACGGGATAATCGCCCGGGCGATCGACTTAGATGCGTTGGGATGGAGGGTAGAAAAAAGCTTAAAAATATATTTTCAGAACAACGACTCGAGCTGGAGCAGCGCCGACGCGTCCCTGTGCTGTGTGATGCCAACGGAGAAATTCTATGGGTTATGGGGGTCCGACGTAGCTGCCTGGCACCCAGTGTAGATTGTGAGCAAGCTGTTGTGCGCGTTCTTTTTAGCCCAGTGCAGCGGAAAATGTAATTGAGCAAGCTAGGGGGCTGTGTTACCTTGCAGGTTGGTTTTTTAGATGTTTTTCAGATATTGGGTATCTCTGTGGCCGCAAGAATTTTTTGCTAGATTAGGCCTATAAATAACTGGGGAGGAAAAGTGAATCAGTTTTATAAAAATATAGCTTTGTGGCTTGTGATTTCTCTAGTGATGATCCTGCTGTTCAATATGATGACCAAGCAGGGCACCCAACAGGAATCGATCAGCTATACTGCGTTTGTAAATGCCCTGGATGCCGATCGGGTCGAGGAAGTAGTAATGCAGGGCCCCAATATTAATGGGGTTTACAAAGACGGCACCAGTTTCAAGACGTTTGCTCCATCTGACCCAGAGCTGATCCAACAGCTGCGTCAAAAAGGTGTAGTCATAGAGGCGAAGCCGGAAGAAGATCGCAGCTTCTGGATGACAATGCTGGTTTCGTGGGGCCCCATCCTCCTGCTTATAGCTGTATGGATATTTTTCATGCGTCAAATGCAGGGAGGAGGCGGCAAAGCTATGAATTTCGGCAAAAGTAAGGCTCGCCTGCTCTCCGACACTCAGGGGATGGTTACCTTCAAGGATGTTGCCGGGGTCGATGAGGCCAAAGAGGAACTTGAAGAGATTGTAGCTTTCTTGAAAGACCCAAAAAAGTTCACCCGCCTGGGGGGACGTTTACCCAAAGGGGTTCTACTCGTAGGTTCTCCCGGAACTGGCAAGACCCTGCTGGCGCGCTCCATTGCTGGTGAGGCTGATGTCCCGTTCTTCACCATCTCCGGCTCCGATTTTGTGGAGATGTTTGTCGGAGTAGGTGCCAGTCGTGTGCGGGATCTGTTTGCCCAGGGTAAAAAGAATGCCCCATGTATCATCTTCATTGATGAGATTGATGCCGTTGGCCGGCATCGTGGTGCGGGGTTGGGCGGTGGTCACGACGAACGCGAACAGACCTTGAACCAGCTTCTGGTTGAGATGGACGGGTTTGAATCCAACGAAGGGGTTATCCTGATTGCCGCGACCAACCGCCCCGATGTTCTGGACCCGGCATTGCTGCGTCCTGGCCGTTTTGACCGCCAGGTGATAGTTCCACGCCCTGATGTGCGCGGACGCACCAAGATTCTGCAGGTGCATGCGAGCAAGGTGCCTATGGATGATTCGGTGGATATGGAGATTGTCGCCAAAGGAACCCCTGGGTTTTCCGGGGCGGATCTTGCCAATCTAATTAACGAAGCCGCGTTGCTTGCCGCCAGAGAAAATAAAGATCACGTGTATATGAGTGATTTGGAGTATGCCAAGGATAAAGTAATGATGGGAGCGGAGCGACGTTCCATGGTGATTACGGAGAAAGAGAAAAAAATCACTGCATACCACGAAGCTGGGCATGCGCTGGTTGCTCTCAAAACTCCGGGCTCCGATCCGGTGCATAAGGTTTCCATCATTCCACGCGGACGTGCCCTCGGTGTCACTATGTATCTGCCTAAAGAAGAGAGCTACAGCCAGAGCAAGGATGACCTCCTTGGCGCACTAGCTGCGCTTTTGGGTGGACGTGCAGCGGAGGAGTACTTCCTCGACAGTGTTACAACTGGTGCGAGTAACGATATCGAACGGGTGACTAATATAGCGCGCAAGATGGTGTGTGAGTGGGGCATGAGTGAAAAACTCGGAACGCTATCCTTTGGAGACAAAGAGGGAGAAGTGTTCCTAGGTAAAGAGATGAGCCATACTCGCAACTACAGCGAATCCACTGCAGAAGAGATAGATGCAGAGGTGCGCAGGATTGTAACCCAGGTATACGAGCGTACTCGGCAGATCATCAAGGACAATGCGGAAGTACTTGAGCGCATGGCGCTGGAATTACTTGAGCACGAGACTATAGACAGCAAAGATATTGAGCGCATAATGGCTGGTGAGCCGCTCCTAAAGAAGAAAGAAGAGGCTAAGCCAGCGCCGGCACAAGAAACAAAGGTGGAGTCGGATACTACGGAGGCGGCTACTGCTGTTGAAGAAGCACCTGCCGCGGACTGATGTCTGAGCAGATGCGCATACTATCTGTCTCAACTCCAGAGCAGGTACGCGCTCAAATGGAAGCAATCGGCGTTGATCCAGGCGGAATCCAACGTATGACGGGGAAGGCCGCGCACCTGAATATCCTGTTACACGGGGTTTCTTGTGGTGGTGCGAATATCCTCAAACAGGAAATGCTCTCCCTTGGGGGCGATGCTGCGGTAGCGCGCGGCACTGTGTGTTGCAGCGTCACTCATTCAGATGTGATGCTGATGGGAACGCTCAGGCAGTTGCATGCCCTCTCGCGGCGCTTGACAGTGCAGCCTTTTGGTCTCAAAAAAGTGGGGCAGGATCTGGCCGCTCTGCTTGAGCGCCATGGGCGCCCCCCGCATCTGTTGAAGGGTAGGGGGGTAACGCTGGACTTGGGGCGTCCGTGTGTTATGGGGATCCTCAACGCCACTCCAGATTCGTTTCACGACGGTGGCACATGCGCCAACCTGGATGCCCTGCTCAGACGCGCGGCAAAACAGGTGCGTGGTGGCGCTGACCTCTTTGATGTCGGTGGCGAAAGTACCCGCCCCGGTGCTCCGCAGGTCGAGCTGGAGGCCGAACTCGAGCGGGTTCTACCGCTGATTGAGGCATTGAAGCGCGAGTTTGATCTCCCCGTGTCGGTAGATACCAATAAGGCTGAAGTGGCGCGCTTGAGTTTAGAGTGTGGTGCAGCCTTTGTGAATGATATCAGCGGGCTTACTTTCGATCCGCACATGGCGCAGGTGGCTGCCCAAGGCCGGGCAGGGGTATTTATTATGCATACCCCGGCGCGACCTGACGTTATGCAGAAACACACCAACTATACCGATTTAATTACGGAAGTTATTGCCAGCCTCAAGGCTTCAGCTGTGCGGGCGCAAGAGGCCGGAGTTGCTTCCGATTCCATCGCACTTGATCCCGGCATAGGATTTGGTAAGAACGTAAGCGGCAATCTCACTCTCATACAGCGCCTGCAGGAGATTACCGACCTCGGCTATCCGGTGCTTCTGGGGACGTCCAGAAAAGGTTTAATCGGCCATGTGCTGAAACAACCTCAGACCTCCCAAAGGTTAGCTGGTTCCCTTGCAACGATTGTACTTGGTCTGGCACATGGGGCGCGGATTTTCAGAGTTCACGATGTTGAACCCAGCAGGCAGGCACTGGATATGGCGTGGGCTGTATGCGCTAACTGAATAACCCTGCAGGGCGACCGGTAGGGTGAGCATAGAGGTAGGTATGGGGCGTATATGGGCGAGCTAGAGGAAATTCTAAAAAACAGCCGTTGGTTGCTGGACGCTCTGGATGTGGCCCTCGTCGCCTTTATGATCTACCGGATTATTCTCCTCATAAAGGGAACCCGAGCGGTACAGATGGTTGTCGGCCTAGCGGTGGTTCTCGCAGTTTATGTTATTTCCGAGATAGCCAAGCTCTACACCCTCCAGTGGCTACTCGACAACTTCCTCACCTCCATTGTGCTAGTCATTGTGGTTATTTTCCAGAACGATATTCGCCGCGCCTTGATGCACGTAGGACGAAACCCCTTTTTTGCCGATGTTACCTATAGCGAAGAATCCAAGATAATAGATGAACTGGTTACGGTAACCGTTAGTCTGGCGAGCAAAAAAATCGGCGCCCTGATAGTTATAGAGCGTGAAACTGGACTGAAAAATTTTCTCGAAATCGGGGTGGAGATCGACGCCAAAGTTTCTTCCGATCTCATCTCTGCGATATTCCTCCCACTCTCTCCACTGCATGATGGCGCTCTTATTCTGCAAAATGGACGCCTGAAGCAGGCTGGCTGCTTTTTGCCTTTATCGCAGAATCCTGATATTAGCAAGACCCTGGGCACCCGCCACCGGGCCGCAATCGGCTTGACTGAGCTGGTTGATGCTGTTGTGGTGGTTGTATCGGAAGAAACAGGTAAAATATCCGTAGCGGTAGGGGGCCGCATGACCCGCGGACTTGATTCTACCTCGCTGCGGCGTATTTTAGTCCGCCTACTCGATCAGTCGCAAACCAGACGTAAGAGGTGAATTAATGATGGAACGTATCTTGACAAACTGGCCCATCAAACTTCTCTCGCTGGCGTTCGCGGTTATGCTGTGGTTGCTCGTCATGGGGGAGCAAAACACCGAAGTTGGCTACACAGTTTCCCTGGAAATCAAGAATGTACCCAAAGGATTGATTATAGCCAGTGAGGTGCCGGGGCACATCGATGTGCGTTTAACCGGCTCCCGTACCCTGTTGGCCAATATTCAAGGTTCAGATCTGGGCATCTCTGTAGATTTGCATGATGCTAAACCCGGAATTACCACCTTTCGCAGTCTTGATGAACGTTTAAATCTGCCTCGCTCTGTAGTAGTCAGCCGCCTGTCCCCATCCTTCGTAGATATAAAATTAGAGCGCGTAGTAAAAAAAGAAGTACCTCTGCGCGTAGTGTGTGGCGGAAGTCCCGCTGTTGGCTACAGCATCGAAGAGGTTATGGCTGCCCCGGACTTAATTGAGGTTGAGGGGGCGGAAAGCGAAATGAAGCGGGTGACTGAAGTTGAAACCGAGAGTGTCGATGTCGAGGGGCTGAAGACCAGTTTTTCCCTGACCGTGCCCATCAATTATGCAGGTATCTACAGTCGTCTAGTTAAGGTTAAAACTGCAGATGTGCAGGTGATTATAGGTAAAATACCCGAGATAGAACAGCCGCAGGAACCCAATGGGCCCGCCAATGAGACAGCTGTTCATCCCGATGATTCAAAGTGATTTTTCACTGTAACGTTTCGTATGCCTACCAGGCTATAAATGGTGGGCAAATATCCAGGACATAGGGTTTATTATGACTGAAAAAAGAAAGATTTTCGGCACTGACGGTGTGCGCGGAATGGCCAATGTTTACCCCATGACTACCGAAGTTGCCATGCAATTGGGACGCGCCCTGGCTTACATGTTTAAAGGGCCTGGCAAGCGCCGCCGTATTGTGATCGGCAAGGACACTCGATTGTCGGGATATATGTTAGAGAATGCTCTGGCATCGGGTATTTGCTCCATGGGGGTAGATGTGCAGCTGGTCGGGCCACTGCCCACCCCAGGGATTGCCTTTATTACTCGCTCCATGCGCGCCGATGCCGGCGTGGTAATTTCAGCCTCACATAATCCTTACCAAGATAACGGGATCAAGTGTTTTTGCTCCATGGGACATAAGCTGGCTGATTCGAGGGAGATGGAACTGGAATCGATGTTGTTTTCGCCTGAACTTGAGGTGCTACGCCCGACCGCGGCTGAGGTGGGTAAGGCCTATCGTATAGATGATGCCGCCGGCAGATATGTTGTTTTTTTGAAGAACACATTCCCACGCAATCTGGACCTGCTAGGGATGCGCATTGTCCTCGACTGTGCCCATGGCGCAGCATACAAGGTCGCTCCGGCAGTATTCGAAGAGCTTGGCGCCGAGGTGATTCGTCTCGGGGTGACGCCGGACGGCACCAACATCAATGCTGGATGCGGCTCTTTGTATCCTGAAGTTGTTGCGCAGGCGGTGAAGAAGTGCGGCGCCGATGTAGGGATTGCCCTGGATGGGGACGCCGATCGGGTGATTTTTGTGGACGAGAACGGAGACGAGGTTGACGGCGACCACATTATGGCAATTTGCGCTGCATATCTGCATGAGCAGGGTGAACTGGCCCATGACACTCTAGTTACCACGGTGATGAGCAATATGGGTTTAGATCTTGCCATGCAACAGCTGGGTATAAACGTGGTCAAGACTGCTGTCGGTGACCGTTATGTGCATGAACAGATGCTCGAACACGGTTATACTTTTGGCGGGGAACAGTCTGGGCATATGATTTTTTCTGAACACAGCACCACCGGGGATGGAACCCTTACCGCGCTGCAAGTACTGCGCATCATGCGCGAAAAAAACAAGCCCCTGTCCGAGTTGGCTGCAGTAATGACAGCTCTGCCGCAGGTTTTGCTGAATGTGCGGGTTGCGCACAGGAAAGATATCAGCCAGATTCAGGCGGTGCAGGATATTATCTGTAGGTGCGAAGAGGAACTAGGCAATATGGGGCGCCTGTTGATTCGCTATTCCGGAACAGAGCCCTTACTGCGCATCATGCTTGAGGGGCCGAGTCGGGAGCGGATCGAGGCTATGGCTGATGAAATAGCCGCTCAGGTGATTGATTCTCTTGGAGGGCAACCAAAATGATGCAGGCACGACTAGGAGTTAATATTGATCACGTTGCTACCATTCGCCAGGCGCGCGGTGGCACCGAGCCTGATCCTGTAGCGGCAGCCGTTATTGCTGAGCTGGCTGGAGCAGACGGCATTACCGTTCATCTGCGCGAAGACCGTCGCCATATCCAAGATCGGGATGTGCGTATTTTGCGTGAAATTCTGCAGACCCCGCTAAATCTGGAGATGGCCGCAACAGTAGAAATGGTGGACATTGCGTGTAGAATCCGGCCGTACTGTGTCACCCTTGTGCCGGAGAAACGCCAGGAGCTGACCACGGAAGGGGGCCTTGATGTAGTCAAGCAGGCGGAGTCTCTGAAGACATCTATTGAATTGTTGCAGCAGACTGGCATCAGGGTGAGTTTGTTTGTTGACCCAGACCCTATTCAGATTGAACGAGCAGCAGCGCTTAAAGCAGAGGCGATAGAGATCCATACCGGAACATACTGTAATGCCACTTTAGGACAGAAACGTCAGACTGAGTTGGAGGGAATTGCCGCAGCGATAAGCCTGGGGCGCTCCAGTGGGCTGCAGGTAAATGCCGGCCACGGACTCAACTATCAGAATGTACAGGCCGTTGTTGCCTTAGGTGGTATCGCTGAATACAATATCGGGCACAGTATTATATCTCGTGCCGTGCTGGTGGGGCTGGAGCGCGCGGTGCGCGAAATGAAGACACTGCTGCAAATGCCCGAAAGATAGATACGAATGGCTGTAGCTGGCATCGGAACCGATATTGTGCGCGTAGAGCGTTTTGCGGAGTTTATCGCCCGAAACAATCGTGGGGTACTCGAACGCTTGTTTACCCCGGCTGAACTCGCGTATGCGCTACCCCGTCGTCAAGCGGCCGAGCATCTAGCCGCGCGTTTCGCGGCCAAAGAGGCGTTTCTAAAAGCCCTCGGGACCGGCTTGCGCGATGGACTCTCTTGGTTAGATATGGAGGTGCGCAGAAATCACTATGGAGCACCATCCCTGAACCTTACAGGGACAACAGCACAGACGTTCAGCGCACGAGGCCTGCAGACAATTTTTCTTTCCTATTCCCATGAATGTGAATACGCCGTTGCCACGGTAGTACTGGAGGGGGCATGAAGCTGGTTACTGCGGCACAGATGCGGGATATGGATAGCTGCGCAATTGAGACTTACGGCATCCCTGCGGCGGTGCTGATGGAGAATGCCGGCCGCAGTGCGGCGGAGATTCTGCACACGCGCTACTATAAGGAAGTCTCCGGCGCACCTCTCAGCCGGGCTTTGGTTTTCAGTGGTAGGGGAAATAACGGCGGAGATGGATATGTCATAGCGCGGCACCTGCAGCTTCGCGGTTGGGAGGTGCAAGTTGTGGTGCTGGCGCGCGCGGAAGACCTTGAAGGCAGCGCGGCGATTAATCTTAAAATACTGCAACGCGCAGCTGTCGATATTGCGTTCGCTCCCGACTCTGTCAGGCTGGATGCCATCTTGCCGATCCTGCCGTGCCGGGATGTTCTCATCATTGATGCTATGTTTGGTAATGGCCTCACCTCAGCGATTGGGGGGCATTATCTCAAAGCGCTACGCTGGATTAATGCCGCAACAGCGGTAGTGGCCGCAGTAGATATGCCCTCGGGGGTGGACGCCACTAGCGGTGAAATCCTCGGAGAAGCGGTAAAGGCGGACTGCTCTATTAGTTTTGCTTGCGCCAAGGTAGGGCAAGTAAGTGCTCCGGCGTACAGCGTTTGTGGCACCTTATACGTGGCAGATATCGGGATGCCGAAGGTGTTGCGCGACTCGGTCGCGGATACTCTCCTGTTTGTCGATGATGCCGATGCACAGCAGTTGCTGCCACCACGCCGTTCTGATGCACATAAGGGCGACTGCGGTCATAGCCTGATACTGGCCGGTACTCACGGGAAGGGGGGTGCTGCCCAGATGGCGGCTGAGGCGTGTGTACGCTCCGGCAGCGGACTGGTGACGCTGGTCACCCCTGTGACGGTCCAGTGCAGTATTGCCGGGCATATACCGGAAGTGATGACCCATGGGGTAAGTGATACTGGCTGGAGTGTTGAAATGCTGCCTGAACTGGAGCGTCTGTGGCAGGAGCGCAACGCCATTGCCATTGGCCCTGGTCTCGGGACAGAGGAGAGCTGCGCCCGCTTGGTGCGTGAGCTGGTGGTCCGGTGTCCGCTGCCCCTAGTGCTTGATGCTGATGGTCTCAATGCCGTGTCAGCAGTACCCGAAATTTTTAAGCAACGCGCTGGGGTGACCGTAGTAACTCCTCATCCCGGAGAGATGGCACGTCTGTGTGGTTGTAGTGTGGCACAGGTTCAGGCTGAACGCATCCGCACGGCGCAAGAGTTTGCTGCCCTTTTCGGAGTTATTGTGGTGCTAAAAGGGGCTAGAACTGTTATCGCCGACCCATACGGCGCGGTGCGCATCAATTCTAGCGGCAACCACGGCATGGCTAGTGGCGGCATGGGTGATGTGCTGACCGGAGTAATTACTGCGTTTATTGCTCAAGGGCTTGCTGCCCTTGACGCCGCCACCCTTGGAGTATATCTGCATGGCAGAGCTGCCGACCTATGTGCGCAGCAGTATGGCACAACTGGGTACACCGCCACCGATGTCGCAAAAATGCTGGGCCGGGCGCGGCAGAAGCTTTCTTCATCGCCCTGCTGCGTGTGAATATGTTTGTTGTATCGATCTGTCCAACACCGCCACATCGTTAAGCACTATTTGAGATGGCTTAATATATTTTCGAGGAGATTACCCCCATGGCGTATGCCCGCGATATCATGACCACCGAAGTGATCAGCGTAGAACCGCAAACAACCATACAGGATTTTGGCACCTTACTGGAGAAAACAGGGGTCAGTGTTATGCCGGTGGTAAACCCGGATAATACCTTATTTGGCATCATCTCGGCGACCGATCTGGTTGAGAGTGATCGTCCTCTGCATATTCCCACAGTAATTTCCATATTCGACTGGGTTTTATATCTAGAAAGTGAAAAAAACTTCACAGACCAGGTGAAGAGAATAACTGCACGCACCGTGGGTGAAGTCTGCACACACAAGGTTATCACCTGTGCTCCCGATACCCACGCATCCGAGGTGGCGGAAATGATGGTTAAGCATAAGGTTCATCTTATCCCAGTCCTGGAGGCAGGCAAATTGGTCGGAGTTATCGGACGTTTGGATATTGTGCGCAGCATGAGTGGCAATTCCACCACCGGAGTAGATGCTTGATTCTGTGTGAATTTATAAGTACCAGCACCGAGCACACTCAGCGCTTCGGGCAAGAACTGGGAAATCTACTGGGTCCGGGTGCGCTGGTGCTCTTGTGCGGAGAACTGGGCGCGGGTAAAACCTGCCTCAGTGGTGCTATCGCACGAGGTGCCGGAGTAAGCGCAGAAGTTGCCATCACAAGCCCGACCTATACCCTGATGCAAGAATATTCAACACATTCCAATCAAGGGTTTTCTACGGTATATCACTTCGACCTCTATCGCCTATCCGATCCTGATGAACTGCATGAATTGGGGTTTGACGAATACCTGCACGGCAGTGGTATCGCTTTGGTTGAGTGGGCGGAGCGCTACCCTGAGTTGCGGCACAACGCGTTGCACATCACCCTGAGCTGGGAAAGTGAATGCGCACGGCGCATCCGCTGTGTTGCCTTGGGTGATTTTGGCTCGAGCCAGCCAGATTTGTGGTGCGAATTTGGGCGCAGATGGTCTGCATAAACTGCGTACCACATCGGGTATAAAATAACGTGCAGATTCGGCAATGTACGTCTCTGTGCGAGGCGTGAAAAGACTTTGACCGTAAGAGAAAATATTGTTACAAGTTTCATGCTGCATTTTCTGTCTGAGGTGTAAGTATGACAGTACTTAGCTATGCGCAAACATGAGATGCAGAAGCTGATAAATGGCCACGTAGGTTATTGCGGGAGTGTTCTCGTCTGCGCTATGCGCAAAAAGATGCTCCCGGGGAGGACAGAGGACAATGGCTCTTGTAGTTCAGAAGTACGGCGGAACTTCCGTAGGAACAATTGATAAAATCAGAAATGTTGCCCAGCGGGTAGCGCGCACCCACGATGATGGCAACGATGTCGTGGTGATAGTTTCCGCCATGTCGGGGGAAACCAACAAACTAGTTGCGATGGCCAACGAGATGTGCGAATTCCCCAGTGAGCGTGAATACGATGTGCTGGTTTCCACCGGCGAACAGGTGACTATCGCATTATTGGCCATGTGCCTGCAATCCATGGGGTATAAAGCTAAAAGCTACCTTGGGCATCAGATTCCCATCATAACAGACAGTGCTTCCTCGAAGGCGCGCATCAAGGAGATCGGACAGGATAATATTCGTCAAGATCTTGCAGGCGGCAGCATCGTAGTCGTTGCGGGGTTCCAGGGCATAGACGCCGAAGGCAATATTACGACCATGGGTCGCGGTGGCTCCGATACTTCAGCGGTCGCGGTGGCGGCAGCTCTTAAGGCGGATGTCTGTGAAATATATACCGATGTGGACGGGGTATATACTACGGATCCGCGCATTGCCGAAGATGCCAGCAAGATCGAGAAAATCACCTATGATGAGATGCTGGAAATGGCGTCGCTCGGGGCGAAAATTCTGCAGATCCGTTCAGTTGAGTTTGCTAAAAAATACGGCGTGGTGCTTCACGTGCGTTCTAGTTTTAACGATAATCCCGGCACGCTGGTGATTAAGGAGGATTCAGAGATGGAGACCGTACTGGTTTCAGGTGTTACCTACAGTAAAGACGAGGCAAAAGTTTCAGTTCTGCAGATACCGGACAAACCGGGCATAGCCGCGAGCATTTTCTCTCCACTTTCAGACGCCAGTATAAGTGTCGATGTGATAATCCAGAACATATCCACCAAAGGGCTCACTGACATCACCTTTACCGTGCCCCGCACCGACCTCAAAAAGACTCTTAAAATTGTAGAGGAGACCGCCCAGAAAATCGGTGCCGGTGGCGTTACTTCTGATGAAAAGGTGGCCAAGGTTTCTATTGTCGGGGTAGGTATGCGTTCGCACTCCGGTGTTGCCTCCAAGATGTTCAGTACCCTGTCCGCAGAAGGGATCAATATCCAGATGATTTCCACCAGTGAAATCAAGGTGTCCTGTGTAATTGACGATAAATATGCCGAATTGGCGGTGCGGGTGCTGCATGAAGCTTTTGAGCTTGGCAGTAAAAAAGACTAGATTTTCGCAGTAGGTTATATCGTAGTGAATAGAGAATGGAGCCCATGGATATGAAACGTGTCATGCTGTACGACACAACCCTGCGAGACGGAACCCAGGCCGAGGACATTTCCTTTCTGGTACACGACAAGGTGCGCATAGCGCAACAACTCGATGAGCTTGGAGTTCACTATATCGAAGGTGGATGGCCGGGGTCCAATCCCAAAGATATCTCCTTTTTTCAGGAGATAAAAAAGATTAAGCTCGCACGCGCCAAGATTGCTGCCTTCGGCTCGACGCGCCGCGCTAAATCAACCCCTGAAGATGATAATAATATCCAGACCCTGATCCAGTCAGAGCCGGATGTAGTCACTATCTTCGGTAAGACCTGGGATTTTCATGTCAGAGAGGCGCTCAGAATATCCCTGGAAGAAAATCTAGAGATTATCTACGATTCACTAGCGTACCTGAAGCAACATGTACCCGAGGTTATCTATGACGCCGAGCATTTTTTCGACGGTTACAAGGCCAATCCTGAGTATGCTCTGAAAGCTCTGGAAGCCGCTCAGCAGGCAGGTGCCGACTGCATTGTCCTATGTGAGACCAACGGCGGAACATTGCCGCACGAAGTCGGGGAGATTGTCGAAATTGTAGCGCGACACATTAAAACGCCGCTTGGCATCCATGCCCACAACGACAGTGAGTGTGCCGTCGCCAATTCACTCATGGCGGTAGAGAAGGGTGTTGTACATGTGCAGGGCACCATTAATGGTTTTGGTGAGCGCTGTGGTAACGCCAATCTATGTTCCATTATCCCCGCACTGCAGCTTAAAATGGGCAGAGAGTGTATCACTCCTGAACAACTGCGTAGTCTTCGTGTAGTTTCGCGACAGATATATGAACTAGCCAACCTAGTGCCGAATAAGCATCAACCCTATGTGGGCAATGCTGCTTTTGCGCATAAGGGTGGAGTCCATGTATCCGCCATTCAGCGCCATCCGGAGACATATGAACATATCCGTCCGGAATTGGTGGGTAACACTACTCGGGTGTTGGTTTCCGATCTTTCCGGCCGCGCTAATATTCTAGCCAAGGCGCAACAGTTCGACATCAACCTAGACAGCAAAGATCCAGTCACCCTTGAGATCCTCGAAGAGATTAAAGATATGGAGAACAAGGGGTATCAGTTTGAAGGTGCCGAGGCATCATTCGAACTGCTCATGCGTAAGGCTCTGGGAAACGTACGCCATTTCTTTTCTGTAATCGGCTTTCGCGTCATCGACACCCGGCTCAAAGAAGGAGATAAACCTTTGTCTGAGGCGACGGTAAAGGTAAAGGTCAGCGGGCGCATTGAACATACTGCAGCTGAGGGCAATGGCCCGGTCAATGCGTTGGATAACGCCTTACGTAAGGCGCTGGAGAGTTTTTACCCCAAACTGAAGGAGATGCGCCTGTTTGATTACAAGGTGCGTGTGCTCCCTGCAGGTAAAGGTACTGCTTCAGTAACCAGGGTCTTAATTGAGTCTGGGGATGCTGACTCGCGTTGGGGAACTGTGGGGGTAAGCGATAACATAATTGATGCCTCTTATCTGGCCTTGATCGATGCATTCCAATATAAGCTCGCCAAAGATTCAGAGTAGAGGCATTAGGACCCAGTATATATGCGTGGTGCTCCACGCGCTCTTACTCCTTCTATTATTGCTGCACAGCCGGAGTCTTTCCCGTAAAGGGGAGGACCCGGCTGTTTTTGTTGATACTTCCCAGCAGCATGTGTGGGTGGAAGCGGAGCGAAGCTGCGGAGAGCGTCATATATTTGACGTAAGTGTCTCAGGAGTCGTTGAAAAAATGACGGTTTGGCTGGATGTAGATTCGAGCTTACATGAAAGATTGGAGCCATTGACCTGTATTTCAGGGCAACACCTTGAGATTGCAGAGAGTGCCACTGGGAATTCCTATATAGAAACTACGTGGATGCGTGCCGGCACGCGAATGACTCTCGGAGTTTTACTTCACCCTGATCTAATGAACACAGCAGATTGGCAAGATCTAGCCGGAATAGGGCCTGTATTAGCTCAAAGAATCGTAATGTGGCGTCAGAAAAATGGCGATTTTGTTTATTTATCGCGCTTGCAGCAGGTCAAAGGGGTAGGACCGAAAACGGTAGACTCACTGCACCATTGGTTTTTCTCTTCCGAGCTGCCAGATAATTAAGCAATCTCTACACAATTTTCCATAATCTCCTCTTTTTTTGTTCTTTCCTCCTCAAATTGCCAAAAATTACCTTGTCTACACCCATGACTCATTAAGTTGGCGCTTTTTGTGCAGTAGTATAAGCACAGACAGGGCACCGTTAATGAAAAATCCGGTGCAAAAGTGCCAGAAATCACGGCACGTGGTCAGTTGGGATCATTAGAGGCACGTTTTGTTTGTTCTAATATCTGGGAACTCAACAACTCTGGAGGGGTACAGCAATGAAATGTCCAAAATGCAAAGGGCGGATGTATACTGAAAGATATTTTGACTATGTGCGTTCATATCTGGGATGGAAATGTAGTTGCTGTGGCGAGATGCTAGATCCAACCATACTTACCAATCGAGCTCGTAATCATAACCTATACTTGGGTTAGGTTGTTCAGGACTAACTGGCCTTGGTAGCGGGCCTAAAATTCTGCTGCAACAGTGGCCGGAGATCAACACTCCGGCCTTTTTTATATAGTTAGCTATTATTTCTAGTCTATTGAGGGTTTATCTCTACTTGTGCTGCCCATTAAGGCGGTATACGTATGTTAGGATTTCTGCTACAGCCAAATAAAGTTCCTCCGGTATTTCTTGCCCCACCGGCACTTTGGCGAGTAATTCTGCAAGAACTGGGTCGTTACTGATGTGCAATCCGGCTTCATGCGCCAGTTTTACAATGCGCTCAGCTATTTCCCCTTGGCCACTGGCTACTACGACTGGTGCAGAATCTGCGCCATCATATTTAAGTGCGGTAGCTTTTTTTATTTTCGAATCTGCCATTTATCGGTTACCGTCACGCTTGGGTACTAAGCATAGATTTTCCTGGACTCAGCCGCTCCAGGAGTGCAACTGTTGGGTCCTGTGCGCCGGCGTCTACATTGAGGCGTTGCAGCCCAAAAGGCTTTAAACACGTGTTCAACTCATGGCGTGTATGTTCAACCAAGGCAATGGTTTCCGGTTTTGCACAGCTGATACGCACAAAGAGGTTTCCTTGCTCAAAAAGCATGTTTATATTCATAATTCCCAGCTGTTCTAGCGCTAGATTGAGGGTAACACTGAGGCATCTGTGCTCAGGTTTTTCCGCAGGGTCCTGTTTCTCGTGCCTATGTTCTTCAATCAAGGCGTAACCTTGGTGGAGGAAATCAAAGGGAAGAGGCAGAAACAGGACACCATCTTCAGCTAGTCGGGCGCGACACAATTGATAAAGTTCCAACTGTTGTAATAGGCTGATGCTGTTACCTCGCACCTGCGCTGAAACATCTTCCTGGTTTTGTAGCTGTAGCAGTATTCCCTTGAGGCTGTTGCGAGCCGCCGCTCCTTCGCCCTTGAGCAAACGTCCTTCAAAATTCAGCCCCAGAACCTGGGCCAACAGCGCTAACTCACGTGGAGGTGGCGTTGCCATTTGCTGTTGAATAGCGCCAATTGTTTGTGACAATGCCTGTATTAACGCTGCACTTAGAACCTGTATTTGGCTACTGAGGTGATCAGCGCCAGTATCTGACGCCAGTATTTTTGCGTGCAGATTTGCACTTGGCAGTTGTTCCAGGAAGGTGTGCATCTGTTGTAACATCGTCGCCACAGGTTTTTGCCCCGAAGCTGTCTGCAGCATAGGAGCCAGAAGCTGTGCTGCACGATTGGTGTCAGTGGGCGTACCGGTGGAAGGAACGAGTAGAATTTCGGCCAGAATAGCGGTCATTTGGGTGAAGGTCTGAGCTGTAGCAGTAGTTTCACCCCTAGAACCGGCTTGGGCCAGTACGGCCGGAATTTGTTGGAGATAGTTGCCCAGGGCAGCGCGCACATTCTGATTTGCTGTTTGTAGTTGAGACAGGATTTCTTCCAGTGGTTGTGCTGCTTGGGCTAATTCTGCCCCAAAAGGGGGAGGACGTTGGCCGAGGAATTGGTGCGCCAGTTGCTGGAGTTGCGGCTGAGTTGACTTGGCATCGAGAGCCTGACTCAACTGCTGTAGTTTAGTACCAAACTGAGGTTGCTGCTCAAACATATGCAGCAACCTCAGTAGGTGTTTTTCCATCCCTTGAGGCACTATCTGCAGTTGCAAGCGAGGTTCTGTGCTTGTTACCTGCAGATTCAGTTGTTGCCCAGTTTTAACCTCTGCGTTAGTTTGCGCCCACATCTGCTGTCCACGCATTTCAAGCAAGACCTTACCGTCACCTTTATCGGCGATAGTAGCCTGCACTACCTGGTATGGTTGCAGATTGTGCTGAACTACATCAGCACTTTTTTGGGTGGGCGTTACCGGATTTACGCTGAACGTAGCCGGCTGCACCGGGACAATATACTCCATTCCCTCTCATCGACTTCATATGCAAATATATTAAGAGCCCGCAGAGCTTGAGTGTCCTCATACTTGTCGGGCTAATTGCCTTCGTCAAACTGGTGGGAGATTCTCTTGTTGCAGCTCTTTACTCCATATGTTCATGGTTTAATTTAGTTTATTCTCTCCACCGGCGACCTCTTCAGTTTGGCTCTGTGGCACCGAGTTTGGAAAATTTGCCGCTATTTGGGTCATTGCGCGGGTGCGCTCGGCGTTCATCCGCGTAATCCCCTCTGGGCTGAGATGCATGGTGCCAGTGCTGGTGCGCTGTAGCACACCTTCGCGTTCCAGCTCTTTTAGCGCTATGTTTAAGTATTGCTTTACTTCGGTCTCGTTCGTTTCACTACCGAGCATGGCAGCAAACTTTCCGGCCAGACCGATATTTTTGGGGTTAATCAATTCTTTTTTAACGAAAGCCTGAGTTGTGGCGGTGACAAATTTGCTCATAAATAACAGTGCTACGCTTTGCCACAGGTGCATGTCTGGTTTTGGCATGGTGCTCCTCTTGAATGCGGTCCATGAACGTTCAATAGTTAATCCCGCGATAGCGGTCCGGCGCTTTAGCTAGAGTCTAAAATTAGCTGATGCAGGCCGATTTCTAGGAATCGAACGCTATGCTTACGTCGCGCCGATGTTCCGGGTTTATTTTCCATAGTGTGCTGGGGCTGAAGTTGAACTTTGTTGCCACCAGTACATCAGGAAACTGTGCAATGCGGATATTATAGATATTTACGTACTCGTTGAACAGCTCGCGGCGATCGGCTATTTGCTCTTCAAGCTCAGAGATGCGAGTACCCAGGCGGCGGAACGCTTCATCCGCCTTCAAATCGGGATAGTTTTCGGTGACGGCAAACAGTGATTTAAGGGTATCGGTTAAAAAGTTCTGCGCCTCAAGTTGTGCGTTCTGGCTGTCAGCTGCGGCGACCATTGACCGTGCTTTGGTTACGGCTTCAAGGGTTTCGCGCTCGTGCTGCATGTAACCTTTACATACTTCGAGTAACTTTGGTAGCTCATCGTAGCGCTGCTTAAGCAGGACATCGATATTGCTCCAAGCTTTGTCCGTGTTACTGCGCATGCTAACGAGTGTATTGTAGATGATGATTACATAGGCTGTCAGGGCAACTCCCGCGAGCAGGATTACTCCTGAAACAATAAGACCGGACATAGCGTTATCTCCTTAAGATTAAATTCCGGATTCCAGAACGTATGGTAGTACGTAGTTCAGCATGCTGCGTATAGTCCCCAGCTGAGCAGGGCAAGACCCACCACTAAAAACAGGCCACTATAATACATTAATTTACGCGTTAGATGCAGCTCTGATTCTGTTTCAGCAATCAGAAATGGATAATTGCCTGTGGGCGGACGACTGATGCAGATTCGCGAGTTGCTCTCTTGATCCAAACTTAGCTGGCGCATGAGTATCTGGTTCTCAGTGGCGCGTCGTGCCAGGTCCCACTCGCTGTTGTCAATATGGCCATCACCGTTTAGGTCATACTGTTGTAGTTGAGCCGGATCCTGTTTAAGGTTTTTCAGCGCTTGGCGCAGTATCTCGGTTTGGGTCGGAGTTTTACGTTGTGTACAGGCGAATCCCAGAATATATATGGGGCTTCCGACTAAGATTAGATCTTCTTCCCAGCGTTCGTTCTCGTTTTGTCTTCCATTGACGCCGAACGGCAGGCGTGCTCTGGCGCCAGTTCCGGTGTGGGTAGTTCTGGGCCTGATGTCCGCTCTGGCTGGATCAATCTGAACCGCGCCAGTATCATCATGAACTATAAAGGGGACGGTGTTGCTGGAGGTAACGCTCACCAGCGTCCATTGATTACTCCCCCGTTCAGACAGCATGTGACGGCTGGAACGTAAATGTTTGCGTTTGTATTTTCTTATTCGATAGTAGACGCATGGCAGGCCAGAAATTGGAGAAACTAGGGCGTATATACGTTCAGCCCGACCGTGAATTTCGACCATCCCCAGTGCCAAAGAGCGAATTTTGCTGGTTGGGGTGTTATCAATGTGCCGCTTCAGCAATATGTATCTAAGCGCCATTCCGAATGAGAGAACGCCTAGAAGTCCTTGCGCAATACCGCTGCTAACCAGATATTCCAGGCTATTTGTAACGACCTCTTGGTGTGTTTGTCCCAGACCGAATGCAGTTGCTATCCCTGCACCGAACAGCAGACTCCAGCGGTTGAGGTACAGTCTGAGACCGGAGATAGTTTCAGCTTCAGGGGGCTGAGGCAGAGCATTCGTCTCACCTGTGCTGGGTAGATCTGTATTCTCCTCTGAATTAGAGGTAGATTTGTTCTGTGCTGGCGCGATCCCTTGCGAACCTGGGGTGGAGGTGGCTATCGCAAAGAGGTTGGGAGTTTGATTAATGGCGGTACCACTTTCAACCGCACTTTGGTGCACCGTAGCCACAGCGTCACGCCCTAATTCCGCCATCAGCCAAGCATAACGGGTCAGAGCGTCGAAGTTGTCAAGCATAGAGTATGCAATGCTGTCTATTACGGTTTCTGGGGTGCAGTCGGGTAGAAATGCCAGACCAAAGCTGTAGTGCACCTTCATGTCCGGGTTTGTTGCTCTGATTTTGTGCCAGAGGGTTTCCAGATTTCTCTGACGGCTCAGTCCCGCATCGTCGCCGAGGCGGCGATGGTCAAATTTCCCCGGCGTGATGCGAATACCCGCCTCAATACACCCCGTGTGGTCGAGGCGGTAGAGATCGATGACAGGGGAGAGGCGAAAAATTTCTTGCTCCAGAGTTTCAATATTTACGGCGTCGGTTGAGGATGCTCCATAGGTGTGACGCACGAGGAAACGTTTGAGCTGACGCTCCTTGAGGCGTCCGGAAATATCAGCAACAATGGCAAGTAGAGATATCTGCGGGTGGCAGTGGATCGTTTGGGTTTGACTGCGTAGTTCCACCCGGTTTGTAAGTATGTGTAAATCTTCGATGGTCTCAGGGTTAAATGGTGCTATACCGCGCGGCACAACCCAGTGGGGGTGACCATGTTGACGTAGCACTTCTTGCAACGGCTCCATTGCGGTGGCGCTGCCACGTGCAAGTAGGCCTGGAAACACCCCTTGCAGGCGCTGCCGCAGGGTGTACAGGTCTGCGTGGCCCTTTGTCGCTAGCACGCGTGCCAGATCTGCATCGGCAGAACTTAACTGCGGTCGCGTCGAAACAAATATCTGTATTTCAGCAGCGCTGGTCAATTTCAAGTAATCCTGATCTTTGCTGCTCAGCCTGTTCGGCCTGATAGCCTGCGACGTTACAGCTCTTTACGATAACTGCAAAAGCCATCAATGTTGCAAGTAGGAGAAAAAACCCCAGATAATTCTCCTTCTTGAGGTTTTGCTTGTTTGGCATGGGTTCATCCTTTTGTTTATGGCATGTGGTGCCCGATTCAGCTGAGTAATACTGCCAGCCAGCGCCACTCCTCTGTGGCTTCAAGGACAATTTTAAGGATCATGGTCAGCGGAACGGACAGTAGCATCCCTACCGGGCCTAGAATCCAGCCCCAGAATACCAGCGATACAAATACTACCAGCGGAGAAAGTCCGAGACGGCTGCCCATAAAGCGTGGCTCCACAACATTACCGATCACCACATTGACTGCAATGTATACCCCACCAACAATTAGGGCACTGAAAATACCATGTTGTATCAGGGCAAGCATAACGGCCGGTATTGCAGCGATGATAGAGCCGATGTTAGGAATATAGTTGAGTAGAAAAGCCAGCAACCCCCATAAAACCGCGTAATCCACATCGAGAATCAACATGCTGATGGTAACTATAATTCCGGTGGCGGCGCTCAGAATTGATTTCATGGCCAGATAACGCTGAACGCTGTGGGTTATACGGGCAAAATTCTCCAGTGAAGCGTTTGATTGGGGCAGCGCTTGTTTGAGCTTGTCGGGCATTGTGCTAGCTTCAAGCAGAATGAATACCACCGTGAGCAGGATGAGAAAACCGTTGGTTAGAGCTGAGCCGAGGCTGCTCAGGGTGTTGGCGGCAATTTTCATGGCTGCACTGGGATCGAAATAATCGAGTACAACCTTAGATGAGATGGATACGCCATAGGTGTTTAGCCATTCAAACAGGGCTTTCGTCTCTGCGCGAATTTGTTCTTGATAGGCAGGCAGGGTAAGGGTGAAGTCATGAACCGATGTGCCGATAAAAAGCGCCAGTATAAGGCCGAAGACTAGAGCCATAGTGATGACCAGGAGTACCGCTAAAACCCCTGGCACCTGTTTTCTTTCGAGCCATTTCAACGCTGGCAGGCATAAGATGGCGATAAATGTGGCTAGGAAAAATGGGACCACGAGCTGCTGAGCATTTTTGAGTCCTGCGAGGATGACGACCAGGCAGGCTCCGGTTATGAGTATGGATTGTCCCGGACGGGGGTTGGTACTGGTCATCGGATTATTCCTTATGTTTGTGCCCTGTTTCTGCTCTGTGCCTGCGACGTACCCGTCATTCAGGTCGAAAGGGTATAATATGCCAAATATTTATGCTGTTGTCGCGCGGAAGTTTAGTATGGGGCCGTGCGTCTATGCAGAGGCGAAATTTAGTATGAGCTGGGAGTCTCGAGGGGATATCCCCTTTAGGAGGTACGCTTTGAGCTTGGGTTCAGTATTAGAGCCATTAGGATAATAGTTGAACCGGCCAGCAGTTGATATAAATTGATCTGTTCACCGAAAAATACAGCGGAGCAGGCGATGGCCAAGGGGATCTTTAGGTTGTTACTCACCGCCAGTACGCCGGCATTGACTGTACGGGCGGCAAAATTCCACATGAAGAAACATAGCCCCGAAGCCAGAATGCCTAAATACAATAAGGTAAGCCATTGCTGTGCGTCTATACGTACCAGCTCCTGCCAGAGTCCGGGCCACGACAGCATAGGGAGCGTAGCGGCAAAACCTCCTAGATATAGAAGAGAAAATATAGTGCTGTCGCGCAGGCGTACTCTGCGCATCACTTTACAGTACGCAACCTGCCCAAAGGCAAAGCATGCATTTGCACCTTGTAGGAGTAGAAAGCCGGTGTGAAACTCGGCGGTACTGAAATCTCGGTACAGTACCACTCCGGTTCCAGCTACGGCCAGCAGGGCCATGGTAAAAAAGCGCCGGTGAAAACGGACAGAAAACAGATCATTGAAAATGGTGACAAATATCGGGGTGAAAATGGTGAATAGCGCCACTTGGTACGCGTGTAGATAGGCAAAAGATGCAGTATAGCAGGTATACATAACCCCGTATTGAAGCGCGCCGATACCAAGTAAAAGTATTCGTGTGGGGATGGGGCAGGGTTTGAGGCGGGTAAAAGGAATAAATACCAGTGTGGCAAGCCCCAGACGCAGCGCAGCGACCAAGCTGGGGTCGATGGTGGTCAAGTGACCCTTTATAAGGCCGAACGAAAAAGCCCAGATCAGGGATACGGCAACAAGAAAAAACAAAACTCAAACCGCCTGGGTGTGTGTATTGGCCAGCTTGATTCGGTTTTTACCCGTTTGTTTAGACAGATACATGGCTATGTCTGCACGCGAAATTATCTCATCCTTGGAGGTCTCTTCCTGTTCTGGGTTGAAATAGGTTACGCCTATGCTGGCAGTAACGCTGATGCTGTGTTTTTGCCAAGGGGTTTTGTGCTCCTCAATCCGACGTCGCAGACGTTCGGCAATGAGCATCGCTTCAGCTTGACCGGTCTCTGGTAGGAATATGGCAAACTCCTCCCCGCCGTAACGCGCTGCCATGTCCACCTGCCGCAGGGTGCCACCGATAAGGTCTGCTATATACTGCAAAACCCGATCTCCAGCCTGATGCCCGTAGGAATCATTGACCTGCTTAAAATCATCCAGATCCAGGAGCAGAAGGGAAAAGCAGCTCTTGTAGCGCAGCGAGCGTTGCATCTCACGTTGAAAATATTCATGAAAGTAACGCACGTTGTGCAAGCCGGTGAGATCATCCTCAAATGCCAGACGGCTCAGCTCCGCGTTGGCACTATAAAGATGTTTAGAGCTCTCTATAAGGTTCTCGTGCTCATTTTTGACGGCGCGCAATTCCGTGTCGGTGGCAATGTTGAGATCACTCAGGATCGAATTGGCTTCCTGAAGCAATTGGCTTGGGCTCTTGATTTTGTCGGGGGGGATTTCAAAAAAAGCTAATGTTTTTAGACTTTTACTGAAAATATCATGGATAAGTCGATCAGCGCTGGCCTGATCCAGATCTTTTTGGCGGAGCATTTGTTCAAACACCCCAAGTTTATTTGCCGAAGGTCTGCTGTGGAACATATCCGCGATTTTATCGGCCACCTGAATAATAAAAGCGGTATCGCGATATTGACACGGTGCCGCATCAGGGTCGTGATGATACAAAATCGGCATGGTTATGCTTGGCGGAATTTTCCATGCTTGTAGAGCCTCTGCTCCGAGTTGACAATGGGTAAAACCGAACAAATCTTGTTCTTTAGCGCTGAGGTTCTCAAGCATAGTTGCATCATTACTGAGCAGGTTACAGAGCAGATCACAGTATTCGGGAAGTTGGCTGCCGGCTATGAGAATACCGATGTCGTGCAGCAGGCCACTTATGAATATGTTGCTATCGTCGTTGTAGAGCTCGCTGTGCAGTAAATTTGCAGCTACAGCTGAGGTCAGAGCGTGGCGCCAAAAATAATTAAAATCGAACGCCGATTTAAAGGTGCGCTTGTTGAAAGCGTGCACCAGAACGAAAGAAAGGGCGATGTTGGTAATCAGGGTGGTCCCTAGGCGGGTCAGCGCCATTTGGATACAATCAATGCTGCCTACAGGGCTGAAAAGTGAAGAGTTAGCTATCTTCAGGATCCGTGCAGTCAGCGCTGCATCCGCTGTTATAATTCGGCTCAAGCGCTGAAAGTCGATCTCTTCCCTGCCCAGCTCTTCCAGAATCAAGGTTGCCACCGCCGGGAGAGTTGGAAGGGTGAGATTTTCATTGTGTTGGAGAAGTTTTTTTACCGGCACTGGTTTGTTAACTCCGTTAGGTGCGCTGATTTTTCGTATGAGCTAGGGTGAAAAGACAGCGATACTCTTGGTGACTCTATTAGCCTGGATCTATTAAGCTTTAAGTATCTATGCATATTCAGTTTTTAGCACCACAAGAACGCAAAATATCTTATCACGGCATGTCCCTCTGAACCACCTTTTATATGTAGGGCTATGCGGTAAATAAGTGTAGTGGATTTTCTATGTGCGGCGACGGTTTTTACTGGTTGCAGGCTGGTGAGGGTAGAGCCGCTGAGCTTCCTTGACAAAATTCTGCTGCATGACTACCTTACGCCCTGCTTTTAAGTATGTTACCCTGTCGTCAATAAATCTATACAAAAAAAGAGGGATTGAGCCATGCCTATCTATGAATATGAGTGTAGTAAATGTGGTTTGGTGTTTGAAGCACGCCAGAAATTTTCCGATGCACCCCTGCAGCAGTGCAAAGAATGTGGGGGCGCGGTGAAGAAACTGATCTCGTCTACCGCTTTTACCCTCAAGGGTGGCGGCTGGTACGAACAAGGCTACAGTAATGACGCACCATCTTCCTGTAGCAAGGCGAAAGCAGGTGAGTGCAGCAAGGCTGGCTGAGCGTAACCATATTGTGGCAGCCGGTGGCTGTCAGAGGACAATTTAGGCCATAACAAACAACTTCTTGGAGATGCCAATGGCAGCAACACTTATCGATGGCAAGGCTTTAGCCGCCAGTATGCGCGAACAGTTAGCCGAGAATGTAGCAGAACTTAAGCACAAGGGTGTGGTGCCTGGACTGGCAGTGGTGCTGGTTGGAGATGATCCGGCCAGTCGTGTGTACGTATCTATGAAGGAGAAGGCCTGCGCCAAAGTTGGAATTTTTTCGGACGAGCATCGATTGTCTGCCGAAACCACGCAGAATGAACTTCTGACGCTTGTGGATAAACTCAATAATGATCCGCGCATCGACGGCATTCTGGTGCAGTTGCCGTTGCCTGCCCATATTGATGAAGATGCGGTAATCACCGCTATCTCCCCAGAAAAAGATGTGGATGGCTTTCATCCGGTAAGTGTTGGGCGCTTAGTGACAGGCAACCCAACCTTTAAATCTTGCACTCCGTATGGGGTGATGAAGATGCTTGAATCGATCCAGTATAATCTCAGCGGCAAGGAAGTAGTGGTTGTAGGGCGCTCCAATATTGTTGGCAAGCCAGTGGCGCTGATGTGTCTGGCCGAGAACGCAACGGTGACTATATGCCATTCCCGCACCCGCGATTTAGCCGAGCACGTCAGACGTGCGGATGTGGTTATTGCTGCTGTAGGGCGTACTGAAATGATTAAAGGGGAGTGGATCAAGGAAGGCGCAGTAGTGATTGATGTTGGAATCAACCGTCAGGAAGATGGGCGTCTACTCGGGGATGTAGAATTTGACGCCACCGCTGCTCGGGCGAGCTATATCACTCCGGTTCCCGGAGGTGTTGGCCCGATGACTATCACCATGCTGCTGGAAAATACCGTGCAGAGTGCGCGTCAGCGGGTAAGGCAGCCTGCGTAATCAAAGCATACCCACACGAACCTGTACACCAGAAGGGTGCCGGAATTCTCCGGCACCTTTTTAATTTCCGAAGATCTGCCGGCGACCGCCGAGTTGGTAGTGAAAATACGCTTTGAAGCGCAATTGCTCGTCTGGGTAGCTGTCCGGCAGCTTGCCGTAGGGCGCCCCCTTGAATACGGCGGCAATAGCTTCGCGGTTCAGGGGCTCGAACTCACTACCCGACAGCAGATTCACATCCTCCACGCTGCCATCACGGTTGATAATAACCTCCAGCAAGGCGATCCCCTGTTCCCTGCGTTCGACAGACTCCTGTGGGTAGTTCCATACTCCGTAAACCCCTTTTTTGAAGCGATTGTAAAAGGAAAACAGGAGGTCTTCTTTCATGTTGAGCCATACTGCCTCGCCTCGGGCAACATCGGGGCGGTGTTTCACTCTGGCCTCGCGCGCCACATCCGCGGCGGCATGGGTGCTTGACTGCAACAACTGCTGGAGGTCAGGCATTGGCTTGGTGTCAGGTTGTGGCTTAGGCTTAAAACCCTCCTCCTCGGGTTGTTTGATGGCTGGTTCCGGTTGTTGTGCTACTTCCGGCGGGGAAGATTCAGCCTGCACCTCTGCTTGCGGGGCTTGTACCTGCGCCATGCTTGGGGTGCTATCCTCAAAATCGTAACCTTCGGGGGCCTGCTCTTTTACAACCTGCTGAGCGGCTTCTCCCAATCGATGGGTGTCAACCTCTTTTTCTTCCGTTTTTTGCACCCGTATGGTTTCACGCACCTCTTGTATAGGCTGAATCTCAACATATGTCGGCTCTGGCGGGGGTTCTTCTTTGGGAGCCAGTAGTTCGGGGGCTATAATGGGGAGCAACGCATGCAGTAGCAGCGACAGGATTATGAACAGAAGCAGAGGAAGTGGATTTGAATTTCTGTGATTCCGTAGCATTATGTAATCAGCCGTGATACCCGGTAGTGATGGATGGAGGTAGAGCGAAAAGAGATGCTGCAGAGGTGCTGTTATCTTGGTGCGGTGTCGGCGCACGTGTAATTTGGTTTTGTTGCGTTAAGCTGGTATGTAGTAGCATTAAAATCATGTGGTTTCCAGCCTGAGGAGTTTGTTGTATGAAAGTTATTCTACCTGTTGCCGGTCGCGGTACTCGCCTGCGCCCTCATACCCACGCAAAAGCGAAGTCACTTGTAAGGGTGGCGGGTAAAACCGTACTTGAGCATATCATTACCAGACTCGAAGCGATAGATGTTGCAGAGTATATCTTCATTGTTGACGATAATGGTACCCAGATCGAAGATTTTATGCGGCAGAATTTTCCATCTCTTCCATGTACCTATATTCCCCAGTGCGAAAAACTCGGGCCAGCTCACGCGGTGTTTTTAGCCGCTGAGCGGATTTTCCCAGGCGACGATGTGCTGGTTGTATTCAACGACACCATCTTTATCACCGCCTTGGATAAGATAACAGAGCTATGCGCGGATTGTGATGGACTCGTGTATTCACATGAGGTTGAAGACTATCAGCGTTTTGGCGTCAATGTGGTGCGCGACGATTATATCGTGGATATGGTGGAAAAGCCCGACACGCCTATTTCCCGCTTGGCGCAGGTTGGACTCTACTATTTGAAGGATGGAGAGGCGTTTATGCGGTATTTGCAGCAGAGCATACACGCCGGAGAAAAAGAAAAGGGGGAATTTTATCTCCCCGCTGTGTTTATGCGGATGATCAAGGCGGGCAAAAAATTACGTGCACCTCTTCTAGACGCATGGCTTGATTGTGGCAAGCCCGAAAATTTGCTGGAGACCAACCGGTACCTGTTGCGCGGGCACAATACCTGTGCCGGTGAATGCATCAACTCGGTCATTGTCGAGCCGGTGCATATCGGTAAGGGTGCAAAGGTGAACAATAGCGTAATTGGACCGAATGTGTCTATTGCGCGTGGTTCGGTGGTGGAGTGTGCAATTATAAGCGATTCCATCATCAACGCTGACAGCGAAGTGACGAACGTGGTGTTGCGCCGCAGCATCCTCGGAGACAGTGTGCGTCTGGTGGGTGCGGCCCAGAACATGAGTATGGGCGACCATTCGGTGGTGGAATTAGAGAGTGGATTTTGTGGTGAGGAGTTGAAATGAATGTTCTCGTAACTGGGGGCGCAGGTTATATAGGCTCCCATACCATGGTAGAGCTGCTTGAAGGCGGGCACGAGGTGATTTGTGTCGATAATTTGGTCAATTCATCGCCTGTAGCGCTGGAGCGGGTGGAGGAAATCACTGGGGGTAAGGTGGTGTTTTATCCCTATGATGTGCGAGATAAAGATAAGTTAACCCAAGTGTTCAGCACGCACGCCGTGGATGCGGTGATCCACTTTGCCGGTCACAAAGCGGTCGGGGAGTCGGTGGCGCAGCCACTAGAATACTACGACAACAATCTATGTTCCACCTTGGTGCTTTGCGAGGTCATGGGCGCACATGGGTGTAAAAACCTAGTGTTCAGTTCATCCGCTACCGTGTATGGCGACCCTGCTAGCGTCCCTGTTGCCGAAGGTGCCCCGCTTGGTCCCACCAATCCGTATGGACGCACCAAACTGATGATTGAGCAGATTCTTATGGATCTGCACAGCTCAGATCCCGCGTGGAATCTGGTTCTGCTGCGCTACTTCAACCCGGTAGGGGCACATCCTTCTGGGCTGATCGGGGAAGATCCGCATGGAATACCGAACAACCTGGTGCCGTTCGTGGCTCAGGTTGCAGTGGGAAAGCGGGAGCACTTAAGCGTATTCGGCAATGATTATCCCACTCCAGATGGCACCGGTGTACGCGACTATGTCCACGTAGTGGATCTGGCACGCGGGCACCTGAGTGCTTTGGAGCGTGGCTTGCCAGAAGCTGGGCGGAAGGAGCAGGTGCTCACTCTCAATCTGGGAACCGGACGAGGTTACTCCGTGCTGGAGGTTGTACGCACCTTTGAATCCGCTAGCGGCAGGGCAGTCCCTTACCAGATCGTGGCACGGCGACCGGGAGACATAGCCGTGTGTTATGCCGACCCCGCTCTGGCGCGGACGCTCCTGGGCTGGGAAGCTAAATTTAATTTAGAGCGGATGTGCGGTGACGCATGGCGCTGGCAGAAGAACAATCCCGATGGATATGCGAGTTGAGAAGTAAGGGCAATTCATGGATTGCCCTTACAGTTGCGGCGCTGTTGAATATTGTAGGGATACTGCATGCCGTGCTCTTGCTCTTGATCTATAGCCGCAATTCCTCTACCTGCATCCTTGCCCCGCTTTGGGTTAGGTAGATAAATAGATAAACGACCTTTTCAGCACTGCTTTCCTCGCTCTGGTGCTGTAGCGCCAGCGCGGGGAAACGGGCGGCGAAGTACTGTAGCTTGATTCCTTTGCCCTTGATCTGCTCCAGTTTTTCCTTCACCCGCTCTTTTACCCGATATTCTTCTTCGTCTTGCAGTTGGAAGGTAAAAAAATCGGGTGTTTTAGCGGGCGTTATCGGTTCGCGCAGCGCCAGGTCACGCGCTAGAGTCTGCTGTAGTAATTCCAACACCTGGGGTTGGGTGTTGAACATGCTGTGTACCGCTGCGGCTAGGTGTTCGAAAATTTCCCGTTGCCCGAGGGGAAAGCGCAACAAACCGTGCTTGTTCCAGTATCGCTCCAACTCTGCCAAGGCACTTGCGACGCTCTGATGCTGGCGGCCTAGTTCAAGAATGAAGTTGGCTGCGCGTCCACAGTTCCAGGTGAGATCGAGTAGACGACTAATACCGCGCAGGTGTTCCAAGGCGAAGAAATCGAGCGTATCAGAGCGCAGTATCGTATAGGGCGGGTTGGGGTCGTAGTGCAGCTTCAGCGCGGCGGCGTCACGACGTAGCGGCGCACCGGGGAGAAGTTTCAGAGGCTCAATCTGCAGATGGTGCGGGCGCAGGTGCATCAACGTGTCGATGCCGTGCAGAATCTGAGTGATATCATCTCCCGGCAATCCCGCGATCAGGTCCAGGTGGATGTGAATGTGGGTACGGCGCAGCAGATGTTTCACATTGGCCAGCAGGATCTCCAGCGGAGCGTGGCGCCGCACAGCCTTAAGGGTGTCCTCCATGGTTGACTGTACCCCGATCTCAAACTGAAACATCCTCTGCGGCACCTGTTCCAGCATCCGCAGGGTGGGGGCGTCGAGGAGATGTGCACCAATTTCAAAGTGAAAATGGCTGCTGCGATTATGTTCAAGAATAAAAGCAAAGATGGCACGCGCTCGCTGAGGATCATAGTTGAAGGTGCGATCCACCAGCTTGATCTTCGGCACCTTTTGTTGCATGAGCATGAGCAGGTCTTGTTTTATCCGTTGCATGGAAAAACTGCGTACTTTGGTGTCAAGGGCACTCATGCAGAAGGCACAGCTGTAAGGGCAGCCTCTACTGCTCTCGTAGTAAACAAAGCCCTTGGCGCAATCCATCAGCTCAAGGGCGTAGGGTGATGGGAGTTCGTCCAGATGTTCGAGTAACAGCGCTTGCGGTTCCGCTATGATCCCGTCCGGGGTCCGCAGGCTTAATCCCCTGAGGTCGATTGGTCTGGTGTCTGCCTGCCATGCGCGCAGTAGCGCCCGCAAGGGGCGTTCTCCTTCGCCATGGATGATGGCGCTGATGCCGGGGTGGTGCTCCCATATATTGGCTTCGGGATAGCTAGTCTCCGGTCCGCCGAGGATAATGCGGATGTGGGGTGCCGCTATATGGATGGCATCCACCAGTGCCAGGGTTTCTCCGCGGTTCCAGATATACACGGAAAAAGCGATCACGTCGGCGTGCTCATCCAGTAGTGCCGCCAGAATGTTGTCACGCGGTTCGTGCACGGTAAATTCGCGGATCGGCAGTTCTCCACAAGTGTCGCGGCAATAAGCGGCGAGGCATGGCAGAGCCAGACTCGGGTGGATAAACTTGCTGTGTAGGGTGGTCAATACTGTTTTCATGCTGCGCAGGATAAAATAAATGCGCCAATTTTGCATCTTCTTTACGCCGCTGACGGATAAAGCCAGGAGTTGGGGTTGAGTATAGACGCTCTTGCGTTGTTGGTCAGAAGATCAATCATATTGCACTTGTTTATCCGTAGGCAGTTGCTGTAGCATTGTGCGCTGGGTTTGTTTTAGACAATGAAGAGATATATATTTATTAGTAACTGTTTCTAGAAGGTTAAAGGTACTGAAGTGAAAAGGGAGACGGAGTTGAAGGGAAGCAGGCATGACCTTTTTTAGTGTTGTAGCGACGCAGGACGGCGAAGTTTTTGAACACCCTGAATATCGCATGGCCGCTATGAGTGGGAGCGATATCTGTGTGCCTGCTGCTACTGAGATGATCCCGCTGCCTGAAGGGAGCCGCCTTTTTACTTTGCCCGGCCTGAGTCCGGTGGGGATTGATCCGCGTACGGGTAAGGCACAAGTTATTCGCAACCTGCCTCGCTCCATGGGGGGCGAACCGGTGCAGGCCGTGTGTGCCTTCATGTCTCCGGCGTATATGCGTACTTATCTACCGGCAGTTGAGTACCCGCCCAAGCGTCAGACCCTGCCCCTGTGGTCCTATACGGCGCTGGCATGGTGCGCCGAAGAGGAACGTTTTTACGTCCCGGCTCTCATGGTGGATCGCAGCACGCAATGGCAGTCAGAATACTTTGATGACCGTGAAGTGGCTCCGGGGGTGGATACACTGTTGGGACGTTATCCGGATAATCGCCTACTGCTGCAGTTATCCCGATGTGCCCTTGATTATCACTGTTTTGCGGCTAAAAATCTATTTCTACAGCGCTGGGAAGCGCCACTGCCTACCTCACCTACATGCAACTCCAGATGTCTGGGGTGCCTGTCATATCAGGCAGCGGAAAATGAGTGTTGCCCTTCTAGTCAGGAGCGCATTGAGTTTGTTCCCACGGTGGAGGAGTTGGTGCAGACGGCAGTTCCACATCTGCAAACAGCAAAAAACGCCATCGTCTCCTTCGGTCAGGGGTGTGAAGGTGATCCGATCATGCAGGCAGATATAATCTGTGAGGCCGTGCGTGAAATGCGCCGTCGCACCTCGCGCGGCACCATCAATTTCAACTCCAATGCTTCCCTGCCGGATAAGGTTGAAGCTCTGGCACAAGCGGGGTTAGATTCAATTCGAGTATCCCTCAATTCGGTACGCGAGCCAGTGTACAATGCCTATTATCGCCCCCGGGCGTATTCTCTGGCCGATGTATTAGAGTCGGTGCGTCGCGCCAAAGACCATGGCTTATTTGTTATGTTCAATTATTTGGTTTTCCCCGGCATTACCGATCAACGCGCGGAGATGGAAGAGCTTATGCGCGTTATTGAGTGCTATGGAGTGGATATGCTGCAGCTACGCAACCTGGCTATTGATCCGCAACTATATTTGCGGGCGCTGCCCCCAGCGCAGGATTGTGTGGGGATGGCGTACATGTTCAATGAAATTAAAGCGCAGATTCCCCGCCTTCAGTATGGTTATTTTAACCGTACCAAAGGTAATTTCTACCCTGCCGGCTTTGAAACAGACTGGCCGCTTTGAACTGACCGCTTAATTGGTGAAAATGCAAAACGTGCACATGAAAACAGGAGAACGTTATGATTAGAAAACTTGTGGCCGGCGCATTTCTATGTGCTGTCTGCCTAGGCGCTTCTAGCTCTTGGGCTGCGGATATCCGCTATGTCTCCGATCAACTGGTCATCAACCTACGGGCGGGCCAGGGCAACCAGTACAAGATAACCAAAAACCTGACCACTGATACTGCTGTTGAAGTACTGGAAGAGCACGGGGACTACCTGTATGTTCAGCTTAAAGATGGCACCAAGGGCTATGTGCTTACCCAGTACATCTCATCCCACATCCCGAAGAGGGCGCAAATAAAGAAATTACAGCTTGAAGTAGAAAGGTTACGCAGACAGGCTGAAGAACAACAAGAAGCTGTGGCTGCACAGGAAACGTTACTAAGCGAGCTTGAAACCCTGCGCCACGAACTTGCCGCGCGTGAACAAGAGCTTGTTCAGATCCGCGAACTGTCCGACAACGCTCTGAAACTGGATGCGGAACGCAAAAGCCTACAGCTTGAGCTCAAAGAGGCCCAGGCACAACTAAGTGTCCTGCAGGAAGAAAACCGGATCATGCTCAGTGAGGTGAGTGTTAGATGGTTTCTCGCTGGGGGTGGAACCCTGCTGCTAGGCTGGGCATTGGGCAAGTTTTCGCGCCGGAAAGCACGCGGCAGTTTCAGTAGTTTGTAAATTACCGACCCATATTAATTTGTTCAGCAAAGGATAGATGTTCATGAATTTCCCCCGGATTGCTCTGCAGGTGCCCCGCATCCTTCTTCCCTCCGCCAACATCAATATGCATAAGTGGGCGGTAATTGCGTGCGATCAGTATACCTCCGATCTGCAGTACTGGAACGATCTGGCCGAATTTATCGGGTCTGCTCCTTCCACATTAAAAATGACGTTGCCCGAGGTCTATCTGGACGACCCAGATGTAGAGAGTAGAATTGAACAGATTAATGCCACTATGCGCACCTGTATGCAGGACGGTACCCTGGTTGAGCATGAACCTGCCTTTGTTCTGGTGGAGCGCAGTACGGCGATAGTGCCGCAGCGCAAGGGGCTGATGGTTGCGTTGGATCTGGAGTGTTACGACTACAACAAAGGGGCACATTCTTTGATACGCGCAACAGAGGGCACCATCCTGGAGCGCCTGCCTCCACGCATCAAAGTACGGCGCAATGCACCGTTGGAATTGCCCCATATTATGGTTCTGATCGATGATCCGCATAAAACCGTAATTGAGCCGCTATTCGATGCAAAACTCAAGCAGATTTACAATTTCGACTTATACGGCGCGGGGGGGCACCTGAACGGTTATCTGGTGGATGACCCGAAACTGCACCAGCAAGTAGCGCAAGCCCTCGAAGCTCTAGCTGACCCGCAGGAATATCTGCGTAAATATCCGGGACATGAAGATGTCATGCTCTATGCCATGGGGGATGGTAATCACTCCTTTGCCACAGCTAAAGCGCTGTGGGAGGAGATCAAACGAGAAGCGCCCAACCCCGACACAGTGATGGAGCACCCAGCACGCTATGCCTTGGTAGAGCTGGTGAATATTCACGATCCTGGCCTGGAGTTTGAAGCTATCCACCGAGTGTTGTTTAATGTGAATATTAACGACCTGCGCCAGGCGATGCAGGATTTTTTCAGTGCTGACGGCATGGAGTGTGAGCTCGAGCCTAAGTCCGATGCGGATGCATGCCTGACTGCCATGAGTGCTGCAGAGGGAGGAAGTGAGCACTGCTGCGGCTGTGTTTTAAGTGGGAGTTATTATTTGCTCAGGATCAAAAATCCGCATAAAACCCTGGCGGTCGGATCTTTGCAGGAATTTCTCGACAGCTACCTAAAGCAGCATGAAGATATGCGCATTGACTATATCCACGGAGTCGAAAGCGTTACCCAGATAGGTTCGCGCCCGGTTTGTGCTGGTTTCTATCTGCCCTCCATCTCTAAGCATGATTTTTTCCGTACCATTGTGCAGGATGGCGCTCTACCACGTAAAACCTTCTCTATGGGTGAAGCGGACGAAAAACGCTTTTATGTTGAAGGGCGTACCATTATTGAAAATCCGTAAGGTCGAACTGGCGGGGCGTTGAAGAAGTTCGTTGAGGCAAAGGGTGCTTAAAACCTCTTTAGCTTTTTACCTGCTTAGTCTGTCACAACGGTTTTAGTTCCAGATTTTGCTCTCTATTCTGGTCCATAGGGGTTGTCGTTCCATAGAGGATGCTGCTCTGTCCACGCCATGGCCGACTGAATAAAGCACATGCAGTCTTGTTCCAGGTGTGAGTAGTTGCGCTGTAGTTCGATAACTGCACCGTGAAGTGGGTTGGGTGCTCTGGCGCGGGTGCTGATGTGATTCAGGGCGCGTTCTATGGTTGGGGAGTGGGTGTAGGCAACCAGCAAATTGTGTTCGCGCATGCGCGCGGCAACGTGTGCAAAGGCTGGGGGCAAATCGGTGCGAGTGCTCAGAATAGTATATATCATGTGCGCAAAATCTGGCAGAGGACGCGGATGAAAACGCTGCCAGTGGCGCGCCGCAAAGTGGTCATAAAATAGATCCACCATAATGCCGCGGTACAGACCGTAATCATCATCCAGCCGCCGGTAACTGCGCTTGAAAACTGCACTTTGCTGGGCATAGCTGTCAATGCGCCGATGTTGCTTCAGGCCGCGTATCACTGCGGGGGCGAAGTCTTGAGCGTGGGATTCTAGTCGTCCTTTGACAAAATCTCCCATCAGGTTGCCTACATAACAGTCCTCCTCCTGCTCTGACAACAGCAGGTGGAGCAGGTAGTTCACAGCGTGCTATCCTTGTTTGCTTTGTCCTCCAGCGCTGCGGTGCTACTCACCACGAAATCACTACCCTTATCCGTTTCAGGTACGAGCTTCTGGCGCATCTGCGCAACCAGAGAATCAAACTCAGCTCTAGCATGCGTAGGTACGGGTTGTGTCGGGGTCGATTTCAGTTTCAGTGGGTTGATTGGGGTACCGTTTTTGAAGATCCTGAAGTCCAGATGTGGGCCTGTCGCCAGACCAGTGCTACCTACATAGCCAATAATATCCCCCTGCTTTACCCTGGAGCCCTTCTTTATTTCCCGCCCGAATTTACTCAGATGTATATAGGTTGATTCATAGGAGTTGGGGTGGCGTAGGCGGATCATGTTGCCGTTGTTGCTGTCATAGCTTTTACCCACTACCGTCCCTTCGGCGATAGCTTTTACTGGGGTTCCGGTGGGGGCGGCGTAGTCTACAGCGAGATGCGGGCGCCATTCGTTCAGCACCGGATGATAGCGTCGATTGGTGTACCCCGAGGAGATCCGCGTGTATGACAGAGGCGCCTTCAGAAAGGCCTTGCGCAGACTTTCACCCCGCTCGTTGTAGTGTCCCGACGCCTCGCCATTGGCATAGTAAAAGGCAAAATAATCATCTCCCTGGTTGTTGAAATGGGCTGCGAGGACGTTGCCATAACCTTCAAGTTTGCCGTTGCGGTAGCGTTTTTCTACCACGGCGTTAAAGTAATCTCCACTGCGGATATCGCGAATGAAGTCGATATCCCAAGCGAAAATATTCATGATATCCAGGGCCAGTTCCGATGATTCACCAATGGAGGCGACGCTGCCAAACAGGCTTGATTCAACTTGGGTACCGACGCTTTCTATTTTGATGTCATATGGAATGGGTTTGCGCTCGACGTTTATTTCACCATCTTTTTTTTCAATGATTAATTGTTCTTTGGTGTCGATGTCATATTTAAACGAGATAAACTCCTCGTTTTCCAGCTCAATGCTGTATTGATGCCCGGCGCAGAGTTTATGTAGAGGGAAAATAGGCTTGGCTTTTTGGGCGATTATCAGGATCTCTGCGGGGGTGAAATAATGCCCCAACAAAGCGGTGATGGTTTCGCCAGATTCCACCGCACAACTGATGGTTTCGCGTCGAGTTTCTATAATTGCTTGGGGAAGTGGGTCCTCAAATGCCGCAGGCGAAAGTATGTGTACATCTTCTGCTTCATGGATCGCAGGTTCATACAGGGTTTTATCCCGGGTGACAAAGTAGAGGAAAACTGCGATTGCAGCCATGAGGAGAAACAGGACAAGACCCTGACGTCGCCGCGCGACTTTTCTTTTTCTGGTCGAGGGGAGTTCATACAGGTTCCGGTCTTTGGGTTGTTTGCCAGTGTTTTTTTGGGTACGGCGCAGATTCATGATGTTTATTGAATGCCCTTTATTGAAGAGGTGGAGGGCTGAACCCGATTGTTATCCGACAATGCCATGGTTTGGACAAGATAACCGTCGTTGGGCGTCTTGGATGCACGGGCTGACTGAACTTCTCAGCGGGGTCTTCCTACGTATGTTCTCAACATTTAACTCGATTTGTGATAGTAGCAGAGGGCGATTCAGGATGTCTACTGCTTCTGTGGGTGATGACAGTGCCCCGGGTGGAGTTTCCTCAGGAGAAACAAGGGGCGAGTAAGGGGGAGAAAATGATTAATACTCAAAGATTATGCGAAGAATTCAGGACGTTGGCTGCGATTGCCAGTCCGTCGTTTCATGAAGGAAACATAGCCGCGTATTTGCGCAAGCGTCTGGAGGAACTGGGCGCAGAGGTTGAGGTCGATGACAGCGCGGCAGCCACTGGGAGTGAAAGCGGCAATATCATTGCGCGGATTCCTGCATATATGCACAGCGGAGCGACCTTGCTCCTTTCGGCGCATATGGATACGGTTTCCCCCGCCATAGGAGTCACTCCAGTGTTGAAGGATGGAGTTTTCACCAGTGCTGGAGATACCATTTTGGGAGCGGATGACAAGTCAGGGATCGCACAGATTCTGGAGGTGGTGCAGGTTTTGGGTGAGAATAAAATTCCACATCCAGCGTTGGAGCTCACCTTTACTGTGTGTGAGGAAGTGGGGTTGCTCGGAGCCAAACACCTTGATTTTTCAAAACTTAAAGCGAGGCAAGCGCTGGTGTTGGATACCTCCGGCGTTGGTACGGTGGCGCGCAGTGCACCATGTGCGAACAAGTTAAAGTTCAGTATCAAAGGACGCGCAGCCCATGCTGGACTTGCTCCGGAATATGGGGTGAGTGCGGTGCGCATCGCTGCCCGCGCCATTGAACATATGCAGCTCGGACGGATTGATGTCGACACCACAGCCAATATCGGCATTATTCACGGGGGGCAGGCCACCAATATTGTGCCGGATAAGGTAGAGATGCTTGGAGAGGTACGCAGTTTCAGTCAGGCTGCGTTACAGCAGCAGACTGAGCATATGTGTTCCGCTTTGCATGCAGCAGCGCAGCACTATGCGCATTCCGCCACTGGTAATTCAGATGATGTTGCATTTACCCCGACGGTGGAGTGCGAGATAATGGCGGATTATCCACTGATGCAGGTGGCGAAGGATGCTCCGCTCCTGCAGCATCTAACCCAAGCAGCACAACGTCTGGGGCAGAAGCTCGAAGTTGGGCGCTCCGGAGGTGGCAGCGATGCCAATATTTTTAATGCCAACGGCATTGTTACCCTCAACCTCGCTACAGGGATGAACAAGGTGCATTCCACCGCAGAGTATATCAAGGTGGCCGATCTAGAGTCTGTTGCCCACCTAGTGCTTGAATGTGTCCGCACCCTCCCGTAATTAAAAGCAGGAGTCCTATCGATGCAGTATTCCGCGCGGATTGAACAGGTAGGCACACCACCGATCACCGCAGTTAAAGGTTGGATAAAGGGACGCACCTACAGCGCTATACGCCCCTTGGTTGACTTGTGTCAGGCGATCCCCGACTATCCTCCGGCTGGAGGTTTGCGGCAGTATATGCAGAAGATGGTGACGCAGCCACTGGTTGCGGTTTATACCCCGGATGATGGTCTTGAGGAGGTGCGCAGCGAGGTTACGGCATGGTATCGTCGCCGCTATGCCGGCGCAACAGCTCTGAGCGCAGAGAATATCTGTCTTAGCGTTGGAGCAAGCCAGGCATTTTGGCTCGCCATGCTGCTCGTTGCAGAGCCAGGTGATGAGGTGATTATCCAAACCCCGGCATATTTCGACCACCCCATGGCGCTTGAAACCTTGGGAATTATTCCAGTTTATATTGCAGAAACACAGAAGGAAGCTTCAAGAGAAGAGCAAGGAGAAGAGCAAGGAGAAGAGCAAGGAGAAGAGCAAGGAGAAGAGCAAGGAGAAGGAGCGAAACCCATGTGGGCGACGATCGAAGAACAGATCAACCCGCGCACCCGCGCCATAGTGATCGTAACGCCGAGTAATCCCACCGGCAGGATACAGAGTGTGGCTGAGATTGAGCAGTTATATGCTTGCGCCCGTCGGCATAATATTGCCCTGGTTTTGGATGAAACATATAACGCATTTCTGCCACCAGGGCAGGCTCCACATCATCTGTTCAATAAACCGGACTGGGGGCGCAATTTCATCCATCTGGCGTCATTTGGTAAAACCTTTGCCTTGACTGGATACCGGGCTGGAGCACTTGTTGCCGATGTGGAGTTGATTCAACGCGCCCTGAAGATCCAGGATAGTATGGTAGTGTGTCAGCCGCGCCTGACTCAGATGGCGCTTACTTGGGGGTGCAGGCACCTCGATGCTTGGGTGGAATATAACGCTTTATCCATGCGCCAGCGCCACGACGCCTTTTGTACTCTATTTAAGAGTGCCGAACATGGATTTGAACTGTGTTCCAGTGGCGCTTTTTTTGCCTGGGTTAAACATCCATGGCCTCAGGCGAGCGGTTGGCAGGTTGCCCGCCATCTGGCTGAAGAAGCCGATCTGATATGTCTGCCCGGCGAAGCTTTTGGCCCGGGACTGCACCAATATCTGCGTTTAGCATTTGGCAACCTGAAGCAGGAAGATGTTGCAGCTGCGGTGGAGCGTTTTACCCACGTTTTACCTCCGCGCGGTTGACAAGGTCTTCAAGCGTGCTTATCTTCGCGCAAGAGAAGAGGTGGCCCCCGCCAGAGAAGTTGTAATCTTGGTACTGCGGATAAGGAATGATTTCCTCCGTAGATGTCATCACGTACCCATGTGCGCCGCCAGAGCAAAGTGAGGCTGGACGCTATTTACATATTTTCTAACAGGAGATTGTACTAACCATGAGCGCTGTTAAACACACATTCAAGGCCGAAGTTAACAAGATTCTCGACCTGATGGTGCATTCATTGTATTCGAATAAAGAGATCTTTTTACGTGAGCTTATTTCCAACGCTTCAGACGCTATCGATAAAGCACGCTATGAAGCGTTGACCAATGCAGCGTTAGCTGAAGGGGGCGAGGAGTGGCAAATTGAGCTCATTGCCGACAAAGAGGCCGGAACCCTGACCGTGCGTGACAACGGTATCGGTATGACCGAAGACGAGGCAGTGGAGGTTTTAGGCACCATTGCACATTCCGGTACCAAGGAATTTATCAAGCTGCTTGAAAGCCGTGAGGTCGAGAATAATCCAGAACTTATCGGTCAGTTCGGGGTTGGGTTCTATTCCGCCTTTATGGTGGCCGATAAGGTCAGGGTGATTACACGCAAAGCTGGCGCTGCTGCCGATGAAGCGGTGATATGGGAGTCTGAGTCCGATGGCACCTATACCATCGAAAAAACTTCTAAAGAAGGTAAAGGCACCGATATTGTTCTGACCCTGAAAGAGGATGAAAAGCAGTTCTTGGATGAATACGAACTGCGCAAGGTGGTGAAGCAGTACTCAGACTTTATCGAGTATCCGGTGGTTATGGATGTGACTCGGAGTAAGCCCGACCCAGAAGATAAAGAAAAAACCATCACGGAAACTGAGCAGGAAACCCTCAATTCACGCAAAGCAATCTGGCTGAAGAGTAAGGAAGAAATCAGTGCCGAGGAATATAACGAGTTCTACAAGCACGTCTCCCACGATTTCTCTGATCCCGCGCAGGTGATCCATTATCGCGCTGAAGGCACCACCGAGTTTTCCGCACTATTGTATCTGCCGAAAAAACGTCCATACGACATTTTCTATCAGGATTACAAGATCGGTCCCGCACTGTATGTGCGCCGGGTCCAGATCATGGATCACTGCGAAGAGATGCTCCCTTCCTACCTGCGCTTTGTTAAAGGGGTGGTGGAGTCCGCGGATCTGCCTTTGAATGTCAGCCGCGAGATTTTGCAGCACAATAAAGCTGTAAGCGTCATCAAAAAGAATATCACCAAGAAGGTGCTTGATACCCTGGCGCAGATGAAGACCGATGAACCCGAAGCTTATGCAGAGTTTTACGCTGAATTCGGGCGGATACTCAAGGAAGGTATCCATCACGACTTTGAGCGCCGCGAAACCATTGCGGATCTGCTCCTGTTTGAATCTACCCACACCAAGGCGGGCGAAACCACAACCTTGGCCGCCTATATAGAGCGGATGCCTGAAGAGCAAAACGAAATATTCTATATCACCGGTGGCGACCGTGCCAGTGCCGAAGCCTCACCCTACCTTGAAGTGTTCAAGGATAAAGGGATTGAGGTGTTGATCATGACGGACGATTTTGACGACATCATCATCTCCGGGTTGGGGACATACAAAGAAAAACAGTTCCAGTCCGCCATCAAGGGAGATCTTGACCTTGGTGAAACAAATAAGGAAGAGCAGAAAAAAGAGTTTAACGATCTGCTTGAGATGATGAAGGAAGAACTGAAAGATCTGGTTGCCGATGTGCGTATTTCTGGGCGCCTAAAAAATTCCGCTGTGTGCCTGGTTGCCGGAGCGCACGATATGGATCCCAAAATGGCAAAGATGTTCGAAGCCATGGGGCAACAGGTACCCAAAGGGCAACGCATCCTTGAGGTCAACCCCGGCCATGATCTGATTGCACGAATGAAACAGGTGTTTGCTGCAGATAAGGAAAGTTCGCGGCTAAAAGAATATATTGGCCTGCTGTATGATCAGGCGCTGTTGCTTGAGGGGGATAAACCGCGGGATCCAGTGGCGTTTTCCGCATCCATAGCTCGCCTAATGGCAGAGGGTGCTGAAAAATAAACCCGGCTTAAGTCACAGTCTGGATATATTGAATAAAACGGGCACCCAGCACCCAGAATGGGTGCCCGTTTTGGTTAGGCGCGTGCTTTAAAGGGGTTTGAAGGCGAATCTATAAAGGATCACATAAGAACTCGCGAAGGCTTCAGCCCTGCGGAAGCACTTTATTCCATGCCTGAATCAGTACCTTGCGAAACAGATCCGCCTGAGCATAGGGATCGTTAGCGGCAAAGCCTTGCGCTGCAGACATGTCATTACACTCCAGCACAATGACCGAACCGTTCATGGCGCCGTCAGCGTCCAGGGTAGGTCCAGCAGCCTTGATACTGGCACCGAACTGCTGCAGGTAGGCCACGTGCGCGGACCTGATTTTTTGGCGCACTTCAAGGTGGTTTTCACGGTCAAAGCAGTGAATGACATACAGCATATAAATGTGTTCCCGAGATGAAAGGTTAACCTTTGACGAGCGCTTGAATTTTTGGTGGAGCGGGGGGCCGGAAGGCGGGTTTGGTCATCTCGACCTTGGCTTACCCAATACCACCTAGGCCTGCATCTTATACCTCTTTAGGATTTACATAGTATGCAAACACCTTGAGTTCATCTTTGATTTTGTAGTTTGGCTGCTGGGCGTTAATAATTTCGTGGATGGTGTCACGTTCAGCATCGCTGTGAATGTGTCCACTCAGGAGAATAGTGCCCTCCTTAATGTCGAGCTGCAAGTGATAGCCTTCGATATCCGCAGAGCGGATAAGCTCAATTTCAATCTTTTTGCGTAGAATCAACTCGCGCAGGCGTTCCTTGGAGCTTTCGCGCTGTTCCAGCAGATGTTTTTCCTTCATAGCATGGATGATCAGGTCGACAGCCATATCTTCAGAGATTTTAAGCGTGTTGATAATCAGGTCATAATTGCATGGGTCGTTCCAGTCGCGGTCAAAGTAGTACTTTATAAAGCCGTCGCGCTGCTGGTCACTCTTGTGCACCAGAATACGGGATAGATCAGGATCAAGCCATTCGCGCTCGGCCCAACGCTCGACGCGGAATTCGAACGGTGCAATGATGCGGGTGGTTAGTACACTTTCCACCCCTTCAAGAATATCCTGTCCTCCGCGCCCGTAGATAATCACGTTCCCACGGAGGGCATATTCCAGAATAATCTGCTGAATGAGGTGGAAATCGATCTCGGCTCTGGCATCCAGACTTTCAACAAACGCGGCGGGCTTTTCATCCGCCTTTTCAACCGCTTCTGGCGACAGTCCATACTTGGAAGCTTCTTTGAGTATGGTTTCCCCGTCCACCAGCGTATACTTGAGCTTATCTGCCAAGGCACTAGCGATGATAGAGCCTCCGCTACCCATTTCGCGCGATATTGTAATAATAGACATGCTTTCCCCCTAACGCTTAGTGCTCTAGCCTGATGCCGTAGCAATAGATAAAACATCGTTATTTTAGCAACTGCATATAGTAATTACAAGTTACAGCTTTATTTTATTTTTATGGTCACATTTATAGTTTAATTTTAATGTATTGGCTTGTGGTCAAAGTAGTGAAATGCATCGAGGAAGCGCACTGTCCGACTTCTGGAGCGCATCACTATGGAATGGGTACGGGCCCCGCCGGAAAAATAACGGACGCCACGCAGTAACGCACCCGAGGTAACCCCGGTAGCAGCGAAAAATACATCGCCCGCTGCCATCTCTTCAAGGGTGTAAATTTTGTCTGGGTCGGTGATTCCCATGGTGGGGGCACGTTCACGTTCATAATCCGTGGTAAAAACGAGACGTGCCTGCATGTCACCACCGGCACATTTGACTGCGGCTGCCGCAAGGACGCCTTCTGGGGCGCCACCGATCCCCAAAACCATATCAATACCACTGTCCTCAATGCCGGTTGCGACTGCGGGAGCTACATCACCGTCTGCGATCATGTGAATGCATGCACCTGCCTTGCGGATTTCAGCAACGAGATTACTGTGGCGTGGGCGATCGAGTAAAACAACCGTCAAGTCTTCGATATTGCACTTTTTCGCCTGCGCTAGGCGGCGGAGATTTTCCCCTGGGGGTGCATCGATATCGATAATCCCTTTGCCGTCCGGGCCGACAATTATTTTGTCCATATACATATCCGGGGCGTTGAGAAACCCACCCGCCGGAGCAAGGGCGATAGTGGTAATGGCACCGTTGATTCCTTTGGCACACAGGGTGGTACCCTCAAGAGGATCAACCGCGATATCCACGGCTTGGTATATGCTGCTACCTACCTTTTCTCCGATGTAGAGCATTGGAGCTTCGTCCATTTCGCCTTCGCCGATTACAACAGTGCCGAAAATGTCCATTGTACCCAAAACACTGCGCATAGCGGTTGTGGCGGCAGCGTCGGCGGCAATCTTGTCTCCTTTGCCAACCCAGCGCCCAGATTCAAGTGCTGCTGCTTCAGTAACCCGGGCAAGTTCCAAGGCAAGATGGCGGTTCATACTATTTTCTCCTGCGTGCTATGTGTTACTATTGGTGGATGTTTTTTGCTTGGTGCTCCGCTGGTCGTGGTGAAATTACACCACGGCTCAGGTCTGTGGATTGCGCCCACGCTCCAAGCATGAACCCCGCCATCATGGCACAGATAGGTGGTGGGAAACAATTGCTAATATATACTGGCATATGGAGTTTTTAACAGCAGTCCCTTTGTCGTAAGGGCTTTATCGTGCCACTGCATAGCGGTAGCGCTGAATGGGAGTTGGTGCCAATATAATGAAGCAACAGCAGCCGACAGATAAGTTGCATGCCTTTATACTGGAACAGATACGTCAGCAGGGCGAGACTGGACTTAGCTTCGCTGATTTTATGCAGCATTGTTTGTATCACCCACGCTATGGATACTATATGCAGCAGCGCGAACGCATTGGGAAAAAAGGCGATTTTTATACGTCAACCAGCGTTCATCACCTGTTTGGGGTTTTGCTGGCCCGCCAGTTAGCACAGATGTTTGAGATTCTGAACATGCCCCTTTTTACCATTGTAGAGCAGGGTGCCGGAGAGGGGCATTTGGCACTCGATGTGTTAGATGAATTAAAGAGAAGAGAACCAGAATTGTACGCAGTTCTGGATTATTGCATTATTGAAATAAGTCCCGACAATCGCAAACGTCAGAAACGCATTTTAGCAGAACATGCTTGTGTGCGCTGGACGACACTGGAACAGTTGGAGTCGGTGCGGGGCTGCTTTATCTCTAATGAACTTATCGACGCCTTTCCCGTCTATGTGGTGGAAAAGCACGCCAGCAAGCTGTATGAAGTGCGGGTGATTGAGGACGATGGGGCTTTCGCAGAAAAGTTATTTCCCGCACCAGATGAGCTGAAGCAACATTTTAGCGCTCTTGGAGTAGAGCCTGTTGAGGGAAATCGTGCTGAACTTTGCCCAGCTGCCGCACGCTGGATGACGCAAGTGGCGGGAATCTTGGAGCGCGGATTTGTCATCACGGTGGATTATGGCTATCCAGCTACGGAACTGTATGCCCCGTTTCGACGCAATGGTACCCTGATGTGCTATGCACAGCATACAACCAACGAAAATCCATATCAGAATGTGGGGCAGCAGGATATAACCGCCCATGTGGATTTTACCCTGCTAGAACAAGCCGGGGCACGTGCCGGGCTTGTGCCGTTGTATTTTGCAGAGCAGTACCGTTTCTTAATGGGGTTGGGATTTGTAGAGGAGCTGGTGCGTCTCCAGGCGCTGGCATCCACCCCAGAGGCAGCCATGGCGCTACGTATGACCCTCAAAAATCTTATTGTTCCCGATAGCGGTATGGGGGATACGTTTAAAGTTTTGATTCAGGGGCGTGGAGTTGGTAAACCCGACCTGCTGTGTAGCAGGAGTGTTGCCGATATTGCCGCCTTGTTTACTCCGGATGCGCCAAAGTTGCGCCACAGCAATGAGAGGTTGATATGACACTAACACAGAGAGTTGAAGCGGCATTAGACGAGGTACGCCCCATCATGCTGGCAGATGGCGGTAATATTGAGCTGATTGAGGTGACTGATTCTGGTGTGGCTCGGGTTAAGCTGACTGGGGCGTGCAGTTCCTGCCCTATGGCGACAGTAACCCTTAAAATGGGGGTTGAAAGGGTACTGCTGGAAAAAATCCCAGAAATTACCGAGGTTGTTCAGGTGGGGTGATGCATCCATGGCTTGAAGGTTTTTCCAAATACCTGGAAGTAGAGCGTAATCTTTCGCCGCGGACACTGAACGCCTACATGCGTGATGTTATGGAGTTTTGTACTTTCTTGCATAGCGCAGAAGGTGAGACGGCAGATCTTGCAGAGCTGCTCTCGGGGGTTACCCGTGTGCAGGTGCGGCGCTGGCTTGCGGATTTACACCGTAGGGTGAAAAAAGTCACGACTGCACGAAAAGTTTCAGCGCTTAAAAGTTTTTTTTCTTACGCGACGCAGCGCCATGGTTTGGGATCAAATCCCTTTGAATTGGTACGCCGCCCAGGAATCGAAACGCGCCTGCCAGTGGTGATGGATGTTGATGCGGTGTATCACTTGCTTGAGAGTATCGGAGCTTCCGATTTGCAGCAACGTCGTAATCTGGCCATCTTTGAACTCTTGTACTCGTGTGGCTTGCGTGTCAGTGAATTGACTGGGCTTGATCTTGACGACATTGATTTTGACGGAAACTATGTCAGGGTGTTGGGTAAGGGGAACAAAGAGCGCATTGTCCCAGTCGGAGCCAAGGCTATACAGGCATTACAGCTCTATCTGCACCAACGAGTTGAGGTGGATAGGGTTGGCGAAAGTGCAGTATTTTTAAATCGTTACGGCACCAGACTCAGCTCGCGTAGTGTACAGCGGCATATGAAGAATCTACTTCTGCGCGCCGGTCTATCATCTGCCCCTACTCCGCACAGTCTGCGCCACAGCTTTGCCACCCATCTGCTCGATAACGGTGCCGACCTGCGCGCTATTCAGGAGTTGCTCGGGCACGTATCCTTGTCCACTACCCAGAAATATACCCATGTCAGCAGTGAACGTATGCTGGCAGAGTACGATAAAGCGCATCCGCGCAGCCGCAAAAAACGCTGAGTGCTGCGCAATTCCTTTGCATGGAGCTGCCAATTGTGGCAGCCGCTTTAACAATAACCAAAAAAGCCCCGCTTATAAACAGCGGGGCTTTTTTGGTTACATACTGAGATGAAGCGTTGGTTTGTTATTCACACAGATCTATGTTGATATCCCAGTTCTTGATCTTCATGGTTCCGTTCACAGCAAGATTCTGCTGCATCTTGAAGCAGCGGTCAAACAACTGCGGCTCGTGGCCGATGCCCTTGCTCAAGGTTTCCTTGCACGCACGGTCGAAGTAGTCCTGCAGAATCGGACGGTATTCAGGATGTGCACATACATCGATAAGCTTCTGGGCGCGATCCTTTGGTGCCAGACCACGCAGATCCGCCAGTCCTTGCTCGGTTACGAGCACATCGAGGTCGTGCTCGGTGTGGTCGATATGGGGCGCCTTGGGCACAACGCAGGTGATGCCGTTGGGATCGGTCTTGCTCGGACGGCTTGAAGGTGTATGCATAATAGAGAGATATGCATTGCGCAGGAAGTCGCCGGAGCCACCTAGTCCGTTGATCATGCGGGTACCGCCAACCAAGGTGGAGTTAGCGTGGGCGTAGATATCAAACTCAACCGGGGTGTTCATGGCAATACAGCCCAAGCGCCGGATCGGCTCCGGGGAGTTGGAGATAGACAGCGGACGCAGGACAATTTTATCTGCGTATTTGTCCCAGTTGTCAAAGAAACGCGGGAAACCCGGCTCTTCAGACAGTGACAGCGAGCACGCAGATGCGAAATCCAGTTTGCCTGAGTCAAAGAAGTCCAGCATGGTGTCCTGCAGAACCTCAGTAAATACGGTCAGGTTAGAGAAGGGTCCGTTAGCCAGACCGCCTACGACCGCGTTGGCGATGGAGCCTACCCCGGATTGCAGCGGCAAGAGGTTTTCCGGCAGACGCCCCGCCTTAACCTCGGCAGAGAAGAAGTCGAGGATGTGACCAGCGATAGCTTCAGATTTTTCATCAGCGTCGCTGAAGGCACGCCCTTTATCGCGATGCTTGGACTCAACTATGGCAACAATCTTGTCTGGATCGCAGGGGAAGAATGGATCACCGATGCGGTCATCTGACCTGCTGATCAGGAATGGTTGGCGATGGGGCGGATTGCGCGGGATGAGGCAGTCATGCATCCCCTCGAAGGAGGGCTGTCCAGTGTTAACCTCAAGGATGATTTTATCAGCAATCTTTAGGATTTCGCCGATCACACCGCAGGAAGAGGTGGGGACCAGGCCGCAATCTTCGGTAATGGCGGAAACTTCGATGATCGCTACGTCGATTTTTGGGGTGTAGAACCCGTATCCGAGATCCTGAGCGAAAAGGGAAAGATGCTTGTCTCCCATGCGGATGCGTCCCTCATTGATCCCCTTGGCAATGTTCTTGCCGGTCTGGTAAGGCCAGCGCCGGTCGATCATATCGAGCGTCGCCCAGCGGTCTTCTGTTTCAGCTCCTACTGAAGCACCGATGAAGAGGTTGAACCTCCATTTGCCTTGCAGATTATTTTTTTCAACATGATCTGCCAGCGCCATGGGCACAGCTTTGGGGTAACCAGCCGGAGTAAAGCCCGACCAGCCCAGATCCATGCCGGGTTTGAAGAACTGCACGCAGGCCTCTGCTGACATAACTTTGTTGAGCAGGGATTTGCGCCGAACACGAGTTTCAAGACTACCGAATTCTGACATTTGTCTTCCTCCTTGATACGGTTTGATAGTTTACGTCATCGGCCCAGCCATCAAGTCTGGGCACCGTGCCGAAGCACATATAAAACGGCTCTGTGGGTAACTTTAAAAAGTCTCAGTCAATGCTTGTGGGGTGTAATTGAAAACATTGTTTTATTAAAGCATACATTTTCACGCGTTCTTACAGGTTTAACGAAAGATAAATTAAACTGAAGTACATATATGGTAAAAAATGAGAATCTAAAACCCTGTTTTGAAACCAGATATAATATATGCGGTATATCAAGTCAAGTTAAATTAAATAACCTGTGCGCCATTTCAGCATGATTAAAAAACAATAAACAAAGCGGCTAGAATAAGTTATTCATCGTAAGTTATTGAAAATACGAAAAAATAAGTGTGACCATAAAAATAACACAATGATGCGAATGGATCTTACTGCTCTAAATTGAAGTGTAATAGTTTTTTGGTTATATAGCAAAAAAATACTGTGTTCTATTTCATATTAAAATATGACTGTTGCATGAATATGTTGGAAGTTTAAGGAGACGCATGTCGGTATAAGTGATGGGGTGCTGGAGCCTATGTGGTATTTATCGCTGGAGGCTGATTTTGAGTTATTTGGAGCAAGCGGGTTATGAACAGTATAGAAACCAAAAAAGCCGCCACGCAACAAGTGCATGACGGCTTTTTTGGGGTTTGGGTATGGCGTTTTCTTAGGTAAGGCTGGTTGAGTTATTCACACAGATCTACCTTGATGTCCCAGTTCTTGATCTTCATGGTTCCGTTTGCTGCCAGGTTCTGTTGCATCTTGAAGCAGCGGTCGAACAGCTGCGGCTCGTGGCCGACGCTCTTGCTCAAGGTTTCTTTGCACGCACGGTCGAAGTAGTCCTGCAGAATTGGACGGTACTCAGGATGTGCACATACATCGATAAGCTTCTGGGCCCGATCCTTAGGTGCCAGTCCACGCAAATCCGCCAGTCCCTGCTCGGTTACGAGTACATCAAGGTCGTGCTCAGTGTGGTCGATATGGGGCGCCTTGGGCACAACGCAGGTGATGCCGTTAGGGTCGGTCTTGCTCGGACGGCTTGAAGGCGTATGCATAATGGAGAGATATGCATTACGCAGGAAGTCGCCACTACCACCAATACCGTTGATCATACGAGTACCGCCAACCAAAGTGGAGTTAGCGTGGGCGTAGATATCAAACTCGATCGGGGTGTTCATGGCGATGCAGCCCAAGCGCCGGATCGGCTCTGGAGCGTTGGCGATAGACAGTGGACGCAGAACAATCTTGTCCGCATATTTATCCCAGTTTTCAAGAAAACGCGGGAAACCAGGCTCTTCTGATAGCGACAAAGAGCATGATGAAGCACAGTCCAGCTTGCCGGAATCAAATAGGTCCAGCATGGTGTCCTGCAGAACTTCAGTGTATACCGACAGGTTGGAGAAGGGCCCGTTGGCCAGACCGCCTACAACCGCGTTGGCAATAGAGCCTACCCCGGACTGCAGTGGTAGGAGATTTTCTGGCAGACGCCCTGCCTTTACCTCGGCTGAGAAGAAGTCTAGGATGTGACCAGCGATAGCTTCAGATTTTTCGTCGGCGTCGCTGAAGGCACGTCCTTTGTCGCGATGCTTGGACTCGACTACAGCAATAATTTTGTCTGGGTCACAGGGAAAGAAACCCTCCCCAATGCGGTCGTCCGCCTTGCAGATTAAAAATGGTTCGCGATGGGGCGGATTACGCGGAATGATGCAGTCGTGCATCCCTTCAAAAGAAGGCTGTCCAGTGTTTACCTCGAGGATAATTTTGTCGGCTACTTTAAGGATTTCACCGATCACACCGCAGGAAGAGGTGGGGATTAAGCCGCAATCTTCGGTGACAGCAGAAACTTCGATGATCGCTATGTCGATTTTTGGGGTGTAGAATCCGTACCCAAGGTCCTGAGCGAAGAGGGAGAGGTGCTTGTCTCCCATGCGAATGCGCCCTTCGTTGATTCCTTTAGCAATGCTTTTGCCGGTCTGGTAAGGCCAGCGGCGGTCGATCATATCGAGCTCTGCCCAGCGGTTTTCTGTTTCAGCTCCAACGGAAGCCCCGATGAAGAGGTTAAACTTCATCTTGCCCTGCAGGTTGTTTTTTTCAACATGATCCGCAAGCGCGATGGGAACCGCTTTGGGGTAACCAGCCGGGGTAAAGCCGGACCAGCCCAGATCCATGCCGGGCTTGAAGAACTGCACGCATGCCTCTGCTGACATTACTTTGTTGAGCAGGGATTTGCGTCGAACACGAGTTTCAAGATTGCCGTAATCTGCCATGATTCTCTCCTTTTAGAGCTGCAATACATCGAATAAAAAAACATCCCGTCACAGCGCCGAAATGAAGTTTCTGTGATGTGGCGAAATGGATGAATAAACGGGTAGTCAAAAGCGGGAATGGCCAGAAGCGAGTGTGAATGCGGCCCCCCCAAACGAAAGCTTAAATGATTTATCTGCATCTAGGCTTTCTTTGTATCGGGTAGCGGTGGTGCCCACATTCAATTAGCTGCCGACCATAAAAATAATAATTTACCAAAGAAGTGATTACTGTATCTGATAATTTATGTCAAGGGAAATGTAGCAGTCCGCACGTCCATGAACGTGGGTTGAGCAGGCAGTTTCGTGGTTTTAAGTTCACAGATTTATATGCTGAAGGTGCTTGCAGTTTTGGTGGCGATCGGTGTAACGCGGGAGACCTGTGGTAATACTTATTATGAAGTAGTGCAGTGCAGGTGTAAAACGTCACATATTAAAGGTTATATGCTACATTTTTTACGAAATTTGAGCACATCCTTGCGCAACTCCTCATCCAGGGTTTTTCCTTCAAGCTCGTCCAGTAAGGTCGCGCATTGCTCTTGGTCGTCGGTAAAGTAATGCGCCTTGGCAAGAAGAAATTCCGCTTTGGGCATATCGGTGTATGACGGGTAGTTTTGGTGCAAATATTTTAAACGCTCAAGCGCTGGAGTGTAGAGCTTGGTTTTTAGATAAAATGCGGCAATATATAGTTCGTTATCCGCCAGACGGTCTTTGCACTGACGGATAAGTGCTTCTAGTTCAGCGCTATCCTTTTCATCAGGATAGTTTCTCTGTATCTGCTCGAATGTAGCCAAGGCATTACGGGTAGCGGTCTGGTCGCGGTCTTCGATCAAGATCTCACTGTAATGAGCCTTGCCTAGGAGAATCAGAACCTCTCGTGTCTGCGGATGCCCTGGATGCTGTTTGAGAAAGTTTTCGTACCCAGCAATAGCTTCAATTGTCTTGCCTGCGGCATACTGGGCATCAGCAATTTTTCTTTCGGATAGGGTGGTAAGCTCCTTGGTGTAGTACATATCTCGTACCGCCTGCCAGTGTTCAATGGCGCGCGTATAATTTTTCTTTTCGTACGCCTCTTCACCTTGTTTGAAGCGACTGAAAGCCTCACTTACCGGTTCCTGCACGTTTTTCGCGGTTGAGCTGCAGGCACTTAGGCACATGGCAAGTAGAATAATCAGGCTCCAATATCTCATGTATGTATCCTCTTCCTGAGCGCTGTTTAGATTATATATTAACCGTGTAGGGGGCTCGTGAACAACGAAGCAAGCAAGTGTGCAATAGTAAAGCAACCAAGGTATGGACTCAACAGTTATTCTGCACCCTCGGGCTCCATACAGGCACGCAGGCGCTGCAAGGCGCGTTTCTCAATCTGACGTATACGCTCACGGCTGATGGAGAAACGTTCCGCCAAGTGTTGTAGCGTGACTGGAGAATCGGCCAGAATACGGGCTTGGATAATTTCTTGCTCGCGCGCATCCAAGGTTTTTAGGGCTAGTTCCACTGCTCTGGTTCGATTTTGTGTTTCTTGATTCTGGATCAGCAGATGTTCTTGGTCAGAGTCTGGGCTGGGAAGGCGATCTAGCCATGTCTGCCCTTCACCTTCAACTAGCTCTGCATCCAAGGACTGATCCCCGCACAAGCGGGCGGACATCTCGCGTACTTCCTCTGTGTTCACGTGCAGGTGTGCGGCGACAGCCTCATCGCTGAGCTCTCCGGTATCGCGCTGGAGTAGTTCTTGGGTTTGCTTGAGCTTAAAAAACAGCTTACGCCGCGCCTGTGTGGTTCCAATTTTAACCATGGACCAGCTGTTGATAATGAAATTGTGGATATATGCGCGTATCCACCACACGGCGTAGCTGATCAGACGATTGTTGCGCGCTGGGTCAAACTTCTTAACGGCCTTCATAAGGCCAATATTCCCCTCCTGAATTAGATCGAGGAGTTTAAGGCCATAGGCACGGTACTCGTGTGCAACCTTCACCACAAAGCGCAGGTTTGAGCATATGAGGTTCTGTGCGGCCTCCAAATCATTTTTATTTCTGTAACGTAAAGCAAGCTCGCGCTCGGTTTCACGGTCGAGCAGTTGGTATTGGTTTATCTGTGCCATGTAGTGATCGAGGGTATTGGTGGTAAGGGTTAGTCCGTACATAATATGCTTTACCTCCCGTAGCCTGATGGGATGAATAATGTTGTTAGCACTCTTAGCAGTCGAGTGCTAAATACTAACGTTCCTATCACAAGTATGCAAGAAGAAATTTTAAATACCAGTTCTTGACATTGTTTTCCTTCTCCATCACTGTTTTGCTGGAATTAAATCCGAAAGGGAGAGTTTAAACATGCACTTACTTTATATTGGGGTATTTGGTGGTCTCGGATGCGTGGCGCGCTATCAGGCCTCCGGCTGGATTAATTCCTGCATGGACCACAACCTGCCATGTGGAACTCTGGGGGTGAACATCATTGGATCGTTGCTGCTTGGCATGGTTCTAGAGCCCATTCTGCGCAGCACTGTGATCAGTGATGATCTGCGGCTGGGGATTTGCGTCGGTTTTCTGGGGGGATTTACTACATTCTCGACCTTTGCGTATGAGTCTTGGTTTCTGTTAGAAAGTGGGCAGTGGCTGGCTGCCGGTGCAAACATTATGTTGAATGTGGGGTTATGCCTGTTTGGTACAGCGGTGGGGATAACAGCAGTGCGTTTACTGGTGTAGTTTTGCTCTTGTTTTACGTCTTTGGCCGTCGGCGGGATAAAGTGCTAGTCTTTCACCAAGTCGCAAGGAATAGAGATGGCGATTATGGCTCCGCGTCGGGCTACCAGAACATTTTTAGTGACGGCAGTGGGCTCGTATTTTTGTTTGCCGCGACATTTTATGCTGTAGCGCGCGTTGTAGTCCAGCCCTGGAACAAATGCTGGCAACACATAATTCACGTTATCCACAATGCAGGATATTTCGTTGCGCAATAATTCTTCACCTTCGTTGTGTATCCCATCGCCATTTGCGTCGTGAAATGCCTCCATTACCAAGGTGCCACGCTCGGTCGAGCGTTCCGATGACCGTCCCAGAACGATATTTAAAATGTTGCCCTGCCGGCCCGGGGGTGCAACAGGCCTTTGTTTCTGTTCAAAGGAGGCATCTTCCTGGGTTTCATTAAGGCTGACCTCTGTCTGGCTCATGCCAACATGGGGACAAAACAGGAGTGCGACCGTTATGCCAAGTGTCGCACCCAATATCTGCACACGCTTTGTGCTCATATTCACTTCTCCGGACAAAATTTGCCGCGTCCGGAGAAGCAGGAATATGCTTTGAACCGGACGCGGTCTCTAGGTTGTTGTTTCAGGTGGTTGCTTGTATCCCGACAGTTGTAGCCATATGGGCTAGGAGCTAAGCATTCTGTCTTTTGTGTTATACTGACAAGTATATCATCTTGCACCATAGCTGTAACCTGTCCAGCGGTAATAATCCAGGGTATGGAAATGCACAGCTTTTGGCTCGAAAGAAATGTGCGCCTATCCCATCGCTGGGACGGCGCTGCGTTTGCTCAATTCTTGATCTACCATCATCAGACCACGCCCGTCATCCTTCACGCGCTTTAGTTGAGATATTATCAGGCTGACACTAGCTTCTTCTTCAATCTGCTCAGTAACAAACCATTGCAGAAAAATCTGTGCGGCGTGATTTTTTTCAGCTTGCGCTTTCTCCATCAAGTCGTTGATACGTTGCGTAACCTTTTGCTCATGAGCAAGGGCGTTTTCGAAGACCTCAAGTGGTGAGGCGTATTTATTGCTCGGTGCTTCCATTCCCATAAGTTCTGCTCGGCCGCCTGCATCGCAGACGAAACGGAATATTTTTTCCGCGTGGGAGAGCTCTTCCTGGTATTGAAGATTCATCCAGTTGGACATCCCGGGCAGATCTTCGGCTTCAAAGTACGCCTGCATGGCCTTGTAGATGAAGGCGGAGTAGTTTTCGTAGCTGATTTGTTCGTTCAGGGCTTGGTTCAGTGCTGGGCTCAACATAGAGTTTCTCCTTTTATGGGCTATGGATTGATTTGGAACTCTTACCATTGTACTCATGTTTACAGGGCTATTTCAATAACCATTGTGCGCCCCCTACTGGGGACTATTCTACCTGCGCCTGATACTCTGATTCGATTTTCGGGGGGAGGTGGCATGAAGCCAAGAACCTTTTTCTGTTCAAAGGAGCGTTTTGCGTGAAAAACAATAATTCAAGTCAAAAAAGCGGTCATACGAGCATTGAAACGGAAAAACTACCGATAAAGCTGTGGTTGAAAGAGGACCAAATGGAAGAGGGGGCGCTGCAACAGGCGCGAAATCTGGCCAATCTTCCCTTTGCTTTTAGTCATATCGCCATCATGCCCGATACCCATCAAGGTTATGGCATGCCCATTGGCGCGGTTCTCGCCACCAAAGGGGTTGTTATCCCGAACGCTGTTGGCGTGGATATCGGTTGTGGGATGTGCTCTTTGCGCACCAATATGACCGAGGTAGAAACAGCGTACTTGAAAAAGATCATGAGCCATATTCGTAAGACTATTCCTGTGGGTTTCAAGCATCACCAAATGCGGCAAGACGAAACCTGGATGCCGCAAAGAAAAGGGGATCTGCCGATCGTGGACCAAGAGTATGCAAGTGCCCTTCATCAGATCGGTACACTGGGTGGCGGCAACCACTTTATCGAAATCCAAAAGGGATCGGATGGATATATCTGGATCATGATCCACTCCGGTTCCCGCAATATCGGTTTCACGGTAGCCAATCACTACAACGATGCAGCCAAAAAAATAAACGTTAAAGACGGCGCGGATGTGTCGCAGGACTTGGCGTATATTCCGGAATCATCTGCATATTTTGAGTTGTACTGGAATGAAATGAACTACTGCCTTGAATTCGCACTGGCCAACAGAATGCTGATGATGGAGCGGGTAAAGGCGGCATTCAAGGATGTTATACCTTCCGTTGAGTTTGCGAATTTTATCAATAAACCGCACAACTTCGCCGCCCAGGAGGAGCATTTTGGTGAGATGGTGATTGTGCATCGAAAGGGGGCAACGCGAGCCCGCAAAGGGGAATGGGGGATGATCCCTGGCTCTCAGGGGACGAGCTCTTTTCTGGTAAAGGGAAAGGGCGAGCCACAGTCCTTCGAGTCGTGTTCCCACGGTGCCGGAAGAATCATGAGCCGGACGCGCGCGCGCAAAACTCTGGACTTAAAGGAGGAGGTAAAATCCCTCGATAAACGCGGAATTCTGCACGCCATTCGTGGGCGCTCCGATCTGGATGAGGCACCGGGGTCGTACAAAGATATCGACGAGGTGATGCAAAACCAGACCGACTTGGTTGAGGTGCAGATTGAACTGCAGCCCCTAGCGGTTATCAAGGGGTAGTTCATCTGATCCGCCACACTTGACTATTGGGTTGGGCGCAAAAAGCGAAGTGCTCTTCGCGCCCTAATCCGTCTATGCGAGAGTGGGGACCGTCAATACGGGCACTGCGGACTTACGCACCACCCGCGCCGCTGTGCTCCCCAGCACTACAAGCGCCAACCCTGTGCGCCCATGGGTGCCGACGACAATGAGGTCAGCGTTTTCTTTTTTGGCTACATCGTTGATCACATTGAACGGAATGCCGATTTCGAGCCTGGTTTCGTAGCTTCCAGTCTTGAAGTAACGTGGACAGAATTCCTTCATGTTGCTTGAAGCAAGTTTTTCAACGCTGCGTTCAAGCTCGGCGTAGTCATCACTTTGAATCCTGAGGCGATTAGAGTCTGCCAGTTCATTGATTACATGCAACACCAGTACCCGCGCCTGATGTAGATCTGCCAAAGCACGAGCATATTCTGCAGCTATGGCAGAACCTTCGGAAAAGTCTGTGGCATACAGTATTTTGCTGATTTTTGTCATGCAAACCTCCATGTTCAGGGTATGAAATCATTGTAGCTATGTTTGTAACTATGTGCGGAAGTTTTAGCTATGCCTGTTGTGCCATGGCTTCATCGCGCTTGTTTTTTGCTTTTTGCATAAACCACACACTGGCAATAATCGCAGCACCTGTTACGTCCGTAATCAGGGTAGGCCAGTAAAGCAGAATTGTGGCTGGAATTAACAAGAGCCACTCCAGCACATTGGTACGCCTGATCCAGTATCCCATCAACAAACTCGAGAAAGCGACCGTTCCCAAAATTGCCGAGAAAAACGAGGAAAATATCTTGAATGGGGTTACTGCTTGTTCCGTGCGGATCAGGAGCTCTCCTGGATTGATCATAGAGCCTGGATGGGCAAAAACCTGAGTGGCTGTGCCATCTTTTTTAGATTTGATTTCGAAGGTCTCACCGCCAGCGTTGATAATGGCGACCACATCCCCCTTAAGAATCTGCTGCTCGTTTTCAACCTTAACTGCGACAACGCTACCGAAGGGTGCCTCGAACTTTGGAGTATTGATATCTACCACCTTGCCTTGAAGCAAGATGCTTGGGGTAAAAGCAAACAGCAGGGGCATTACGTAAAGCATTTTTGCAAACCGGAACGAAGTCCACCCGGTTTTCCATGGGTCTGATCCAGCTATCGCGGCCCCAGCGTATGCGGCAACACACACCGGCGGGGTGATGTTGGAATCCTGACTGAGCCAGTAGACGATCTGATGTGCGGCAATAACACCAACACCGAGCGTTCCTAACGCCGGAACCGCAAGGACAGCGACAATCAGGTAGGATGCCGTAACCGGAACCCCCATCCCCAGCACCAGCGAAGCCAGCGCTATGAGCAAAAGTGCGAGTAGTAGGCTGTTGCCAGCCATAGCGATAATCAAATCCGAGAACTTGAGCCCCATTCCTGTCAGGGATATTGTCCCGACAATGACGCCGATAACTCCAACAGTGGCTCCAATGATCAGGGTATTGCGCGCCCCGGTCTGAATCGCTTCCCATATCTCTCTTGGACCCATGCGGGTTTCTTTTTTGACCCAACTCATGACAACACACGAAATAGTAGCCCAGAAAGCGGCAAATCCAGGAGAGTGTCCCATCATCATCAGAACGGTGATGATTATCAGAGGCATGGCGTAGTACCAGTCGTTTTTAAGTACTGTGCGCCAGTGGGGAAATTCTTCATCCTGAATTCCAACAATATTCAATTTTTTTGCTTCAAAGTGGATTACGCAGAAAACTGAGAAGAAATACATCAGCGCCGGTCCGACGGATATCAGCATGATATAGGAATAGGGCTTGCCGGTGAGCTCAGCCATCAAAAAGCCGCCTGCACCCATAATTGGGGGGAGAAACATGCCACCTATTGATGCTGCTGGCTCGATGGCACCAGCTATATGGGGGCGAAATCCGGCCCGTTTCATCAGGGGAATGGTAAATGCTCCTGTTGATACAGTATTGGCTATGGCGCTGCCCGAGACAGAGCCAAACAACGCGGATGCGATAACTGCAACCTTAGCTGGTCCGCCGGTGCTGCGTCCGGCCAGGGCCAGGGGCAGATCAATAAAAAAGCGCCCTGCACCCGATTTATGCAGAAACGCGCCGAAAAAAATAAACAGTATTACGTATGTGGCCAGAACCTCGGCCATAACCCCGAACACCCCATTGGTGGTGAGGAACAGGGCATTGCAGATGCGTTCAAGGCTAAAACCGCGATGTGCCAGCAGTTCCGGCATGTAGGGACCAAAATAGGCAAAAACGATCATAGCCATGCCAATAAAGGTCATGGACCAACCCAATACCCGACGGCACACCTCGAAGGATATCAGTATCCCCGTAATACTGATGAGCGCATCAAGTTCATTTTCTGCCCCGGCGCGCCAGTTGAGGGCTTCGAATTGGCTCAACCAGTAGTAAACTACTCCGGCAGCTACCAAGGCAAAGAGCACATCGGAAGTGGTCGGCAGGTTCTCCCAACGTCTGGCACAAAAAACATCGGCATAGTGGAGCACAACGGCTAAAGCTGCCATCGTAAGCAGCAAGGGCCACATGGGCATCAATGCGCTCAGTCCGGTCCCTAATCCTGCATGGAATTGCTCCGAAATATCCATGAGGCGTTCATAGAAAATCGTGTGATCTTTGTAGTAAAAAAAGATGGAACCTGCACTGCTTAAGATAAAAGCAAGGATGAAGTTGAGCCCTGCGCGTACCCATGTTTTGCCCGCTGGGTAGAGCAAAAATACCAAAATATAGGTGATGAGCACATAAACACCCAGATGGTACTGGGTGCCGACAGATCTGATCCCTGCAGCATAAAAATAAAACAGCACTAGGAAGGCGCCGAGCGCGGCTACGATCAAGCTCCAGAAGCCGGTTGGTTTGCGAAATGACTTGGAGTCCTTTTCGACAATTTTTTTAAGTTTTTCCTGTTCTTCTGGGCTTAGATCCTCAAAATTATTCTCGAGTTCTTCGGACATGACGCGCTCCGTTCGGACAATACATAAATTATTAAAAAGAAAAGAGGTCATTAAAAAGGGAACGAGAGTCTGTAAAGACCTCGTTCCCCTTATTAGTCAAGATGCAGCCTGTAGTTTTACTTCTGGTCTGGGGTAAGAGTCAAACCTTTTTCTGTCCAGAACTTCTGTGCCCCTGGGTGGACCGGAGTTGCGACCCCAAACAGTCCTTCTTTAATGCTCATGGCACTGGCGGCACGATTGGCGCTGACCATGAAGCTAAGCCCTTCGGCAGAGTAGATATCCCGCAACGCTGTGTATACATGCTTATTCTTCACATGTTTACCTGCAGCCCAGATAGCCGAGTCCTGGATGGTGTGTACGTCGTAGTCAACCCCTTTGTAGGTTCCCGCAGGGATAATTACCTTGGTGTAATAGGGGTTTTCGGTAAAAAAGTCGGTAGCTTCGCCCGCTTCAACCAAACTTAGCAGCTTGACGGAGTTGCTGGACGCAGCCTGAATAACCGAGGCGTTAGGATAGCCGGCGAATACCCACACCGCATCCACCAGTTTGTCTCCCAGAGCTGAAGCTCCCTGGCTGTAGCCAATGAATTCGGTACTGATGTTATTCCACAGGCCAACTCCAGTGAAATAGCGTTGCGCAGATGCAGCCGCGCCAGAGCCAGCAGGGCCAACGGCAACACGTTTCCCGGCGAGGTCATCAACTGAGTTTATGCCGCTTGAAGACAGGACAATCAGATGTGCGGGGGCCCCATACAGGTAGCTCATTGCGAGTACGTTGGGGTATTTGCGGGTATCGTTGGTCAGCTTCCCGATGCGCGCCAGATACATGTCACCAGCGTACACAATGCCAAAATCAGCATCCCCGGAATTAACCCGGCGCAGATTCTCAACCGAACCGGCAGATGCCATATTGGATATATCCAGGTCTTTTTCCATGCGTGACAGTCTCGAAGAGATCGCATTAGCAAAATACTGGAATGTCCCGCCATCCGGTCCACCGGAAAACGCCAAGCGGGTTTTTGCTGCCTCGGCAACGCTGCCGCCAAACAGTATCGATGTTGCAAACAGACCCGCCATCAGGGCGGCAACGAACTTTCTTGAACGCATGATAAAACCTCCTTTGTGTGCAAATATAGAACGCCGTTACTTATACGACGCATCCATGAGTCATTGCCCACCACTTCATAGGTATAAAAGCAGCGCAGAATAAAATAACAACGGGTGCGACAATGCGTAATTATTTTTTATACCAAATTGACATTAGGCATGCAACACTTTGATTTTGCATTTGATGTATAGATCGGGTACTCTTTCGCCAATGTACTTGAGCTAAGGATGAACTCAGGAGCTGCTTGATGGATTTTTATATAAAACGTCATTATGTAATATTATTCTAACGCTTCTGTCTAACACCTATGATTTAAGGTATTTATCTGTGATACTGCAGACACTGTTTCCCATTATTGCCCTGATTGTTCTGGGCTATGGTATCCGCCATACTGAATTTGTACCGGTGGAGTTTTTCCGCGCGTCTGACAGGCTGGTTTATTTTATTTTTTTCCCAGCCATGTTGTTTTGGAAAGTAGGTAACGCCGCCGGTTCGGATGCGGTGGAATCTTCTTTGATATATGCGGGCCTGCTGGCCGTAACTATAGTATTTAGCGCAAGTACGCTATTTATACTCCGTGGCGGGGTGCAGGCATTTCAGGCTGGGAGTTTCTCTCAGAGCTGCTATCGCTTTAATACCTATATTGGCATGGCCGTGGTAATGCAGGCCTTGGGTGATGAAGCAGTGGTGCAGTTTGCCGTTCTGGTGGGGGTGCTGATTCCCCTTCTTAACGTTATGTCTGTTACGATTTTAATCTGGTTTTCCGGCCAAGATATGACCCGCACTCAGAAGCATCGCTATCTGGTGCGGGCTCTGGCATCAAACCCACTCATAATTGCGTGTCTTGCTGGGTTGCTCATGTCCGCATCGGGGCTACACCTGCCCGTGTTTATTGATAACACCTTCGCCCTTGCGTCTATGGTAGCGCTACCGCTTGCGCTCATATCCATTGGAAGCGCTTTCTCATTCAAATATCTTCCCGGCCACTTACATCTTTCCAGCGTGGCGCTGGCATTCAAACTGGTGTTGCTGCCTCTGGCCGGGGCTGGCTCCCTATACCTGTTTGGTGTCGAAGGTACCGCATTCAAAACTGCCATGATCTTTTTCTGCCTACCCACCTCCACCGCCATCTATGTACTCTCCTCTCAGCTCAACAGCGACACCAACCTGGCCTCAGCCTCAATCGTCCTTTCCACCATGGCCTCATTTGTATCTCTCTCACTGGTGCTCTGGTGGGTGTAGACGAGCTAAGTACTTAGCTTATCGTTTTCCTACCTTGCCGCGTAAAGCCACATTTGCCACCATCCCGCCGACAAGGCACGAATACTGATCTATACTTTCAAATTCTTTATCTTTGGTGATTGAATACAAGTCAACAACCGTATCACAGCCCTCTTTATGTGCGCGATCCTGGAAGGACATCAGCGCAGATATAAAAGCGGTCTGGCATGCTTCCTCAGTCGAGCGTCCAAATTTGCGCGAGCGCTTGTTAGCAGTGTACTCACGTGTAATGTTGTCAACTTTGGCGTGCGGTTGACCCTTCATGTAAAACTCGATTCCAGACTCGAGTTTTTCCTGTGCCAGCGGGCTGTTAAGCGCATCCTGAACAGAAAAATACTCCCACGCATCTTCGGCCAACCCTTGCTTTGGCAGCCATGAAACAATAAAAAACGTAAAAACAGAAAAAACAGCCAAAGAACGCATGCCTGAACTCCTTTCGTAAATTGTTTGGATAGATTGGTAGTTGCGCGTCACCAAGAAAGTCGCTTCCTATCAAAAAGATTCTGGTAAATAAAGGGACACGTACGCAGCTGTAAAACAGCACTTTATTTCTGTATAATATCATCGAAATAATGGTTTCGCCATATGCTGAAAGTGAAAATTTGATGGGTTTGGGAAAATAACCTTGAGGGGAGTGTTTGGCGGATTAAAGCGCCTTCTTTTATTGCTGCGGAGTTGGGGGGTGATGACTATATTTTTGACGGTGATGTTGTAGTTGCAAGAGTGTAAATCGACGCGCGCGCGAGGGAAGTAATTTGTACTTAAGGAAACACCCCCACGGGCGTGGGGAAGACTCGCGGAATAAATAAACTTAGAACAGAGGGTAAGAAACACCCCCACGGGCGTGGGGAAGACATAGCAACATAATCGATTTTGGAGGATAAGTGAACACGCGCGGGATGCGGCGATGATTGGAAACACCCCCACGGGCGTGGGGAAGACCTGCTAAGTGGCAGTCTGGATGGGCAGAAGACGGAAACACCCCCACGGGCGTGGGGAAGACGAGGACAGCCTCGAGTTGCCCATGCCTATGCCGGAAACACCCCCACGGGCGTGGGGAAGACGTAGATCCGCTAATGGATGCGGTACAAGATATGGAAACACCCCCACGGGCGTGGGGAAGACCCAGAGCGCTTGCAGGCAATGATGCAGGCGAAAGAAACACCCCCACGGGCGTGGGGAAGACACTCCGCAGCTTCAACCATTCTGCTGTACCTTGGAAACACCCCCACGGGCGTGGGGAAGACACGACGGAGTCGGCCAGAAAACCCCTGAGCAAAGAAACACCCCCACGGGCGTGGGGAAGACACCGTCAAACCCCTGCCACCCCACGCCCACATGGAAACACCCCCACGGGCGTGGGGAAGACTCAAACGGGAATTGCTGGCGCTGACTCAAATTAGAAACACCCCCACGGGCGTGGGGAAGACAGCAGAGGAGGACTTGGACAGGGAACTATAGAGGAAACACCCCCACGGGCGTGGGGAAGACAATGCTGTCTCGCGTCAACTATCTTGTCCGGTTTGACGACAATTAGGATGGCCGGTTGAGTTTCGTTATTTCTTCAGGTGTTGTTTTTTTCTATAACTCTCTCCTTCGATTTCGATAATGGTGGCGTGA
>JAVERW010000041.1:0-16899 GCA_034006915.1 Desulfuromonadaceae bacterium | reverse complement strand
AAATGAAACTGATACCAGAAGTCGCCATAACCATCCATCTTCATGCGCTTGTTATTCTGCACTGCGGCCAAGGAAGCCACCAGGCGCTCATCTCCACCGGTCTTCTTGATTCCCTTCGCCAACACATCTTCCGCTTTCTTCCTTTCGCCAATTTTCTCCAGGCAGAACCCATACAGGTTCCAGATAAAAGGCTCCTTGCGATTTGCGGTAACCGCTTTTTCAAACGCATTTATCATCTTCGTCGGCTTGCTACGCTTCATATAGCTTACCGCCAACATACACATGGCTACCCAGTGCTTGACAAACGCCTTCTCTAAATACGGCAGTGCTTTAGCGAATTCGCGCCGAATATATAATATCGTACCGATTTGAGCGTCAATCTGGCCTTTTACATAAAACTGCCATTTTGCGTATTTGTACCCACTCTTGAGGGTGGCGACCGCTTTTTCTCCGCGATTGTTCTGCAGATCTTTCTGCGCTGTTTCAACCAATGCTGTCACTTTTTTCATGGTACTGCGTGACAGCAAAAAGTATATCAGCATAAACAGAACTATCGAAACCAGGCTACAGTAGATTATATCCCAGCCATATACCATCCGCAACGGTACCGCCGCCAGGGTGGAAAACACAAATGCTAGCAAAAAGTTGAGCATGGAAAATTAACACCTTTCCTTATCAGAGCAAAACGCCAGAGTTTACAAACGCGTGAGTCTAGCAATGCGGCACATGAAAGTCAAAGTATTCCAAGGGCCTGGGACCTATTTAGGATCTCCCTGATGCCAGCTTTGAAGCCACCATGAGGGTCAGCTCATCACCGGGGCGAATTATATGATTTTCCGCCAAATTATTCCACTGGCGGATCGCGCCGGCGTCAATGGAATACTGCTTGCCGATATCCCATAGAGTATCGCCTTTACGCACTTTATACACAATTTGGCGAATGGGAGAGTTCTCTTTCGAACGGGATGACGGAGCTGATACCAACAATTTTTGACCTGGCTGTAGCATATCGCTCCAACCTAAGCGGTTCCAGACCCTGAGCTGTTTTTCTGTTACAGAGTTTTTGCGCGCTATCGACCACAGACTGTCACCCTTGCGCACGGTATAGTTGCGGCGGCGGGAACGTGCATAGTCATCTTTAAGCTCGGCTACAGGTATGGTGGAATATTCTTGGTGCAGAGGCAGAATTAAATTCTGCCCGATCTGCAGTTTACGCGGATCCTTAATCCTATTTAGATCCATAATATCATCGACCCGAATATTGTAGCGCTTCGCCAGAAGAGCAAGGTTTTCACCGGCCTTGAGTTCATGGCGCAGATAGCGAATCCTCTCTTGGGGCGGGATTGCTGCGTAACGTTGGTCAAAGTCGTGGGCCACACCTAGTGGAACCCGCAGGACATACTGGCCCTCACCAGGGGGTGAACACCAGCGTTTTAATTCAGGATTAAGCTCTTTAAGGATTGAATAGTCGACTCCGGTCAACTCCGCTACCACTTCAAGATCGGTGGGATGCGACAATATTACCGTATCAAACTCGAGGGGCTCGGCATAATTTAGTTGGATAAAACCATAGCGCTCTGGGTCCTTGCTTATTATGATGGCAGCGATAAGTTTGGGGATATAGAGCTTGGTTTCTGTCCGCAGATAGTTGCCCTGAGCCAACTGCCAGAAATCACGCGTATCATGACGGCGTATGGCATTTCGCATTTTGCCTGGGCCGGCATTGTATGCCGCCACAGCCAGATACCAATCACCGTCGAAAAGTCTATACAGATCACTCAAATACTGAGCCGCAGCTCTGGTGGCTTTCTCCACGTCACGACGCTCATCCCTCCACCAGTCATTTTCGAGTCCATACATACGCCCGGTCGATTCGATGAACTGCCAATACCCTACCGCGTTGGCCCAACTGTGAGCATTGCTCGTGAACCCGGACTCGACAAGAGCCAGCATAACCAGGTCCTGCGGCAGCCCAGCTTCGGCAAAGGTCTGTTGCATCAGGGAAATATATTTCCCCGAGCGCTCTAACCACAGCTGAAACGACCTGCGTCCGGGCCCGCTGCTGTAGTATTCAAGCAGTTCTTCAACTTGAGCGTTTATGACCACAGGAAAATCATAGCTCGGTTCACAGTTTTCCTGTACCTCAGCGGTACCGGAAGCTACACCTGCATTTGCATGGTGTGCCTGCATTTCAGATCCCGAAGTTTCTCCGACACCTACATCGGATTTAATACTCTTGTCCTCAACTTCTTCACTTCCGAAAGCAGTATTGTCCGTGGAGAACACTTCTATCTCGTCGGTTGCGGAGGTGGAAGACAACCCCTTCATCTGTGAAGATGTACAGCCGTACACACAGCAACAAAGAACAACTAATGAAATAAATATCAATCTTATTGGATCTTTATACATAATATATCCAGTCACATATCAACTCCAAACCCTCCCTTTAAAGCCTGCAACAGGTTTGCAGCGGGATAATGAGAACTAAACGTTATATAAAAATGTCCTAGGCGTCAATATTTTCAAACGTTTTTTCGTGCGGCCAGAAGCGGACCTGCAGAGCATCCATCAGTGGCTCGAAGGTGGAACGCTCACACGCGCACACCGCAATTGCGTCATAACGTCGACTAAGTTCATCACTTTCACCTGGGTTGAGGCGGTCTATTTTATTGAACACCAGCAGTCTGGGGATATGGGCAAAATTCAAATCTTCGAGAATTTTATCTACCGCCTGGATGTGTTCTTCAAAACAGGGATCAGAGATATCCACCACCTGCAGCAGCAGATCAGCATCTTCGAGTTCCTCTAAGGTAGCCTTGAAAGCCCCCATCAAACTAGGAGGGAGATCACGAATAAATCCAACGGTGTCGGTAATTATTACTTCACGATCGAGGGGAAAACGCAGGCGCCGGGTGGCAGTATCAAGGGTGGCAAAGAGTTTATCTTCGGCAAGGACGTCACTGCCGGTCAGGGCATTGAGTAAGGTGGATTTACCCGCATTGGTGTACCCAACAATGGAGACGATAGGAACATTGGAACGGATGCGACGCTGACGACGCTGCAAGCGATCGCTTGCCATTTTTTTCAGACGCTTTTCCAGGTGACTTATGCGGTCGCGAATGCGGCGACGGTCGGTTTCAAGCTTGGTTTCACCAGGACCGCGCCCCCCTATCCCACCCATCAGGCGCGAAAGTTCAGTACCTTTGCCACTCAGCCGCGGAAGGATATATTTGAGCTGAGCCAGCTCAACCTGCACTTTTCCATCCAAGGTGTGAGCACGGCGCGCAAATATATCCAGGATCAGCTGCGAACGGTCGATAGTCTTCAATTCGGTGATGGCAGAGATCGAACGTACCTGGGTCGGGGTAAGGTTCTGATCAAAAATCAGCATGGTTGCGCGGAGCTGCAAAGCACTTATAACCACTTCCTTCAGTTTTCCTTCTCCCATGAGAAAACGTGGATTGATTCGACTTGGGCGTTGCATCACGGTTCCCAGAACGGTTACCCCTGCAGTACGTGCCAATTCCTGCAATTCTGTAAGAGAATCTTCAATGGACTTTTTGGCCTGCTTGCTTACCGATATAAGTAGCGCGCGCTCGCGCGAGTCGGACAAATCGATGGTTTCAGCAGCACTGCGCTCCAGTTCGTCTTCCAATGCTGTAAGAAAAGCCTTAACATCCAGTTCAAGGGTGTAAAAATCTTTCAGTTCGTGTTGCTCTACCTGTAGCTGCTGTGGATTGGGTGGAAGTAGATGTGCATAATAAAAACCCAGTGGAGCCCCATCCGCATCGACGCCGATAGCCGCCATGAGATCAAGACGCTGTAGCGACAGATCAGTCAGATCATCTTGGGAGAGAGGTTCATTCTTCAAATGGGTGTGGATGCAGCGTAGCCCACGCAGGCCACTGCGTCCTAGGGCGTATCCACTTAAGTCTGGCAGAACTATTTCGCGATCGCTCCCGAGGATTACATGTTGGATATTGCCGCTGCGATCCACCAGAATTCCGATCTGGCGGTGCAATTCACGAGACAGGCTACACATGAAGCTGGCAAGTTCTGCCGAAATTACTTCACGCGGTGGGATATGGCGCCGTTTAACGCGTTCCAGCGCTTTTAGTTGAGCAGCTTTTAAGCCACTTGTATTGCCATGCAGCATAATGGGCCTTTAAAGTACAAAAAGGGGCCCGAAAGCCCCTTTTTCATCCAACCAACTATCTTCTGAGGTGTAACAGGTGCATCAGGCGCTAACAACCGTACTGAACCCTGCATCCACAAAATGGGTTTCACCTGTCACGCCACTGCCAAGATCAGAGAGGAAGTAGACGGAACTTTTGCCCACCTCTTCCTGAGTGACAGTGCGGCGCAGGGGCGCATAATCGTCCATAAGTTTAACCTTGGAGCGAAAATTTGCAATCCCGGATGCTGCCAAAGTGCGGATCGGTCCGGCTGAGATGGCATTTACGCGGATCTGCTGTGGACCAAGTTCTGCTGCGAGGTAGCGTACAGACGCCTCCAATGCAGCCTTGGCGACCCCCATGACATTGTAGTTAGGCACTGCCCGCTGCGCGCCAAGGTATGTCAAGGTCAGGATACTGCCCCCCGCCTTCATCAAAGGTACGGCACTGCGGGTAACCGCGACCAGAGAGTAAGCACTGATATCCATAGCCAACTTAAAACCGTCGCGACTGGTCTGGCTGAAAGGATGCTTCAGGTCATCACGGTCTGCAAAAGCCACCGCATGTACCACAAAGTCTATACTACCCCACTGTTGGCGTAGCTCTTCAAAAACCGCTTCAATATCCTCATCCTTGCTAACATCACAAGGGAGAATTACCTTGGAGCCGAGTTGCTCTGCCAAGGGTCGTACCCGCTTTTCCAAAGATCCGTTCAAGTAGGTGAACGCTAATTCAGCGCCATGCTCGCTAAGCTGCTGGGCGATGCCCCATGCAATACTCATCTCGTTTGCTACACCAAAAACAATGCCGCGTTTGCCACTCATCAATCCCATAGATTTTATGCTCTCCGTACAGGTAATAGACAGATTTTATTATGTGCGAAAGATGGTTATCTAGCAGATTTAGGGGGGGAAATCAAGTCCGCACTACCTCTGCGCAGAGATTGCGAGCATTTCAAGGGTTCTGAGCTTGGGGGATAAAAGGCTGCAGCATCTCCTTGATTACCTCAAGAGGGTGTGAGCCACGCACCACCTGACCATCTGGAAAAACCATACTTGGGGTTGAGTTCAATTGCCACTTGCGCGCAAACGCTTCCACCTCTTCCACCCCGGTGATGTCACAGGGGGCAAGTTTGCTCATGAGGCTGCTGCTATCTTGAGAGTCATAGGCCGCGCGCAACATCCGTGTCGAATTGCTGCAACCCAGGGCCGCTGCCAGCTCTCTATCCATCATGATGGGGAGCAGATGGATCTGCACTTTGACTTCAGGGGTACTTTCCACCAGAACTTCAAGATTCTGGTGGAGGGTTTTACAGTGAGAGCAGCGTACATCGGTAAATACATGCAGCACTACCGGAGCTGAAACCGCGCCAAGGGTGATAGCACCCGTCATGGGGATCTGCTCCACTTCAACCTTATGACCTATATTGGCCCCGTCCTTTATGCGAATAATATTACCCGCAACTATATATTGCTTAGAAAAATCTATATAGACGCTGAATGGATTACCCTTAGCCTCCCCTTCGACACGCCAAAGCCCTCCAACCTCGGAAAAAGTGACTGAATTCACCTTATCCACTCCAGGGGGTAGCAATTTAAACGCTTCCTGTGCATCGAGACTATGGCAATCACGACACTCCCCAGCGCCACATCCACTAGCCCCAAACGCCAGCACCACAGTAGGAGTCAACAGCAAAAGAAGCAAAAACACACCAGGAAGTAACCCTCCCTGCTGTACCCAGAAACTACGTGCTGCCTTAGTCTCAACCGCGATAAAACCATGCTTGCGCATACTCATTTTCCTCCTGCTGCATCAATAAAAAACCAATAGATAGTGACCCGAAAATAGTTTCATTAGTTGTCCTGTATAGTGTTATATATGGCTTATAACAATATATTAACTCTCTCCACCAGGCAAAGCTTTACAACCAGAAGATATAGCAGAGATGGTAGCAAAATAACACGTGTTCGTGTATTTTAGCTCTCAACCTAAGTTCATACTCGGACGCAGTATCCACCATGCGGCCCCCAATGGTGACCGGATTAGCTTATAAAACAATCCGCAATCACAATAGGAATTGAAATCATATGTCAGAATCAATCGTACTTCCCGCTGGGTTCAGTCTGATACAGTCAAGCATGCTCGAAGAGATCAACATTAAGCTCATCCAGTTCAAACACGAGCGCACCGGTGCACGTTTTGTCCACCTGGAATGTGATGACAGCAACAATATGTTTGGCGTGGCCTTTAAAACCCCGCCGGAGGATTCCAGCGGCATTGCCCATATTCTGGAGCACACCGCCCTGTGCGGCTCGAAAAACTATCCAGTGCGAGATCCATTCTTCAGTATGCTGAAGCGCAGCCTTAACAGTTTCATGAATGCCTTTACCTCCAGCGACTGGACCTGTTACCCCTTTTCGAGCCAGAACCGCAAGGATTTTTCCAACCTACTTGGTATCTACCTGGACGCAGCGTTCTTTCCGTTGCTGCGTAAGCAGGATTTTGCTCAGGAAGGACACCGACTGGAGTTCAGCGAACCGGGCAACCCCAACAGTGCCTTGGAATTCAAGGGGGTTGTGTATAACGAGATGAAGGGTGCCATGGCAGATCCAGCCAGTCTTCTCGGACGACGTATCACCAAACATCTGTACCCCACTACATGTTATCGGCATAACTCCGGAGGAGAACCGGAGAACATCCCAGATCTCACCTGGGAAGAGCTGAAGCGCTTTCATGCGCGCTACTATCATCCGAGCAATGCATGTTTTTTTACCTACGGAAACTTCCCTCTGCACACCCACCTGGAGCGCATTGACCAGCACGTCCTGCAATATTTCGATGCTATCAACGTCAACAGTGAGGTCCCCCCCGAACCCCATAAAGACCAGCCCCTGGTTGTGCAGGAGACCTTCCCGCTAGATCCAAGTGAAGACACTGCGGGTAAAACCATGGTGCACACAGCTTGGCTCACCAACGACATCTCCGACAGCTACACGCGCCTGTGCATGACCCTGCTCTCACAGCTTCTGCTGGGTAACCCTGGCGCCCCACTGTATAAGGCGCTGCTTGATTCAGGCCTGGGGAAAAACCTCACCCCTGGGTGCGGCTATCAGGATGATTATCGCACCACCTGTTTTGCCGTTGGCCTACAGGGCACCGAACCCCAACAGGTCGAGGCAATCCAGACCCTCATCACCGACACCCTGAAATCTATCGCGGCACAGGGCTTCAGTCGCGAGCGGATCGATGCTGCCATTCACCGCATGGAATTATCCAATCGCGAAGTCTGTGGCGGGGCCTATCCGTACCCCATCACGTTGCTGCTACGGATCCTGGGCCCATGGCTGCACTGCGATGATCCAGTATCGGCGCTGAAGTTTGACGCCAACTTCGAGCGTCTGCGTGCTGATGTAGACGCTGGGGGCTTTTTCGAAGGGCTGATTCAGCGCTGGCTGTTAGACAACAAGCATCGGGTGACCTTGTGCCTGCGTCCCGACCCTGAACAGGGGCAACGCGAGCAGGAACAAGAACGTCTGCGCCTAGAGAAAATCAAAGCTGCGTTGAACCCTGAACAACGCCAATCCCTGCTTGAACAGGCCCAGCTGCTGCAACAAAACCAAGATCAGATCGAAGACCTCTCCTGTCTACCCGATCTGGAAATGGAGGATATTGACCCGACCGAGCCACGAGTTGAAACCGCTGCATGTCCTGTGGAATTACTGTGCTTCGCTCAGCCCACCAATGGCCTCAGTTACGTGGATATTTACTTCCCGTGTGCTCACCTGGATGCAGAGTTAGTGGCATATGTGCCCCTGTTTTGCAGCATGCTCACCCAAGTCGGTACCACCCGCTATGACTATGTAAAAATGGCTGAGCGCATGGAGGCCAAAACCGGCGGGATTTCATTCGGTGCCAGCGTAATTAACGACATTGAGAACCTGGACAAAGCCAGCGCTTGGATCCGCGTTAGAGCCAAAGCATTGGCGCGTAATGTCGGGCCTATGTGCGCTCTTCTCACTGAGCTGTGTACCGAGGCTGATTTCAGCGACACCCAACGTCTGGCCACCGTGATCGGGCAGATTAAAAGCTCAATAGAAAATGCGATCCCCGGTTCGGGACACAGTTTTGCGGCCCAGGCAGGAGCGGCACACCTGACTCCGGCTGCGCACATGCGCGAACAGTGGGGAGGGTTGACACAGTTACAACATATCAAACACCTGGCTGCTATCCCGCAGGAACAGTTGGGCGCTACCGCTGCTATCCTTGCACGCTTACGCATCCAACTGTTTGAGCGCAACGCCATGCGAGCAGGCATAACCGCCGAAGCTGAACACTTGGACAACACCGCTGCAGCACTTACAAGCTTCATAGCAACTCTGCCCCACGGCACACCACACGTCGCTAAAAAGCTGGCGACGTTCACCCCGCAAGCGGCGGAGTTGGGCTGGGCTACCTCGATACCGGTATCGTATGTAACTCGCAGCTTTCGCACGGTCCCCTACTGTCACCCCGATGCGGCGGTGCTGAATGTTCTGGCTGCGCTGCTGCGAGCCAATTTCCTCCACCGCGAAATCCGTGAAAAAGGGGGCGCGTATGGAGGAATGGCCTCTAACAGCAGCGATGGCGGCATTTTCGCCATGCTCTCCTACCGTGATCCACATCTGGAGCGCACATTGCAGGTATACGAACAAGCACTCGAGTGGGTAAAAAAAGGGGAGTTTGGGGCGCAGGAGATTAAAGAAGCGGTGCTGTCAGTGTTCAGCAGTCGCGACCGCCCCCAATCTCCATCTGGAAAGGGTGCAGCAGAGTTTGCCTGCGTACTACAGGGGGTGAGCTATGCATTGCGCCAGGAGTTCCGTACTAACCTGCTCAAGGTTACTCGCGATGATCTTATCCGTGTGGCTAAGACATATCTGAGCCCAAGCCACGGAACTATGGCTCGAAGCCCTGAAGCAATCTCAATTATTTCGAGCGAAGAGAAGCTGCGCAGCAGCGCTGCAACCCTGTCACAGTTAGAGATTAAGCGCATTTAGGCGCCAGATGAAATCTTAAAGCTTCCCGACATCTGAACTTCATCCTCTTCTATGTAACAAGGCCCTTTGCTGCCAAAAACGACGACAAAGGGCCTTGTAGTATTCTCTCTACCTCTGCCCGTTTTCAGGATCTTGCACCTCAACTTGGCCATGCCAAGCTTCAACCGCTTTCTTATCCATGGAACGCACATGTAGATCCTGCTGTGGAAAGGGTATCTCAATACCTTCAGCACCAAAACGCTTATACACGGCAATACCTACCTCACTGACTACCGACAGACAGTAATCCAGGTTGTTGAGCCAGATGCGCAGCTTGAAGTTAAGCGAGCTGTCACCAAACCCTACAAAAATAGCCGAAGGGGCCGGACTCTTCGCCGCATTGGGATGTTTTTTCGCTTCCTCCTCCAGAATTGCCAGTACCTGCTCCATATCTGAACCATAGGCCGTTCCCACATCCAGGACTACGCGAAGCTGCGCATTGGAGTGGGTGAGGTTTGTCACCTTCTGGGAAATGAGATCGCTGTTGGGTACGATCAATTCGGCTTTGTTGAAGGTTTCAACCACAGTGGCGCGCAGACCGATATTTCGTACCACAGCCCATTCTCCATCCAGAATGATGGTGTCACCTTTGCGGATCGGACGCTCAAACAACAGAATGATACCACTGATAAAGTTATTCACGATATTCTGCAGCCCAAAACCAATTCCGATACTCAAGGCCCCGGCAATTACGGCAAGATTCTTCAACCCGATTCCTGCAGCACTGAAAGAGAAGATTACGCCACAAAAAATTATGAAATAGTGCACCAGGGTATTGATAGAATCACGCGCGCCAGATTCAATATATTTTGGGCCAATCTTGCCGACATCAAACATGGAGCGCACAAACCACGACAACACAATGACACCATACAAAATGGCCGCGATCTTTATCAGGGTTACCAGGTTGATGTACAGACTACTTATTTCTACACCAGTATAGCCAACCTTTTCCCATACCGGGCCAATGCTGTTGCTGCCTGTCCATATCTGGATCAAAGCCAGCAGCGCATTGCCGATAACCACTATGATTAAAATAGCGTTCACCTGCGCCTTGAACGCTCCCCCGAAATGGCGGAAAAAATAGATGCGCTGAGTCTTGGGATGGTTTACCGCAAAGTTGACGCCCCCCTTGGCAAGCTTAATCATCATGGTAACTACAAGAGCCATAAAAACGGTCTTGAAACTGGCCTCCACCAGACGCGAAGCCAGGTTGCTGTATCCACCGATCTGAGTCAGGAAAGCAACCAGGGATATTCCTATCCCTATACGCATGGCTGCGATTACGCTCCAGTGGTCTTTCTGTTTGCGGCTCAGGGTGCAATGACGCACCAACAGGAGGAGCAGCGTCAGAGAGAGGACCGCAATAAACACGCGCATCAACGGCGCAGATAAATTAATTACCTGCATGAACAGGGTCGCCAGATAAGCTCCGCCCAGCAGCCAGACTATATTACGATGGTTTTTTTGTTTAATTATGCCAGTCACCAGCACACTGGCACTTAAAACCATCAATAGAGCCAGGTAGAAGCGCATTACCATGCTGGGTGCCGTGTACACGGACCCAAGGGTTACAATAGCAATAAAAATTCCACTGGCCCAAGGATGCACCATTAAAAAGTCCCACTGTTTATTATCCCGAGGACTTTTTGCGTATTGCTTTATGATGTATGCAGCCACCAATACTATTAGCAACTGCAAAAGAAGTACCTCCCAGCCGGAAGCTATTTCATCCACAATAAGCCAGTCAATCTGGGCTATTTCGCTACCTGCACGCTCAAACACTTCCTGATTGAACTGGGTATAAAAGGAGGTGTTGAAAAATGACTTCGCTGTTTTATGAAAGATGGTGGAACGCAATTTCTGTAAAACATTTTCAACATGTTTTGTATGGATTAGATTGACCTCAAGCAGGTCGGTAAACTGTTTTTGCAGTGTGATGTAGGCATTATTAAGCGAGACTATGTTTTCGCGCAGGCGAGTATTTTCGCTCAACACCTCTTTAATCTCGTCGTCCGGATACGTTGAATCTTGTTTTTTAAGTTCTGCGCGCCAGTTCTGCCAATAGTCATAGCGCTCGCGCCAGCGCTCACGCATACTTTCAAGTTCAGAGGTCTGGGTTGAAATGCGCTCCATATCCCCCTGCAGATTTTTATTGTGGGTCTCCAGCAGGGTCACTAGACGTAGCAGCCGCTCAAAACTCTGGCGCTGTAGATCTCCGACTTCCTGCATTGCAGTGTTGAGTTCCTGCTGCTTTTTTTTTCGCGCGTCGAGAATGTTTTCCCATGCAGTATTGTCAGCCAGCTCCTTTAACTTCTCCTGTGCTGCAGACATCTTCTGCCGCGCTTCCACCGCCTGGGGGACAACTTCTGCCGCACGGGCAAAGGTCGGAGCCGTTTCGGCCGCCGGTTGTTGCGCAACTTCTCCTTCAGCCCAAACCTTAACCGGATTCAGCAGAAAAACTGCACTACATAGCAGGATCAGGCATTGAATGAATCCACCGCGAATCGATATAGCCATCGTTACCCTCATTTTTGAGTGTAAAAAACCTCAGAGCTTTTAAAGCAGATACTAACGTCCGAGCACATCAATTTCAAACTCATCCGCGCGCAGCAACGAGGTGTATTCATCGATGGTCTCCTCCGCCGCCGCCTCTTCGGCTGCAAGTACGGCCAAATGCAGCAGGGCATCACCTTCATAAGCCAGTGGTAGGTTGAGGAGCGCGATTACTATCCCGCTAAAAGGGGCAATAACCTCTTCTGCTTCATCCCCTAAGGGAGCACTTAAAGTGCCCAGGACTGCGTGTTTTTCCACAATTGTTCCCAGTCGGACGGAACAGGTAAAAATTCCACTCATGGAGGCGCGTATCCAACTGCTTTTGTTGGTCACAATGGGTTCAAAGCGCGCAGTACGCTTTCGAAGTGGCAACATCTCTGTATGGCGCATGAGACGCAAAATTCCGTGCAGACCAGTGCGAATCGCTGATTCATTGAAATACAGCGCCTCGCCCCCTTCAAACACCACCACCGGTTTCCCCAAGGCCGATACAGCGGCGCGTAGAGATCCCTCTCTCAAGGTAGAATCGACAATAAGGGGGGCGCCAAAGGCCATGGCCAGCTCCCGGGTGGGAGGGTCACTGAGGTCGGCGCGCACCTGCGCCAGATTGGTGCGGTAATTTGATCCTGTATGCAAATCGACACCGAAATCACACCTGGAGGCGACATCGCGCATAAAGTGATAGGCAAGTCGTCCAGCGAGTGAACCCTTGGAAGAACCGGGAAACGAGCGATTGAGATCACGTCTATCAGGCAGATAGCGAGAGCGGTGGATAAACCCATACGGGTTCAGGAGCGGAAGCGCCAGAAGGGTCCCACGCAGATCACGCAGGCTTTTATGCTGCAGCAGACGGCGGATAATCTCCACTCCATTGATTTCATCTCCATGTACAGCGGCGCTTACAAACATTACCGGCCCTGCATGGCGGCCATTAACCACCTGTACCGGCAAGGTCATATCATTGTGAGTGTAAAGACGTGCGATATTGAGGGCAACACTGGCACAAGTGCCCGGTTCCACCTTGACTCCGCCAAATTCGAACGTCTTATTTTTTCTCATCCCTTCCCCCGCGTTTGAGTTTTCCCCGGACGTGCTTGTTTGCTGACATAATTAATAATTGCACTCGCCAGATCTTTTTGGGTTGCACTTTCAATCCCCTCAAGACCTGGTGATGAATTAACCTCCATCACCACTGGGCCATGATTAGAACGGAGCAAATCAACCCCGGCCACATTCAGCCCCATAATTCTGGCAGCTCTAGCCGCTGTTGAACGCTCTTCTGGGGTTAGTTTAGCAATACTGGCGCTGCCACCCCGATGCAAATTGGAACGAAACTCCCCTTGTTTACCTTGGCGTTTCATCGCTGCCACTACCTTATCTCCGATAACAAAACAGCGAATATCGGCCCCTTTAGCCTCTTGAATAAATTCCTGCACTAGAATTTGCTCCTTGAGCCCACGAAATGCTTCGATAACACTTTCAGCGGCTTGATTGGTCTCTGCCAGAACCACTCCGATCCCCTGGGTTCCTTCCAATAATTTGACCACCAACGGAGCACCGCCAACGAGTTCGATTAAATCCTGGGTATACTTGGTCGAGTGGGCGAATCCGGTTACCGGTAGACCAATGCCGCGCCGGGCGAGCAACTGCAGGCTGCGTAGCTTATCCCGCGAACGGCTGATAGCTACAGATTCGTTGACACTGTAAACCCCCATCATCTCAAACTGACGCACCACAGCAGTGCCGTAGAAAGTGATGGAAGCTCCGATGCGTGGAATAATCGCATCAAAATCTTTCAGCTCGCGTCCACGATAGTGAACCGCAGGATTCTGAGTTGCGATGGTCATATAACAGCGCAACGGATCAATGACATGCATTTCGTGTCCAAGTTGCTCACCAGCCTCAAACAAACGCTGAGTGGAGTACAGGCCGTGATTTCGTGACAGAATACCAATTTTCATAAATTAAAGCCTCCCTGTTTACTATAGGGGACAAGAGTGGGGATCAAAAGAAATAACCGCAAAAACAGCAGGCACGTTAGCGTCTGGGCCGTCGGCGGATAAGCATCAGTACGTAAAGCGGCACAAAAAAGAGAATTAAATATTTGCTAAAGGGTTGTCGATTCAGGTTAGATAAAACATGCTGAATTTATTCAGGAAGATAGGTTCTTGCTCACACTCTTTTTCCCATGCAGATAGGAGCGCGCAGGGATCACTGCCATCCCCTGTAGAGCTGTGCGCCCAAGCAGCATCCTGAACTTCATATTGTCACGATTCGTAAGGGTCATTTCGACCCGCCATATTCTGTTTCCCAATTCGATCTGAGTTTCCACGACGTGACGCAGCTCCCGGTGTCCGCCTGAATCGGTGACCTGTCGAACATCCTTCACCGGCAATGAGCATATCACTTCAGTAGAGGTATTCCGTTGGTGGGGGTGAATGCCGAACCGCACCATATTCACCCCAGCAGCACAAACATATGGTTCCACAAAGAATGCGTGCAGAGCTGAAGTTCTGGCCCCGGTATCGATTTTTGCCTTAAGGCTTTCGATTCCGAGCTCAGGCAGGCAAAGCCATTCTCGCCAGCCAAGATATATTAGCTTTTCAACGTTCTTTTCCGCAGCGGAGACGGGCCTTTTGTTCTGCATGTTCTTTATGTACTCAATAATTGACTATGGATGTAATTAGGAGCTTGCCTGTCGCGAAAATAGCAAGCCGGTCAGTGGGAGAGGCCAAAACTGTACCATCGGCGGGATTCCACCACGGCAGGGATAAAAACCCCAAGTATAAAAAATCCGCGTTATGCGCACTTTTCAAGATGCACACAACACGGACAAACATACCCCATGTACGCGAACTGTCCACATTCATTTATCCCGCACGAGCATGGCAATTTCTATGGGTGAGTTATTATTTAGAGATTGATATTATTCAGGAACAACCGGGATCTTGGTGGTTTCACCCCTGTGGTTGCGCAGGGTATACTCCTCTTCGCCACGTTCGGCAATATAATAATCCGGCATGAGGGGAATTTTGCCAATATTGGTCGCCAGTACATACATCGGTTGTGCCATACCGGTTGTATGTCCACGTAGAGCATCATGTATCAGCTCGGCACCTTTTTCAATGGGGGTGCGGAAATGGTCGATGCCGGGCGCCGCTTCGCAGTAGAATACGTAGTACGGACGAATCCGAACGCGCAGTAATTTCTGGTGCAATTCACGAAAGACCGGCACATTATCGTTGATCCCTTTTAAGAGCACCGCCTGATTACCAACATTCACTCCGCACTGCATCAGATCGTAGACAGCTCTGGCGGTCTCTGCAGTAATCTCTTTTGGGTGGTTACACTGAGTGTTGAGCCAGATGGGCACCCTGTGGTTACCGCTCAGCACCTTTTTCAACCCCGCATCGATGCGCTGGGGCAATACAATTGGCGTTCTGGAGCCGAAGCGGATCATCTCGATGTGAGACATTTCGCGTAACTTGCGAATCAGGTATTCAATTCTATCATCATCGAGAAGGAACGGATCGCCCCCGGTGATGAGGACATCGCGCACTTCGGGATGCGCCGCAATCCACTCCAGGCCTTCATCCACGTTGAAGTCCAGTTCCATACTCTGGTCCACCACAAGCTCCTTGCGAAAGCAGTGGCGGCAATAGATCCCACACCCTTGGGTAACGGTAAAAGCCACCCTATCTTCATACTGGCGTGCGATACTGTCGGGACGTACCTCTTCGGTGGCGCGGTTTTCCTTCCAGATCAGGTAGTCTTCCATCCCGAATTTGTTCTGCATCTCAAGCTTCGAAGGGATCACCTGTTTGCGAATCGGACACTCTGGGTCTTCCGGATCCATCAGCGCGGCAAAATATGGCGTGGTTCCCCATATCGTTTTATTGTTTTCAAGAACCTCGGTTTCTGCATCGGTTAAAGTTACATACTTCTCCAGGCGATCGACGGTATTCACAAATTCTTTGAGCTGGTCGCGCCATTCCATGGATAAATCTCCTGTTAGGTTGGCAAAGCAATTCTGTACTAATTTGTTATAAATTTACTGCAAAACGTTCCGCACAGCCCCGTGGTTTTACTGAAGCTCCACGCTGCTCAGGCCAATGGCATATTAATGATAAGCTATGCTTGAGGCGCAGGTTTGAACCATACGTTCATACTTTCAAGTCCACCGGAGATCTGCGTGTTCTGCACCAGGGTTCCACCAAAGGTGTAGCCGCTCTGCGAAAAGGTGATATTCATGCCAAATGAAGTGGCACGCGCGATGGTATAGCAGGTTTCAATCCCCTGTTTTGGCATATCTTGCTCAAGCCGTTGCAACAGTTGGTGCGCCATACCGCGCCCACGACATTCTGGCAGGGTGGCAAAATCGGTCATCTCGGCGTTTTGCCCAGCGCGATCCATCTCCGCCGAGGCCAAAGCGAGCAACCTGTCATCCTCCCAAATACCTGCATACACCACGTTCTCTTCCATGCTCTGGCGTAAATATTCCGGATCATGAATCGGGAACGGATAGCTGGCAAACACCTCAGCATATACCTCTGCCATCTCGGCGCAGTCTGACACGGCGGCGATGCGACTCTGAAACTGCACATCCACGGCTGGCTCTGCGCTGGGTTTTGCCTTGTTTTGCGCGGCTTTTAGCACCTTCGCCACCTGTTTAGCATCGGGGTCGACGCGGCGCCCCTCTTTTAAGTAGCGGGCCAGAAATAATCCAGTATCCGTGCCCTGATAAAACTCAGGAATACTAGCTTCTACGGTGTAACCGGCCTGTTCAAATGCCGCCTGCGCTACACCGGGCACCTTGGCAAAAATCTTGCCGTAGTCGTTCTGGATGGCAAGGTTTTCAACCTGTTCTATTATGGTGGGACATTCTTCAACCTCTAGCTTCATCAAATACACACGGTCGTTCGCCTTGCCATGTTGCAGTACCGACTGACCGATGGTCTCTATTTTATCAACGCTCATCGCGTCTCTCCATTCGCTCGTTGTCAGCAGGGGTTAAGCTGATGGTATTGTCATAGTCACTAAGAAGCATCTCGATCCCGGTCGCAGCGGATTCCTGGCTGTCTTCAAGCTTGAGCTTC
>JAVERW010000051.1:0-14108 GCA_034006915.1 Desulfuromonadaceae bacterium | reverse complement strand
AAAGGCTAAAACCCGAAAGTTTTAGCCTTTTGTCTTTTTCTGGTGCCGAAGGGGAGACTCGAACTCCCACAGCCATACGGCCACTAGGTCCTGAACCTAGCGTGTCTACCAATTCCACCACTTCGGCCTTAACAGGTGGTTGTATATCAGATAGAATCTGGCATTGCAACGAAAAACCCTGTGGTCCTGCCAAGATTTATGCGCCAGTCCGATGTTGAATTGGCTCCAATACGAGACCTATTTTTTCCCCATAATTGCGCGGGCAATACTGTGGGTATGGTCACCGATTTTCTCGAAATTATGCAAAATATCAATAAAGATAAGTCCAGGAACTACGGAACATTCACTCGTATTAAGCCTAGTAATGTGATGCTGGCGGTATTGCGCCTCCATATCATCTATGCTGTTTTCCAGCGCGTAGGTCTGGGTCTCTATATCTGTTTTGCGATTTTCCAATGCAGTGGTTACATAGTCTAAAAACTCTTGGGTTTTAGCTGCCAGCGTATCAATTTCGGCGTTGGCGACATCGGAAAAACTGACTTTTTTATCAATTTTACGTTCGTTTTCTTCCCATAGATTTTCGCAGTAGTCGCCCACTTTCTCCAAGTCATTGACCATGTGCATTAACGAAGAGACCTCTTTTGAGGCTTCCTGAGTAATGGGCTTTTGCGAAATAGCAACCAGAAAATTTAGTATCTCTTTCTGGAGCATGTCGAGCATGTCCTCTATTTTACGTAGTTCTTTGAGCATGCGCAGATCGTTGCGTTGCAGAAAGTCGATGGTACGGCTCAGGCAGTTCTGAGCAATCTCTGCCATGCGTACGGTTTCGGCGCGGGCTTGGCTCAGAGCCAAGGGGGGAGTTTCAAGCATGCGACTGTCGATATATTTCAGGGGGACATCGAGCTCACCTGGATCACCAGAGATCAACTTGCTTGCAACGGTGGCTAAAATACCGATAAATGGGAGGAATATCAAGGTATTAACAACATTAAACAACGTGTGGGCGTTGGCTATGTGTCTGGCAATGTATGGTTTGTCACCAACATCTAGTCCATATATTGCGGCCTGTTGTTGATTGGTGATAGCAAAATCTGCTATTCCTGGGGTTATCGATTGTATGAGTTGGAGAAAATAAGGGAAAAGGGCAAGCATGTAAGTCACCCCGATTACATTAAACAGCAGATGGCACAGAGCCGTGCGTCTTGCGGCTACGTTGGCACCGATTGCAGCGATGTTTGCGGTTATGGTGGTGCCGATATTTTCCCCCAGAATAACCGCGACACTGCATTCAAAAGTGATTAGTCCACTGCTCGCCAGCGCCAGAGTAATACCAATGGTGGCACTGCTACTCTGCACTATCATGGTAATCAGCGCGCCGACAAGTACGGCCAGAAACAAGTGATCCCCTATCAGAAGAAACACGTTGCTGAGCTCACCACTGTCTTTTATCGGATCAAACGCGGTCTTCATTACCGACAGGCCGTAAAAAATCAAGCCAAAGCCAAGAATAGCTTCCCCGACATATATCCAGCTTTTTTTGCGGCTGAACATTTTCAGCCCTACCCCCAGACCAATGGCAGGAAGGGCAAACTTGGTAATTTTAAACGCTATGAGCTGCGCAGTAATTGTGGTGCCTATATTGGCTCCAAGCACAACACCGATGGCCTGCATCAACGTCATCAGTCCGGCGTTGACAAAACCGATCACCATAACCGTGGTGGCGCTGGAGGATTGAATAATAGCTGTAACAACGATACCTACCATCGTCGCCATTATTCTGTTGTTAGTCAGTGCCGCAAGTACTTTACGCATGCGATCACCAGCGATTTTCTGCAGTCCGTCTGACATTATCTTCATGCCGTACAGGAACAGCCCCAAACCACCGAGCAAACCGAAAATCAGTTGCTGACTAACCATGCCAAAACCTCCAAAGTATTTGGTACGTAGCGATACCTATTTGCTGTAGCGCAGATAACAGGTCAATTGCAAGCAGATGTCTGCGGTCACAGACATTGTTGTTTCACCTGTTGTGTGAAAATTCGATGTCTACGGGCATCGCTCACAAAAAAAGGTGCCTGGGGGCACCTTGATTGTGTAGATAGAATTTTAGAAAAAATATGTCAGGTTGGCAGCAAAAAGGTACGCATCGCTCTTATACGTTCCTGTTTGTATTTCGTTGTCAACATTACGATCATCAAAATCAACCCACATATAGGCGAAGTCAAACACAGCGCGTTCTCCTTTATACCCGAAACCGAAGGTATAATTGTTACGGTCGGAATCGGGCAATTCCGGACCGATGGTACTGTTGGGGATAGGGTTATTATCCCGTGCATATCCCAAGCGCAAAGCTAAGTTTTCTGTCGCTGCAAACTGTAAACCCACACGGTAAGCCCACACGTCGTTCCAGTCTTTACGGTTCAATGAGTCATCAAGGATTGTATTCTCATCAAAGTAGATATCCAAGCTGTCATACGAACTCCAGCCGAAACGATCTGCATCAAATTCTACGGTGAGACGTTCATTTGGCTTTAGCGCTACCCCAAAGCTCCAGGTATCTGGCAGGGTAATTTTTGTTTTAGCTCCGGTGGAATAAACCATATCTGTATAACCTGCTTTCTGCGCGTACACACTGCGACCGATTGTGGTTATTAGATAGTCGGCATCTCCGTCAAAATCGAGTTCAATTTCGCTGCGGTACGCAATCCCTATGGAAACCCATTCACTCGGTTTCCACAGCAAGCCTGCATTGTATCCCCACCCGGCACCATCGGCTTCCATCTCCAGTTGCCCAAGTTGTATTGCCTCCAATCCTGGCATGGGGGCCTGACCTAGCGCATAAGCATCTATACCGGCGGATTTCTCCAGCCACACATCGGCATAGGTGTAGTCAATCCCTACGCCTACAGCCAAATTTAAAGAATCAAAGCGATATGCAACGGTAGGATTTATGTTGATGGGCTTGATGGCAATTTCCTTGATTTCATCCCGAAACGGGCTGGTAGTGTCCCAGCGTTTGGCCAATGGGAATAGGGAGCCAACCCCAATACCAAAAGCCCATGGAGAATCAGCCTTGCTGTAGGTGATATAAAAATTAGGCGGGAAAAAGATGTCGTCACGGGCTTTGGTGTTGACTTGTTGTTCCACCCCCAGACCAGGAGCTCGGTCGCCTAGGCGTGTTGTCCCTTTAAATTCAGTTTCGGGGACATTAATTACCGTAACCCCAAGACTAATCGCGGTACCTTCCTGAAATGCTATTCCTGCCGGGTTATAAAAAACTGCTGATGGGTCATCAGCCTGAGCCACAAAGGCATTGGCCATCCCCATCGCTTTGGCACCTTGCTCACGGATATGAAATCCAGCTCCCATGACCGACACCGGCAATACCAAGCTTACTACCAGCAGGTAAAATATAGCTCTAGCCTTCATCCGTATCTTCCCCCGTATTTGTAACTGTTTCTCCCTTGTGTTTATCTATTTCCAAGGTTTCGTGGCAGAAATACTAAAAACGGGGGTTTTATAACGTTAATAGCGCAATCACGCAAGGGAAAACATTTTTTCAGGGACTAAACTTATCTATTTGGATTTCTTTACCTTATTTGTTGCGTATAGAGCGGCAAAAATAATCCCACCAACAATAACGATCAATAAGATGTCTGCTGCACTCATAAATACCTCCGTCTGATAAGGTGTGCTCAATAGGTCCGATCCGAATCGGGGAAGGTGCTGACCGCACCATCTCGCCCCACATTTTTATATATTTTAATATTATCCCAAGGTTGATCCAGTATCCCATCGTGGATGGCCCAACTACGCCCGCGCACGGTCGAGGCCATATCCGGATTACGAAACGGAGTGGAATTATCCAGACGTTGATACAGAATACCACCCGGTTGAAATTCAGCGTTGATCCAGTGCATGAGTTGTTTGCCGGTGGTGTAGTCAAAACCATAATTTTCGTAGCGAATAGCATTGCTGTAAGACAGCGGTTCCGCCACGATTATATCTACCCCAAGGGATGCGACAAAGCGCTCAAAGCGGCGAAAGAAATTCTTAAAGGTCTTCAACCCACGCCGCACCTGGTAAGGAGATAAGCCGGCGTGCATGGCCTTGATCTCTTCGGCAATATTGCGCCGCAAGGTACCAAATGAATTTTCTCTTCCGTGCTGATCTCGGTCTACATTATACCGGGGTGCATCAGGATCGTTAATCAGACAAAAGGACAACTCCAACTGGCGAAAATGGGTGTCAGCCACCTCCACAAAAAAGATGCTGTCCATATCGGCGGGGTCGCGTTTTACTGATATACGCAATAAACCTAAACCCTCAGGAGCAATAATCTCAATTTTATGGGTTCCGTCGGGGGCCAATAAAGTATTCCGGTCAAAACCAAAGCGAGTAAAAATAATCTCCGGAATGATGCGTGCATAAATCGCCTCTTTAGCGTTTTGCTCCAGCTCGTTAATCTCCATAAGGGTAAACAACGGCAGCCCGTGTGGGTCCAGCAGGTGTTCAACGCCCGCGCCTGTAAGTTCTGAATTAACGGTATCTTCCATAGCTCGACTCATAGCATTGTTCAGGGACTGATTTGGTGCAGAGGGAATATTCTGCGTTCCAAAAAAGCTATATTTTCATCCAGCGCTTTCTGCGCCCGGGCAAAATCATCCGGATTGGCCAGATGCGGCGGATCGCGCAGTAGAGTTTGGTCATACCCCAGTTCGCGTATAATTGTCTGGAAGTCAGGGGGCAGAGTATAGGGCACGTCGGCTCCAAGCATGGCAGCCCACAGCAGTGTCCAGGCGCGCGCAACATTGATGCTATGGTAACCGCCACCCCCCACCGCCACCCATGGTAACCCAGTTTGCATAAAACAGCGCGCGGCATATTCCATGAAAGCGGTGGTGCCCTCTAGGCGGGTAAGTGGATCGGTACGCATGAAATCTGCGCCCATCTGGGTGATAAGCAGGTCGGGCTTGTAGGCATCGATCAGGGGAAGGACAATGCGCTGCATAGCCTGTTCCAGAATCAGATCATCCGAATGAGGGACAAGGGGGATATTGACACTATATCCGTATCCCTGCCCTGCTCCTAACTCCCGCACAAAACCGGAATATGGATAAAAGTCCTCGCCACTTTCATGTAGCGAAATGGTGAGAACCTGATCGGTTGTATAAAAAGCCTCCTGCACCCCGTCACCGTGGTGGGCATCCAGATCGACATAGACGATACGTTTGCCCTGTAGCAGCAGAGGCTGAAGCGCGACCACCACATCATTTAAGTAACAAAAGCCTGAAGCGCGTGCAGCATGTCCGTGGTGCCAACCTCCGGCCATACTGAACGCCGCCTGTCGACCGTGTTGCATAACTTCTCGTACAGCGGTTATAGTTGCGCCACACATGAGGCTGATCCATGAATACAGCCCCTCGAAGACTGGATTTTCCATATCACCCAGACCGTACTTGAAGTTTGCGCAACTCTGATTGTTCTGGCTGTAACGCTCGAGAATATCCAGATAATCAGAGTGATGGAAACTCAGCAACTCTTCTTTTGTCGCTGCAATCGCTTCAACCACCTCAGCCTTGGGATGTTGAAGTAGCCCACACGCATCCATAAGATCATAGCTCAGACGGTAGCGCTCCACTTTCATGGGATGCAAAGAGCCATATGTGTATGTGTTGAAACGACTTGAGTATATTAAAGCCAAATTATTATACATTTGCTTCTCTTGGTTCAGTATCTCTTGAATTGGTGCTTAGAATGTCTGGATAGTACACATGTCCGCCACGGTTGCACAAGTTTGGTTTTAAATATATGCATTGTTGCCACCCGTACCAGCAAGGGTGTATAAGGGAAGCTTTTGGGGGAAGCTTTTGGAAGAGTCTTTTAGGAAAGATCGTTGGGCATTGTCTGGGTATGTCTTCGGGCGCACTATTGCCCTCATGCACCATTGATTGAATCTCTGGCACACGGCAGTTCGGTCTGCACTGCCACACATCAACAGAAGTGAAGGAATAGCTTACATGTTAACAGGCAAGCAAATCAGGTATCTGCGCGGTCTCGGCCACCATCTGCAACCGGTAGTAATGGTGGGAAAGGAAGAGGTCAGCGCTCACGTTGTCGCTTCCGTTGGAGAGGCTTTGGCTACACACGAGCTCATTAAGGTCAAACTGCAGGAAGGCTGTATAACCCCGCGCAAAGAAGTGGCTGAAACACTGGCACAGTCCTGCGCCGCTGAGATTGCTCAGATACTCGGGCGTACCATCCTGCTTTACCGCACCTCGGACAATAAACTAATCGAGCTACCAAAAGCCAAGTAGAACATACATGCGTATTATCAGCGGCAGAGCGCGGGGCAAACACCTGCAGACGTTCAAGAGTAACGCTATCCGTCCCACCAGTGACCGGGTGCGCGAGGCGTTGTTCAGCATTGTCGCCAGTAAAATTGGGGGGGTGGAGGGCTTGAAGGTGCTGGACATATGCGCTGGCACCGGAGCTCTCGGACTCGAAGCCCTGAGTCGTGGGGCGACAGAGGCTGTGTTTATTGATAGCAGCCGCCAGGCCACTGAAATTATCGCCCGCAATTGTACGGCCTGCCGTCTCGACTCAGGTGTAGACATCATCAAAGACACATATACCCGAGCCTTGCCTCGTCTTTCAGGTCGACATTTTGACCTGATTTTTATCGACCCCCCATATGCTATCAATTTGCTCCCTAAAATCATCGAAGCTGTCAGCAAGCTAAATATGCTTGCTCCCGGCGGGCTTATTTGCGCTGAAGAGAGCTCTGGCATCGAAATCGCCTCTATAATCGGAGCTTATACCTGTATCGATACCCGTAACTACGGTGATACAGCTATCTATCTATTTTCCTCTGATACAATCTCAGAGGAAAACGTAGAAGGAGAAAAGTAACATGCTTAAGACCATAGCGGTGTATCCCGGATCATTCGACCCGGTGACTAACGGTCACTTGGACATCATTTGCCGCGGCCTGAAGGTGTTTGACAATATTATCGTCGGTGTGGCGCGGAACTCGGCTAAAAAAAGTATGTTCAGCGTGGAAGAACGGATAGCGATGCTACATGAATCTCTGGGGGAGAACGAACGCATCCGCGTGGATGTGATTGATGGGCTGTTGATTGATTACGTCAGAAGTCAGGGTTCCAATATCATCATTCGCGGGCTACGGGCCGTATCCGACTTCGAATACGAATTTCAGTTGGCACAGGTCAACCATGCCGTAGAGAAAAACATCGAAACCCTGTTTATGATGACCTCGGTACGCTATGGCTATCTAAGTTCTTCCATTGTAAAGGAGATGGGATCACTTGGTGGAGACATAAGTGATTTTGTACCGGAATGTGTAGTACGGCGTCTGCGGGAAAAATTCCCCGTGCTCAAATAGACTTCCCTCAGACATGTTGGTGCTAACCGCCTGCCGAGTTCACAAGCCAGAGCAAAGGCGGCTACACTAATTACGTTGTTTTGGCAGCTAATTACAACAATTGCATAAAACAATGAGTCTGGGGAATAACCCTTACATCCAAACCGTACCCGGCGAGGATATCCTGCTGCTGCAGCAAACTCCGACCGGATACGCTACACTGGCCGTTAATCGTTCTAGGCTGCAGCACTACATCGATATGTCCAGGGGTGGGAGCAGTTAGGCTTCTCAATAATTCGGCTGTCCGGTGTAACTCTACCTCCGGAGTTGAGTTGCCCACCACCAGCTTGACACAACACTGAACCTGGAGTGCCATCTCAATAAACTCTCGATGCAGATCCCACGGAGTTGGTTCACCGGTTTGCGACTCTAGCTTTATGTCCACGCTTATCCAGTCCAACCATGGAAGCACCTGCCGCAACGCCTCAGGCAAAGTCCCATTGGTCTCCATTTGCACCGGCAACAGAGTTCGTAAATGGGGCAACCACTCCCGCAGCAACGCTGCATGCAACAGCGGTTCCCCTCCGGTAAGGGCAAAGGAGTGATGCGAACTGTGGCACAGACTACCAGGGTCGAGTAGAGACTGCACATACGCCGTTAGATCCGCTAACTGCACCGGATTACGCCATAAGGTAAATGCACCACTGCCGGGGATGTTTTCAACTCGGCAGTGCGAAGCTGGTGCATACGGCGTATCGCAGTAATCGCAGTTTAGATTACACCCGGCAAAACGGATAAACACCTGGCGACGTCCGATCAGAGCACCCTCTCCTTGGATAGAGGAGAAAACTTCAAGCAGCGGTGCCGCCGGAACATTAAACTTAGGTGCGCGAGTAGCTGGCACAGGCATTATCTGATTCCCACACATTTACCGACTCAACCACCACATCTTCATCTGCAAAGCTCTCGCACAGCTTTTCGAACAAATAGCGCGCAATATTCTCTGATGATGGGCTTGTTTCTTTGAACGGTTCTAAGTCGTTGAGGTATTTGTGATCCAGATTGTCAAGAATTGCGTTGGTCCTAGCCTTCAGGATTTTAAAATCAAGTCCGAGGCCGGCATCATTGAGGGTTTCTGTTGCAACCACCACTTCAACCTTCCAGTTATGTCCGTGGAGATTTTCGCAATCGCCCGCGTAATTGATTAGATTGTGTGCGGCAGCAAAATGAGTATCAATTTTAAGTCTGTACATAGTCCCGACCTTTCTTGTGTCTATATGTATATATTTAGTTAATTTTATCTAAATTTTCATGTTCCGATGCAGGGACAGGTTCACCCGCGACCCGATAATCTTCGTCGAACCATTTACCCAGGTCTAAAGTGCGGCAGCGTTCAGAACAGAACGGACGCCATGGATTATCAGCCCATACGGCATATTTCTTACAAACCGGACATTTGATCTTCACTCAATCCTCTTCCTGTTATATCCTCACGTATTCGTGTCTTAAAAGCTACAGCCTATACTCCATATATATAAAATTACATAAAATATGTAGGGCAGATATTACAAAACCAGAACACCCAGCAGCTTCAGGGTGCAAAAATTTCAACCTTAAGGGAGTTTAGTTACCCATGGCATCAGAACAAGCACCACCTGCACCTTGGAGTTTAGCAGAGGAACTGCAGGCAGATAATCAGTGCGTCGACATTTTGCGCGAATTTCATACCCACTTACTCGAGCAAAAAACAAACCCACTCAAAGCTGGTTCTCTGGCACAGGGGGCGGACTACTTTCTACGCGACTATATAATCAGCGCATGTCGGTGCAGCATATTCACACCCCCACAAGAATGTGTCAAACAATTTGCCGGGCATTGGTACATTGTCAACACCCTTGAACCCTCCATAGATGAAATTGAACCTGTGCTGCATGGGGTAGCTGCATTCTATCAATTTCTTGCAAAAAAAGCCCGAGTCGATCCTGAACGCGCAGCACAAATTGAAAAAGATTGCAGTACAACCGAATGGTTCACGCATAGACTAGAATCATTTTGGGCTATTGAAGGTGACGGATATTTACGCTGGCGCGCAGAGTGTCCGCTGCCTGAAACTACCAAATGATACGGGGAAAGCATAAATGAAGAAAAATCGGAACGTAAAACCCGGCTACGCCCTTCTGCAAGCTACTCGGGTGGCGATTGGTGTATCTGCACTTCTGGCCGCAATAAAGTTGCTTACCGGAATAGTAACCGGCTCTCTCGCACTGATCTCTTCTGGGGTGGACTCCATAATTGACATCTTCATGTCAATGTTTAACTACTTGGGGCTTGTAAAGGCACGCAAACCTGCCGATGAGCAGCACCCGTACGGACATGGCAAGTTTGAAACCCTTGCAACCCTGTTTCAGGGTCTGTTTATAACCGCATTGGGCAGTTGGATAATTTTTGAAGGGGCCCGCCGTCTGAATAAGGGGCCTGAGATTCAGACCTTGGACATGGGGCTCTTCGTCCTCGGTGGAAGCGCAGTGGTGGCATGGTTTATCAGTCATCACCTGCGTACGGTGGGGACAAAATATGATTCTAGCGCCTTGAAGGCCGACGCCCTCCATTACGCTACCGATGTTTACAGCAATATGGGGCTCTTCGCCGGACTGGCAGCAGCAAAACTCTACGGATGGCATTGGATGGATCCGGTATTATCCATTGTCATCGGCGCTTACATCATTTGGCAGGCCGGTAAATTACTTCGCTACAGCCTGAATGAATTTCTGGAGAGCAGCCTGCCCCCCCACGAGGTGCAAATTATAATCGAGAGCATCGATGTGTTCTCCGAGCATTTCCAAGACTACCACCGTCTGCGTACCCGCACCGTAGGAAACAAACGCATGGTAGATCTGCACCTACGCGTATGCCGCCTGGAGAGCATCGAGCAAGCGCACACCACCGCGCGTATGATCGAAGATGAAATCCACACCAACCTGCCCCAGGCAGATGTAATCATCCACTTGGAGCCGGTTCCTTGCAATGAGTGCGACAAGCTCGAAGTCTGCACACGCACTAATATAAGTATGGCTGCCTATGTGGCAGGCAAGACTGAGTAAAGCTATCAGCGCCCGAGCATAATCCCGAGCTTTTCAGCTGTTTTTACCATCTCACTCTCGGGATCAACTAGATTCAATTCCCCAACGGCATCCTCCAGAGGAACGGAAACCACCTCACGTCCACTTAGGGAAGTCATTTGACCAAACTTCCCTTCGGCAATAAGATCAACCGCCTTGACCCCAAACCTGCTGCCTAAAATACGGTCGAAATGGGATGGAGTCCCTCCGCGCTGCAGATGTCCAAGAACGACAGTACGCACCTCCATTTCGAGGCAGTTATTGAGCTGCTCCGCTACTTCATACCCAATACCACCCAAACGTTGCACCCCTGTAGCTGTCGCACCGGCTGCAGCCTGTACTACCTGCCCCCCATCTTTCGGGAAAGCCCCCTCTGATACAACTACTATGGAAAATTTACGCCCTGAGGAACGCCTGTCCCGAATAGAAGCGCACACCTTGTTAATATCAAACGGTATTTCTGGCAGCAAAATCACATCTGCTCCACCAGCCATGCCCGACTCCAGCGCGATCCAACCGGCATCACGTCCCATCACCTCAACAACCATGACGCGCTGATGGCTTTCCGCTGTGGTATGGAGCCGATCCAACGCTTCGGTCACGATCCCGACGGCGGTATTGTAACCGAAGGTGACATCAGTAGCACTCAGATCGTTATCTATGGTCTTGGGGATCCCGACAACATCCATCCCCAACTGTTGCAGATGCTGGGCTATTTTAAGGGTCCCATCTCCCCCCACTGCTATCAAGGCATCTGCGCCCATGCGTTTGAAGTTTTCCACCACCTGAGCGGAAACATCTTTCCATACGATTTTGCCATCCTCCTGCACTGGATAGTTCAACGGATTACCACGGTTACTAGTGCCAAGAATAGTGCCGCCGAGCTGTAAGATACCTCTGACCGATTCCAGCGTAAGTTCCTGCACCAGATTATCTTCAAGCAGTCCATCAAAACCGTCCTTGATACCCAGAACCTTCCAACCATGATTTTTAATAGCCGAACGCACCACCCCGCGGATGACGGCATTAAGTCCTGGGCAATCTCCCCCACCGGTGAGAATCGCAATAGTTTTTGACATAGGTGTAACTCCTTACTGGTTATTCTGTCCCTTTGCAGGAACAGCGTTCTGGGTAGCAATGGCAAGTTTGGCAAAACCGTTCTGGCGGGCCAAGTCAATAACGGAGATAACCCTTCCGTGCTTTACCTCTTTATCGGCCAGCAGTTTAAAATTAGTTTGAGACGCATTGCCGGAATAATTATTGAGCAGGCGTGTGAGTTCGGCCATATTCACTTCGCGCTCGTTGTAGTGAATAGCGCCATTTTCTTCCAAGTAGACTTTTACTTCAGCTTGCTCTCCCTCGGATGTGCCGGTGGATGCCTTAGGCAGGTTAATGCCGATGGCAGAAGAATCCACAAAGGAGGTCGAAATCATGAAAAAAATCAGCAGCAGAAAAACCACATCCACCATGGGGGTTATTTCTATTCGCACCTCGGCACGTTTTTTTCGTCGGAAAGCCATAATATTAATTATCGCCTCAAGGCCGATTCTGGAGGGAATCAACCGCAAGTTTGTCTACCAGCTGCAGGGCGCAGATTTCAAACTCGTCTGCCAGAATATCTGCGCGGCTGGTGAGATATTTGTGCAACAACATCACCGGGATAGCGACACTCAAACCAGCTGCCGTGGTGATGAGAGCCTCGGATATTCCGGCACCCAGAGTTTCAGGAGTACCTACACCCTGTGCGGCCAGTTCGGTAAAGGCTTTGATCATCCCTAAAACCGTACCTAGAAGTCCCAGTAGTGGGGTAATGGCAGCAATGGTGCCGAGCAAACCTAGATAGCGTTCCAAAGCGGATACCTCGTATGATCCCGCTTCCTCCACCAAAGTTTTAATCTGCTTGCGTTGCGAGCCGGCTGCCTCGAGCGCAGCCAGAAAAATATGCGAAAGCATAAAGTTACTGCGTTCGCAAACCGCCCTGGCTTCTGCGATTTTTTCAGCGTTCACCAGCGACTTCACCTCGGCGAACAATGTAGTACCTCGGCGGCGTAGGGAGGTATAGGTCCACAAGCGTTCAAAAAAGATCCCTAAAGCCAGCACTGAGCAGGCCAGTATGGGATACATCAGTGGACCACCTTTGATGAACAATTCCAGCAGATATGATTCTGATACGGCCATTCAGTTATTTCCTGTCTGATTGTTCAGTGTCGGGCTCATCTGCTGGCAGCTCAATAACTCTACCGAGGCTGTCACTTGAACCGTTTTCTGTAAGATCTACTTTAAATAAGGGTTGATCCACCCTCGGCACATCGAGAGCGTCAGTCTGGCACACTGTTGTATCTTCCTGGGTTGCACCCGTTGTTACACTTGTCGCTGCCACAACTGAATTCGCTATCTCCGAGCTGTCTGTTCTAGTGTTATCGGGTGCAGAATTTACTGCTGGCTCGGTCGCTGCAGATTTTCTATCTTTACTTTTTTCTTTCTTTTTATCTACTTTTGGGCCTACACCCTCTGCACCACCAGCATTCTTAAGTTGCCGCTTCAGCTGTATGATTTTCAGAGTGCTGCCAAACGAAGCGGCAATCATGCCCAGCACAAACGTTATAATCAGTAAGAGAAATAATTCAATCTCGGGGGTGGCGTAACCCCAAAACTCTACTGTCACTGGTTCGGTGTTATCGCGCACGAATATAAACAGCACCGCCAGACCAACCAAAGCTAAAAACATTTTAACAAACTTCATCCTACCCCCCACACTCTATAAAAATTCTCGATCTAGTCCTTGAAATGGATCAGCACCAAGTGTCAGTATCTACATCGACAAAACCGGAATAAGCACCATGTTTTATCCACTTGCTTTAACCACAAGAGCACAGCTTGTAACGCTCCAAACGTTAGACGATTTCCGGTTCTGCGTCAATGTTGATAATCTGCGCTGCTACCCGTTTCCCTGCGCTGGAAATAAATACAATACTGTCTTCAATCTGGTGAACAATGGGCGGGAAAGGACATACGTGTGATTGACTCTGAATTTCGGAACAGGCTGAAATATTTAGCAGGCCGACACTGCGAAACGCAGCCCGGCGACGCTGGGTGACACTACCGGGATTAAAGCGCAGCAAACCGTGTTCCAGCCTACATGTGGGGCAATGACTGTGTCCGTAGACTAGAATGTCGATATCCTGTGAATCAAATTCACTTAGGGAGTTGGATTCAATTGCTGCACCAGAGCCCCAACCGTGGATAAGGCCGATATTGACTCCAGCAAAGTGAAGTATCCGTTTAAGTGGGACCGAACTCGAGGGTGGATCCATATTCCCGCGTACTGCATAAAAATCGTGTGGGGCAAATACCATATCGAGATCTGGATGCACCATATCACCAGCATGAACGATGGCATCTACATTGGCAAACACCCCACTCAGGAGCTTTCGTGCTCCGGCATTGGCTTGTGGTAGCGTGCTCCAATGGGTGTCCGAAATTATCCCAAGTTTCAGCATGACACAGACTCGCCTTTATCCAAGGGAAAACTGTTTATAGCTCTGGAAGAAAAATACCGCAATAAGTGAGGTATAACAGGAATATCTGCCGGGGCAAGGTTGTAT
>JAVERW010000153.1:0-2870 GCA_034006915.1 Desulfuromonadaceae bacterium | reverse complement strand
TTCTCCACAATGATGGCAGCGGCAACGTCCAGCATCAAATCTCTTCCGCAACTTCGGCTTCGATTTCGGTTTCGGCGTATTCTAGTACGGAATCGGGCATTTTACGCTTTACCTTCACTCCAAGTTCCACAAAACGGCTTGCCTGACTCACCAGATTGCCCTTGCCTTGAGTTAATTTATTCATGGCGCTGTGGTATTGCTGTTCTAGGGTGGAGATCTGAACCCCGATTTTCTCCATATCTTCCACAAAGCCGCGCAGTTTGTCGTACACCGCCCCGGCACGCGCGGCAATGGCGCGCGCGTTCTGATTCTGGCGTTCATAGCGCCAGATGTTTTCCACGGTGCGCATGGTAGCAAGCAAGGTTGTGGGGGTGACCACTATTACTCGGTTGTTCAGCGCCAGATCGAGAAGGTCTTCCGCATGTTGGATGGCACAGATAAAAGCCGGTTCAAGTGGCATGAACATCAGGACAAAATCCAGAGATTTCCCCCCGTAAAGATCGGCATAATCCTTTGACCCTAGGTCATTGATATGCTGCCGCACTGCATGTACGTGCTGTTTGAGAGCCTGCTCCTTAGTGCTTAACTCCTCCGCACTGCAGTAGCGTTCATAAGCTGTGAGGGAAACCTTGGAATCGATAATGATATTCCTCCCCTCTGGCATAAGCACGACCACATCCGGGCGCAGCAGTTGGTTTTCGGCGTTGCGTAGGCTCACCTGGGTCATATATTCATGTCCTTTACGCAACCCAGATTGCTCTAGCACTCGTTCCAATACCATTTCACCCCAGTTGCCCTGCAGCTTATTCTCCCCCTTTAATGCGCGGGTGAGGTTGACCGCCTCCTTGTTCAACTGATGACTAGTGGTGCGCAACTGCTCCAGTTCGTGCCGGATGGTGGTTCTGTCTTTTAAATCAGTAACGTGGATATCGTCGATGCGGTGGCGAAACTCCTGCAACTGATTGCGAAATGGCTCTAAAATCTCACCTAGGCCAGCTTTATTGTCGTGTTTGAAGGTACGCCCCTTCTCGTCAAAAATATCTTGAGCCAGCACCTTAAATTGCGCCTGCATAGATTCGCGAGTTTGGTGGAAAAACTCTTCTTTTTCCTGCATCCACTGCTGCTGTTGCTCCAAGCGGGTCTGCGCCTGAATCAGGTTCCCTTTGGTTTCACTCAGTTCATCCTGCAAGGATTCATTGCGCAGCAAGGATTCGCGTTGGTGTTGCTGCAACTGTTCCAACCGAAGTCGCAACACTCCCCCCTGAGTGCGTGTCCGTTGCAAGTGCCACAACAAAAACACAAATACAACGCCGAGCATCCCCGCAGCTATCAGGAAATAAGTCTGAGTATTTAAATCAAAAGAGTACGGCATCTACATTATTTTCCCGCACCGTGTCCAGGGATAGAAGCAGCCTGCTCTGCGCTCAGATTAGGTTGGTTCCGCGCAACCTTGAATTGGGCGTGCATCCGCATCACTTCACGTTCTGCATCGTCGAACAAGTCCACGCAGGCTTTCCAGCTGCGTCCATGTTGATGTTCAACCTGGGCACGAGCGTACACCCTCCCCTGCATTACCGGATAAAGAAAATCAACCTCCATGTGGATGGTGGCAAAATGGGTACCAGGGGTAAGCAGGCTCTTTAGGGCGAATACTGCAGCTGTATCGGCCAAGGTAGTCATGGCACCTCCGTGTAGCATGGCAGCACCATTGGCAAGCATGTAGGTAAAAGGCATCACCAGTTCTGCATACCCGTCCTGGGCCCGAGTGATCTCAATCCCCAGAGCCTGCTCAAAGGGCGCACAGCTGATCCATTCATCCAGCTCAACCGAGTGTGGTCCCATTTGTGATTCGATGTTTTCTTTATCTAACATTATATGCCCTCTCAACAACCGCAGCCGCAATTATGGCACAAGGCCGCGCCACCTGCGGGGGCGATACTCTCCGGTGAAAAAGCCACGCGCCTTACCCCGCGTTTAACATCGGCAAGAAAATCCGCAGCGGGGCTAGCTCCGAGAAACTGCCCTAAGCACAGACTGGAAAAACCGTGTTTTGGCGCACAGATGCGTACACTGTTGAGCATATCCTGATAACCGTTGATTTTAAGGCAGACGTTGGGCTCGTGGGCAAAACTGAACTTCACCCCGCAGCCATTCAACTCATGGTTCAACTGGGCAAAGAACGGCGCGATATCTTTCTCGTCGAAAGGATATTTCCACTCTCCACAGAACTCTCGTGCATAAAAAACCACTGTTATTTCCCGCAATATTCAATTCTCCGGAAACGCAGTAAATCTAAAAACCTGCTAAGTCGATAGCTCTACATGGTAACAGATGTATTCCAGAACGGATACTAGCCAAGCTACACTTTAAGTGTTGCGACGTTGACCTTTAGCCACTCACGGCATTCCCTATAGTCGGGCATAACCCGCTCAACCTCTCGCCAGTAAGCAGCTGAATGATTGTGCTGTAGCAGATGGCAGAGTTCATGAACCACCACATAATCTACTATGCGCTCGGGTGCAAGAACGATCAGTAAGTTGAACTGCAACTTGCCGTTGATGCTGCAGCTACCCCAGCGCGCCTTGAAGGTTTTGATCTCTATCGAAGCAGGCTGTGCCCCTACCTTAAGAGCTAGACGTTTTACTTTTTTCTCCAGCAGCTCATGAGCCTGACGTTTATACCAGCGTAGCAGTGCATTGCGCACCATATGAGGTTGGGTGCTACCTCCCGGGACACACACCATCAGTGCCCCAGAAACCAATTCTACCGGCGCAAAGGGGCCGCTTACCACCTGTAGACAATAATCGCACCCGAGGTAGCTGAAGACTTCGCCGCAGACGTATTGTTTGACCGCGGTCGGGACAATCTGG
>JAVERW010000169.1:0-2508 GCA_034006915.1 Desulfuromonadaceae bacterium | reverse complement strand
AGCCATTTCTCCCACGCCGGTATATTTTGCACCTCATCGAAAAAGAAAAACGGCTTATCTTCAGGCGCCATAAATTCAAGGTAGGTTTCCTTGATTTGTTCCATCAGCTCCAGATTGAGATGATTAATAAACCGAGGATCCTCGAAGTTGACATAAAGAATTCTGTTCATGTCATGCCCTTCAGCCACGAGCCGTTTCATTTCATTGATGAGAAGGGTTGACTTGCCGGAGCGGCGAACGCCCTTGAGAATCAGAATTTCCCCAGCCTTGGCCTTTCTCATGATTTGCATTTCATAGGCTGGCCGGTGAACTGTTTCCGGCAAGGGACTGTTCCAATAATTCCAAGATGTAAGAGCCTCAAAAATTTCTTCCTTGCTGAGCATTGCTTTTCCCCCGTCTATTTTCTGTGTCCCAGCTGAACAGTTTTCACTCTGCCCCCAATAGTACCGCTTTCCAAATTCAGATGCCGAAAGGTAATTTCTTATTGTTATCAAACCTTATGATAGAAATAAAGAGAAATCTCTCAAAATTTTGATATATTCCTGAATCCGTGACGTGTAATAGATCTTGGCAGATTTGTACCCGTGTTTAAAAAAAATTACCGGCTTGTGACCCTTGCGGCGGTAACAATTCCTCCGCCGGGATGATAATGCCTGCTGTTCTTTGACAATCTGACAAAAAAAACTTCCCAAAAGAGGGAAAAAAGGCGCACTCATCCTGTTGTTTCTCTTTCAGCGCCGTCCGGCCTTGTCTATGCCGCGGCGGAGAGCCGGGAGTACACCCGGATAAAAGCCTCAAACCCCGGACAGTGCCGGCTGAAGCGCAATCTGAGGCGGCGGGCTGAACTTATCAGCCGGGCAGCCAGGTACATCAACTCCTGGATCACTGTTTTCAGCCGGCGCCGCTTGGCCGGATGCCGGACCGGTGAATACTCGCCAAGCAGTCCCAGCTGACCGATGAGCCGCAGGATATTGTACGCAAAGGAGCCAAGGGCCATGATCAGGGCATTGGTGGCAAATTTGCCGCTGGGCAGACGCTCCAGATCGAGATCGCTCTTGAATTCGCTGTGAAACTGCTCGCTTAAGCCGTGATTCTCGTACAGCTTGATGATCTTCTGCTCCGGCAGGTCAAGGTCGGTCCACCAGCCCTCAACCGTGACATCCGGGGCAAGCAGAAGCTGGCCGCGCTTGTCGACGGTCCGCCTGGTAACGCGCACCACCTTGGTGAACACCACGGTCCGGCCCTCATGTTCCTGCCTTTTGCGAATGGTCAGCAGGGCTACCTCTTTGCCGGGTCGGGGCTCCGTTACCTTGCCCTCGGCAAAGGCCCGGGCGCAGAGGGCGCTGGTGTCTTCCCGGCGCGGATTCCACTTGATGATGAAGGAAACCTTTTCCCGGTCCCGCAGGGCCATCCGGGTCTCCAGCGCGTCATGGGCTGAGTCCAGGCGAACCAGGAGCTTTTTGCCGGTCAAGGTCCTGGCCCGGTCAATCACCCGGTCCAGATAGGGAATAAATCCTTCCTGGCTGTGCTGGCTGCCGGGGCGCAGTTCAACCTCCATGCACCATCCTTCCAGGCCAAGGTAGGCGGCAATGGGGGCATACCCGTCGGTGCCCTGATAGGTGCGGCTCACCCCTTCCTTCCTGGTATTGGAGTTGTCCATGGGAAAGACATCCGCGTCAAGGGGAATGTGCCCGGTATCGAGACCGGTGATGGGCACTTTGCCGTTTTTGAGCATCACCACCGAGCAGTCTTTGATGATCGGCAGCAGCGCTTCGGCATTTTCGTCAAGACGCTGCCGCAACCGTTCAACCGAAGGGACATTACTGATGCCCAGAGATTGCTTGAAATAGGTATCGTCGCGCATGGAGGATATCGCCTCAAAATCGCTCTTGCCGAGGCAAAGCAGACCCAGCATGCTGCGCACGACGTCGGTGTGCGATATCTTGTCCTGCCCCTTGGTCATTTTTCCGGCAACCTGCTTCGGCAGGTCGCTGAAGCGGTTGATGCACAACCCGATGAGAGCCAGGCCCGAATGGCTCGTGTAGAATTCATTGTCAGATTGTTCAATAATAAATCGTTTCATTCGGTCACCTGCCAAGTGAGTTTTTATGACAGGTGTATATTGCAATATTTTATGATAAAAATCAACATGTTAATTGCTATTTTCGACCAAAAATTACTGTTGTTTCGTCACGGATTAAGGGTTCATTTTGAGAGGAAATGACGCTCTTGTACGACTCCACGGCGGCCAAGCAGATAATATACCCTGTCTTACGTCCACCCTTGAGGTCCACGGAGGCAAGCGATACGTTGATCTCATTCCAATTTTCAATCAAGATGACTCTAAAGATCCGCCGCCAACCTGTCAGTGATAGGAGGGCGGCAGGTGAATGTTCGAGCAGCTATAAGTCTCGCGCCGCTTGAGCCATGACTGCCCCGGAGAATCGAAAACCACGGCGGCGAATTCTTTTTCGCGCAACTCCTTCAAGAGCATTCAGCAGGATTGGC
>JAVERW010000168.1:0-2509 GCA_034006915.1 Desulfuromonadaceae bacterium | reverse complement strand
CGGTAGAGTAAAAGAAAGCGCAAGCGCTGCGTGCGGGTCAGCACCAAACGGGCGACTGAGTCCAGACATCCCAGATCCTTTATCGCTCCACGCCGCTGCAACCCCCCGTACCAGCGGCGCCCGAGTGGACAGTCGAAGAAATAAATTTTAGGGTCAGCATCACCCTGTACTAGAATATTTCGCCACTTCAGGTCCCAGTGAACAAAGTTATCTGCGTGCAGCCGCCGCGTATATTCTGCTACTTGCCGCATAACCGACAAAGTCCAGCTCCTGTTGGCAAAACGCTCCGGCTTCTGCTGTGCAAGAGTAGCCAGATCACTCGAATCCTCCACTGCCGCAGTTACCAAAAGTTCAAGATGAGTTTTTCCAACCTTATGCCGCCCATACGCCACTAGAGGCGTGACCGGTATCTGTAGCTCGGCAAAATATTCGAGGTTCTGCCATTCCCCTTGTGCACGGCTACGCCCTAAAAAACGCCGCACATGCTTCCCCCCAACACAGTACTGTTTGATATAATAATTATTCGAATTCAGCGTGACCCGCCTCACGTTACTTATACGGTCGGAGGTAATCTGCTCTCCGGTCAGCCCAATGCAAGTTTCAGGACGGGCAAACGCCTTGTCTTCCTGCGTATCCCCGCAAAAGCGCCAAAAACTCCTCCGTGACCTCAGCATAAGCTCTACATCCTTGTCTACTAAATGTACTACTAAAATTTTATGCACATGCTGCCTTCGGCGCATGTGCATTTGAAAACTCGTCAGAAAAACTGCGCCAATCCTGCAATGCGCAACCCTTACTATCAGCCTATCTACACCTGCAAGTCAACCGTACGCCAGCCTACAACTGCTAAACGGGCCAACGTGCGTCGCAGCAGCCTGAACTTAAATTAAAAAACCGCCCCTGCTAGTATACAGCAGGGGCGGAAGTTTTTCATACTACAAGTGTATTGCGTTTACTCGTCGTTATGTACCCTGTAGAGCAACTCCTTGATCTCAGCAGAAGGCTCTTTGGTCATCAAAGATACGATGATCATGGTGGTTAATACCAGCGGAACCCCAAGAATCGCGCTGGAGGTAAAGGGTACATAGTAGGCGAACAGAGAGGTCTTTGGCGCCAACATGGAGCCAAAAGTGACCGTCATACCTACAATCATCCCCACGATGGCTGCTTCCTTGGTAGTACGGCTCCACCATATCCCCAGGAGAAACATCGGGAAGAAGGTGTTTGCCCCCATGGAGAACGCGACCGCTGTGATTTGAGCGATAAATGCCGGTGGATTCATGGCAATAACCGCGATGGCAACCCCGAGAACAATGGTTCCAATGCGCGCAACCTTCATCTTCGACTCTTCAGTCGCATTAGGCTTCAGTACGCGAAAATAAATATCGTGGGCAAAGGCCGAAGAACCAGCCATCAACAGACCCCCAACAGTGGAGAACGCGGCAGACACACCCCCGGCAGCGAGGAAACCGGAAAACCACTGGGGCAGACCTGCAAGCTCGGCGGCATTTACCACGATGGCATCGGGCGAGATGGTAACCCCAGTTACGCCAGCGATGTTGGAGAACTTCGCAAACGCCGCGAAGCAGGGCGCACTCCAGTATACCAGGGCGATACAGAACAGGCCCCAGACCACCTGCCAGCGTGCATCACTTACGCGAGGTACAAGATAGAAACGTCCGATAACGTGGGGCAGACCCGCGGTACCGAGCATCAAGGTGATGCACAGAGCAAACCAATGATACGCGGTGTTGTTGGCGAAGGGGAGATAGAAGCTTGGATCCGCAGTGGCCGCAGTTATTCCATTGCCGCCGTGCCCGATATCCCACACCGTGGCTCCGTAGCCAATCTGCGGAACTGCTGAGAAGTAGCCAAGCTTGCTAGCGATAAAAAACAAAGGCAGCAGGAAGGTTATTACAATAACTACATACTGCACCTGCATATTTTTCGTGGCACCGAGCATCCCCGAGATGAGGACATAGGCCAGCACGACACCAGTACCGACGATAACGGACATCTCGTAGTTGATGCCGAAGATCCAGTTGAACATCATGCCGATACCCTTGTACTGACCAACAGCGTACACAAAGGAGATCAGGATAACAATCAGCGCTGACATCAGGCGCGCTGCGGTAGAATAATAGCGATCACCGACGAAATCCGGCGCGGTATATTTACCATAGCGGCGGATCTGCCCAGCCATCAACACCAGCAGCAGCACATAGCCTCCGGTCCAGCCGACGATATACGCCATGGCGGAGTAGCCCTTGAGGTAGATCAGGCCAGCCATACCGAGATATGAAGCGGCAGACATCCAGTTGGACGCGATCGCCATACCCCCACCGAGCTGTCCGACTCCACGCCCTGCGGCCCAGTAGTCCTCAGTATCTTTAGCCTTGGAGAATACCCCGACCAGGATGAACAGCACCAGCAAACTGATCATCAGAATTGCAGGGAAGACACGAACCTCACCTACGTTAACACTTAGATTTTCTTTCGCGAATACGTT
>JAVERW010000166.1:0-2516 GCA_034006915.1 Desulfuromonadaceae bacterium | reverse complement strand
CTTGTGCCCATCTCTTTTGTGCCCACAGTGCAAGTTTTTCACGGAATATTTTGGCATTGTGCCTGACATCTACCGGAAACTGCGGATGGGTTAAAAACGCACATATTTCTGCTGTATGTGGATATTGCAGTTGGATCTGGCGCAGATCATCGATGATGGTCGCTGCTAGCTGTTCAGATACATTCTTGTGCAACTCCACACATAAGACTGCACGCTGCGCCAGCCCCTCTGTGCACCCGACTAGAGCAGTGCGTGCTACCTGTGGATGAAGATTAAATACAGCCTCACACGGTATGGTATAGAGGGTGGAAGTGGCGGTTACCACTCGGTGATTCTTGCGTCCGCAGAACCACACTCTTCCTTGTTCATCCAGATAGCCTACATCTCCCATGCGATGGTAAAAACAGCCTGTTTTCACATGAATTTTGGCCGCAGCGGTAGCTTGGTCCATCCGAAAATACCCGGAAGTGACTTGAGGGCCGCACACGCAAATCTCGCCAATACTGCCGGTGGGTAATATTTCGGCATCATCCCAGGAGAAGATCGGTGCATCAGTTATGCGGATAATTTTCAAATCAATGCCGTCTACGGGTCTGCCTACACAGATGCCATGCCCCGTAGCGGTTTTAGCCGCGGTGTGCTGCAGAATTTCGTGGCTGCCTATGGAGCATACCGGTAAGGCCTCGGTAGCACCATAGGGAGTGAAAATCTGGGGGGTAGAAATTCCTGCGGTAGCGTCCTTACAAGTGCTGCAGAGCATTCCTTCAAGTTGAGCCAGGATATCTGTCGGAACCGGGGCACCAGCGGAAATAATTCGCTTTAGGCTTGGTAGTTGGAGTTCCTGTCTGCAGCCAGACGCTGCAACTCGGCGCAATAGTGCCGGGGAGCCAAACATGTTGGTGATATGAAAGTTGTCAAACGCCTCAAAAATCCGCGCTGGGTTAACCTTGCCAGGCTTAGAGGCGTCCATATCCGGAACGACTGCCGTCATCCCCAGGGCGGGGGCAAACAGGGCGAAGAGCGGAAACGTACACAGATCTACTTCACCCGGTTGAATGGCATACAGCTTTTTCAGTGCTTCAATCTGAGCGTAGAAGTTTTCGTGGGTGTATTCCGTCCCCTTGGCCGGGCCGGTGCTGCCACTGGTGAACAAGATTGCAGCGAGGGAGTTGGCTTCAGGCTGATGGCCTGCAAACGTAACGGCTGTTGGAGTGTGTGCCAACAATTCCGGTATGCGCGCAGTCTGCGGCAAGGGAATAGAGGAGGTGGAAATACACAGTCTGAGGCTGGATTTGCTCCAACCCATAACCTTCCGCGCTAGGTTTGCCTTAAAATTCCCAATGAACACCTCTGGTTGCACCTGTTGCAGACACGTCCCCAGGTTTTTAATCCCCATTCCGGGGTCTATCAAAACTGGAATCGCACCGATTTTAAACAAGGCGAAGGTGAGGGTGAAAAAGTCGAGCCCGGGAGGTACCATTAGCACCGTGCGTTGCCCGGCGCAAAGGCCGTAACGCTGTAGAGCGTAGGCGGCTCTGGTGCTGTCCTCCTCCAGTTGTGCAAAGGTCAGGTGGGTATAACATACGCGCCCACGTCGATCTCGACCATGGGGGAATATCACCGCATGGGATGATGGCTGTTGCGCGGCGCGCATGCTCAAAGAGATAGCGATATTGTGGGTATGCCCAGATGGAGAGTATGTACTGGAAGTTTCCATGGTATCAGGGTTCACGAATGAAGGCGCAGATCAGTGGAATGATTTCATCAGCTACGTCTTCAAGGATATAGTGTCCCCCTTTTGCCCAGGTATGAAAGCGTGCGCGAGGGAATTTAAGGCGCCATTGTTCGAGGAAATGGTGGTCGAATACGAAATCTTTTTCGCCCCAACACACCAGAATGGGTAAACCCTGCAAGCTGTGCAGATTTTCTTCTACTTCAGTTACACAGGCGTACGCCCGATCCTCAGAAGATAGTGGAATATCCTGCACAAAACGCAGGGTTGCGATGCGGTTCTTCCATGAATTATATGGTGCGGTGTAGCATTGGCGCAGAGCTCGTGGCATAGGGTTCTGTTTGCATCCAACCCACGCAGCAGCGCCGCTGAATGCATTTAGACCCTGAATCAGAGCAGTGCCTAAACGGCTGTTGCGCCCAACTTTCAGTGCCATAGGGAGTTTTTTACTCTGCGGCATATGAAATGCGGCAGTGTTCATGGCGACTATCTTCTTTATTTTCTGCGGATGGCGCGTGGCAAAAGCCATTCCGATCATACCGCCCCAGTCGTGCACTACCAGGGTAATATTGTCTTGGACTCCGATGGATTCAAGCAGCTCTTCTAAGTCAGCTACGCGTTGCTCCAAGGTGTAGGTGTAACGAGCATCATTGGGCTTGTCTGATAGACCACAGCCGATGTGATCGGGCACAATAACACGGTGGGTACTGGCCATAGCAACAGCGAGGTTGCGATAGTAGAAGCACCAGCTCGGGTTGCCGTGCAGCATCACTACCGTTTCACC
>JAVERW010000165.1:0-2530 GCA_034006915.1 Desulfuromonadaceae bacterium | reverse complement strand
TACCACTGCATACTCTGCGGTTCGATGCCATGTTCCTGCATACGCTCCAGCAGATAAGAGTAGCGCTCCTCACGCTGACTACCTCCAATTATCTCCCCCACGCGCGGCAGCAGCAGATCCATGGCAGCCACGGTTTTACCATCGAGGTTTGCGCGCATATAAAAAGCTTTTATCTCTTTGGGATAATCCACTACAAACAGTGGTCCATTAATCACCTCTTCACACAAATACCGTTCATGTTCAGACTGTAGATCCAATCCCCACTTGACTGGGTATTCAAAAACTTTGGGGGCCTGCTGTAAATGTGCGACCGCCTCGGTATAAGTCATGGTGTTGAACTCGGCCTTGGCTACCTGCTCCAGTTTGTGAATTAAGCCCGCTTCTATGCGCTTATCGAAAAACTCCAGCTCCGGTGCACAGTGCTCCAGCACATACTTAACTAGATAGCGGATGAAATCGCGAGCTACTTCACAGTTGGCGGATAAATCTGCAAAGGCCATCTCCGGTTCAACCATCCAGAACTCGGACGCATGCCGGCTAGTATGAGAATTTTCCGCCCGAAAAGTGGGGCCAAAAGTGTAAATAGAGCCGAATGCAAGGGCGTAGAGCTCTCCTTGTAGCTGACCGCTTACTGTCAGATTGGTTCGTTGCGCAAAAAAATCTGCGCCCCAATCCACTTGCCCTGCAGTATTCAACGGTGGCGCCAGCGGATCCAGGGTTGTTACCCGAAACATTTCACCCGCCCCCTCGCAGTCACTCGCGGTGATAATGGGGGTATGCACGTGCACAAACCCCTGTTCGGTAAAAAATTTATGTATGGCGAAACTCAAGGCACTACGTACCCTGAACACCGCCCCAAAGGTATTGGTGCGTGGGCGCAGATGAGCTATGGTGCGCAAATATTCAAAGCTATGGCGTTTTTTCTGCAGCGGGTATTCTGCATCCACAGCCCCGACAATCTTAAGCTGTGCAACCATAAGTTCCAGTTTTTGTCCCTGTGCGGGTGACTCCTGTAGAGATCCATTCGCCTTGATGCACGCCCCTGTACCTAGTTCTCCAGATAATTGCGCCGCAAGATCTCCAGTCAGAACCAGCTGGAGCGAGTCCATGCAGGAACCATCATTGAGCTCCACGAACCAGACCTGCTTACTTCTACGCACGGTGCGTACCCAACCGCTGACATCAACCTCTGCCCCAGAACTGCCTTCGCCCAATATGGTCTTGATTCGCATACCCAACCCCTTACCCTGTGTTAACGCCTAAAAAGCAGCGTCTATAGTTACCCCAAGAAACACTTTTCTATTTTTCTTTCGAATGTTAAAATGCCAAAAGTCTGCTCCCGGCAGGATCACACAACTAATGCCGCTTGTTTTGGACATCAGGGGGATACAATGGTCGATATAACGCAGTTACAGAAAATGGAGCCATTCAATAAACTTGCAGCTTCCGACTTAGCGCAGATAGCTTCTGCCACCAAGAGCAAAAGATTTCCGCGTAACTACCACATTTTCAACCAAAATGACCCTTTCACCGGCTATCTGTACATCATCTCCTCCGGCGCGGTGGAGATTACCCTACTTACCCAGAGCGGCGAAGAGATCGTAGTAGATTATCGGCGTGATGGCCAGTATTTTGGCTGTACCCCGTTGTTCACCGGTGAAAAATACACCGGCGGAGCGCGAGCGGTAACCGATCTCACGTGCTACCTCATCCCCAGCGACATCATCCGCGAAGTTGCGGTGCGCGTGCCCCTGCTGCGTCAATTCTTTAATGATGCCGTTGTTGCGCAGGTACGCCACCTGTATGCAGACATCGTCACTAATCACAGCAAACAAGCCCTTATCAAGCTGGAGTCGTATCCGTTTCAGAAACGTCTGTCGGAAATCATGTCATCCCCAGCTATTTCGTGTGGAGTCAATGCCACAACCCGCGAGATGGCGGCTATCATGATACAGAATCACGTTCGCTCCCTTATGGTTTTAGATGAGCATGGGCAGATGGCCGGAATCGTCACATGTCGTGATATTATGGGCAAGGTCCTGGCGGTGAAAGATACTGACCCAGATGCCATCAAAGCAAAAGAGCTGATGGAGGATCAACCCAAAACCATGCCACCGTCCACCTATATGTACGAAGCCATGGCATACATGGTTGGACGCAGACTTAAACACATGCCCATTGTTGAAAATGGAGTTCTGCTGGGGATGGTCACTATGAGTGATCTGATTCAGCACCGTACCCAGAAGGCGATGCTGCTGCTCGGCAACATCGAAGAAGCGCAGACCCTGGACGAGCTCAAACAGATTCACGATCTGCTGCTACTTATCGCTGACGGACTTATGTCTGAAAGCCGTAGCGCCACCCAGATCATGGAAACCCTGTCATATATTCACCAAGGGCTGCTCAAGCGCACCTACGATCTGTGTTTTGCCCAGATGCTCGACTCTGGCTATAATGCCCCACAAATCAAACACTGCTTTTTAATCATGGGCAGTGGTGGTAGACGCGAAATGCTCCTCGGTCCGGACCA
>JAVERW010000164.1:0-2541 GCA_034006915.1 Desulfuromonadaceae bacterium | reverse complement strand
CCAAAGGGAAACCTGTCGCTGCGCTGGGACGGTTCCGCTTCCCCTGCACCTCTCCACACATTGTCGAATCAAAATCGTTCAAGCTCTATCTTAACTCCTTCAACCAGAGCAGGTTTGATTCTCGCGCCGCAGTCCACGCTCTGATGGCACAGGATTTAAGTGCGACGACAGGTGCGAAGGTGCAGGTCGAGCTCCATCCGCTGGAAGAATCCGCACCGGTGCCCGACTCATGGCAGATTACCACGCTAGAGGGAATCTGCATCGATCATCTCGACATTGAGGTGGATTGCTACCAAACCGCACCTGAATTACTGCGCCAGCCTGACGCGATCAAGAATGTTGCCCGGGTCACGCAAACCCTGTATAGCCACCTGCTCAAGAGCAACTGCCTCATCACCTCCCAGCCCGACTGGGCCAGCATCTGGATCCATTACCAGGGTGCCAACATCGAGCACGCCGCCCTGCTGCGCTATCTGATCTCATTTCGGCAGCACAACGAATTTCACGAGCAGTGTGTCGAGCGGATCTTCACCGACTTGTGGAGCCATTGCGATCTCGAACACCTGAGCGTGTATGCGCGCTACACCCGTCGAGGTGGCCTGGATATCAACCCATGGCGCAGCACCGAAACCGCCCACGCCCCCGACTGGCGCCTCGTGCGCCAATAAAACAAATTTAGCATTAAAAAGGCGGACCCCCGAGGGGATCCGCCATAAAGTGCAAACATAGCGTACACAAGCACATGGTTGGGTGTAGCTTTTACTTGCCTGCCATAATCGCTTCTACGTCGCTGGCAACATCGCCAATCGGTTTGATGTCGAAGTTATCCACCAGTACCTTGGCCACATTTGGCGACAGAAACGCCGGCAGAGTGGGCCCAAGACGGATCCCTTTGACTCCAAGGGCAAGCAGAGCCAGCAGCACGACGACGGCCTTCTGCTCATACCAGGCGATATCGTAGGAGATGGGTAGATCGTTGATATCGTCCAGCCCGAATACTTCCTTGAGCTTCAGAGCGATAAACGCCAGCGAGTAGGAATCGTTACACTGCCCAGCGTCGAGAACGCGCGGAATACCACCGATATCACCAAGGTTGAGCTTATTGTAGCGATACTTGGCACATCCGGCGGTCATGATAACGGTGTCCTGCGGCAGCGCCTCGGCCACCTCGGTGAAATAGCTGCGTGAGGTATGGCGTCCGTCACACCCTGCCATAACCACGAAGCGCTTGATTGCTCCGCTCTTGACCGCATCCACCACCTTATCAGCCAGCGCCATCACCTGAGCGTGGGCAAAACCGCCCACAATCTCACCCTTCTCCAGCTCTTCGGGCGGAGTACAAGTCTTGGCCTGCGCAATTATAGCGCTGAAGTCCTTGACACCCCCAGCTTCACGCTCTGGGATATGCTCAACCCCAGGGTAACCCGCCATCCCAGTGGTATAAATTCGGTCTTTATACGCATCCTTGACCGGAGTGATGCAGTTAGTGGTCATGAGGATGGGACCGTTGAACGAAGCAAACTCCTTGTCCTGCAGCCACCAGGCGTTGCCGTAGTTGCCCACAAAATGGTCAAAATTTTTGAAGGCCGGATAGTAGTGCGCCGGGAGCATCTCACTGTGGGTGTAAACATCCACCCCTGTCCCTTCAGTCTGCTTCAGGAGCTCTTCCATATCCTTCATATCGTGCCCAGAGATAAGGATACCGGGGTTCTTGCCCACTCCCAGATTAACCTTAGTGATCTCCGGATTGCCGTAGCAGCTGGTGTTGGCTTCGTCGAGCAGGGCCATCCCGGTAACCGCAACCTCACCACACTTGACCACCAGGCCGGTCATTTCGTCGACACTCAACTCATCAGTGGTGGAAGCGAGCGCATCGAGGATAAAGTCATAGATTTCATCCTTTTCATACCCAAGCACCGCCGCATGATCTGTATAAGCGCACAGTCCCTTGAGGCCGTAAACCAACAGCTCCCGCAAGGAACGCACATCTTCATTGGGTTGCGACAGCACCCCAACCTCTTTGGCCTTAGCCGCAAAATCCGCCTCGGAGCCACTCCAGGTCACGCACTCAGGCCCAGAAGTCATCCCGACCTTGCGCTTCAACTCGTCGCGGCGCTGCAGCGCCTCTTTAATCAAATCAGTGATACGCTGATTATCGAAGTTAGCATTAGTGATGGTAGCAAACATCGCCTTGACCACAAACAGCCCAGTGCCGGCATCGTTTTTGCCCTGCTTGCGTGCTTCACGATCCGCCACAGCAATCCCTTTAAGGATAAAGACCAGCAGATCCTGCAGACCTGCGGTAGACGCTTCCTTACCGCACATCCCTTTAACGGTGCACCCGGTTCCCCTGGCGGCTTCCTGACATTGGTAACAAAACATGTCCATAGTGTTTCTCCTTTTACGTTTAAGGTTAAGCGAGCAAAACCTGTGCTCATCACAGATTAATAAAGACCTCGAACCAATTGAAGTGAGCTGAACATGCCACACCGGCAAAGGAATAAACTTGATTGATATCAAAAAAGGTAAAATATTAAAAGA
>JAVERW010000163.1:0-2584 GCA_034006915.1 Desulfuromonadaceae bacterium | reverse complement strand
AGGGTGTCATACGCGCTAATGGAGCTACTAGATGAGAAAATACGTTGCCCAAACTCATACGGATCTAAACCCGAATGCTGCCCGAGCCAGAATGCGATCTGACGGTCAATATCGGTAGTAGTGGGGGATTTGAGAACGATCGTATCTGAAAGTAGCCCCGCCAGCATCAACCCTGCTATGGCTGGCTCCGGATCGATCCCCCCTTGCTGATACAAGGTTGCCACCAGGGTGCAAGTGCTCCCCAAGGGCTTGTTGATAAACTGAATCGGAATGTCGGTCTGCAGGTTGCCCAGACGGTGATGATCCACAATTTCAATAATTTCCACTTTGTCTGCCCCGGCCACAGCCTGAGACAATTCATTGTGATCCACCAGAATAAGTTTACGTCTGCTCGGGGTAAACAGATTACTCTTGGTCGCAACCGCCAGCAATTCACCATAATCATTGAGCACCAGCACCCCCGGTACCGAACTGTGCATCAGACTTATCTTGAGCTGTTCCAGTCGGTCATCCTCATGTAGGGTGACGTAGTCCGTCTGCGCTAGGTGCCCAACCGGAGTGGCCAAGCGCGTGAGCCAAGCACTGGTAGAGGTATCAAAGGTGGTGGAAAGGATGGTCACCTGATTCTGGCGTGCCAAGACGCAGATAGCTTCAGGAATGGGCAGCCCCCCCACTACTACAAGCACCCGCACCCCCAGTTCTACTACATGGTGCAAAATTTCATAACGGTCGCCAACGATGAGCACCATCTTGCGCATATCGTGTTTGCAAACCTTTTGCTTAAATGACTCCTCCGACATGGCCGCCACAAATAAATCAAGATCTTCCAACGCTTCGGTCTCAAACTCCGTCACGAAGCGCGCCTTGAGACACTGGCATATGGAACGGGGTGAAGCGTAGATGCGGCGCAGATCCTTTTCCTGACTCGGAACCAGAAAGCGCTCCGCCAGTTTTTTCAGGTACAACAGCCCCAGAGGTTTTTTATCCTCCGCAAGTACTGGTAAAATACGGATATTATGCAAATGAAACAGCTCCATCGCGCGCGAAAGCGGCTCTGTTGCTGCAATAGACACTGGCGCCTTGCGTGAAATCACATCACCAATCCTAGGTGACATATCCAGGATCAGTTCCGGTTGCGGCACCGCTAGTTCATCCAGAATGAACTGGGTCTGGCGATTGACATTGCCTGCGCGCGCCGGACGTACATTCCCCAGTCCCTGGAGTTCACGCAAATGCGCATACGCTATGGCGCTGCATATAGAATCACTGTCCGGATTTGTGTGGCCTATGACATAGATCTCTTCCTGTGGCATTGTTGTCTCCTTGGTCATCTCAGAAATAGTCCTACAGGCAGAATTAGCGCTGGCATACTAACACACGCGCGCCAGTTACCAAATGAGCATTATTCGCACATAATTCCAGTATACACAAAGTCCGCCCATGCTGTTAGACTGACTCAAGAAAACTGCCGTAACTCTCTTGCTTAGCCCATTGAAGATTTCAGCCTATGCTTTCAGATGTTCAACAGATTTACGCAGATCTGCAACGCGTACGCACCAATGTACCGCTGGTGCATAACATCACCAATTTTGTGGTGATGAACAATACCGCCAATGCCCTGCTCGCCATTGGAGCCTCGCCGGTTATGGCACACGCGCTGGAGGAAGTTGAGGATATGGCCACGCTGGCTTCCGCGTTGGTGATCAATATTGGGACCTTGAGTAAAGAGTGGGTTGGCGCCATGGAGTTGGCGATGAAAACCGCCAAAAACCGTCACGTCCCGATAGTGTTTGATCCAGTTGGTGCCGGGGCTACACCCTTCAGAACCAACACCTCTCTGCATCTACTTGAGCAGATAAATCCAAGTGTAATTCGGGGGAACGCTTCGGAAATAATGGCTCTGGCGGGTGCGCAGATTCAAACCAAAGGGGTAGACAGTGCTGCAAACAACAATGACGCTGCGGCTGCGGCTGAGGCCCTAGCGCAGAGATACTCCTGCAGCGTGTGCGCCAGCGGAGCCGTCGATTTAATCACCGACGGAAAAAGAACAACTCTCATCTACAACGGGCACCCGCTGATGCCCCGGGTTACGGGCCTCGGTTGCACCGCATCTGCCCTTACCGGCGCCTTCTGCGCAGTCAACCAGGACCCATTCGCCGCCACTGTCCATGCGATGGCGGTTTTAGGCATTTGTGGAGAAATAGCCGCACCTCAAGCCAACGGACCGGGCACACTGCAACTACATATCCTTGATGCTCTGTACAATCTTACCGACGCGCAAATCGAGGCATATCTGAAAATAAAAACTCTGCCTGTACTTTAATGCAAACACTATGCGTACCTATGCCCAAACCTACTCAACCCTAACATGCAGAAGATGTAACCTAAGTATTCATCCCCAGGCATTTGCGGAGGTACCACGTGGACTTTAGTATGGACTTCGAAAAATTACTCCCTCAGATTCAGGAATGGTTGGCTTTTTATAGTCTGCACTTCGTTGCTGCCATCGCTATCTTAATCGTAGGACGCTTGGTGGCAATAGGGCTGCGTAATACAATCAGGCGCATAATGGTTAAAAACAAGG
>JAVERW010000040.1:0-17666 GCA_034006915.1 Desulfuromonadaceae bacterium | reverse complement strand
CTTCATGCAATACATGCCATGTTGAAAAACAAAACCTGCTTTGACAACACACGTTTTTACAACATGGGAGTTCAATAAATGTGAGGTTATTTCACGAAATGGGCTTGCGGCAACACAGAGTATCTACAGTGCAAACCGCCAGAGGTGAAGGTTTTCTCACCATTCTCACGTAGTCTCAACCTGCCATTGGCAAGCACCCCCCCCCTTATTTTTACATAAACTTTGACTTTACCCACAATCTTGCCTTAGATTCTGACCTTGAGCAAAACGGATGGATTGCACCATTTACCTGCACGCTATAATTCTAACGCTAACCTTACGACTTCATACCTATAAAGACGCACAAAGGAAACACACTTGATGTCTGAACCCAAATTGCCGTTGCGCTCCAATATCGCCGCTATGGCTGGATATGTCCCGGGGATGCAACCCCCAAACGCGCATGAATGGATCAAGCTCAATACCAACGAAAATCCATACCCGCCCTCGCCGCAAGTGGCCAAAGCGATAAGCGCGGAATTGGAGAACGCAGGTGCCAATCTACGTTTTTATCCCGATGCTGGCAGCGTGCGTGCGCGTGCTCTTGCCGCCGAACTCTATGGCTATCCGCCTGAGTGGGTAATTATGGCCAATGGTTCCGATGAGCTGCTCAACAACTTGATTCGCGCCTTTGCCGACCCCGGCGATGAAGTGGCTTTTGTCGAGCCCTCATACACCTATTATTCCACCCTGGTGGAGATTCAAGGGGCGACTCCGCGTTCTTTTCGTCTGGATTCCAACCTCGATCTGGCTGATTTTCCTACGTACTACAATGGCAAAATTTTTTTTCTCACCAGCCCTAACGCACCCTTGGGGTTTTCTTTCAGCCGCGCCACCATCGCCGATCTAGCCACGCGCTGTAGCGGGATGCTGATAGTGGATGAAGCCTACGCTGACTTTGCTGCCACCAACGCCATGGACATGGTGCGCGAATATCCCAATCTGGTGGTTACCCGCACCTTCTCCAAAAGCTACGCCCTCGCCGGAATGCGCCTGGGGCTGGCGGTTGCACACCCGCAGGTGATAGCCGCGCTGGATAAAATCCGCGATCATTACCACCTCGACCGTCTCGCCCTGATAGCCGCAGAGGCTGCCCTGCAAGATCAGGCCTGGTTGCGCCACCACACCGAGCTGATCTGTGCCACCCGCGCTACCTTCACCGCAGCGCTTGAAGGTAGCGGCTACCATGTGATCCCCTCGCAGGCTAACTTCGTGTTTGCTTCCGCCCCGGATGGCGATGGCGAGCGTATCTACTCTTTGCTGCAACAGCACAAGATTCTGGTACGCTATTTCAGCGCACCCAATCTGCGCCACGGGGTACGGATATCCATCGGCACCCAAGAACAAATGACGGCGGTGCTCAAGGTTCTGGGGATAAAATAAATAAATTCAATAAAAAAACACTTTATCTAGGCAGAAAGTTTCTACACCATGTCTCAAGCACCTCTTTTAACCACTACCCCTGCAGTGGCCGATCTTGGCCATGCCCTCAGTCAGCATAAGATCATAGCCGTCGACCTCGAAGGCGACTCCATGCACTCCTATCAAGAGAAGGTATGCCTGCTCCAGTTTAGCTGGGAGGGAGAAACCGCTCTGGTCGATCCCCTCGCAGGTGCTGACATCAGCGTGTTGAAGGCACCGCTGGCTGATCCGCACATCTGCAAGATTTTTCACGCCGCCGATTACGATATTCGCTGCCTCGCGCGCGATTTCGATATTCAGATTAATGGTCTGTTCGACACCATGACTGCGGCGCAGCTTCTGGGAGAGCCAAAGGTGGGACTGGGAGATATCCTGCACAAGTATTTCGGCCTTGAACTGGACAAGAAATATCAGCGTGCTGACTGGTCCGCACGTCCGCTTTCTGCCGCCATGCTTCACTACGCCGCTGAGGATACGCGCCACCTCAGAGAGTTGATGGAAATACTGCGCGAGCAACTCCAGGACAAAGACCGCCTGTGGTGGGCGGAAGAAGAATTTCGTCAGCTCGAACAGGTGCGTTTTTCTCCCCCGACGGGGCCTGCCTGCCTGCATGTCAAGGGTGCGGCGGTGTTGCAACCACGTCAACTCGAAACCCTGGAGCAGCTCCTGCAATGGCGGGGTGTTCAGGCGTGTAAACGTGATTATCCGGTGTACAAGATTCTCCCAAACCACGCGCTGTTGGCGCTCGCCGCTGCCATGCCGCAAACAGAAGGCGAACTCAATAAGTTCGATGCAATCCCGGCCAAACTGCGCCAGCGTTTTGCACCTGCCATCCTGGAATGTGTGGCAGCTGCATGTGCGCGTCCGCATGAGGAATTGCCTGTGGCGCCGCAACGTCAGCGCCGCGAGGTTGACCCCGACGCCGAAGAGCGTTTTAAACAGCTCAAGCAGTGGCGCAGCGGCAAAGCCAAGGAGCTCGAACTCGACCCAGGTATTTTAATCAATAACAATATCCTCAGCCAGATAGCGCACCGGATGCCGCAAACCTGCGCCGATCTCACAGGTGTTGAAGGGATGCGCGATTGGCAGCGTCAGGTGCTTGGGCAGGAGCTGTTGGAGAGCGTCGCAGATAGTATCTAGAGCCGTGACCTGTACTAGACCTTGATCAAAACGGAGGATTCAATGTCATCGACGAGATCCATGGGAGCCATTGCCAATTTCTTTTTTGAGATCGGCATGCTAAAGAAGACTCCCCGCAGCGGATTCCAGTTTCTCGGCTCCGGAGCTGAATCTGTCGCAGAGCACTCCTATCGCACCGCGATGGTAGGTTACACTCTGGCGCACCTTACCCCCGAGGCTGACACCGCCCGGGTCGTCATGATGTGTTTATTCCATGACCTGCCCGAAGCGCGTACCGGCGATCTCAACTACGTAAATAAAAAATATGTGCACGCCGATGAAGATAAAGCCGTGCGCGATCTGGCCGCGACACTCCCATTTGGCGCGGAGTACACCGAAACCCTGGCCGAACTTAAAGAAAACGCCAGCATCGAAGCACAACTGACCCATGATGCAGATCAGCTGGAGTTGATTCTTTCTTTAAAGGAACACAAAGATCTGGGGAACCGCTACGCAGATGAATGGTATTCAATTGCGCGTAAACGCCTGTGTACCGACCTTGCGCTTGAGCTAGCCACCACCATCTGGGATGCCGATTCAAGCAGGTGGTGGTTCGATGGCAAAAGCGATTGGTGGGTTAATGGCAACCGCCACCGTAGTACGTAAATGTTCCAGGCACAGCGCGTGTGAGGTAGTGCGATTTTATTGAAAAGCGGTTGACCCAATTACCTGGAAGTGCTAGATGTATGCGCCGCAGCGTGACTCTAAAAATACGTGGGCCACGCCCAAGTACAAAATAGATAAGTGCACAAAAAGGATAAAGTACAGCCATGCTCGATATCAGATATCTGCGCGCCAATCTCGATACCGCCGAACAGCGCTTAGCCACCCGAGGTGAAAATCTCGATTTGTCCGATTTTCGCCGCCTCGATGCCTCCAGGCGCGAAGCGCTGAGTCAGAGCGAAACCCTTAAAGCGGAAAAAAATCGAGTTTCAGCCATCATCGGCGCCACCAAAGATAAAAGCCAGGTACAGACTGAAATCGCCAGCATGAAGCAGGTCTCCGCGCGCATTAAAGATTTAGATGAAAACCTGCGCCAACTCAACACCGAGCTCGATAATCTGCTCATGGCGCTGCCCAATCTGCCCGCTCCCGAGTGCCCCATCGGGCACAGTGAAGAGGACAACGTTGAGGTGCGCACTTGGGGGCAGCTTCGTCCGTTCGCATTTGCCCCCAAACCCCACTGGGACATCGGCGAAGCGCTGGATATTCTTGATTTTGAGCGCGCCACCAAGCTCGCTGGCGCACGCTTTGTCTTGTACAAAGGGGCTGGCGCCCGCCTTGAACGTGCCCTGGTAAATTTCATGCTCGATCTACACACCGAGCAACATAAATATGTTGAAATGCTCCCACCCTTTGTGGTAAACAGATGCACCATGACGGGGACGGGGCAGTTACCCAAGTTTGAGCACGACCTGTTTCACTTGGATGACCCCGACTATTTTCTGATCCCCACCGCTGAGGTGCCCGTAACCAATATCCATCGGGATGAAATACTCGGCGCGGCGGAACTGCCAATTTGCTACACTGCGTACACGCCGTGTTTTCGCAAAGAGGCTGGGTCGCATGGGCGTGACACTCGTGGGCTGATACGTCAGCACCAGTTCAATAAGGTTGAGCTGGTTAAGTTTGTCACCCCGGAAACAGCAGCACAGGAACTGAATGCGCTGCTGGCTAACGCGGAAAAAGTGCTGCAATTGCTTGAACTACCATATCGAGTGGTGGATTTGTGTACTGCTGATATCGGTTTTTCTGCACGCCGTACTTACGATATAGAGGTCTGGCTCCCGGCGCAAGAAACCTACCGGGAGATCTCCTCCTGTTCCGACTTTGGGGATTTTCAGGCACGCCGTGCCAGTATCCGTTACCGACCGGAAGAGGGGAGCAAGCCAGAGTTTGTTAATACCCTAAATGGCTCCGGCTTGGCCGTAGGAAGAACCATGTTAGCTGTGCTGGAGAACTATCAGCAAGAAGACGGCAGCGTGATAATTCCAGAAGCGCTGCGGCCGTACATGGGTGGCTTAGAGCGCATTACAGCCAGATAGAAATAGCAAAATAAAACTGAATATAGTGCGGAGGAGTGGCCGAGTGGTTGAAGGCGGCGGTCTTGAAAACCGTTGTACGCAAGTACCGTGGGTTCGAATCCTACCTCCTCCGCCAGTTTAAATAAGCAGTAAGATATGTTCGGATTCGAAGCGGAACGAAACGCTGACCGATAGTTTGAAACAACCGTCAGATAAGCGGACACGATGTCCGCGTCAGTGAGCGTAGGGGAGCCTACGCAGGAGCCAACGTGATGTTGGCGAGGGAGTAGGAGGATCCTACCTCCTCCGCCAGTTTAAATGTGCAGTAAAATAAAATATACAGAAGTAATGCGGAGAGGTGGCCGAGAGGCCGAAGGCGCTCGCCTGCTAAGCGGGTGTACCGCAAGGTACCGAGGGTTCGAATCCCTCCCTCTCCGCCATTTATTACGCTTCTGCCGTCGTACTTTCTTACAAAAATAGTATTGACAATCGTCGCCAAATAAGCGATAACCACACACCTTGCGCCGCTAGCTCAGCTGGATAGAGCGTCTGACTACGGATCAGAAGGTCGGGAGTTCGAATCTTCCGCGGCGCGCCATTTAAAATTAATGCACTTAGTCCAATTTGGACTAAGTGCTTTTTTATTGATCAGCATTTTATTGTCCCGCGGGCGCTATATCGTAAGTTTTACCTCCTTGCTCTTGAAGTCCGCTCTTTGTAGGGGATATTCTTCCCGCTCTGGTCATCTCATAGGTTTTTGTTACACTCAAGTGCACTTTCGGTATGTCTCTCGAAGTTTATTAGCGTTAAGCGCTGACTAGCTCGAACGAATACTTGGTTCTCCTTGGGTCTTGATTGTTTCTGCCCTGCTATTTATTTGTGAGAGCAAATGTGATACATTTCGTATTAAAAAAAGTAGCTAACATTTGTTGTTCCGTAATTAATAAACACCTATTGCCATTCAACTTGCCCAATATTTTTTCCGAACTTGCCGGAAGTGGCCTATGTGATGTATAAGATTTCTCTAAAAACAAATTTAGTAATGATTTTAAGCGGGGTGCTATGAAGATATTAGTAACTGGTGGCGCGGGTTTTATTGGCTCGGCGGTTATTCGCCATATTATTGATAACACTTCTGATGAGGTGGTAAATGTCGATAAGCTTACCTATGCAGGCAACCTTGATTCTCTAGTAGAAGTCAGTACGAATGAGCGTTACACTTTTGAGCAGGTCGATATTTGTCACCGTGCAGAACTTGAACGGGTGTTTAAAGAAACTCAGCCCGATGCCGTGATGCATTTAGCTGCCGAAAGTCACGTAGATCGTTCCATTGATGGCCCTGCGGCTTTTATCGAAACCAATATTGTTGGGACCTATACCCTGCTGGAAGTGGTGCGGAGTTATTGGGGGAATCTTGATCCGGAACGTAAAGACAGGTTTCGTTTTCATCATATCTCTACTGACGAGGTTTATGGGGATCTTGAGGGCCCGGAAGACCTGTTTACCGAACAGACCTCTTACGCACCCAGCTCACCCTATTCAGCAAGTAAGGCGAGCTCTGATCATTTGGTTCGTGCCTGGCAACGCACCTATGGCCTTCCAACAATTGTGACTAATTGCTCAAATAATTATGGGCTATGCCACTTTCCAGAAAAGCTAATCCCCCTGATGATTTTGAATGCTTTGGAGGGTAAGCCGCTACCAGTGTATGGCAAAGGCAATCAAGTGCGTGATTGGCTTTATGTTGAAGATCATGCCCGCGCTCTTTATAAGGTGGTTACTGAAGGTAAAATAGGGGAGACCTACAATATAGGCGGGCACAATGAAAAGCAGAACATTGAGGTTGTGCGTGCTCTTTGCGACCTGCTAGATGAAATGGCTCCGCACCCGCACATACCATCATACTCGTCTCTTATCACCTATGTGGCCGATCGACCAGGCCACGATCTGCGCTATGCTATTGATGCCAGTAAAATCCAGCGTGAATTGGGCTGGGTGCCACAGGAAACCTTCGAGACCGGCATTCGTAAAACCGTACAGTGGTATTTGGATAATTCAGAATGGTGCAAACGGGTGCAGGATGGCAGCTATCAGCGCGAACGTTTGGGCATAACTTCTTAGAGGGTTTCATTGTATGACACGACAAGCTAGAGTCGCAATCATTGGCGCAAATGGGATGCTAGCCAGTAAGTTGCTCCAACGTGCACCAGAAGCTATAGACCTTTACCTGTTTGACTTGCCTGAGCTAGACATTACGGATGCTGCACAAGTTGATGTTGTATTGGGTGCTTTGCAACCTGAGGTAATTATCAATTGTGCGGCCTTTACTCAGGTAGATAACTGTGAAATACAGCGCGATCGCGCTTTCGCAGTTAATGGAGAGGGGCCTGCACATCTAGCCAGCTCGGCTAAAAAAATCGGTGCGGTACTTGTACATATCTCAACCGACTTTGTCTTTTCGGGTGAAGCTACAGCCCCTTACCATGAAGATGCGGCAACTGAACCGTTATCGGTTTATGGTGCGTCTAAACTTCAAGGTGAAATCGCCATTGCAAACAGCGAGCTAGAGGAATATTTCATCATCCGCACCAGCTGGCTCTATGGCCCGAATGGTCCCAACTTTGTCGAAACGATTATCCGTCTTGCGGCTGAGCGCGAAGAGTTGGGCATTGTTTCCGATCAAACAGGGACTCCAACGTATACGGGGGATTTAGCCGATGCAATATGGAAATTGATTTCACCCATTACGCATCATTTGGCGCCGCCTACCGCTCCATACGGTATTTACCATTACAGCAATACTGGAATGTGCTCTTGGTATGAATTTGCCAGCGAAATTGTCACACAATTACGTGCGAAAAAAGTCTCGCTTAAGGTAAAACAGGTTAGTCCGATTGCAACAGATGAATATCCACTACCTGCTAAACGACCTGCTTATTCAGTACTGTCCAAAGACAAAATTATGGCAATTGTTGGAGACACTATCCCTCCTTGGCAAGAGAGTTTGAAAAAATATCTCGAAGAACGCTGCTTGAATCCAGATCAAATTTGAAAATTTTGCTTAAAAATAGGGCACGAACTGTCGATATGTTGGCACCGCATTTTTTTATTGGATTTTAAAGTCGGATTTCTTCGCGAAGCCCGTGTTCATATGTAGGGGAATAGATATGTCTGGAATAAAAAAAGGAATTGTTCTTGCTGGAGGGGCTGGTAACCGCCTCTATCCACTAACACTGGTAGCCAGTAAGCAATTACAGCCAGTTTACGATAAACCGATGATCTATTACCCGATATCCACCCTGATGCGTGCTGGAATTGACGACATTCTGATCGTTTCTACGCCACAAGATATTCCTAGATTTGAGGCACTCCTGGGTGATGGGAGCCGTTTTGGAGTGCACTTCAGCTATGTTGTTCAGCCAGAACCAAAAGGGATAGCGCAGGCATTTCTTGTCGGAGAAAAATTTATCGGAAACGATTCGGTCTGCCTGATTCTAGGTGACAATATTTTCTATGGCAAAATGGAACTTACCCGGATTATCAGAGAATTCACCACTGGTGCCAAAGTCTTTGGTTATCAAGTGACCGACCCAGAGCGCTATGGCGTGGTGGAGTTTGATGAACAAGGTAAGGCAATTGGTATTGAGGAAAAACCAATCAATCCAAGGTCTAACTTTGCCGTTCCCGGGCTCTATCTGTATGACAAGAAAGTCGTCGAAATAACCAAACAAATGAAGCCATCGGCCCGCGGCGAATTGGAAATCACCGATGTAAACCTTGAATACCTGCGCCGGGGTGAGTTGATGGTAGAACGCTTGGAGCGGGGTATCGCTTGGCTTGATACCGGCACCCATATGAGCTTATTGGAGGCCAGCCATTTTATCGGCACCCTCGAAGCTCGCCAAGGGTTGAAGATTGGTTGCCTGGAAGAGATTGCCTACCGTAAAGGGTTTATCGATCGGCAAAAATTTGAACAGGCTATAGCAGACACCCCTAAGTCGAGCTATCGGGAGTATCTGGAAGCGATTCTCGCGGATCGCCTTTAAAGAGTTATGTAGAGTGAAATAGTTTGCAAATGAATGTTATTAAAACAAAAATCCCCGAAGTGCTGATCCTCGAGCCGAAAGTGTTTGGTGATGAACGTGGGTTTTTTATGGAAAGTTGGAATCAGGAAGTTTTCAGCCAGGCCGTAGGGAGAGAAGTCAACTTTGTACAAGATAACCACTCGCGGTCGACCAAAGGCGTTTTAAGGGGTATGCACTATCAAATACAACAACCGCAAGGCAAGCTAGTCCGCTGTGTTGTTGGGGAGGTGTTTGATGTTGCCGTAGATCTGAGAAAATCTTCTTCCACCTTCGGTATGTGGGCTGGATGCCACCTCTCAGCAGAGAATAAGCGCCAATTCTGGGTGCCAGAGGGATTTGCCCACGGTTTTTTGGTATTAAGTGAATCGGCTGACTTTTTGTATAAGGCGTCTGAGTATTATGCGCCCCAGCACGAACGCTGTGTTCGCTGGGATGATTCGGAGATCGAGATTGAATGGCCCTTGCAGGGGCTACCACTTCTATCGCCAAAAGATGCAGCAGCCCCACCGTTTGCATCAGCTCCAGTCTTTGAAAATCTGTAGGGTTCATAGTAAATAATATGTTCAGAAACTTCATTAATTTTTTAATCGATCTTTACCGTAATCGTAGTTTGCTTCTACAGCTCACAGTGCGGGATTTTAAATCGCGCTATCTAGGCTCTTATCTGGGGTTGCTCTGGGCTTTCATCAATCCAGTCGTCACGATATTGATCTTCTGGTTTGTCTTTCAGGTCGGATTTAAGGCTGCACCTGTCGGAGACTTCCCCTTTATTCTTTGGTTGATAACTGGGATCATTCCGTGGTTTTTTATCGCTGAGACCTTCACTGGTGGTACCGGAGCGGTCGTTGAGAATAGCTACTTGGTCAAGAAGATCGTCTTCCGGGTCAGCATGCTGCCAGTTGTCAAACTCTTGTCAGCCTTGGTTGTTCATCTCTTCTTTGTGCTGGTTATCTTCCTAGTGTTTGCTGCTTATCATATTTATCCTGGTCTGCATGCCTTGCAGGTCATCTATTATGGCTTTTCTGCAATTGTTTTGTTGCTCGGTCTTACCTGGTTAACCTCGTCCTTGATGGTCTTTCTTAAGGATGTTGGACAGGCTGTGTCTACGTTTATACAGTTTGGGTTCTGGCTGACACCTATCTTCTGGTCAGTTGAAATGGTGCCGGAGAAATATCGGGTTTATCTTAAACTGAATCCTTTCTTCTACATAACTGAAGGTTACCGAGATAGCTTCGTGCACAAAATTTGGTTTTGGGAACATCCTGTGCATACGGTCTATTATTGGTCTATTACCTCAGTAATCTTTATTCTTGGTGCGGTGGTGTTTTCTCGATTGCGGCCTCATTTTGCGGATGTCTTATAATGAATGGTATTGCAATCAAAGTGGAAAACCTGAGTAAGGTTTACCACCTTTATGATGACCCAGTGGATCGATTGAAGGAATCACTACACCCTTTTCGGAAGAAATACCATCGCGATTTTTACGCACTGAAAGATGTCAGTTTTGAGATCAGAAAGGGTGAAACTGTTGGGATTGTTGGCAAAAATGGTGCGGGTAAATCGACTCTTTTGAAGATTCTGTCCGGCGTTTTGACCCCGACTTTTGGACAGGTTCAAGTTAACGGGAAAGTTATGTCGTTGCTCGAGCTGGGTGCAGGTTTCAATCCTGAGTTGACTGGTGTAGAAAACGTCTATTTTAACGGTGCACTGCTGGGCATAGCTCGTGATGTTATGGAAGAGAAGCTTGATGCAATCCTAGCCTTTGCTGATATAGGCGAGTTTGTCCATTATCCAGTTAAGACCTATTCTAGTGGTATGTATGTTCGGTTGGCATTTGCAGTGCAAACTGCCGTCGATCCAGAAATTCTTATTGTCGATGAAGCTTTGGCTGTTGGTGACGTTGCGTTTACGGCAAAGTGTATGCGGCGGATGGATCAGCTTGTTCAAGAGGGGACCACAATCATATTCGTGTCACATGACGTATCGAGCATAAGGCAGCTTTGCTCCCGAGCGCTTTGGTTAGAAAATGGTCAAGTACAATGTGTCTCTGATGCTGCAAATGTCACTGCCGCGTACCTTGAATTTACTCTCGGGGGAACCCAAAGGTCGCAAAAAACACTGAACAAAGATTTGGATGAGATTTCTTCTGCCAATGAGGACGTTGGCGATGATGATAACCAATCGATTGCTGTTGAAAGCGTCCGCTTTTCTCAAAAATTACTTGAGCACGAACCTGATTTCATTCGGTGGGGCGGTGGTGGAATGCGATTTATTGATGTTGAATTATCTGGACCGGCCGTGGTGAAGGATGGCCTTTTGGCTTATGGTGAGGTAATAACCATTAAAGTTAGTGTGAAGATTGAAAAAGATCTTTCTGGTGGGGTTTACGGATTTGGATTTTCTTTTAGGACACCAAAGGGATTGGATGTTGTTGGTGAGACAACAATTGAAAACGGAGTGCCTTTTCCAGAGTGCTGTAATGGTGACGTAATTAAGCTGGAGTTCAATCTCAAAAATATTGTAGCCCCGGGCGATTATTTTTTGACTCTCCAATCTGAAGAACGAGAGGGGGACCAGCCTAGTTATTTCGAGTTTATTGAAAATGCACTTCAATTTAAGGTGATGTCGCATCGCACCATCCATTCTTTGGCCTTGTCGCCGACGAATGTTAAGCTTAATAGGGTTATATAATGAGTGTAAATGAGGTAGAAAAATGGAATTCGTTTTACGAGTCATTTTCATTGCCACCTGAAGGTGCTGAAAATGAAAGTATTTATAGAGAAGTCGCGGACTATATTAAAAAACTTTCGTTTTCTAGTGCTTGCCCACGTACTCTGGAAGCAGGCTGTGGTTCTGGGCTACATAGTTTGGCTTTAGCAAGAACTGGTTTTCAAACATCGCTTCTTGATTTTTCTAGAGAGGCAATCGCGACCTCAAAAAAAGTATTTGATCGTGCAGGAGCATCGGCAGATTTTTATATGGGTGATGTTTATAAGGACGATGACTTGCTGGGATATGACGTTACATTCAATTCCGGTGTCTTAGAGCATTATACATTTAAAGAGCAGGTACGTTTTGTTGGGGCTTTAGCAAAACGTAGTAGTAAATATGTGCTTATCCTCGTTCCTAATAGAGAGTGTTATTGGTACTGGATTTGGCGCATATATAAACAGTCAAAGGACGATTGGCCATTTGGGTATGAAAAGCCAACGACAGATTATTCTAAAGTTTTTTCTCATGCCGGTATCGATTTGCTTGAAAAAGCGTTTTTTGGGTCTAGTTGGACCAATGACTTTGTGAATGGAATAGGCTTACCTTGCGAGTTGTCTTCGCTAATCAGTCAAGTTCACGTTTCCGGAATTGTTGATATTTCTACGCGTTCTTATCTTGTCGGTTTTCTAGGAGTGAAAAAAACAACTGTCCAAAATGAAGACGATTGCTGCAAAATCACTTCAGTTCCCGCCACTCAAGTAGCTAAATCGGATTATGGTGATCAATCTATAGCGTTGGCAGCAGATGCTCTTGCAACAATGATTCATTCCCGCTCAAGCGACCGCATTGCCCGTGAGAGAGAGATTCTAAATCTTAATAAGATTGTTGCCGAGCAAGAAACGCAAATCACAGACCTAACGCAGCGTGTTGCGGAGCGAGAAGCGCAAGTCACTGACCTTACGCAGCGTGTTGCGGAGTATGGCTCGGAACTTGAAAATTCTCTTTCCGAAGTAGAGTGGGAACGGCAAGAAACAATGAAGTTGTCGAATTGGGCGCATCAAATTGATAGCTTCCCGATTCGTTATGGAATGAGGAAGTACCTTAGGACTGCGGCCAAATTTATTTATCATTCGCTACCGCTTGATACGGCAAACAAGCAAAAACTTAAGGCCAAAGTTCGATGCCTTGTCCAGCCATCAACAGGCACTAAGAATAAGATCATTGCGCCTGCCATTGAGATTGACCATAAAATTAGCCTACCTGTCCAAGATGGACTGGCCGACAATAAGATGGCATCGACTAACTTACTGAATCTGGCAAACGGCGGTGACCTGAAAGGGCGAGATTTATTTGTTTTTTCGGTCATTGATTGGCATTTTCGGATACAGCGGCCCCAGCACTTAGCGCGCGGTTTTGCCAAAACGGGCAAGCGAGTTTTCTTCTTCAGCAATCATTTTATTGATTCCGCACAGCCCGGTTATGACCTCGAGCGACTCGATTCGCGTCTTGAGTTGTATCAGGTCAAGTTGCACGTCAGCGGAGCTCCGGCCATTTATTTTGCCCCCCCTACTGGCGAAGTGATTGCCATGATCCAGAATGGCATTGCCCAGCTGATTCTGGACTTTGCTGCAGTATCCAGTATCTCGCTAGTTCAGCATGCCTACTGGTATCCGGTGGCCGATAATTTGCCGAATACCATCAAAGTCTATGACTGCATGGATAACCATGAGGGGTTTGGTAATGTTCCTGCGAAGCTCATTGAAATCGAAAAGCGCATGCTTCGCAATTCTGATCTGGTGGTGACAACATCCAGTTGGTTGGAAAATTTCGCCCAAGATTACAACCAAAATGTGGCTGTTGTGCGCAATGCTGGGGAGTATGAACATTTTTGTGAGACACCGACTGAGCGTTATACTGACCAGTTAGGACGTAAGATTATCGGTTACTATGGTGCCATCGCCGAATGGTTCGATCTGGATCTGATTCGATCCATTGCCGTGGCAAACCCCAACGCATTGGTGTTGCTGATTGGCAACGATACGGTTAATGCACAGAAGCAACTGAAGAAAATACCCAATGTCGTGTTTGTCGGTGAGGTGCCTTATTCGCAGTTACCCTATTACTTGTATGCCTTCGATGTCTGTCTGCTGCCGTTCCAGGTCATTCCGCTAACTCTGGCTACCAATCCGGTCAAGGTTTACGAGTACTTGGCAGCCGGAAAACCGGTCGTCAGTGTTGACTTGCCCGAAATTGAACAGTTTGGCGACCTCGTCTATCTCGCTAAGTCGCACGATGAGTTTGTCAGCATGGTGTCTGATTCCCTTACCCACCAAGAAGCGGCATCTCTGTTTGATTTGCGCAGAGAGTTCGCTAGAGAGCAGACTTGGGATCACCGCGTGGAAGTAATGACACATGCTATTCACGAAACGCCATTTCCTAAAATCAGTGTGGTGGTACTGACCTACAATAATCTTGATCTGACCAAGGACTGCCTGAACAGCATTATTCGTTGGAGCGATTATCCCAATCTTGAACTTGTCATTGTTGATAATGCCTCCAGCGATGGTAGCCCTGAATACCTCACCGCGTTTGCCGAACAACATTCCCAAGTCAAGTTGCTGCTCAATGAGGATAATTTGGGCTTTGCCGCAGGGAATAATGTAGGTCTTGAAGCCGCTACTGGCGATTATCTGGTCATGCTGAACAATGATACAATTGTCACACCAGGCTGGCTGCTGACTATGCTCCGCCATCTCCAAGCTGATGAGAGGATAGGCATTATCGGCCCAGTTACCAACAACATTGGCAACGAAGCCAAGATCGAAATCGATTACAGCTCACCCACGGAAATGTTGACTGAAGCCATGCATTACACCCTTAGTCACATGGCTCAGGCCATTCCGTTACAAACGGCAGCCTTCTTTTGTGTAATGTTGTCTCGCAATGTTTTTGAGCAGGTCGGTTTGTTGGATGAAGATTTTGGTCGAGGGTTTTTTGAGGATGATGACTATTGCCGGCGTATAGAAGCTATCGGTCTGCGTGTTGTTTGCGCTGAAGATGTGTTTATTCACCATCATTTGTCTGCTTCATTCGATAAGCTGAAGAGTCAAGAACGACAAAAACTTTTCAAAAAAAACAAAACTATTTACGAAGCCAAGTGGGGCAAGTGGGTACAGCATACTTACGATAGGGGCCCTCAAGGTGAATAGCAACATAGCCCCAAAGGTGCATACGTCGGTTTGTAAGTTTGAGGAACAATGTATGTTGAGGAAGGGAGAAAACTTTATTGCTCTTATGGTTTTCGGGCTAGTCTTCTATATCTCAGCATATTTCTCCGTAACAGATGTTTTACCGAGCGCTGTTCCTGTTCATCACGACGACTATACAAACTACGCTGCGGGTGGCAGTCCTTGGACTTGGTCATGGATCAGGCCTCTTTCAACTCTTCTTATTCACTTCCTAGCACAAATAGGGCCTGATTGGCTTATCTGGTCTGTGCGTTTATTAGTACTGATATTTGTTTTCTTAGTCTGGAAACTGATTTGCGAATTTTACAGACCTGTCTACTATTGGTCCACACTTATCCTATTTGCTGTTGGATCTTTCTCAACCCCAATCATCGTTGAATACGCACGGTATACGGGAATGATCACACACCTACTCTCTGGTTGCTTTGGTCTTTTAGCAGTGTATTTTCTTTTACGAGAAGTAGACAATTCCCAAAAAAGTTATGGTGTGCAGTTGTCATTCTTCTTTTTAATACTCTCTGTTCTGGCAAAGGAAGATTTTATATTGCTCTATGCAGTATCTTTCGTTTACGTAGTTGTGCTATTGCGAACAGGCCGGAAGAGAGTTTTAGGATGGGGCATAGCAGGCCTAATTTTTTGTATGGTTTTGATCGCTAGCGCAAAATTCATGGCATCCTCCAACTTCCTAGGAGTGGTTGACACGACCTCCACTTACTATGTTGATATGTCACCTGTAAGTATCGCGCAGACGGTGTGGCTTTACCTTATAGGAGCCCGGCACCCTGCCATGACTTCACACGGGCTGGTAGTTGCTGGGTGCTTTGTTTTCTCCGCGTCGGCAGTAGTGGTTCTGTATGTATGTCGCAGAAGCGTTCCTAGCGCAGCCTATTTTGTTGTGGCGACTTTGAGCATCATAGCTCCTTACTCGCTTTTGCCGAACCACGTTAATGCATATTATGAGCTTCTCTGGCTGCCGATGCTTATCGCGAGTTGCCTCATGGCGATGATAGAGTTGTTGCGAATGTTTACCAGAATTTCGCCAAAATGGCGTGCGGGTGGGGCGCTCTTTGCCCTAGTCTTACTTGTCGGTGCATTGATGGTGATTGATTATCCTGGACGCAAAAGTGTTGCAGCGTGGTATGACAGCGTTTCAGCAATAAATGACAATACGATCAAGTTATTGTACTCCCAAAAAGACCACATCAACTCAGTCCAAAATGTTTGTATATCTGGTGCAAATTCGTTTTCTCCATGGTATATGCACAATGGCAAATATTTAAGTTATGTCATTGGCATTCACGCAAAATGGCATATTATTATTGATCTAAGCTCTCCACTTTATGCAGGAATGCGTGCAGGTGCAAACGCTTCCAATGGCCAGACAATTCTTGTTTCTGGTGCTGAACTACCCTCCGTGCAGTGTCTGCATATTAATTTGGAAGAAGCGACACGTTTATGAATATTCTTGAGGATTCAAAAGAGTTAACAGCATATACGGCGATTGCTTTTTTATTGGGAGCTTTTTTTCTTTTCTATCAGGTACAGTATCCAGCCTGTTGTGATGCAGATCAATATGCGGCCCTCGGGAAGTTGTATGCTGAAAAAGGTATTATCGCCAACAACAGCGATGCTTCTGTTCGGACTTATCTCTATCCGTTAGTGGTGGGGTATCTATATAGAGCGTCGATGTTCCTATCATTGCCGCTGACTATTCTAGTGTTTTTCGGGCAGTTGCTGGTATTTATATACTCCGTGAATAAATACGCATCGATTATCCAGTCTGAATTGCCCATTCTCTGGATTGTCAAAGTGGCGCTGTTTTTTAATATATTTGCATATCCGTTTTTTTCGCTGACGCTTACAGATTCGGTCTATAATACGCTGGTTATTTTATGGATTTATTCTGTGATCCGCGCCAGTAATGTTGGCGAAAAGGCAGGTTCTTGGAACCAGTATCTGACTGTGTTTGGGCTGCCTGGACTCCTTTCCTCGGTCATATTTGTTGTTCGCCCAGCCGGTATTTGGGTCGTTGTCACTATGGTGATCGTGTATGCTTGGCTACTGTTTCTGAACAAAAGCTGGAAAAATCGGACAATAGCCATTTCAATTATTGTTGCGTGCATGGTGTTGCCAGTCATCCCCCAAATTTATATTAATATGGTGAATTATGGAAGAGTGACGCCCTTCCCCGTGTTTGACCTCGGTGCCGCTCAACTCCAGTGGGGCATCGAGAACATTAAATATGCCACCTATCTTGGTGGCGGAAATCCACAAATGTTTTACCTAAATCCATTCTATGTGTCTGGGCAGGGATTCGACTGGTATCTTCAGAATCCAGTTAGAGTGGCAGGCACCGTGGTTGTAAAACTGGTTGGAGCTTTTGATTTTGACTACCTGTTTCCGTATATCTATGAGCATAAACCATGGTATCGGTGGTTTACCGGAATGACCTCTATTGCAATATTTCTTTTAGGAGCCTGGGGTGGCCTAGTCCATGCGTTCTGTACTGGGCGTTCGGGCTTGAAGGTTGGCCCGAGATATTTTCCATTGATCTGTTTTTTGACTTGGTCAGGGGTTACGCTGGCATCGGCTATAGAGCTACGCTTTACGTTGCCTATGTATGCTTTTCTGTTACCATTCACTGTTGAGCGTGTGTCTTTCCTTCACCGACAGTGGCAATCCGGCGTTTCGGTAATAAGGGCATGGCCAATAATTGCCGGCTATATATTGTTGATTTACATTGCAAATTTTGTGCGGATGCAGAATGTCTTTTATTAGGCTGAGCTTTAGTTTTCAATACTCGTTTTTATCGCAATTCAAGGAATCAAGTAATGACAAAACACGATCCCGTAGTGCTGTTCTCTGCAGCCGCGGCCAATGCAGGCTTAGACCTCCTCTCACCTGTCAAACGAGTACTCGACAGCCACTGGTATGTCCTAGGTAAAGAAGTAAGTGGA
>JAVERW010000042.1:0-16593 GCA_034006915.1 Desulfuromonadaceae bacterium | reverse complement strand
CTGCCATGGATCTGCTGCTGCCGCGCGTGGGGGAGATAATTGGAGGTAGTCAGCGTGAGGAGCGCTACTCTTATCTGCTGGAGCGTATGCAGGAACATGGCATCGAACCGCAGAGTATGCAGTGGTATCTTGATAGCCGACGCTGGGGCAGTTGCCCCCATTCCGGTTTTGGCTTGGGGTTCGAGCGCTTTTTGATGTATGTCACCGGAATGGAGAATATTCGCGACGTGATAGCATTCCCGCGCACACCGGGACACGCCACGTTTTGAGCTGAGACAATGACGGGAGAAAACGACATGCTAGAGTACAAGGTGGTTGAGACCACCGTGGTAACGGATGAGACCTTAGAAGAGATTCTGAATGAGTGGGTCGCCTCTGGGTGGGAATTCGAGCGCATGCAGTTTGCTTTGCACGAGGGGAGTAAGCGCCCTGGCATGGCCTTTATTTTTTTGGTGCGTCAGCGTAACGTCGAACCCCGTACATAACCCTAAGGCTCAGCGGAACTGGGCGGTGGGGGGAGTTGGACGCGCGACAGTGAAGGTTAGACAGGCCACCTGTGGCGTTTGGACATGCTTACTTGCCCACGTCATCCGCCACATTTGTGCCTGAGGCCGTGCTTTATTTGACCCGTGCGCTAAAGCCGGCAGCGTTGAGTGCTTTTACGAGGGCGACGGCAGAGAAATTACCAGTTACCTCAAATGTTGTCACCTTAGGCTTAGCCGTGGTGCCGGACACACCGTCTACGCTCTCAATCGCATCCTTGATCGCCTTGTAACACTTGCCACAACAGTTATGGATGCCTGAGACCTCCAAGCTGTGGACCTTGCCTTGGGGGATAGCGCTCACTGGCTTCATCGCCACTTGGGGATTGTCGGAACTGCCGTAAAAGCCAGCGGTGCCAAGCGCGTCAAGTGCCTTTTGGGCCGTGGCAACATCGACGGCCGTGAACGTCGCGGTCCTTGTCTCCATGTCACTGCTAGAGTCTACGCCGTCTACGCTCATGAGCGCGTTATTTGCAGCGTCTACGCAGCCTTGGCAGCAGAGGTGGACGCCCGTTAAATTCACTTTGATCTTGGAATGTGTTGCCATGCTCAACTCCTCCTGAATTCAAGTACCATTATTCGTGTGCTCGCTGCAGCGTCATCAGCTTCAGGAGGTCACTACCGTGTTTCAAGGGCGGTTTAAGCTCGATATCAAGCGTTTAAATTTACGTCCTCCTGCCTTCACCTTCCGACTACTGTAATTAAAGCGTAGCACTCGCAGCATCATTGTCAAATGCTGCTGTTATGCTTCGTTCTGCAGATTCAGGAGGACAACTTTTTGTTCTTGAAACTTGTGTACGGAGGAGTTTCTTTATATCTAGACCCCGTTCGTATTTCTTTTTAGAATGGATCCATTTTTACCTTCAGTATGCCAGTCCCGCCTTTTTACGTACTTTGCGCATCACTTTCGAGGCAGCGTGGCGTGCCTTTTGCGCCCCCATTTCCAAAGTTTTGTGCAGGGTTTCTTTGTCCTCGAGGATGGCGTTGCGCCGCTCGGTAAAGGGAATGAAGTAAGTGTGCACTGTCTCGAACAACTCCTGCTTTACCTCTCCATAGCTCAGACCACCGGCAGTGTAGCGCGCGCGCAGGGCTGTTTGCTCTTCTTTATTTAAAAACAGGCGATAGATCTGAAACACGTTGCAGGTATCCGGATTCTTGGGATCTTCCACCGGGGTGGTGTCGGTAACGATGCGCATGATCTGTTTGCGCAGCTGTTTTTCGGGCAGAAACAGGTCGATGGTGTTGCCGTAGCTCTTGCTCATTTTTTGACCGTCAAGGCCTGGAACGGTTGCCACATCATCATCGATATCCGGTTCTGGCAGAGTGAAGATCTCGCCATAGTGGTTATTGATTTTGATGGCGATATCGCGCGTAACTTCGACATGCTGCTTTTGATCCTTGCCTACGGGCACCTTATCGCTGTTGAACATCAGGATGTCAGCGGCCATCAGTACCGGGTAAGCAAACAGACCGTGATTGGCTGCGATTCCACGGGTAATCTTGTCTTTATAGCTGTGACAGCGCTCGAGCAAACCCATGGGGGTGAAGTTGGACAGAATCCAGGTCAATTCCTGCACCTCCGGCACATCGGATTGTACCCAGAAGGTGCTTTTTTGTGGATCTAATCCGAGGGCGAGAAAGTTTGCCGCCGCTTCGAGGGTGCCTTTGGCCAGGGCTTTGCCGTCTGTCAGGCTGGTCATGGCGTGGTAGTTGGCGATGAAGCAGAACAATTCACCTTCCTGCTGGTAGTCGATCATCTTCTTCATCATGCCGAAGTAGTTCCCTAAATGCAGAGAACCGGAGGGTTGAATGCCGGATAAGATACGCATCGTCTGTTCCTTGTCTGTTATGGAGTTGTTATTAAGCGCAAAGACTCAAGAAGTGAACCGTAAATACAAAAAAAGCCGCGATCCCTCTACAGGTCGCGGCTGGTCTGTTTTAGCAAAAACTAACAGTGCTGAGCTAGAATATACATACGCAGCGCGCGCCTTGTCCCGTTGAGGAAAAGCCGCACCACCATCGCTGTGTATATGTGTTTGCACATCTAGTCATAGGCGCAGACACTAGCAGGTTGTGATATTGAGGTCAACACTCTTGTTAAGTCACGCGTCAGCGCCAAATTCAATGGCGGCGCGGCAAGAGAAACCATTGCCCCAGATAGCTGAACACGGCTCCGTCAGGGGTTATCTCCTCCAGCAACAGGCGGTTGTCAAGGTAGTCACCAGGGCGCAGCATGTTCTCATTTATTCTGACCACCCCGGCCTGAGGTGAGCCAGAGTAGACGTGTACGGACATATGCATTTCAGGCAGTTGGCTGCGATAACTCAGTGGGAGTTCATTTAATTTGGCAACAGGTGGCGCACTCTGTTCCATTGCTGACACAGTGCTTGTCTGGGTTTCTGCAGTTTTACGTTCCGCCGCTTGTGGCATTTGCGTTGTTTGTACCTCAGGTGTGCGGGGAAGTTCCTGCTGTTGGGAACCTGTATCAGTCACTGCGGATATTTGTTCAACTGCTTCTGCTGGTGCTCGGGTGGTTTCAGGTTTTTTGACAACGCGCGTTTTGGGGTTCGCTTCCGCTTGGGTGGAGGGCGCCTTCTGTGGTGGCGTTAGCAGGGGCGAGGTTGCACTTGCAGGCGTATTATCAGCTGTTGATGCAGCTAGACTAGCGGGTACTTCGGTCTTAGCGCCCCGGTGCGGTGTTGACGGCCAGAAGATGTAAAGCAACACCCCCGCATTTATAACCAGGGCGACGCCCAGCAATAGAGGCCAGAGAGGACGTCGCTTAGGCTGAGGTTCTTGGCCAGCGGGTTCCTGGGTGGCCAGGTGTGCCAAACTGCCTTGTTCGCCTTGGCGTTTTTTTTCTGATTTTTTAAGAGCTTCGAGGATATATGACATCAGTGCTGGTTCTCCGGGTCATGCTGCAGGCGCGGATGGGTGTTTGAGGTTATATTGTTCAGGTGAATCAGGGTGACTGGGCCGAGAATGCCGTCCGGGATCAAGCCCTTGGATGCCTGAAATTGGCGCAGCTCATCTAACAGGGTTCCTCCAAGAGATGGGTAAGCGGTGGTTGTGGGCTGACGCTGATTGATTGTAGCCAATTGGCGTTCGAGCCAACGGATTATTGGACCTTGGTGGCCGGGATATGCCGGAGTTGAATATTCCGAGGGGGCTTGCCACAGCAGGGTAAAGTCTCCGCGCCAGTGTTTAACCAGTTCAGTGGCGGGGATTCTGACAATATGGTCTCCGAAAGTCAGGAGGGCATAGGTCGCATCCAGGCCCGTCAGGGTTGCGTAGCGAGTGTTGCCAGCGTCATCTTGCAGGGTGAGAATAGCCGGACGGTTCAGCTCACGTAAAGTGGCAAGGCTGCCCCGTCGTTCGAAACTGCTGAGGCCGACCTGGTTTGCTGCAGCGCCGATATCTGTCATTTCCCCCGGGGAAGGTATGTTCCACAGCAGAAAGAGTTGCTGCGCCGCTGCGTCGTGGGTGGCGGCATCCCACAGGGCGCGTGACCATATGGGGCTGTTCGCTTCAACAGCGGTTTTTTGTCCTTCAGAGGCAATGTCAGGAGCAAGTGCAGGTATGCCACCTGCTGCCGGGTTATGCTCCACTGGTGCTGGGCTTGTCTCGGAGTCGGGATTTATGGGTGGTAGAAATACCATCCCCAGCGCGACAAGTGCGCCAACAATGAGCACAGCGGCGCTCATGCGCACCAGGGTGCGCAGGCGAACTCGCGTTCCGGTATCGGTGGCTAATATTTCTTTTGCGGTGGTGTGTACCAGCTTGGGCCCTATGCTATTTTGATTGGTTACATAGGCGCCTAGCAGGGCTCGGTCACACAGAAGGTTTATCAGCCGGGGAACTCCGCCACTCAAGATATAGAGTTTCCGTAAGGCGCGGCGAGAAAACAGGGGCCGATCGACACCCGCGATGTTCAGGCGGTGTTTTATGTAAGCCAGTGCCTCGGTGGAATTGAGGGGCTGCAGGTGGTAGCGTGCGGTAACCCGCTGTTCCAGCTGGCGTAATTCCTGACGTTTAAGCATATCGCGTAGCTCGGGCTGCCCGATCATGATCACCTGCAATAGTTTTTCTTTGTTGGTCTCCAGGTTGGTCAACAGACGGATCTGCTCCAGCACATCGATGGATAGATTCTGCGCCTCGTCGATGATCAATACGGTTTTGCCCCCTCTGGCGTGGGTGTCGAGCAAAAAGCGGTTAATCGCATCCACAAAGACTTTTATGCTCGCTGTCTGCTCTGGGTAGTTGATGCCGAGTTCATCGCAGATGGTTTCGAGGAGTTCGGCAGCATTGACCTTTGGGTTGAGAACAAAGGCGATTTCGGCGTCTTCTGGGATCTGTTCGAGTAGACAGCGACACACGGTGGTTTTGCCGGTACCCACTTCACCGGTAAGCAGGACAAAGCCGCCAGCAGTCTGCATCCCGTAGATGAGGTGTGCTAGCGCTTCGCGATGACGCGCACTCATGTACAGATATTCAGGATCTGGTGCGATAGAGAAGGGCTTTTCTCTTAAGCCGAAGTACTCTGTATACATAAATGTTCCATCAAAACTTATTTTAGGGGGAATTTGCACTCCAGCAGTGCTTTTGTCCGTTTAGATCCGCGTACCAATTGTTACTCAACAGATAATAATAGTAAATCCCAGCGCTGATGCCCAGCATATATTACAGTTGGCTGCGTTTGCAGCGGACTAGCGTTTTTTTGGATGAGGGCATGCACGCAGGTACAGAATAAAATGTACAGGATAAAACGGGGCAAAACGCAACAAAGCCGAATCGGGGAGGCATCCGATTCGGCTTTGTTGTTTTTCGGGTAGGAAGAAAGAATGAAGGTCAAAACCTGCCTGCCACAACAGGCCTTGATTGAGTGTGACTATACCCGTACCGTTTTCGTGCTGCTACGTTGAAGCGCGTATATTTGTGATGGCGCATCCGCGTTTGCCATGTGTGCATCTGCGCAGTTATTTTAAAACACTTGAGGTGGAGATGGGAGTAGCGGTTAACTCCCGGTGCTGGTGTGTGTTTCGGTGGCAAGGCAGGTCGGGGCAGAGGCGGAGCGGTCAAAATTCTTTGGCTCGATGTTTTGCAACAGTATACAGGCGCCGTAGCCCATAACTGCCGCGCTGCAAAGAAAGAAGATCCCCAACGCGGCACACCACAAAGCTTTTACTTTATATTCGGCGCGCAGACACTGGTATGCAAGGATGAAGCACAGGATTCCGAGAGGAATGAAAAGGAGAACCACCATGGGGAAACTACTCCGGACGAAAGATGGGGTTTCAGTTCTTGTGCCAGTATGGGTGTATCAAGGTTTTATACTGGCACAAGGGGCTGTCAGGTTTACTTCCACTTGAGATCGAAATTAACTTCGGCACCTGTAATGCACTCTTTGAGCTCCTCCGCTTCTGCGTTGAGAAGCACTCCACCGCGTATTATGAGTGTCTTTTCTGTAGTTTTCTTTTTGACGGATATTTGGGTAAGTGGATAAGCTCTGAGGATATCCTGGGGGGTCATACATTGTTCCGTTAACTCCAGACACACGACCGCAGGTCGTGCCACATTTAGTTTAATCTTATCCTGCAACGCCGCTGGGATTTCATATATTTCAGGTGTAGATGGCGTATCTATCGCAGTTGTAGCCTCGGTTTGTGCCTTTTGCGTGGTTGGTTCTTCAATAACAGGAACCACTGGCTCTGGCTGGGGTGCTACTGAGACCGAATCATCGGTGCAACCACTCATACATAGTGTCAAGCAGCCGGATATACACAGAGCTATGAATAGGGCTATACGGTGGAATATAGCGTGCTTGAAATTTTCACAGTCTAACATGGTGGTCCTCAGCTTCTTACAGCGTGCAGTTCAATCTGTATTGAGTTACTCATGGGTAGTTTTGAGCAGCTCTATTTTGCCCAGCATTCAGGTGGGACCGACCGGATGGCTAGCGCTGTATCTCGGTCGGTCCATGATTATGTGCCTGCTGGTAGTTGTGGGGATTGCAGTTTATTTGCCCCAGGTATCGCGGATTCGGGTTACAGCTTTTTCAACGGTGGACCGTTCCCCGAACGCACTTAAGCGGAAATATCCCTCCCCGCTGGGGCCGAAACCGCTGCCGGGGGTGCCAACCACAAAACATTCTTGCAGGAGTTTGTCAAAAAACTCCCAGCTGCTCAATCCTGCAGGGGTTTTAAGCCAGATGTATGGAGCATTAACGCCACCGTAGCAGGTGATACCAGCTTCAGCCAGACCTTCGCGGATGATGCGCGCATTTTCCATGTAGTAGTCGATGATCTCCTGTACCTGTGCCCAGCCTTCATCGGAGTAGACCGCGGCGGCAGCACGCTGCACTGGATATGAAACCCCATTGAATTTTGTTGACTGGCGCCGATTCCATAGGCGATTGAGGGCGATCTTCTCACCGCTTGAGCTGTTGACCTTCAGTTCCTGGGGTACCACGGTAAGGCCGCAGCGCACACCAGTAAAACCGGCAGTCTTTGAGAAACTGCGAAATTCGATGGCACAGCGTTTGGCTCCTTCAATTTCGTAGATGGAGTGGGGGATTCCCGGCTCGGTGATGAACGCCTCGTACGCGGCATCAAACAGAATCACTGCATCATTTTTAAGGGCATAATCGACCCAGCCCTGGAGCTGCTCTTTGGTTGCCACGGTGCCGGTAGGGTTGTTGGGATAGCACAGGTAGATGATGTCGACAGGTTCCTGCGGAAATTCAGGCATGAAATTATTCGCCTCGGTGCAGGGCATATACACAATTCCGGAGTAGTATCCCTTGGCGTCGGCCTCGCCGGTGCGCCCCACCATGACATTGGTGTCATTGTATACCGGATACACAGGGTCTCCGATGGCAACTTTGTTGTCCAAGGCAAAAATGTCGAGGATATTGGCGCTGTCACATTTTGAACCGTCGGAGATAAACACTTCGCTGTTCGCCAGCTCCACCCCCAGAGGTTTATAGGACTTCTCAATGATGGTGTCTATCAGCCAGGAGTACCCCTGTTCTGGTCCATAGCCGTGGAAGTTTTCGGTTCCGGCCAGATCGTCGACCCCGGCATGGAACGCCTTGATCACTGCGGGGGGCAGGGGACGGGTGACATCACCGATTCCGAGGCGGATTATTTCTTGTCCCGGGTTGGCTGCGGCGAATTCGTTGATGCGTCGGGTAATTTCTGGGAACAGATATCCGGCTTTGAGCTTTAGATAGTGATCGTTGAGTTTTGTCATGAGGCTTTGGCCTTCCGTAAGTTTGGAATTGGTATGGTTAAAATAAAAAATACATGCAAGCTATCCGTTTTGACAACTTTTAGCGGTCATGTTTATTTCATCAGCGTAGTTTCAGCACGTCCTGCATGTCGTACAGTCCCGGATCTTTCCCCTGTAGCCAAGTGCAGGCACGCACGGCTCCACGCGCGAACATGTCACGGCTCATGGCGCGGTGGCTGATCTCAATGCGTTCCCCCATGCCGATAAAATATACGGTATGCTCTCCGACAATATCGCCGCCACGTACGGTCTGCATCCCGATCTCTGCGTGGGTGCGGGCTCCGCACATTCCCTCGCGATGAAAATTTGCCACCTGGTTGTAATCACGCCCTAGCGCATCGGCTACAATCTCGCCCATCCGCACCGCAGTACCTGAAGGGGAATCTTTTTTCTGGTTATGGTGCATTTCCACAATCTCAACGTCAAAGTCCTGCCCCAGAATAGAGGCCGCCTCTTTGAGGAGTTTGAAGCAGGCGTTGACCCCCACACTCATGTTAGGTGCCAGTACGATCCCGATACCCTTACCGCTCTGCCCGATCTGCTTCAGTTCCTCGCGCTGCTGTGGGGAAAAGCCGGTGGAGCCGATAACCAGACCTTTGCCCATGGCGGCACAAACGCGCGCGTTTTCCAAGGTAACTTCTGGAAAGGTGAAATCGATAAGGATGTCAGCACCTTTTAAACCTGTACGCAGATCGTCCACTACGCGTATGCCCAGCTCGCCACAACCGGATAAAATACCCGCATCCTGACCGCAGGCGGGGTGTCCGCTGTGCTCTATAGCGCTACTGAGGCGCATCTGCTCTGCTTCATTTACCGCGTTGATCAGGCGCGCGCCCATCCGCCCGGCGGCGCCGGTTACAGCTATATTAAGCATAAGTTCTCTCTTGATGATTGATAGTTAGGGGGGTTGCTAGCGATGGTTACGATCCGAGTGGCCGCCGCACCTACGTGTGTCCAGATGCGGCAGCTATACTATTATTGGAAGGTAGGGTCAGATCAGGTTGTAGCGCGCCATCACCTCTTTGAGGCATTTCAGGGTTTCAGGCTGCAAATTCGCCAGGGGCAGACGTACGGTTTTATCCGCCTTGCCCATCAGTTCCAGTGCGGTTTTTACCGGAACTGGGTTGGAGTCGATAAACATAGCTTTATGGATATCCAGCATATGCAGATGCATCTTGCGTGCATCGTCCCAGCGCCCCTGTTGGATTGCTTCAACCATATCCTTGACGGCGCGTGGCATGATGTTAGCAGTAACAGAGATAATCCCTTTGGCTCCCACCGCCATCAGAGGCAGGGTGAGGAAGTCGTCTCCAGCCAGAACCGCGATTTTATCTCCAGCCTTGCTGATGATGGTGCCTGCCTGGGTTACGTCACCTGAGGCCTCTTTGATGGCGACAATATTATCAATCTCGGCAAGGCGGATGGTAGTCTCAGCCTGAATGTTCATACTGGTGCGTCCAGGGACGTTATAGAGCACCTGCGGCAAGGCCACCGCCGCGGCTATCGCTTTGTAGTGCTGGTAAATTCCCTCCTGCGAGGGCTTGTTGTAGTACGGGCTCACCAGGAGTAGGGCATCAGCACCAAGCTCTTTGGCGTGACGGCTTATTTGGATGGCTTCGGCGGTAGAGTTGGAGCCGGTACCGGCAATAACCGGAACGCGCCCTTTGACCTGCTCGATACATGCCTTAACCACCAAGTCGTGCTCGGCGTAGTTGAGGGTGGCTGATTCGCCGGTGGTGCCACAGGGTATTATGGCGTCGGTACCGTTTTCGATCTGAAACTCGACCAGTTCGCGAAATTTGTCTTCATTCACGCTTCCATCGTTGTTCATAGGGGTCACGATGGCGACCATTGAGCCTCTAAACATAGGATTCTCCTCTTTTTATTATATGTTCTATCCTCAGGTTGGTCTCTTCATTGCCGTTGCTTTTACCCCGCATGGAGCGTGTAAAATAAACTAGTGTTTTAATTTGATAACACAGTCTTCCACAGTTGTCAAAAGGGCTTATTTTACGCTGAGATAAGACGCTTTGTATTTAAAGCGGAGCTGCAGGGGTTGCAATAACTGCAGGGATGGCTTCACTTTCCAGCACGAATTCTCCGTGTTGTGCCACTGTGCGCAGGGTATACCTGTAGGCGCGCCCATTGTCCAGATTCATATCTGCGTATGTGGTGGTTTTATGTGGTTCACGGTTCAGCGGGCGGGGACCGAAATATTCCCCTGCATTGCAGCGGTAGATGTTATACCCGATTACCGTGGATTGTGCCGTATTGTCCACCAACTGTGCAGCTGCATCCCAGCGCAGAGTTACTTGGCGGTCAGCTGTCTCCACACGAAGGTTTTCTGGGGGGAGCGGAGCTGAAAAGCAGGGACGGTGAATGGTGGCCGCGTCTCCCGCCTGATCCTTGCGATTTATGGGTATGATGCGGTAGCGGTAGCCGCTACCGGGTTCAACAAAGTGATCCCACATGTAGATGCGCTGGTTGTCTTGACTAGTACTTCGGTAGTAGTCCGCATCAATCTGTTGCAGCAGATAGGTGGGATTACGGCATTCAGGGCAGCCGAGTTCAGGCTCATAGTCAATGCGATAAATATCAAAACGCTTAAGTTCGGTCAGTTCCGAACCATCTTGGTTGGTTTTGGGGATATCCCACCCGAGCAGCAAAGATTCACCGCGCTGACTCAGGGTTACCTGGGATGGAGCCACAGGCAGGCGCGCCTCTAGTGGCATGACAGGTCCCTTTTTGCCGCACCCGCTCAGAATAAGTACAAGGAGCAGGGCAGACACAAGTGCGCTACAAATTATGGGCGCGCCGCTAGTTCTGCGCGCGCTGCTGATTTTACTTGGAAAACTGAATGAGTGCATACTGGATTTAACCCTTGTTTTGTGCCTGGCGCGCCAGAGCTATTTCACGCTCAACAGCACAGCGTGCGGTACCCCCAGTTGCGGTACGCGCATTTACTGAAGCGTCGAGGGTGACATAATCATAGATGTCCGCATCAATCAGAGCGCTAAACTGGCGGAATTCCTCCAGACTTAGCTCGGGGATATCCTTTCCCTGTTCGATACAGTAGCGCACAGTTTTGCCCACCACCTCATGCGCCTGGCGAAATGGCAGCCCTTTGCGCACGCAGTAGTCGGCGATATCGGTAGCGGTGGAAAATCCACGCGCGGCAGCAATACGCATGTTATCCGTCTTGATTCTCATCTCAGCGATCATGGCAGCGAAGATCTTCAGACTGCCCTTGACCGTATCGATGCTGTCAAACAGAGGTTCTTTGTCTTCTTGCATATCTTTGTTGTAGGCCAGCGGCAGCGACTTCATCAGGGTCAGCAGGCAGATCAGGTTGCCGTAGACCCGCCCGCTTTTCCCCCGCACCAGTTCTGGCACGTCTGGATTTTTCTTCTGCGGCATGATGGAGCTGCCAGTGCAGAAGGAATCGCTGAGCTCAATAAAGTTGAAATCGGCGCTGGACCAGAGGACCAATTCTTCACTCAAACGCGAGAGGTGCATCATGAGGGTAGCCGCTCCGGCGCAGAATTCAATGGCAAAATCGCGGTCTGACACGGAGTCAAGGCTGTTGCGTGTTACACCGTCAAAGCCGAGCTGCTGTGCGACCCATTCCCGATCAATGGGGAAAGTGGTGCCGGCCAGCGCCCCAGCGCCAAGAGGCATGACATTCATGCGCTGCAGACAGTCGCGCATGCGGCTGGTATCACGGGTAAACATCTCGTAATAAGCCAGCATATGATGGGCAAACAGAACTGGTTGGGCCGTTTGTAGATGGGTATACCCCGGCATAATGGTATCCAGGTTCTGCTCGGCCTGTGTGAGCAGTGAATCCTTAAGGGCTTCGAGATAGGCGATTATGGCGCCGAGTTCATCGCGCAGATAGAGGCGGATGTCCACGGCCACCTGGTCATTACGAGAGCGTCCAGTGTGGAGCTTCCCGCCGACACTGCCGATGCGCTCGATCAGGCGCGCCTCGATATTCATGTGAATATCTTCAAGCGCGACGGAAAATTCAAGCCGCCCCTGCTCGATATCCACCTGGATTTGATCCAGACCCGTGCAAATCTGCTCCGCTTCCGCCGGAGTGATGATCCCTTGGCGCGCCAGCATCTGCGCATGCGCTTTGGAACCTTGGATGTCGTAGGGATAGAGGCGTTGTTCAAAGCCGATGGAGGCGGTGAATTCTTCCACAAATTTATCTGTTGGCTGGGTAAAACGTCCCCCCCAGAGTTTCTTACTCATAGTGCGTATCTCCTTGACTAACAGTGCTCGCCCAGATGGGAGGAATTATCGCTGGTGGAGATATTTTCCCACCCACCAGACTCAGTGTTTTTATAGACCCGGTGGACCTTGAGCGGCATCCTGGTGGAGCGCGGGTCAAACTCGTAGAACACGGGGAGGTTAAAGTAATACAGGCGGTTTTCAGGCCCGAAGCGCAGGCGACTTATGGGTAGACCGCCAAAGTCATCGGTGGAAAACTCCGCCAGCTCAGTATGGTGTACCTGTTTGTGATAGCTGATTACAACCGACGAATACCCAAAGGTGTCATCTTCTCTTACGTCTGCAGGTGGATCAATAAGTTTGGTAGTGTTACAGAATACCGTGATGGTTTCGCGCACACCGGGGGATGCTTCGAGCAGTTCACCGTAAAAGCCATGAATCACATCGCGGAAGGTGTTGTGTTCAGGTTTCGGATTACATTCGAGCACCAACAGTAGATCGAGTTGCTGACGTGATGAAAAATACATTTCGTTGGCGTGATCAATTACTTGGGTGATATTAGAGCGCAGCAGGGTGCGATAGATGTAGTCAAAGCAGATCAGCGCCATGAAATTGAAGGCATTGGGCTCACTACGCCACAGAGGAAAAACCTTGCCGTGATATAGGTCGTGGTTAGCGTCCATCTTCTCTTCAAGGGCGAAGGGATGGCTTTTGGCTTGCAGATACACGTGTGTTTCACCGTTGGCATCCTTGATAATGGTGGCGGCGCTGTTGACATTAAGGCAGTCGATGTCGCCACTGAGGCGGTCGGTGCGGATCGATTCAAGTAATTCGGCGTTGTCGGCGCGGAACCGCCCGACAAGGGCACAGAAGTCGGTCAGGCGCATATGTTCCAGTCCAACCATGGTGACGGTATTATTGCGGAAGTTACGCTCAATATATTCGAGGGTGGTGGTGAAATATTCCGCTGGCAGCACGGTTTCAGGGAAAACCAGAAAATGAAGTTTACCCAGATTTCCCGATCCTTGCGCTACCAGCTTAAGAACCGAGTGTACTCGTTCCCATTTGCTTTTAGATATAGCGTCGGGGTCAGCCTCATTTTTAATGCGGATCTGGTTGGGGATCTGGCACAGGAGGCAGTGGAGGTGGTGGTCGCGTGGGAATTCCAGCATCACCTTCTTTTCGACAATTTTCAACATAAGTACCTATCTAAGTGAGACGGGCTCGCTAAAAGGGGTAATTTTGTGAATTACCCCGATATTTCCAAGTCTGCATTCTCCCCCGGTGGTTGGAGGTTGGGCCACTCCTGTTGTGGGTATAACTGTGCCAGCACCGAGCGTGACCCAGGCGGAATATCCAAGTGGGGCAGTTCATGTCCTGCAAACCACACCGCTTCACTTAACTCGCCTGGATTAATGGTTATGGTATTGGTGAGGGGCAGGGCACGATAGTACAGAATGATGTAGTGGTCGCAACGCTCACCGACCGAGAGATGTTCATATATATCCACCAAGGTTCCCGTTTTGACCTTCAGTCCCACCTCTTCAAGCACTTCGCGCATCAAGGCCGTAACGATGGATTCACCATGGTCAATTTTCCCCCCCGGCATTACCCATTGACCATAAAATGGTGGAATGTTGCGCTTGGTGAGAAGTATACGTTCGTGCTCATCGATAATACATGCAACCACGGAGGTTTTGATATGTTTTTGCATGCTAGCGTCCATATCGTGGCGCCTGTCTTCCCGTTTGGAATCACCCAAGGATATAAAAAGGCTGCCCTGCCGCCGCAGTGGGGCAGGGCAGCCTTATATAGCGATAGCGCGTTTTTTATTTGTTGCGCATTATGCTGCGGATCCGCAGGCGCAGGGCATTGAGTTTGATAAACCCTTCAGCGTCGGCCTGATTGTATACATCGTCCGCTTCAAAGGTAGCATAGTCAAGATTGAAGAGTGAATCGGTTTTGGAGTCACGTCCCACTACGCGACAGTGCCCTTTGTAGAGCTTAATGCGGGCCACGCCGTTGACGCACTTCTGGGTGTCGTCGATCAGCGCCTGCATGGCCTCACGCTCAGGGGCGAACCAGTAGCCATTGTAGATCATCTCGGCATAGCGCGGCATCAGAGAGTCGCGCAGATGCATAACTTCGCGATCCATGGTGATTGATTCAACCGCACGGTGGGCTTCTTCCATGATAGTGCCCCCTGGGGTTTCGTACACGCCGCGGCTTTTCATCCCCACGTAGCGGTTTTCCATCAGATCAACGCGTCCAATGCCGTGTTTGTAGCCGAATTCATTGAGTTTAGCCAGCAGGTTGGCAGGTGAGAGACGTTCGCCATTGACCGCCACTGGGTTGCCCAGCTCAAACTCGATTTCTATGTATTCTGGTTCATCCGGGGCGTCTTCTGGGCGCACAGTCATCTGATACATCTGCTCTGGCGCTTCAGCCATAGGATCTTCTAGGATGTCACCTTCAAAGGAGATATGTAGCAGGTTGCGGTCACTGCTCCAAGGGAATTTTTTGCTCGTAGGAATCGGAATATCGTGTTTGCGTGCGTATTCTTCGAGCGCGCTTCTGCTGTTGAGATCCCATTCGCGCCATGGGGCGATAACCTTTACGGCGGGATCAAAGTGGTAGTAGCACAACTCGAAACGCACTTGGTCGTTGCCTTTGCCGGTCGCACCGTGGGAAACGGCGTCGGCCCCTTCGGCTTTGGCGATTTCCATCTGTTTTTTAGCGATCAGGGGGCGGGCAATAGAGGTACCGAGAAAATAGCGTCCCTCATAAATAGCGTTGGCGCGGAACATGGGGAACACGAAGTCGCGTGCGAACTCCTCGCGCAAGTCTTCAACATAGCAAGTGCTGGCGCCGGTTTTTTTGGCCTTCTCGGGGATGAAATCGAGCTCTTCCCCCTGACCTAAGTCAGCGGCAAAGGCTATCACCTCGCAGCCATATTCTTCTACCAGCCACTTAAGAATGATGGAGGTGTCGAGTCCACCGGAATATGCCAGTACCGCTTTTTTTACCTCACCTTTTTTTGCCATTCTTATTTTCTCCTTGGTTTAAGCTTAAAACCCGCAGCTGCCGCTATCGGCACTTGGACACTGCAGGACACTTTGTGCATATACGCATTAAATTCGAATTACCCTGGTGTCTGCTATGAGATCATGCAGAGCGCGTTTGTCTGCGCGCAGGGCGACCATGAGATAGCCGATTCCAAGTATGATACCTGAGATGAATTTGCCGATAGTTTCACGTAGAAGCGCCTGTCCGTAACTTACTTTGGTACCATCAAGGCGTACAACCTTCAGGCGCAACAACATTTTACCCGGGGTTTGCCCCGAATAACCAGTGAAGAATACGTAGTAGAATACACCAGCAAGGGTGCCGAACAACATCGTGAGTATTTGCACCGACGGCAGATTGCTGGTTCCGCTTAGTTCGGTGATGGCGCCTAGGGCGAATACCATGGAAAACTGCAGAAGTGCTGAGATCATGGAATCCAGCAGGGCCGCTACTACCCTAATCCAGAAACCGGCCGGTGGTGCCGCGCCGCCATCGTTGAGGTGCTGCGTGAATTCGGCCTGTGCCGCGGTGGCCAAGGCTGGAGTTTCGTAAGAAGCTGCTTCGGGTGTCTGGGCCTTGAAACTTAAGGCTTCATCCGTCTTAGGCTTGAAGAGGAAGGAGCCGCCGCATCTAGGGCAGGTGACCTGTGCCGGTTCGGTCGGAACGGCGGTATCTTCAAGCTCTTTGGTAAAATTACAGTGTGGGCATATCAAGTGCACGCCGGTTTACTCCTTCGCATTTTATATCTGGCTTTGAGTTTTTTGCCTTATTTGGGGTTCTGCATCAAGGTGACCATGATGGCCTTCTGCACGTGGAGGCGGTTTTCTGCCTCGTCGAACACCACGGAGCGAGGTCCTTCAATGACCTCATCAGTGATCTCTTCTCCGCGATGGGCAGGCAAACAATGGAGTACCAGGCTTTGCGGCGCAGCTGTTGCTACGGTTTCTGCATTAATCTGAAACCCGTCGAAATCGCGCCGCCGTTGTTCCTGTTCCTCTTCCTGACCCATGCTCGCCCACACATCCGTGTTGAGGACATCGGCGTTGCTGGCAGCTTCAAGGGGGTCGTTGGTATAAAGGATATTCGCTCCTTGCTGTGCGGCCCATTCCATCACGGAGCTATCAGGTTCGTAGCCTTTCGGGGTTGCGATGCGCAGTTCGAAGCCGAAGACCGCCGCGGCATTGATCCATGAATGCGCCATGTTGTTGCCATCACCTATCCAGCAGTAGGTTTGCTCCCGATACGAGCCTTTGTGTTCCAGAACCGTGAACAGGTCCGCCATCACCTGACAGGGGTGGTATAGATCAGTCAAGGCGTTTATAACGGGTACATCGGCGTAATGCGCCAGTTCTTCTATATCGGCCTGCGCGTAGGTGCGGATCATGATTGCGTCCACATAGCGTGACAGCACCCGCGCTGTATCTCTGATGGGCTCACCGCGCCCAATCTGGGTATTGGC
>JAVERW010000039.1:0-18013 GCA_034006915.1 Desulfuromonadaceae bacterium | reverse complement strand
CATCCCCGGAGCCTTTACCCTCATTGGTGGCGATCCTGGCATCGGGAAGTCCACCCTGCTGCTGCAGGCGGTGGGGCTTGTAGCACGCACCCAGCGCGTCTTATATGTGACCGCAGAGGAATCCGCGTTACAGGTAAAACTGCGTGCTGAGCGCCTTGGGATTAAAGCTGCGGAGCTCTATCTGCTGGCGGAGAACTCCCTAGAGCAGATATTCAGTCAGGTGAAAAAACTCGAACCAGCTCTTTTAGTTGTCGACTCCATCCAGACCATTTTTACCGCCGCGCTGGAGTCGGCTCCGGGCAGCGTCAGTCAGGTACGGGAATGTGCAGGACAGTTGATGCAGGTAGCCAAAAGCAGTGGGGTGCCAACCTTTATTGTCGGGCATGTCACCAAGGATGGAAGTATTGCCGGGCCGCGTGTTCTTGAGCACATGGTGGATACGGTGCTGTACTTCGAGGGTGATGCCAGCCATCCGTACCGGATTTTGCGCGCGGTCAAGAACCGTTTCGGCTCTACCAACGAAATTGGGGTATTTGAGATGGCCGACACGGGATTACGCGAGGTTTCTAATCCGTCGGAGATTTTTCTGGCAGAGCGTGCCGAAGACGCCTCCGGCAGCGTGGTGTTCCCGACGCTGGAGGGGAGCCGGCCGATTCTGGTGGAGTTGCAGGCACTGGTGGTTAGCGCTCCCTACGGCACCGCGCGCCGCACCTCCATTGGGATCGACCACAACCGCGTCTCGCTATTGGTGGCAATCCTGGAAAAAAAGGTCGGGCTGTCGCTCGCAAGTCATGATATCTTTGTCAACGTCGCTGGCGGGGTCAAGCTCAATGAACCCGCGGCAGACCTGGCAATTATGGCGGCGCTAGCGTCGAGTCACATGAATAAGTGCATTCCCGCGCGTACCGTTGTGTTTGGTGAGGCCGGTCTTGCCGGAGAGATTCGCGCGGTTTCGCGCCCGCAGTTGCGAGTGCAGGAGGCTGCGCGTTTAGGCTTCGAGCGCTGTCTGCTCCCGGCGGGGAACCGGAAAAGCCTCGATGCTCCACCGGGGATAAAGCTTATTGGGATCACCTCGGTGCAGCAGGCATTGGAACATCTGTTTGACTAAAAAACCTGCTTTTCCCCAAAGCTGAACGGATTGCCGGATTGATTTAAATATACGCATCAAAAATCGCTTTTAAGGAGCACCGCATGACATTTCGTATCCGCAAAGGATTCCTAGTCCCCCTGGGCCTACTGAGTATTGAGACCGTAGCTCTTTTTATAACCTGTTTTATATTCAATGAACCCGTCGCGAAGCGGATAATTGTCGGGGTGCTTATCCTGCCGGTGGTGGTGCTGTTTCTGGAATGTCTGTTTCGCCGCACCAACATCGAAGCTGAACAGGTATGTATCCGCAAATTACTGCGGCGCAAGTGCATCCGCTATGCGGACATGACTGCCGTGGAAACCGTGCAGGTGAAAAAACGCGCCTTCGTGACATTGTGTACCGACGATGATTTTATGATTGTCTCCAACGCCTACTCCAACTTCCCTGCCATGATAAGCGCACTACTGCTGCGGGTTCCTCAGGAGAGTATCAGCGCAGAAACCGCCGAAATGGCGCAGGATCCGCCGCGTAAAACTGCCGACATTGTTTCATGTTGGCTGGGGGTGATTTTGCTTGGGTTTATTTTGTTCGCCCAGATGAAAACTGGATTGGGATAAACAAGGGTAGCGGAGTATTTAAATATGTCTGCACCGGATGCGCCCTATATAGATAGCAGTACTCCCGTTGAAGCTGACGCATATGTGCAAAAAAGTAAGCACGACAGCGGGCAGGGCAGAGCAGGCTGGCGCCGTATCAAGGATTGGCCCGAAGGGGAGCGTCCACGCGAAAAACTCCTGAGCCGAGGGGCCGAAGCCTTAAGTGATGCGGAGCTGCTGGCATTGATTCTGCGCACCGGGGATGCCGGGTCTAAAACTACCGCGGTGGATCAGGCGCGCCTGCTCCTAAGTGAATTCGATAATCTTCCACGTCTGGCGCGTGCCACTACCACAGAGTTATGCCACCTTCGCGGGGTCGGTCCGGCTAAAGCGGCGGAATTGCAGGCGGTCTTTGAACTGGCGCGGCGTTTGAGTGACCAGCACCTGATGCCGGGGGCGCAGTTTTGCAGTGCCGACGCCGTCTTTCGGCGCTATCGTAACCGTTTTTTGCACCACAACAAAGAGGTATTCATGGTGTTGATGCTCGACACCAAAAATCGCCTCATCCGTGATCTGCGTGTGTCTGAAGGAAGCATGACCGCCAGCATCGTCCACCCACGCGAGGTGTTCAGCAGCGTTATCCGAGAATCGGCTGCAGCGGTTATCCTCCTGCACAATCATCCCTCCGGTGACCCCACCCCTAGTCGAGAAGATATCAATATTACCAAGCGCTTGAGCGAAGGCGGCGAGCTTCTTGGCATCCGCGTGTTAGATCACATCATTATCGGACATGACAGTTACACCAGCCTTGCAGACGCCGGACACTGCGGATGAACAGGACGCGCCGCAGTAGTTTGCGTACCGAAAGCATCATTGCTACCGCTTTACTGGTGGGGGCGGCGCTAGTGTTTGTCACCATGCTGCTGATCCGTCTAGGGGAGAATGAACGCCTGTCGGAGCAGGTCGGTTTTTATGTGAGCCAATCGCGCATGTTAGGACATGCTATGGCACAACTGCATAGCGATGCCGACCGTGCTCAGTTGCTGCAGATCTTTGCGCATGAAATGGACCTGCACAGCGCCCTGCTTGGCACGGACTCGCTGCGCCTTAGTGCGGGCAGTTGGCCCGTGACCCTATCTGCGCAGGCGCAGGCGCGCCAAATGCTGCGCCGCGCCCTGCTTGGGTCAGAGCCTGTTCTGGAAGTAAGTTATCCCTCCTCCTGGCTCCAGTTTGACGCAGAGGATAGGGCTGAATTGCAGGTCGCGTTGAAGCTGCGTATCTCCGACACCGGGCGCCAGGCGCTGTACCTTTCTTTCTCTTTGGAACAGATAAGAATCCGTACTTTCGAGCAGCTGCGCCTGGCTTTGTGGATTTGTCTGGGCTACGGCCTGGTTTTGGTGATGACCGCAGTGCACCTTCTGCGCCGGGCCGTGATTGTTCCGGTGGAAGAGCTGACCGCGGTGACCGAGGCCTTGATGCATGGGCATGAAGAGGCTAGGGTCGTGCCTGCTGGGCCACGCGAGATTGCAACTCTAGGGCGCAGTTTCAACCAGATGGCCGCAATCTTAGAGCTAAATCAGGCGAAGCAACAGCACCAGCTAAAGGCGCTGCGCGATAAGAATCAAGAGCTTCAGGCCACGCGTCTGAGCCTGATGCAGACAGCGCGCATGGCTTCAGTGGGACATCTGGCTTCGGGGATGGCACATGAAATAGGCAACCCCCTCAGCGCAGTACTGGCCTACCTGGATCTGGCGCGCAAACAAAGCACCGCTGACGCGCAAGCTGACTTGCTCCAACGTGCGGAGGTCGAGGCCGGTCGTATTGACCACATCATCCGCGATATGCTCGATTACGCCAGTGCAGAGCAAATGTCTGCAGCAGACGAGGACTGCCACAAGTGTGATCCGCTGGAGGTTATCCAACAGACGTGTGATTTGCTTGAGCATCAAGGGGTGTTTAAGCAGCGCAACGTAAAGCTTCATCTGCCTGCCGAACTGCCATCCTGCTGCATTCCAGCGCATCATCTACAGCAAATTTTGGTCAATCTACTCCTGAATGCCCGAGACGCGACTACGGCAGAGGATACCTTTGAAATAATTGCCTCCAGGGGTGATATAGCGGTGGAGATCTGCATAAAAGATAATGGTCACGGCATGACCCAAGTGCAGCAGCAGGCGGTATTTGATCCGTTTTTCAGCGCCGGTAAACCGAGCGGGCGTGGTCTCGGGTTGTATGTGTGTTATCAACAGCTCAGTCAGAGCGGTGGCGACATTGTGCTTACAAGTACTCCGGGGCAGGGTAGTTGTTTCAAGGTAATATTACGCCGTGCCCAGGTTTAAGGTGCGTTAGGATACAAAGCGCTGCAGAAGGGGTGTTTGATGGCAGACAGAACTAAAATACTAGTTATCGACGACGAGCCCGCGCTCAGGCATGTGCTGCATACTATCCTAAGCACCGCTGGCTATGCTGTGGATGCGAGTGCGGATACCCCCACAGCACTGAGCATGCTGACGGAAAGCACATATGCTCTAGCTGTTTGCGATGTGCGCATGCCGGGTGCCGACGGTATGGAGTTTTTGCACCGCGCTCTTAAATCCTGCCCCGAGTTGTGCATCATCATGATGAGCGCCTACGGCACCATCGACAGCGCCATTGCGTGTATGAAACAAGGGGCGTTTGACTATATTTCCAAACCGTTCAAACCGGATGAAATCTTGCTGGCGGTTAAAAAGGGGTTGGAACACAGGCGGCTACGCACAGAAAATATCCATCTGCGCAAGCGCTTGGCGGCGTCCACCTCCAGACCCATTATCCACACCGATCCTTCTATGCGGGCCCTGCTGAAGCAGGTAAAAACTCTGGCGCAGGTGCGTTCTGCGGTGCTGATCCGGGGCGAGAGTGGCACCGGCAAGGAACTGATTGCTAAAGCGCTGCATCAGCAGGGACCGCGTGCGGCGGCACCTTTCGTGGCGCTCAACTGCAGCGCCATTGCCGCTAATCTGGTAGAAAGTGAATTGTTCGGTCATGCCCGCGGCGCATTTACCGGGGCGGATAAAACCCACCCAGGATTGTTTGCCGCCGCTGACGGTGGCACCTTGTTTCTGGATGAAATTGGAGAGCTGCCGCTGGATTTTCAGCCCAAGTTCCTGCGGGTGCTGCAAGAGCGAGAGGTGCGCCCGGTTGGTTCCACGCGCACCCAACCGGTAGATGTGCGCATCGTAGCTGCGACCGCCACCGATCTGAACGCGGCTGTGGCCGAGGGTCGGTTCCGTGAGGATCTATTTTATCGCCTTGCGGTGGTGGAGCTTCATCTTCCAGCGTTGCGCCAGCGCCCTGGGGATATCCCCATCTTAAGTCGCCATTTTCTCGAACGAATTGCGCGCCAGAACGATGAAAATCCTCCTGCTATCAGTGCAGAAGCTCTTGAAGCTCTCACCCGCCATAGTTGGCCGGGAAATGTGCGCGAACTGAAGAACACCTTGGAAAAGGCTATGATTTTCCACTCCGGGGATACCATAGAGGCTGTCGATCTGGCAGCTGAACTTTTGCAAGAAATTGGAACGCTGTCTAGCATTCCTTCCACCCAAGTTTTTTCTCCAAACGGCTTATCTTCTTTCGACAGCGATCTCTCTCTGAAGCGCGCCACCGCTGCTTTGGAGTGCCACCACATCCGCGCCGCTTTGCACCAAACGAGGGGTAACCGCACCCAAGCCGCAAGAATTCTTGAAATCAGTCTGCGCGCGCTGCACTACAAAATTCAACAATACGAGTTGGATGTTTAAGGGAGGCAGATGTAGGGGCAAGACGGGGATTTAGTGCGGGGGGCAAGTTTTCTTGCCCCCCGAGGTTTTATGTGTAGCGGTCAATCGTTGTTTTGCGCATTTTTAGTAGCGCGCAAAAACTTCAGATAATCTGCCATTTCACGCAGGTTTTTGCTCTGGGTCCAACGGCCATCGGCAAACACACCGTAGTCTGCTCCCCCCATGGCGGTGGCAAAGCGCACGGAGTTTCCGTAAAACAACCATTGTTCGATCCACTTGATTTCTATGGGCTCATCAAACGGATTGGCGCCCTGGGGCAGTCCCTGAGCCAAATCTTCCTGCCACGCGGCGCTGAGCACCTTGGTGGCCTGAAGGGTCATGAAGTTTGAAGTTTCGATGGAGCGCTGCAGGCGGGCGAAATGCCCGTCAATCCACTGCTGGGTATGACATGCCGCGCACACGTTTTCCATGTTCTGTTGCCGTTTTACCATTTCTGCAGGGCTGATCAAATATTCAGACACTATCTCTCCGCTCAGCTCTGTGGGCAACCCTAGCCCGGCCTTATTGGTGATCTTGCTGGTGTCTGCAGAAATTGGATGGGGATGCGCGTACGGCAGACCAAAGATACGCCACGGCAAGCGGTCGTTCATGCGATGGGTGCGTTTGGCAATAACTGTACCGGATTCATCCACAATTTCACTGCTGTGGCATACAGCGCAGGTGGGAGCGGTGAAATCCTTGCCCACAACCCAGGGTACCGCGTTGTAATCCCATTCTTTATCCATGGATTTTTGAATATTGCCATGCACACTGACGGAATACACCTTGTATGCCGGGACATCCGGCCCTTTGTGGCACTGCGCGCACGTATAGGGCTGGCGCGCCATTTCGATGGAAAACAGGTGGCGTGTATGGCATGCCGCACATGAGCCTTCGGTATTGTCTGGGTTGATACGTCCTACCCCGGCGTTGGGCCAGTTGCTCAAGGTGGGAAACTCCATCGGCCCCATCATGGTGTCGCGGGTTTCAGTTCCATTTACCTTTACAATGGTACCATGGCACGCCAGACACGAATCGGCATTGCTGGTTTCATCCGCTTTTATGTGGTGAAACTCTGTACCGCTGAACTCAGCTAAGCCGTTGGTGTTCTCCACCATCAAGGCGTAGGTGCTGTTATGCATCAGATTGGCATATGCCTTAGCCATGATGTTGTCACGGTACTCAGCGGTTTCGGTGGGATGGCAGGTGTTGCAGTCCGAGGGACTAACCACCGTATGCATGGTAAAGCCATTGTGAGCAAAACTATCTTCAGGGTGAAATTCGGTGTTCATGGTATGGCATTCGGCGCAACCCACAGCGTAGTCACGCAAGTTCTCAGCCACATCCGTGGCAGACATGCGCCGTTCCATTTTGGAAAGTTGCAGGGACTGTGCGGGGGTCATCCGCGCATGCTGGCTCTTCTCCCACTCTCCCACAATACCAGGTGTAGCCATGCGATGACACCCGATACATGTCTGAGTTTCTGGGCTTAAAGGTGCGTTTTGGGCCATGGATGGAGAAACCCCAAGCCATAGCAACGCTAATACCGTAACAGGGATAAGTCTCTGTTGCGATATACGCCGCCTCTTCGCTCGTTCCTTGGTCTTCATCATTACCTCCGTGGATATTGACATGGTTACATAGCAAGCACCTAATAAGCTCCAGTAGCTTCGGTGCGAACAGCATAAACACAGATTACGATGTATTGGCGCTATTTGTTGGGGCTTATGTTAGTCAGAATATAAGCCTGAATGTATCATGTTTATGCCAAAAGGCACTATGCTTCCAGAAACCCTGGTAAAGGCAGGTGAACGTTTGAGGGTATGGATGCAAAATTTGCATGGTTATTGTGTTTAGCGTGCAAATAATGCGCAAATCTATCATTAAGTGTGATTTCTGCCCAAAGCGTGAATACCTATGATTATGTAGAGGATATGGGACGATTGCAGTGAGTTTGTGCTACGAGGACAGTTTGGCACGTATCTTTCAAGGGTATATGTGTAGGGAGTATCGGTCCGCCGATAAATTGATGCGAAAAAGGAGTAGATAAAGGATGAATGTTGAGCGAATACAATCTGGCCAGAGCCGCCAAGCTGGCTTCACGTTGATTGAGGTTATTGTTGTGACGGCAATTCTTGGCATCCTCATGACCATTGTCGTTACCACTATTGGTAACCGCGGTCCGAGGACGCGCTTAAAAAGTGATGCGCGTGACTTGGTTTCCCACATGCAACTGGCTCGTGTTAATGCTATTCGCGACACGCTCTCGTGGGCGATTGAATTCGACCCAGATAACCGACGCTACCAGATTTTTAGTCAAGAAAAAGGAACACGTGGTGCGAAAATTGAGTGGTTACCTGCTGAAAAAACTCTTTATAGAACGGTTGCACTCAGTAATGCGGTGCAATTTGGTACCCAACAGGGTGTTCCCGATGGCAGTTGGGTGACCCCTCCAAATGGAGTCAGCTTTACAGCAAATCGGGTCGTGTTTAACCCAAACGGAACGAGCAAATCTGGCACAGTCTACTTATCTGTCCCAAGTGGAGAAACCTTTGCTATCAGTTCTCTTTCGACCACAGGGCGCGTAAAGACCTGGTTTAATTACGGTGACGATTGGAAGGAATAAAAAGCGGTGGGAGCAAACGTTATGAAACCAAAAATCGATCAAAATGGCTTTACCCTGATTGAACTACTCGTTGCGGTGACTATCCTCGCAGTTGGCCTGCTGGCTTTGGCCGGGCTGCAGGTTTCCTCGATTAAAGGCAACGAGCACGCCAATACCATTTCCCAGGCTACGGCACTTGCCGAGGAACAAATAGAACAGATTCGCAACATGAAGTATACCGAAATTGTGTATAACCCCAACCCCAAGGTGGAAGCCAAAGTGCATGATAGCATCTACACCCGAAGCACATTAGTGGAAGATGACACGCCGATGGATGATCTGAAGCGAATTACTGTTACCGTTAACTGGGTAAGCCGCAGCATTGCGCGTAAGGTCGAATTGCGCACCATTGTTGCCAACGAGGGTTGAACATGAATAATAAACGCGGATTTACCTTAATTGAACTTTTAGTCGTTATGGCGATCTCAGGGGTCGTTCTTGCCTCTATTTTTAAAATCTTTAATTCCAGCCAAGAAGCCTACGTCATTCAGGATGAAGTAGCCGCAATGCAACAGAATGCGCGCGTGGCAAAAATGTTCATCCAGCGCGATCTACGCATGGCAGGTTCAGGGGTTATGAGTATGTCCGACCCTAACGGCGAAATCATATTGCCCTTGGAGTTCGATAATAACTCCACAGCAGCGAACCCAGGAACAGACCGCATAACCATCGTTTATTATGCAGATTCCGGTTCTGGCTGTGGCGATCCCCCTCCTGGCGAAAATTCGTGCAGTGATCTACCGATGCTGACTTTGCTCGGGGATATGCCACCGACTGCCGCAGTTGCAAATATCGCTAATTTTAACGTACCGCAAAACGATGCGTGGGAACAAGATTGCTATTGCAACGGGACGAAATATACAGCTACGCAATATTACATGCCCTTTGTTATTACTTCACCTGACTTAAGTCAATCAGCCATTCTCATTACTACAGGAGTAAGTCAGAGCAGTGGAAAATTACAAACCGGTACAAATGTTGGCTACGCTCAAATTCCTTCTCCTAGTAATGAGGAGCTTTACCAGTTTTTAGGTTTGGTTGACGGCGATGGCAACGTAGAAGAAGATGCACTCTTTAACAAAACAATTAACACCTTCCCTGCGGGGAGCAGCATAAGTTTTTTTAACCAAAAAGAAGCCTATAGAGCAACGTACTATATATTCGACAATGACGCCGGGGTGCCCTGTCTTTATCGCGACAGTTCAAATAATAAGCGCGAATTGATTGTCGAGCATGTTGAGGATTTGCAAGCTACGTTTGGGCTCGACACCAATGATGATGGGAATGTGGATAAATGGATCAATGATGCCGATCTGTCCGATATCGAAAAAATGCAGGTGCGGCTTGCGACCGTTTCTATCCTTGCCCGTACTGCCCACGAACACCGCGGTTTTAGCGGTAATCGACCAGAGCTAGAAGATCATGCCGCCGGCCCGAGCGATCGCTTTCGCCGCCGTCTCGTGACCTTCACGGTTAAAGTGCGCAATTTCGGCTTGAATTGATTTATGGGGGTTTTTATGTACAACACAAACAACGAAAACGGCAGTGCGCTCATCACCGCCCTGATCATTCTAACGCTGTTGACAGTTCTGGGGCTGGCAGCGACTAATACCTCTATGTTGGAAACCATGATCGCCAGCACCGAGAGAACCCATGCAGAGGCTTTTTATGCCGCAGAAGGTGGCATTGAGCACCTGCGGCGTAACTTTAAAAATATCTTTGTGGAAAAAAATGCCGCTCGAATGGCTGCTGGGCAGGATCCGAACTGGGATTTTGCCCTTGCCAGCGCTTCGGCGGCAAATTATGCCGGAGGTGCTGAATGGATCGTCGATGGGGACATGGGTAGTCGCTATCTATATAACGTGCGCGTCTGGAACAACAACGATGGTGGTACGTACTTAGAGGATAAAGACGGTATCATCTTTATGCGCGCCGAAGCTGAGGGGCCCAATGGTGCGTTTGCTGCGGTTGAAGTCACCCTCGCTGGTGGGGCGTCGGACGGAGAAGCCCTCAGCGGTTATGGTGCGCAGGAAGGCGGCGGCAGTGGTAAAAACTACAATGCCAATGATGTAAATCCCATGGGCGATTTCAGCAGCCAGATTAAGTAAATGGAGGATTTTATGAAAAAAATCGCTCGTCTTCTAAGTTTTATGACGTTGTTTTTTCTGATTTTGAGTGCACCTGCTTTTGCAGACAAAACCCAGCAACTTACCCTTACCATAGAAGGCGAAGGTACCGTCAGCATTGATGGTACCGATTACACCAGCGCTCAAACCCTTTGGCCAAGCCATAATGCGACTCTGTCACTCAAAGCAACACCATCTAATGGCTATACTTTTAGCCATTGGAGTGGAACACTGCAAGATATGGATACATCCAGTTCATCGACGACTGGAAAGATGCAGAACAAGGAACGTACCCTGACTGCTACCTTTGTGATGGACTCGGTTGATCCGGTTGATCCGGTTGATCCGGTTGATCCGGTTGATCCGGTTGATCCGGTTGATCCGGTTGATCCCGGTGGTGATGACGGAGGCTTCAGCAATATAATTCCTGGGTGTGGAACCACAACCAACACATCCTATGACACAGGTTTTGCTGCCACCCATTTCGACTTAAACAATGTCAATATCACAGCGGATGGGTATTTGGAGTTGCAAACTGGAAATGATGCTATCAATCCCGAAAAAATCATAATTCCGTATGAGCAGGAAGTTGCGGTCAATTTTTTGTATGAGGGGGCAGGTTTTACCAAAACCGATTTCGGCTGGTTGCTGGTTAATGCGGATGGGAGCAAGGGCGCCGCTACCGAGCTTTATCAAAACATCAATGACAATAATAACGACGGCATATTGGATGGTCTCGGCGATATAAATGGCGACGGCAAGGTAGACTTTAATGATAACCGTGTATCTCTTGGAACTATCGCCGCGGGTACGGAGATTGCTTTTTATCTCAAGGTTGATGACCAAGGATACACCTATTACACCCAAACCGCATGGAACCCAGATACTTATGCTGGCGATTGCGATAAGGGTGTTGCTTTTACCAAAACTTATTATCTAGGAAGGCCATTAGCGAGCGAAGGAACTTGCAAGGTTGAAAGTAACTGGATGCCACAAGCAGCCCTTGACCGCCTTGTTGCCAATTTTGATTTAGAATTTGGGTATAATGATAAGTCAACACTTGAGATTGTTCCGGGAAAAAAATTCCCCCATGTAATGGTTGGAGCTCCGGGAAACAAGCCCAATGAATGGATTCTCGGTTGGGAAGACTTGTATCGCGGCGGCGATACGGATCACAATGATTTGATTTTCCATATTGAGCGCAAAACCGGCGGAGTGGCAGAGCTGAAGGCTTCGCAGGCCATCCAACCGGTTGAAAGCAATGCCTACTATACTGCGGTCGAAATCGAGGTGTGGGACGACATGCCTTGCGAGGGAACGTCCGACATCACGTATTCAGTTTCTATCGATAACGGCAACAACTGGGTTGAGGTTCAGCGCTGGGATAGCGTGTATGAATATACCCTCTCTGGCACGACAAAAACCCTAGGTAGCGCCGTAACAGACTGGTCCCCTGGGTCACCACGATTCACCCGCCGTATTGCGCGGGTTGATTTTTCCGGTCAGGATCTCTCCGGAAATCGACTTATTTGGAAGGGGGTACTGACCAGCCAGGAAGAAGCCTGTCAACCGCGTATTCTTGACGTGGAGTTAACCGGCAACGTTGCCACTAATGGTGAAGTTTCACGCGCTACCCCAATAACCCAGACCAATGTTCTCTACGATGGCAGCTACGAGACTCCGGCGGTAGACTGGACGGACAAAAGTCTGCGCGGGCACCTGCGCGCCATGCGCACCTACGATCCAAGTAATCCCGACCAGACAGACGATGTTGAGCTTTGGGATGCCGGTGCCAAGTTGAGCTCCATGAGCCCCGCTGACCGCAACATCTACTTTCCCGCCTTGAGTGTTACCTCTCGCAGCGTCAGCTTGCCCACAGGTAACGGGACCACATCAACCTATAGTGGTACCTTGAGTAATGCCCCTGTTCTGGCAACTACAGTAAAAATAACCGACGGGCGTGAAACTTTTACGGATGTGTTTGTCAACGAGCTGAGGGGTTCGTTGGGCGGTCGTGGTACCATCAACCGTTTTACCGGCACCTACACCATTACCTTCAACACCCCACCGCCCAATGGGGCAGCTATTAAGTGTTCCTACAGCACCTACACTACGGGGACAGATTTAAAGTCATTCTCGACCGTTAATATCTCCAATGTTCACCTGGCGCTGGATGACACGTATGTTCATCCTAATGGTTACCGGTACGATTTCGACGCGGATGACAAATTCACCGAAAGCGATGGGGACCGTCTTGTCCAATGGGTTAGAGGTTATGAAATGAGCAATGGAACCACCAAGCGCGAATGGTTGCTTGGTCCCATTGATCACTCGGCCCCAGCTCTGATTACGGCGCCGGGCATGTCCAGTTGGTATTATGGTACCGATATTACTACCGAAGAACGCGAAGCCTACGATAATTTTCGCCAAGACCATAGTGAACGAAAATCCGTTATTCTGGTTGGTGCCCGCGATGGCATGCTCCACGCATTTGATGCGGGTAACTTCCGCTGGGGTGACAACCTTGATACTGTCTTCGTCAAGGAAAAACGCGGCTACTTCGCTTGGAGCGAGGATACCACCGTTAAAAGCTGGTGGACCGACTATCTCTCAAGTTTGGCCGCTACCGATCCACCTTATTTTGGGTGGCAGACTATCAATAGTGGCAATAAAGCACCGGACTACGGCACCGGTAAAGAACTCTGGGCTTTTATCCCCGCGAACTTGATGCCCCGCCTGAAGAATAACTACCTCAAAGGGGAAGATCGTGCCTATGTCGATGCATCGACTGCGATCGCGGATGTCTACATTGACGCAAACAATGATGGTACTAAAACCTGGAAAACCGTGGCTCTGGTCGCCGAGGGTAATGGTGGCGATTCGGTATTCTGCCTAGATGTAACCAATCCAGTCTCTCCCGCTTTTATGTGGGAATATGCCGAGCCGGAGTTGTTTCGTAGCCGCTCATCGCCTGCCGTCTCAGCACTGGGGCGCATTTACGATGTGAATGAAGACGCCACTAAATGGGCAGCATTCTTTGTCTCAGGGCGTAATTACGACAGCTCCGTTTATCCGGCGGTGTATATCATTGATATCGAAACCGGGGAATTGCTCGAAAAGGTAGTTCTTGATGCCGAAGGAGACGGAGACGCGGGCAACGCGGGCGGTGTTCCTTCAGGACAACCCGCCATTGTTGACAGCAACGGCAATGGCTATATCGACCGCGCTTATATCGCGACGGATAAAGGCTATCTGTATAAAATAGTTTTGCCAGATAGCCCAGACAGCATCAAGGGATCTATTGAGGTGGTGCATATCAACACAGACTTCGCTTACGATTCTGATGGCGATGGAATAGATGATATAACCGTACCTGAGGACCAAAGATACCACCCTGTTTACGCTTCACCCTCTGTGGTGGTGGACAACGGGTTGAACAGCGATGGTACCCTTGATTACAATGTGCGTATTTTCTTCGGTACCGGCGATAGTCCGTACTACGACGAAGGGATCGATACAGGAAATACTACTTATCAATTTTTTGCCTACAACGACAAGGGCTCACCAAGCTCAGCCGATGCCAGTGAGGTTTCTCTTGATTGGTTTCTTGAGTTGCCTGCGGGCCACCGAATTTTCGCCTCAGCGTTCGCTGCTGCCGGGAATATTTATTTCGGCACTGCCACTGGGGAGACCGAAGATCCGTGCGAAGGGCCAAACGAAGGTCGTCTCTATGGTTTTACTTATGGTGGACAGTCTGTAATTAATGATAGTGAAGGAGAGGCTGGCATAGAGGTGGGTGATGTTTATACAGGGCCGGTGGTCGAGGATGAACACCTCTATATAAAAACCTCAAAAGGGTTACAATCGTTCGGGCGGGGAACTTATAATAACGATGTAACGATGGGTGGCCTGCCGTTCACCCGCGTGCATTACTGGCGCGAAATATTCTAACCTTTCACTGGCAAGATTTTAGATAGACTCGCTAGAGATCCAAGCCCCATAGATACCGCCACATTATTGTGGCGGTATCTTTATCTGAGCCCGCCCCAGGCGGTTACACATGGCCGGCGTCACTCCCGTACACGTGTTCACGCGTCAGTGGGTACGAATGGTCGGTTCCGCACGAAAATAGAAACTGGTGCAGGTGGAGTTTACCGCAACAAAACGCGGCTTCGGAAAAGTTCAGGTAGGTGCGCCACATGCGCGCAAAATGTGGGCCGAAGGTGGCTTCAATTGTAGCTGCGACTTGTTCGTAGCGTTTGGTCCACTCGCACAGGGTAATAGCGTAGTGACGCCGGAGGTTCTCCATATCTTCAAGGATGAACGCACCGTTTCCCAATAAACGCACCACTTCGTTGACGGCCGGGATCTCCCCACCAGGGAAAATATATTTATTTATCCAGGGGTCGCATTTTTCGGGTGCGTCTTTGGTGATGCAGTGCAGCACCCCGAAACCTCCGGGTTTAAGCAATCCCCTGACCTTTTGCATAAATGTGGTGTGATATTTTTTCCCCACGTGTTCAAACATGCCGATAGATACAAACTTGTCGAACTGCCCGCGCAGATCGCGATAATCTTCCAGGCGGATGTTGATTTGCCCCGTCAGATTTTCTTCTTTTATGCGGGCACAGGCGTATTCGTACTGCTGCTGTGACAGGGTGCAGCCAACCCCGCTGATTCCATAGTGCTTAGCCGCATAAATGAGCATTCCACCCCAGCCGCAACCGATATCCACCAGACTCTCCCCTTGCTTAAGGCGAAGTTTGCGGCAGATGTGCTCGTATTTATCTGACTGCGCTTGTTCCAGATTGCGCCTATCGTTTCTGAAGTAGGCGCAGGAATAGGTCATGCTGGAGTCAAGCCAGAGGCGATAAAAATCGTTGCCAAGATCGTAATGGCGCTGAATGTTGATGGCTGCACGAGATTTTGTATTATTGGTCTGTAATCGCAGCAGAGCGACGGCCATCTTGGTCTGTAGCGGCAACTGCGGGGTATCGAGGCTGGAATTTAACCCCACGCGTATGAGATGCTGCATATCCCCTTCAATCTCGATATTGCCAAGCATGTATTCCTCGCCAAAACCCAGTGAGCCTTCCTGTAGGACACGTCTTAGTGCCGTAGGGGATCTGAATTCTAGCTTCGCTTGCGCCGGTTGCTGCCCGATGCGGATATTGTCGCCGTCCCAGAAGTGTACCTGTAGAGCTGCTCCAGATTTATGCGGGTCGGTTGCCTCAATAATTTCCTTGAAAATATTTTTCATCTCTGTCTCCGTTGTGCTTGTATATATAGTAGTACTGTGAGATTCGTTGCTGTTTTTAAGTATCAATGCTAACAAATATTTTTTGATGGTAAAGGGTGCACAGAGATATTCAGACGGATGAAGTAAGCAGCTTGCGTGGGTTATTACATGGGGGGTAAAAAACACCACTACTCCATGCCTGTTTTGGCGGTAGATAAAACTTTTTTGTGTTTGCGATGCGAACTTGGTTCAAAGTCAGAGTGCGTTAGCAGGAATTTTGGCAGGGTTTTAACAAGGTGGACGGATAGCGATGAAGCGTTTGGTTTTCGGATTTTTGTGGCTGGGAATTTTTATCCTACTGCTTGTGGTGGTGGACCAGGTTTTTTTACATTACCGTGGGTTTAAGCAGCCCTTTGTGCGCGATATACAGAAATTTCACGCTGATTTCAGACAGCGTCTGTTTGGTTTGCCACAGGTGCAACCACCAGCGGAAGCGCCGCCCCAACATGAGCAAAGCACTCCTGCTGTGGTGGATAAGAAGGCTGCATCCATGGATGCACTGGTGGAACGTGAGATAGCGCGCGAGGTGTTGAAGAAAGGGACGCAAGCCAAAACTGCCCCCGCAGAAGATGCGGTGCTGCGCTATATTTACATAGATGCGCAGCAGAATATTCAGTTTGCCCAACGACTGGAAGAAATACCTGCCTCATTGCGCGCTTCGGCGCGTCCGGTTACGCAATGAGGCGAGGAGGTCAGCGAAGGAGCGAAGATAAGTTGTCTCAGTACCTTATTCCCTTCGTGCTTGTATGTATGGGCAATTTATGAATTGACCTTACCTCGCAAGCTAGGGCAGGGTGCCATAAATTTCGGGACGTCGATCTTGAAAGCAGCGAATCTGAGAGCGGTATTTTACCATCTCCTCGTACGAGAAAATTGCAACCAGTTCGGTATTGGTTTCACCCGCTTCGGCTAAGACATCACCGCGTGCGGAGATCAGCATACTCATGCCGAAGAAATCCAACTTGCCCTGCATTCCACAACAGTTGGCTGCGACGACAAACATCTGGTTTTCTATGGCGCGCGCACGCAGCAGGGTGCGCCAGTGTTCCTGGCGCGGTTTGGGCCATTCGGCCGGGATGCACAAGATTTCCGCCCCTTCAAGGGCCATTTTGCGGAACAGTTCGGGAAAACGCAGGTCATAGCAAATCGCCAGCCCTAAACGGCCGACCGAAGTTGTAACTACACAGGTCCGGTCGCCGGGGCTTAAAAAGCGGTCTTCACCCATGGTGGAAAACAGGTGCAGCTTGCGGTAGCAGGCAACAATGCTGCCTTTGTCGGCAACATATAGGGTGTTGTACATGGCCTCGCCCTCTTTTTCCGGCAGGCTGCCGACAATGACCATTCCCAGTTCAGTGGAAAGTTTTTCAAGCAAGGTGAGGATGCGCGGAGTCTCCTGCGCCAGTTGAGCCAGGTTGCGATAGTCATAACCGCAGCTCCACATTTCGGGTAGTACCGCTAGTTTGGCATCTTGGGTGGCGAGGCGCCGCAATCCGGCAACGGCGGTTTTGATGTTGGTGTCAATATCTCCAAGCTTTATATTGAATTGTACCGCTCCTGCAGTAACATCCTGTTTCATATCGGCGCCATCTCCTACGAATAGTTTCAGTTACATATGTGTAAAAATGTCCTATTCTCGACCTGTTAGGCTTTGAATTATAGCTTGCTAGCTCTGGTTCGGCAAGAATGTTAAACTCTGGCTTTATTCATGAAGAAATGTACCTGAGTGCTAAGGTACACAAAAGACAAAAAGTAACACATGTAAGAGTTGCTTGATTGACACATAGCGCATAGCAGTGATATTAAGGTAAAATTTGGTTCGGGCAAACCAGAGAATACGTCGGAAAATGGTGTGGGTGAACACCAAGTTGAGCTAGAATGGGAATGAACGTTCTGTATTGTGGAAGTGTACGTCAGATTGCTGCATTTTTCGGGTGCTTCTTGTGGGGTAAGCCGGAATAGTTCTGGATTTTAAATGTTATTATTTTTTATCTGCCAACTCTGAAGGCGCGTGAGCGTAGCTTTTCAGGGTTATTTTTCTGTTGATGCACTATGTTTTCTATTTTACGGGGGTTAGTTGTGAAAATACTGTTGACGTTGTTGTTCACCTTGTTTGCTCTGCCCGCTGTCGCCAGCGAGGGTGGAAGCCAGATCATTAACATGACCGGTTCTACCTTGGGAATTATGGCGCTGATTTTTTTTGTTGCAGCATATAGCCTGGTTATCTTAGAAGAACAGATCCATCTGCGTAAAAGCAAGCCAGTACTGGTGGCCGCTGGAATTATCTGGATACTGGTCGCCATCAGTTATAAGGCTGCCGGCATGCCCGACCATGCGCACGGTGCAATTCTGCACAACCTGGTAGAATATGCAGAGTTGTTTTTGTTTTTGCTTGTGGCAATGACCTATATCAACGCCATGGAGGAACGTAACGTGTTCC